>DAVZJV010000008.1:77229-111513 GCA_052272595.1 Alloprevotella sp.
CCGGGAGAGCCCCAAAGGGGCGCAGGATAATAGCCAACGTTCCGCCCCGGGAAAGTCCCGGCATTCCGCCCGGGAGAGCCCCAAAGGGGCGCAGGATAATAGCCTAGGGATTTATCCCTAGGATTGCGTCCAAGCTTATTTACTAGCCGCCAATAAACGTATATCTT
Organism: Alloprevotella sp.; assembly: GCA_052272595.1. GTDB lineage: Bacteria > Bacteroidota > Bacteroidia > Bacteroidales > Bacteroidaceae > Alloprevotella. Next base: position 77,397 of record DAVZJV010000008.1, read on the forward strand.
TGCCGTAATTGGCGGCGAGTCACGGATTAGGCCATTAGACCTAGGGATAAATCCCTAGGCTATTGTCTGACGCCCCGTTGGGGCTGCCCTCCATACCGCTCCCACCCTTTCCACCCCCCCAAATCCCCATGCGCGAAGACCTCCACCTCAACGCCCTCGGCCGCAAGACCGTCTACCGAGACGACTACGCCCCCGAGGTGCTCGAAACCTTTGTCAACAAGCACCCCGACAACGACTACTGGGTGCGTTTCAACTGCCCTGAGTTCACCTCCCTCTGCCCCATCACGGGCCAGCCCGACTTCGCTGAGATCCGCATCAGCTACATCCCCGCCGAATTGATGGTCGAGAGCAAGAGTCTGAAGCTCTACCTCTTCTCCTTCCGCAACCACGGTGACTTCCACGAAGACTGCGTCAACATCATCATGAAGGACCTCATCAAGTTGATGCACCCGAAATATATCGAGGTGACGGGCATCTTCACTCCGCGCGGCGGCATCAGCATCTGGCCCTATGCCAACTATGGCATGCCCGGCACGAAGTATGCCGACCTGGCCGCCTACCGTCTCCAGCAACACGATCTCTAACCCTTCCTCCCTCATGATGCGTCAACGACTCAAGCGCATCGCGCTCACCCTCATCCGCCAGAAGTACTTCTGGACCCTCCTCGCCTTCGTCATCATCGTGGGCTTTCTTGACCCAAACAGCTTCTTGCAGCGCTACCGTCTTCACAGCCAAAACGAGGAGCTGCGAAGCCAGATCAAGACCTACGAAGACCAATATGCCCGTGACACACGCGAGCTCAACGAGCTCGAGCGCAGTCACGAGGCCGTAGAGCGCGTGGCACGCGTTGACCTCTACATGAAGACGCCCGATGAGGACATTTATGTCGTGAAGTAAGGGGCTCGCCACTACGATGCCTCCCCCTCCATTGACTTCCGCCCCCTTAGCCCCCATGATGCTCCGCACCCTACTCTACCGTCTCTCAGGCCTGACGTTGATCGTCGGCGCCCTCCTTCCCCTCTTCGCCCCCACCGCAGCGGCCTATACCTTCGCAGCGGGCGCCTTGGTTTTTGCCCCCATCCAGCTGACTGACCGCTATGAAGGAACGAACTTCACCATCCGCCGCCTGCGCCGTCAGCAGATGATCGGAGCGTTGATGCTCGTAGTCACGGCCTGCCTGATGATCACGGCGGCACACGGCATCGCTCCCTTCAGAGGGCACGAATGGATGATCACCCTCCTCATCGCCACCCTGCTCGAACTCTATACGGCCTTCCGCATAGACTGGGTGATGCGCCACGAAAAGTAAGCGAGATATGCTTCGGCAGCCACTGCGGGCGTGTAAACCATAGGTTTGCACGCCCGCAATGCGTCATTCGGCAGCGCTCTACTTAAAATCTTACTCATAGTGTGAAAAACCTAACCGCGCATGCGGGTATCTCCGCCACATTCCCCAAAAAAGATTTATGGTGCAACGAGTTTACCCCCTACGCTATTGTGCAAGGCAGCCGACAGGCGTATTTTTGCCTCTACCTATCACGGCGTGACCGGCCTCGATCCGCCCAGTGAGAGCCAATCTGCGTATGTCCCGACTATTACTCATCTTATCCTCTCTTGTCTTGCTCACCTCGTGCGCTGAGCAATTCAACATCGCGGGCAACTCCAACGTCCCCTCGCTGGACGGCCGGATGCTCTACCTGCGTGTGTCGCCTGACCGCGGAGGGGTGAAGGTGGTGCGGTCTGAAAACTTCTGCCTAGATTCGTGCAAGGTCATCCACGGCCGTTTCAGTTTCATCGGCGATGTAGACTCCACGCAGATGGCCATGCTCTACACCCGCGACCAATACATCATGCCGCTCGTCATCGAGAACGGCAAGCTCGACATACAGGTTGACAACACGGTGCAGCGCGTCACCGGCGGCCCGCTCAACGACCGGCTCTATGAGTTCTTCAGCAAGCGCAACCGTCTCGACAACGAGATGTGGGAGCTCCAACAGAAATCCATCAAGATGATGCGTGAAGGCAAGAAGCCCGCCGAGATCGAGCACAAGCTGGGCAGTAAGGCCAAGCGCCTCAACGCCAAGATGCAGGATCTGGAGATTGAGTTTGTCCGCAACAACTTTGACAACGTGCTGGGCCCGGGCTTCTTCATGCTGCTCTGCAACCAGTATCCCACGCCGATCCTTACCGACCAGATCAAAGCCATCATCAAGGACGCCCCGGCCCATTTCCTCAACGATCCCTTTGTCAGAAGCTACCTCAGCGAGGCACACTACCGACTGGCAACCGGTACCGGCACCGCCGGTGCGGAAGACCGTGCTATCGAAGTGTCTCACCCCTGACCCCTAAACCTTCAGATCCCCTTCGCCATGACAGCCTCGGAAGATACCTACAGACAGATAGAACGCGCGCTGCGCAAGGCCGCGTCAAAGTTTTCCCCCGAAATGGAATGTCCGCCGCTGACCGACCTGCTCATACAGGTCAATGCCGATACGGGCGACCTCATGATCTACGACGACGATGACCATGAGCTCACCCGCTGCGTAGTGGAAGAATGGATCGGTTCAAGCAGCAACGAAAACTTCTACGAAGAGATTCAGCCCATCCTCAAAAAGGCCATTGCACACATTCCAGAGGTGACGGATCACGTAGCCCTCCTCAAGCCCTACTCCTACGTGCTCATCGGCGAAGACCATGAGACCATTGCCGACCTTCACCTCGTCGACGACGAACAGATCGTCCTCAACCAAGGCCTCATGGAGGGACTGGGTGAAGACCTTGACTCATTCTGGGAAAAGCTCTCTAAAGAAGACTAGCAAGCACGACACACATCATGCTTTGACCGAGCTAGTCAAAACGGAAATACGGCGCCAAGCGATGAAAGTCGCTTGGCGCAAATTCTTTATATAGACTCAGGTCCTGCCAACTACGCAGAGGGCCGTAGTGGCGGATATGATTGACGATGTCCTTCGTCTGCTCATAGGAGAGATAAGGGTGGCGCACCAGTTTCTTGAAGGTTGCATGATTGATGCGGATGCGCCTCACCTCCGGCTTTCCCTCGAGGCGAAACCACTGCGACATCCCTGGCGGCAACCCCTCGATCTCATCGATCTGCGACACGCTCACAAAGCCCCCCATCCGATCGCGGTAGTTCACGATCTTTCGGGCATAGTAGCTACCGATCCCGGGAATGCGTTTAAGAGCCGTCGAATCGGCCTCGTTGAGCGGCAGTTGCTCTCCTTTCTTCAGTTTTTCGATCTGCTCAAAGACCGGGCGCTCACCGCGCGGCACGCCCGCAGGCCAGTCGCTCTCCATGCGGCGCCCGCCGCGATCTTCGGGCGCAATGCGTATATAAGGGCGCAACAGCTCATAGTCGCGCTGTGAGAGTCCGTAGAGCTTAGCAAAGTGTTCCGGCGAACGCCATACGCCGCCTTTGCGGCGATATTTGAGGATATTGCTAACCTGCCAGCGTTTGAGCCCGAGGGCGGCAAGGGTCAACGAATCATCGTGGTTGGGGTCGAAGGGAAAGGGTGTCAGTCCCTGCGCCCCGTCGGCCCGCTCTTTGCGATGTGCCCGCTTCGCCTCCATCTCCCGCTGCAGGGCGGCGATCAGCTCCCGATCAGCGCGCGAGAGACGATTGCCTTCCGTCCCCGGCTCGCTACACCTCCACAACAGGAACCAGGTGACAAGGGCAACCGCTGCCAAGACGATAGCTGCGCACAAGAGGGCGCGACGCTCATAGCGGGGAAGGGGCATAAGCTTTCAGTTTTTCACTCAGACAATTCTGTACGGTTAATCGGCATACTCCATATACCACCAGTACGTCTCGCCATAAGACTGGCGAAGGCGATTGGTGCGGACCACGCGGTTGGAGATGGTATCCCCCATCTCGTTGTAGTCATGATAGTTTGCCTCGACGGCGGAGTCGTGATAAGCCACGGCGGGGTTGGTTCGCTGACGCATATAGGCCAACAGCGCCTGCGCGTAGTAGGCGGGCAGTTTGGATTGTCGCACGCGCAAGGGATAGAAGCGTTTAACCTCACGGGCAAAGTCGTCAAGGCGACGGTCGAGCAGCAAGCCGCAGAGATAATAATCGACTGGGGCAATCAGGTGTTCGCCCCGCCCGATGCGTCCCTGGCGCTGCGCCAGTTCGGCACAGCGACGCAGAAAAGCGAGGGGCTCTTCTCCCGCCTTCGGGCGGGCTCCCAACAGGCTATACAGGGCATCGACGGAGATGGTGACCGCCTGTCGCCTGTCATCAGGCAAGAGGAGGTTGCGGCTCCCGCCCGCCGGCACGGGCTGGGCAAAGAGCTGGTCACCGAGTCCCATGCGGTGCGTGCGGGCCATGACCATGCAGCGCAGGGCGAACAGGCGCGGCGAGGTGGCCAGTTCGCGCTCACCGACCTTATAGGCCTCCTTGTCGCGACCGAGCTGCAGGTCACGGGCCGTACGGAGTTCATAGTGGTCGACATCGCGCGCCCCGGCCCCCAGACCGAGGTAGAGCGCCAGGAGCAGCAGGCCGATGATACTGTCAAGCAGATGTTTCCAAGGCACGGTGACTTGTCGGCGGTGACGCACACGCCGAACGAGCGTTTCCAAGCCGATCAGCAACACGCCCCCCAGCCCCCACAGGCCGATCCACAAGGAACTGCGGAAGGGAAAGCTGAGCAGCACGATGATCAGCCACGAGAGGCAAACACAGGGAATAAAGGGCGTCATGCCCCGCCGTATCGTAAACCGTCCGCTCCAGCGAAGCAGACCGGCAGACACAAGTGTCAGCAACAGCGCAAGCCATCCCGGCCACGCCTCATAAGGATGCCCCGTCAGCCGGCTGCAAAGATAGCAGAGCACGTCAGCCTGATAATAGCCGAAGAAGAGCAGGAGGTAAAGGAGGTAGGCGATACGAAACATGATCGGGGGAAAGCTTGGAATGGGAGGAGAGAGGAGTGGCGGAAAGCCCTCAGAGACAGAAACGCATAAAGCACGTGGCGAGACGGAGCAAAGACATCAAGCGTCTTTGCCCGCGTGACTCGTCACGTGCTTCCCATAAACAGGTGTATGTGTGAGTGAAGCGCTATCTGCCGCCGATTACTGGGCAGGTGCGGCAGGTGCGGCAGGTGCGGCAGGTGCGGCAGGTGCCGTGGGCTGTGCCTTGAGCACCGTATTGTCTACCTCAGCGGCGCGGGGTGCAAAGAAGATCGTTGCCACAGAAATGACAACCAAAACGGCAGCCAGCGACCAAGTGGCCTTCTCGACAACATCGGTCGTCTTGCGCACGCCCATGATCTGGTTAGAGGCGGCGAAGTTAGAGGCGAGGCCGCCACCCTTAGACTCCTGAATGAGGACGACAAATATGAGCAGTACGGCTACTACGACAGCCAATACGACGAGTACGGAATACATCTTAACTTACTGATTTTGGTGATTCTTATTTACGATCAGCTTCTGGAGAAATCTGATTTGGTCTGCAAAGTAACTACTTTTCTTCGGATTAGCGCTATTGACCTTGCGCATTATTTCGAGCGCCTTCTCATAACGCTGCTGTTTGATGTAGATTTTGGCCAGCGTCATGGTGAGATAGCCCTCGTCGGCCGCCTCCTCGGCTTCGCCTTCTTCGGTCTCCACTTCGGGGGTGAACTCGGGCGTTTCTTTGAGCTGTATGCGCTCTCCGCCCTTGCCGATGAAGTCGTCTATGAGCGTCTCGCTGCGGGCCGGCTCGCCGTTTTCTCCCTCGGGGGCTACGGGTTCGGCATCCTCCATGTCGAGCAGGAAGGCAGCATAATCCGTCGTGGCATCGGCTGCCGTGGGCTTGCGCCCCGGTCGGGCGGGCTGGGCCTCGTCGGTCGTGCTGAGGAAGTCGTCGATCAGGCTCTGCGTGCGGTCCTTCCCTTGGTCGGCAACCGGCTCTTCATGCACGTGGAGGGGTTGGGGCTTGATGGTATAGTTGTCGCCCTCGACCATGGCAAAGAGCACCCGCCGATCGGGCAGGAAGACGGCGGCCTTGCGCAGCTCTTCGCCAAACGTCGGGTCGTGGAGCAGGAAGAGCGTGCGAAGAAACAGCAGCCGAGCGGCCTGATAATAGGGATATTTCGCCACGAGTTCTCTGAGCTCGTAGAGACTATCCTTATCAAGCTGTTCCGGGTGGGCGATCAGTTCGGCTACGTTTACCATATGGCGGGGAGAAGGGAGGGATGTATAGAGAGAGGTGAGGCTACCAGTCTGCTACCGTGGCATTGAATATCTGATCACAAAGATCGTTGGTCATCTCGGTGACGAGCTGTTCCTGCACGGCCGTAAGTTGCTGGTTAGAGTCATACTGCGAGGTGGCGGAGAATTGTTTCTCCCAGCTCTGATTGGTCTTGGTGTTGGTGAAGCGGATGTTGACCGTCATGCGCAGCTGCACCTGTGCTGAGTAGCCGTCGGCAGAGATGGCCTTGTTGTATTGGTCGTAACCCGTGATCTCGCCTGAGAGTTGCAGGTCGCCGCCGCGCTTGACGAGACGCAAGCGCGTTTGGTTGGCATACTTGTCTTGGAGCGTGTTGTTAAACATCGCCTCCATCGGTGCCCAGCCGTAGGGGGCACGGTTGGCGATCTTGTCGATGCGGATGGTCTTGATGAGATCGTAGTTGATGCTCGTACCCGTAAACTTATAGCTGATCGTGCAGGCCGTCAGCAGGGTCAGCAGGGTGAGCGATACCAGGAGGGGAAGATAGCGTTTCATCAATCGGCGCGTAGGAGAGAGAGAGGGGTATGGGGGGGGAAAAGGGCTGCACTGCTACTGGTCGAGGCCGTACTCCTTGATCTTTCGATAAAGCGTGCGTTCCGAAATGCCGAGCTGCTCGGCCACAGCCTTGCGCCGCCCGTTGAGGCGTTCGAGGGCCTCGGCGATCATCTGACGCTCCACCTCGTCGAGCGAACGTTTGTCGCTCAGCCCGGGGGTCTTGAGCTGAGCCTCGGCTGAGGTATGAGTGTCTGCATCCTGCGACGTGTTGTCCTGCTGCCGAGTGTCGTCATGGACACTCGGCCCGGTCTCGTCTCTCACCTCCTCCACCTCGGAGAATGGGAGTTCCTCTTCTTTAGCTGAAGCCTTCGTTACACCACCGCGCTCCTGACCGATCATGCGGCCTGAAGCGCGCTCCGCCACAGACTGGCCGCCCAGCTGCGTCTGGTGGCTTTTTTGCTCCCGCACGTACTGCTTGAGTTCGGTCACGTCACGGCGCAGATCGAAGAGTATCTGATAGAGTATCTCGCGCTCGTTTTCAAAGCTCTTGCCGCCGCCTCCCCGATCGTCGACGGTTACCAGCTGGTCATGGCGCTCAGGGCGGGGCAGGTAGCGGCTCAGCACATCGGCGGTGATCTCGCGCGTCTCTGAGGTGACGCTCATGTTTTCCGCCAGATTTTTGAGTTGGCGCACATTGCCGGGCCAGGGATAGGCCACGAGCATGCGCTGGGCATCGTCGTCGAGCCGCACGGGGGGCATCTTGTACTTCTCGCTCATGTCGAGGGCAAACTTCCGGAAGAGAAGCACCACATCATCGCCGCGCTCACGCAGGGCGGGAACGGGGATTGAGACGGTGTTGAGCCGGTAGTAGAGATCCTCGCGAAACTTTCCGTCCTTCACCGCCTGCTCCATGTTGACATTGGTGGCGGCAACGATGCGCACGTCGGTCTTGCGCACCTCGCTCGCTCCGACACGGAGGTATTCGCCCGTCTCTAGCACACGCAGCAGGCGGGCCTGGGTGGAGAGAGGCAATTCGCCCACTTCGTCGAGAAAGAGGGTACCGCCGTTGGCAGCAGAGAAATAGCCTTCGCGCTGGTCGATGGCACCGGTAAAGGCGCCCTTCTCATGGCCGAAAAGTTCGGAATCGATGGTCCCTTCGGGAATGGCTCCGCAATTGACTGCCAGATAACGCTTCGTCTTGCGCCGGCTGTTGTCGTGAATGATTCGGGGAAATACCTCCTTGCCCACGCCGTTCTCACCCGTCACGAGTACGGAGAGATCGACCGGGGCGATCTTGAGGGCTATGTCGATGGCACGGTTGAGCGCCTCACAATTGCCCACGATGTTATAGCGCTGCTTGATGCGCTGGAGGATAGTCTGGTCCATGATTTTGTGCGAAACGGATAGCGAGGTCGCGACTGAGCGATCACAGAGCCGCAACCTACGGGAGACAAAGGTAGCAAATGAGAGGGAGATATGCCCTAGAGGCGAGGAGCGAAATTCTCGAAGGCTACGCTTTCGGCAGCAACGGGGGCCGCTCGTCCCCTACCCCAGCTCCTCGCTCCTGATGCCCAGTGCAGACATCAGCGAATAACCCAAGATCTCCTGCTGGAAGCCACGCCCCGCCAGGGGCTCCATGGCAAAGAGGGTCACGTCGGTCTTGCGACCGCCCGTGCGGCAGGCCTCTTTAAGGGCGGGGCCGTAGGCGTCCATGTCACCCACGACCATGAGCCGTTCCACCTCGGGGGCGGCAAGGAGCATCTCCGCAGACTCTACAAAAAACTTATCCATCGTCACCACCTCTTCTACGGGGAAGGCGAAGAGACTGAAGTCGCCCAGACGGTCTTTGTAGGCCAGTCCGTTCAGATCGGCCTCAAAGCGGGAGGGCTTGAAGTTGTCAAACTGCTCCTTCCCTTTGGCGTGGAGGAAGTGAACCTGCACCTTGTTGTCGCCCGACTCGAGTCCGCCGTCGAGGGCGATGCAGTCGAGCCAGTGACAGAGGTCAGCCTGGGGGATGCGGCGGCCGATCATGCGCTCGAAGTTGACGATGAGGTCAAAGGCCACGCGGTCGAGATAGTCGGCGTCAACGAGGATCACCGAAGGGGTCCACTTGGTTGGGTCCATAGACTAATGGCGTATTTTTAGGAATAAGGGGTGTAGGGTGAATGCAGCGGATCTCCAGCAGATGTCCACTGCGCAAACACAGACGGGGGAGATTATGCGTGCATCCTGCTAGCAAAGGGCGGATTAGTCCGCCTGATCATCCATGTCGAAGTCGAAGTCGTAGGCAGCATCGGGCATGGCGTCCGTAAACTCGTCGAGATCGCGTCGATCTTTCTTCGTCGGGCGCCCCGTGCCCTTCGCACGGCCTACAAAACCGCTGATGCGGCTCATCTCGAGGAGCTCGTATTGCTCCGGGGCCGTGATGTTGTCGAGCACATCGGGGAGCAACTTCGCCCCCACACGCTTCTCGATGGTCTGTTTCACGCGAAAGGTATAGGTCACCGGGCTCTTCTTGACACTGACCTCGTCACCCTCTTTGACCATACGCGAGGGTTTGGCGGTAGCCCCGTTGATGGCCACGCGATTGTTCTTACAGGCTTCGGAGGCCAGCGTACGCGTCTTATAGATGCGGGCGGCCCAAAGCCACTTATCGAGGCGCGCCTCACGGACGGCGGCCGATGAAGATTGTTGCGCTTTCATGCTACGGATATTGGGGTATAGCGGAGGGGTATACAGCTAAGGATTTCCCCCCGGAAGGGGAAAGTGGGAAACCGGGCGAGACGGCTACTCCGCGCTTCAAGATACGCGCAGGCCGCGCCGCCCGACACCTTACTTGTTGTTATACTGGTTCATCGCCACGTCGAGTCCGGCCAGACAGAAAGTCTTGACCGCCTCATCGGCCACCTCGAGACGCTCGGGCATAAGCTTTTCTTCCTCAGCGGGAAATTCTCCCAGCACATAGTCTACCTGCCCGCCCCGGGGGAAGTCGTTTCCGATGCCGAAGCGCAGGCGCGCATAACGTTGTGTGCCGAGGATCTGGGCGATGTGCTTCAGGCCATTGTGGCCGCCGTCGCTGCCTGACCCTTTGAGCCGCAGGTGGCCGAAGGGGAGGGAGAGGTCGTCTACCACGACGAGGAGACGCTCGACCGGAACCTTAAGCTCATTCATCCAATAACGCACGGCATTGCCCGAGAGATTCATATAGGTCGAGGGCTTGAGCAGGGTAAGCGTCTGGTTCTTGACCTTGAGGGTCGCCACGAAGCCATAGCGCCGGTCGCTGAAGGTCACGCCGCCGGCCTCAGCCAGTGCATCGACCACACGGAAACCGATGTTGTGGCGCGTGCGGGCATACTCGTCACCGATATTGCCGAGGCCCACTACGAGATAATTCATAGAGTTTATAGCGTAAAGGGAGGGAGGGGGATAAAAAGCCTAGGGATAGCCCCTGACGGAGCTACCCCTAGGTCTATATCATGGTCTGTCGCCCCGGAAGGGTGAGACAAACGTCACCTCATGACGGCGGGTCTTTGCCCCTCGGGGGAGCGGCTGCCGCCATTGGCGGAGAAAACGCAAACGGGAGATTACTCGGCAGCGGCGGCGGCGGCATCCTTGGCGGCGGCTGCAGCGGCACCCATAGCGGCACGGGTCATCTTGACGGTGCAAACGATCACCTCCTTGGGGGTAACAATCTCGAGACCCTCGAAGCTCAGCTGACCGGCCTTGATGCTCTTGCCGAGACCGAGGCTCGTCACGTCTACCTCGAGCTTCTCGGGGATCTGATCGTACATAGCGCGAACCTGAAGCTTGCGGAGCATCATCATCAGGCGACCACCGGCACGTACACCCTCGGCAAGACCCTTAGGCTGAACGGGCACACCCATCACGATGGGCTTCTCGGCGTGAACCTCGTAGAAGTCTACGTGGAGCACGTTGTCGGTTACGGGGTGGAACTGCACGTCCTTGAGCACAGCCTTGTGGTCCTCACCGTCGATCTTGATGTCGATGAGGTAGATATGGGGGGTATAGATGAGCTTGTTGATCTCCTTCTCGCCGACGGTGAAGTGGGTAGCGAGGGGTGCGCCCTTCTCGTCCTTCTTCTCACCATAGATTACGCAGGGAATGCTGCCCTCCTTACGGATGAGCTTGGCAGCCTTCTTACCGAAGTCGTTGCGGCTGGTACCGCTGATAGCAATTTGCTTCATTGTGTTTGGAAAATGATTAATGTGTTACTCTAAATTAAGTGCCTCGCCACTGCGGTCTAACGCGCCAAGCGTTCTGCCAATCAGTGGCTCTAACGCACTTAGTTCGCCATCACACGCCGAGGCTCACGCCTCTGCCGGGGGCAAATCGGCTGCAAAGTTATGATTTTGATTCGGGACGGCCAAGGGGAAGCCTTCCCGAAAATACTGGAAGGCTTCCCGTAATTTCTGCAAGGCACCTCGTTGCAACGAATCGCCTTGTAGATTTTTCGGTAAGGCACGACCTCCGCAAGGGATGCAGTCCACCGCTTCAGGCTACAAAAGCGAGCCCTTGGCGAACGTCACGGATTGCCCATCCGGGCAGCCCAACAGCCGCAAGCACGCCGTTCGCAACCTACCTACACGCTGTCAACTGCCCTTTCGGACAGACTGATATACACACGGATAGGGGTGTAGGTAAGTTTTCGTCACCTACACCTTTCTGCCACCTTAGTCCGGCTTCACGTCGGGAGGGCAGGGTGACAGGCCGGTGACAGTCACCGGCCTCGCACCTACGCCCTTAACACACTGGCTATCAACGCGCTTAGAATCGCTAATGGCAAAGTGTAGGCAATCGACGAAAAAACCGCTTTACCTACCGGCACACGGACGAGTCAGCAGCTGTCACCCTACGGCCGTATGGTCGGCCTGCGGCATCAGAACTCCACGTCGAAACGCACGTCATCTGACAGCCCCTGCATGCCGCTCTCGTCCGTTGCATCGAAGTCTATGGGACGGCCGGGAGTGGAAGAATGGGCCCGCGTATAGTCTGCCACTTCGCCAAGCGCGTGGAGGAATTTTTCCAGATCTTCGCGGTAGAGGAAGATCTTATGCTTCTCAAAAACGGGATGGAGGGCGTCGCCCTGATCTTTAAGACGCTTGCTCTCGGTCATGGAGATGTAATATTCGCCGCGGCGGTCACACTTCACGTCGAGGTAATAAACACGTTTGCCGGCCTTGACGGTACGCGAGAAGAGGATGTCGCCTTCGCCCTGCTTTTCGTGCGGGGAGTAATCGTGATAGTTCATCGGCACATAGGGATTGTGTCCGCCCCGAAAGGAGGCGGGGAATGGAATTCACGGGCCAAAATTGCCACTTCTCCGCGAATGAGCCAAGCCGCAGGGCAGGAAAGATGGGCGCAAGGTGGGGGAAAGAAGAGAATTTCACCTCAAAGATGTGCTCCCCTTCTCTATAACGATAGCTGGCTTGCCAGCCGTGATAGGCGGCTACGCTCCTGACGATGGCGAGCCCCTGCCCGTTGCGCCGGGGGACATGAAGCCGAGCACCACGCAGTCGTACTCATAAATGCCGACCTTCATCTTCGCCTCGGCATAGGTGAAGGGCCTGCTCACAGACATAGCGGGCCGCCCGCAGATATTCCGTCATGCTGTCGGAGAGCCGGCGCTCGTCTTCGATAAGAAGGAGTTTCATCGAAAGGAAGGAATAGAGAAAAACGAGAGACGATCCGCTTCTCAGAGCAACATCACCACGCTACCCGCCGTGATGAGTGCCGCGCCGACAAGGACGCGGAGATTCACCGTCTCGTGGAGGAAGAGGAAAGCGAGGCAAATGGTCATCACCACGCTGAGCTTATCGATCGGCGCCACGCGCGAGACATCGCCCGACTGCAGGGCCTTGAAGTAGAAGAGCCAGGAGAGGCCGGTAGCCAGGCCCGAGAGGATGAGGAAGGCCCAGGTGTGGAGGCTGATGCGCCCCACATCGTGCTCCAGACCTTTAGCCCAGACGATAGAGACGGTGAGTAACAGGATAACCGCCGTACGGATGGCCGTGGCAAGGTCGCTGTTGACGTCGCGCACGCCGATCTTGGCGAAGATGGCAGTCAGCGCAGCAAAGAAGGCCGACAACAATGCATAATACTTCCACATAATAGGAAACGATCAAAACGATATCCATACCCCGGAAGGGTGTGGAAATATCGCGGCGAAATTACGCCTTTTGCACACACACCGCTTGCGCACGCCCGAAAATCTGGCGCATCATGGCGGGCAAGACGACCAGCAAGAGCGGCAACCCAATCACGAAACCGCCGATGACGGCCACGGCAAGGGGTTGCTGCATCTGGGCGCCCAGACCGATGCCCAAAGCCAAGGGCATCAGGGCAGAGACAGCGCCGAGGGAGGTCATTATAGATTCGGACGGATGCGAAGGGCGATGGCATACCCAAAACGCGCGCTACCTGTCATGCGGACAAGTGGCGCGCGTCATGTGCTGAGAGTTGACGGCCTTTTTAGCCTTCGCGTTTTTTGAGTTCTTCGGCGATGCGGCCTTCGAGCTCGTCGGAGAGCTCGACGTTGTCTTTGATCACCTTCTTCACCGCTTCACGGCCCTGGCCGAGGCGGGTGTCACCGTAAGAGAACCACGAACCGCTCTTCTTGATGATGCCGAGCTCTACGCCGAGGTCTACGATCTCGCCCGTACGCGAGATGCCCTGACCGAAGGTGATTTCGAACTCTGCCTTGCGGAAGGGGGGAGCCACCTTATTCTTCACGACCTTGACGCGTACGGTGTTGCCGACGGGGTCATCGCCGTCTTTCACCGAACCGGTGCGACGGATGTCGAGTCGCACGGAGGAGTAGAACTTCAGGGCGTTACCGCCGGTGGTTGTCTCGGGGTTGCCGAACATGACGCCGATCTTCTCGCGCAGCTGGTTGATGAAGATGCAGGTCGTGCCGGTCTTACTGATGGTTGAGGTGAGCTTGCGCAGCGCCTGGCTCATCAGGCGGGCCTGGAGGCCGACCTTGTTTTCACCCATATCGCCCTCGATCTCGGCCTTCGGTGTGAGGGCTGCAACAGAGTCGATAACGATGATGTCAACCGCCGACGAACGGATAAGCTGGTCGGCTATATCGAGTGCCTGCTCACCGTTATCGGGCTGCGAGATAAAGAGTTCGTCAACGTTTACACCAAGTTTGGCGGCATAGAAGCGGTCAAAGGCATGTTCGGCATCGATAAAGGCTGCAATGCCACCCTGCTTCTGAGCTTCGGCAATGGCATGGATGGCGAGGGTCGTCTTACCTGACGACTCGGGACCGTAGATCTCGATGATACGGCCTTTGGGATAGCCGCCGACGCCGAGGGCGGCGTTGAGTGCAATGCTGCCGGTGGGGATGACCTCGACCTGCTCGACCTGCTGATCGCCCATCTTCATGATGGCACCCTTGCCAAAGTCTTTCTCGATCTTGGCGAGTGCGGCTTGGAGAGCTTTGAGCTTGTCGCTTGCAGCGGGGGTTTCTTCTGTATTCTTTGCCATGGTTGGTAGGGGGAGATTAATAAGGGGGAAACTTCAGCTTCTCAAGGAAGCTGGTATAACGGCGCACGAGGGATCGCGGGCGCTGTATGCAAAGATACGCGGTTCGTAGGCCGTAAGCAAGGGGAGCGGTCGGTTATTCTCCGGCAACGGGCCGCGCCGCCGTCTTGATTTCCATGATGCCGCCGCCGAGGAGCTGGGAGGGCAGGAGCACATAGGGCGCGACGAGGGGTTGGTGACGCAGCGCTACGGATGTCACGTAAGGGCGGGCGGGAGCATTGTTCTTATTATAATAGGTGAGCCTCCGGCCGCGGGGCAACTGCAGTATGACGACGTTGAAGAAGGGACGTACGATGCGGTAGGCGCCTGCGACTCCCGGCTCGGGGCGCAGTCCGAGGACATTCATCACAAACCAGGCCTGGGCTGCCCGACGTGCTGCCAGCGTGCCGACCTCTGCCGAAAAGACCTCCCGCGAACGGCTCCGCACCAAGCTGTCGAGCCTCGCTGCATCGGTGAGCGTATCGGCGCCGGCGGGGTAATGGCGGGCCAGGAGGCTGAGGAGTTCGTCGGCCGTGCGGGCCTTGCGCAGGGCGGGTTGGGCAGAGAGCTGCGACAGTGCGGCATAGAAGGCCGTCTTGAGCGCGGCATCGGTGGTAGACACCTCGAGCCAGCGGGCAAAGGGGTCAGCCGACGCCGTGCGGGCCGACGGAGCCGCAGCGCGTACAGCGTTGCGTGAGGGAAGTCCCCCACCCTGCCCCCGGGCGGCTGGAGCTTTGTCAGAAGCGGCCGACGAGTTGAGGGCCAGGTCGCGGCGTGGCGGCATGGCATCGTCGAAGGGGCGCTGAGGGCTGCGGCCGCTCACCCAGGCATAAGCTTCATCGGTAGCTCGGTCTGAGACGGCAGAAGTGACAACGAGAGAATCGCCGACACCGAGTTTGAAGGTCAGCGCCGCCTTGACGCGTGCGACCTTCTGCCCCGAGGTGAGGGTGACGCGCTCACGGCGCAACGTCCAAGTATCGATGGGGTGAGAGAAACGTGCATAATAATAGGCGGCGGAGACGATGCCATCGCCCCCCGCTGTCAGCACGCGCCGGCGGGCGCGCAGGCTTTGGCGGTCAACGAGCCACACGTCCATATCCTCGAGCTCGGTGAGGGCTGCAGGGGCACCGCCCTGATCGATGTCGAGGAGGAAGCCCTTGGTAGCCGTCGTGTCGGGATAATAACAGACCTGGCGCAGCCGGTTGTCAGCCTCCGACAGGTGCATCGTAACCCCGTAACGCGGCAGTTCGACGGCAAAGCGCTCGTGTGCCGGGTCGCGCAATACGAAGCGGTAGGCCGAGGCGTAGGCGGTATACTGCGTAGAGTCCTTCTCACCGACATAGACAAGCAACGGATCGCCCGTTACGCCGAGCTGCAGGAAGCCCCCCCCGCCGATGCCACGGCTTTGCTGTGAGGAGCGCTGCAAGAAGCCGCTCAGGAGGTTGTCGTCATAGAAGTCGTACTTGCCCCGGGAGGGGAAGAAGCGGGTAACGGGCATGACGCGCTGAGCTGCGGCTTCAGAAGCGAGGGCAAAGGCCAAAAGGGCCGTAAGGGGAAGGACTTTCAATAGCTATAAAGAGAGGGAGAAGGAAATATGTATGAGATGAGGGGGAGGAAGGCTGTTACTCGGGCTTGCGGCCGTTGCCGGCTTTAGGCGGACGGCGATTGGCTGCGGGACGATCGTCAGCCCGACGGTTGCGAGGTTTGCCGCCGCCCCGGCCTTCGCCATGACCGCCACGCTTGCGATCACCGCCACGACCTCCGTTACCGCCACGACCATGACCGCCTCGCCCGCGGCCCTTGGGCTCGCGGTAGCCGCCTTGGGGCGGGCGCACTCCTTCGGGAAGTTCGGCGCGGGGAATCTTGATCTTCAGGATGCGCTCGATGCTCTCCAGGGCCGGAATGTCCTTTTCACCGATCAGCGTGATGGCACTGCCTGCTCGTCCGGCGCGGGCCGTACGGCCGATGCGGTGTACATAGTCTTCGGCATCGTGGGGCGCGTCGTAGTTGATGACCATGGTGATGTCGTCGATATCGATGCCTCGGGCCACGATGTCGGTGGCAACGAGGAGGTCGACCTTGCGGGCACGGAAGAGCTGCATCACCTCGTCACGCTCGGCCTGTGCTAGGTCGGAGTGCATGGCGCGGGCGTTGTAGCCCTTGCGCTGAAGGACGATGGCCAGCTCCTTGACCTTCTGCTTAGAGGAGCAGAACACGATCACGCGCTTGGGGGGCTGCAGCTCAAAGATCTTGCGCAAGACGAGCGTCTTGTCGGGCTCGTGGCAGACGACGACGCACTGGCGGATGTTCTCCGCCGGCTTTGACACGGCGATCTCTATCTCTACGGGGTCGTGCATGACGGTGCGGGCCAGCTGGGCGATCTTGGGCGGCATGGTGGCGGAGAAGAGGATGGTCTGGCGCTCCTTGGGCATGTGGCTGACGATGCTCAGGATGTCTTCTGAAAATCCCATGTCGAGCATACGGTCAGCCTCGTCGAGGACGAGGTGGGTCGTGCGGCTCAGGTCGAGCGTGCCAAGCTGCAGGTGGGTGATGAGTCGGCCGGGGGTGGCTAACACGATGTCAGCACCGGCCTGGAGCGAACGGCGCTCCTGCTCATAGCGCGCCCCGTCGTTGCCGCCATAGACTGCCACGGCGTTGATGCCCGTGTAGTAGGCGAAGCCCTGGAGAGCCTGGTCGATCTGACGGGCCAGCTCGCGCGTCGGGGCGATGACGAGACAGTTGACGGCGTCGGCGGGATGGGGTTCGCGGCCAAGGAGGGTCAGGAGGGGCAGCAGATAGGCAGCCGTCTTGCCCGTGCCGGTCTGTGCCACGCCGAGCACGTCGCGGTGTTCGAGGATCGGGGGGATGCAGCGGGCCTGCACCGGGGTGCACTTCTCGAAGCGCATATCATAGAGGGCGTCAAGCACGTCGTCGGAGAGGTCGAGGTCTTCAAAGAGCACCTCGGGCTCCTTGGGCGTCTC
This sequence comes from Alloprevotella sp., assembly GCA_052272595.1. Lineage (GTDB taxonomy): Bacteria > Bacteroidota > Bacteroidia > Bacteroidales > Bacteroidaceae > Alloprevotella. The sequence continues at coordinate 94,647 of DAVZJV010000008.1, forward strand.
CTGCCCGTCAGCGGCTGCTTCGGCGGTTTCTGCTTTTTCTGCTGTCTCTGCGGCCTCCTGCTTCGGGGCAGCAGCCTCGGATTCGGGAGAAACTTCAGCGCAAGTCTGACCGACGGTGGCAGCTTCAGCGGACGCCGTCTCTGCAGCGTCCGTCGCAGCCTGCGCTGCGGTCTGGTCTGTTATGGGAGCCTGCCCGGGATCGAGCGGCTGATTGTTGTCAGGGGTAGTCATATGGTGAGGTTATTTGTTTTAATGAGAAGGGGCAGAATGGTCAAAGGGGGCGCAGGACAACGTCCGCCCGCAGCCCCAAAGGAGCGTCAGACAATAGCCTAGGGATTTATCCCTAGGATTGCGTGCCACCTTATTAACCCGCCGCCAATAAACGTATATCATTGGCGGGAAATTGGCGGCGAGTAAAAGATGTAACCATAGACCTAGGGTTTCACCCTAGGCTATTGTCTGGCGCCCCCTTGGGGCTATCCCAGACTTACGGCTTTATGCCCCAAGGGGAGACTAAGACTGTCAAGCGTTCCAGACCTATCGGCTTAACTCCTTAACTTCTTATCTCCTACAGCCCACGCCCTTACTGCGGCGTCCGCAAATACAGCACGAGGGCGATGAGGGCGAAGAGGATGTTGGGGAGCCATACGGCAAACATGGCCGGCCAGCCGGCGTTGATGGCGAAGGTGGCCGAGATGGTCTGGAAGAGGATGTAGGCAAAGCTTAGGGCGATACCTGCGCCGATGCTGGCGCCCATGCCGCCCTTGCGCTTCTCACACGAGAGGCTCACGCCCATGAGGGTGAGGATGAAGGCGGCAAAGGGGGTGGCAAAGCGCTTGTGATATTCCACCTCAAAGGTCTCTACGCCCGCCGCGCCGCGCAAGCGCTGACGCCCGATAAACTCCTTGAGCTCGGGCAGGGTCATCGTCTCCTGCTGGCCGCGCACGTAGAAGAAGTCTTTGGGTTCCATGATGATCATCGTGTCGAGCTTGGCGCCGCTCTCTATCTGCTCGCGCATGCCGTGAAGAGTGCGGATGTTATACTGGCGCAGCGTCCAGGAGAAACGGCGATCGGAGAGGGTGTCGTATTGGATGCTCTGGGCCGTGAGGTGAGAGACTAGCTTCTTGTCGACAAACTTGTCGAGCGAGAAGCCGTAGCCGCTCTTGGTCGTGTTGTCGAAATGGGTGATGTAGGCCACCACGCCCGTATCGACCTGCATCTGCACGCCGTCGACCGAGGTGATGTCGGTGCGCTTCTTGATGTAGCGGTTCTCGAAGTTTACCTTCGCCACGTTGCTCTTGGGAATGACGTAGGCGCCTAGCAGGAAGGTCACCAAGGCGATGAGGGCCGCCGAGAGCATATAGGGGCGCAAGAGGCGACGGAAACTCATGCCCGTGCTCTTCATCGCGATGATCTCGGAGTTGTCGGCCAGCTTGGAGGTGAAGAAGATGACGGCGATGAAGACGAAAAGAGGGCTGAAGAGGTTGGCGAAGTAGGGGACGAAGTTGGCGTAGTAGTCCGTCAGGATCTTTCCCATGCTCACGTGGCTCCGGGTGAGCTTATCGATCTTCTCATTGAAGTCGAAGATCACGGCAATCGTGATGATGATGACGATGAGGAAGATGTAGGTGCTCAGAAACTTGTAGATGATGTAGCGGTCGATACGCCCCACGAAGGGCTTGCCGTTGCCCAGTCTGAGACGGGGTAATCGGCGGAAGGGGCGAAGCAGACGCGCTGCGGCGGTCTTGAGCTTAGAGAGGATCATCTAGTGTCTCTTTGTCTGACGATTTCTTTGTATTAATAAAGGTACGCGTGCGCGCGTGGGAGCAACGGCGTTAGAGCTTCCGCGAGAGGCGGGGCACCATCTCGTTTTTCCAACTGACAAAGTCGTCGGCCAGGATGTGGCGGCGTGCCTCGCGCACGAGCCAGAGGTAGAAGGCCAGGTTGTGGATCGAGGCGATCTGCATGGCCAGCAGTTCCTTGGCCTTGAAGAGGTGGTGAAGGTAGGCGCGGCTATACTGCACGTCGACGAAGCAATGATTGTCGGCATCGACGGGCTCGAAGCAGTCGGCCCACTTGGCGTTGCGCATATTGATGATGCCCTCGGCGGTAAAGAGGCAGGCATTGCGGCCGTTGCGCGTAGGCATGACGCAGTCAAACATGTCGATACCCCGCTCGATGCCTTCAAGGAGATTGACCGGCGTGCCGACGCCCATGAGGTAGCGGGGGCGGTCGGTGGGGAGAATCTCGTTGACCACCTCGATCATCTCATACATCTTCTCCGCCGGTTCGCCCACAGCCAGTCCGCCGATGGCATAGCCCTCAGCGCCGAAGTCGCTCATAAAGCGGGCACTCTCGCGGCGCAGGTCGGGATAGACGCAGCCCTGGACGATGGGGAAGAGCGCCTGGCTATAACCATACTTCGGCTCCGTCTCGTGGAAGCGCTTCCAGCAGCGTTTCATCCATCCGTGGGTCAGGTCGAGACTCTTGCGGGCATAGCTGTAGTCGGCCGTGCCGGGCGGACACTCGTCAAAGGCCATCATGATGTCGGCGCCGATGGTGCGCTCGATGTCCATCACCCGCTCGGGCGTAAAGAAATGTTTGCTGCCGTCGATATGCGAACGAAACTCACAGCCCTCCTCCCGCAGCTTGCGGATGCCGGTAAGGGAGAAGACCTGGAAACCGCCGCTGTCGGTCAGGATCGGGCGGTCAAATCCTCCGAACTTATGCAGACCGCCCGCCCGCTCGAGGATGTCGAGGCCGGGGCGGAGGTAGAGGTGGTAGGTGTTGCCGAGGATGATCTCGGCGTTGAGGTCGTCTTTGAGCTCGCGCAGATGGACGCCCTTAACGCTGCCCACCGTGCCTACGGGCATGAAGATGGGCGTGTGGATATCACCGTGGTCGGTATGGATCAGGCCGGCGCGCGCCGCACTGGCCGCATCGGTATGTTGTAGGTCGAAGGTCATGCGGGGGGAGGGGGATTGAGAAGTTTAGAAGTTAAGGAGTTAAGCCGATGGCAATGAGACGCTGGAGGAGGGGCTGTAGGTTCAGCGGGGTCAATCGGTTCTGTCGGCTCTATCGATTTCCTCGATTCGCTCGATTCTTTCGATTCAATCGGTCCCCACGATTCTGTCGATCATTCCGACCGATCGTTCCTTCATCGCCCCGCTCGCCACCGCTTCGTTCGCTCCGCGGCCCGACAGCTATTCACAGCCCTTCATCAGGCGGGCCGCCACGTCTGTCTGGACTTGAGAGGCCGGGGCGTCGCCCTTCTCGCCGTCCTTAGGGATGGTCAGCTCTATGGCGCCGACCACCTTCTCCTTGAGCAAGGCGAGCTTGAAGACCTCGCTCACGTCGTCGACGTAGTGGAAGGTCAGTCCCTTAAGATAGCGTTCGGGTATGTCGTCGATATCCCTACGATTCTCCGAAGAGAGCACGATGTCGGTGATGCCCGCCCGTTTGGCAGCCAAGATCTTCTCCTTGATGCCGCCCACGGGCAGCACGCGGCCTCGCAGGGTGATCTCGCCCGTCATGGCGATGTGGTCTCTCACGCGGCGCTGCGTCAGGGCCGAGGCGATAGAGGTGGCGATGGTGATGCCGGCCGAAGGGCCGTCTTTGGGCGTCGCCCCTTCGGGCACGTGAACGTGGACGCCCCAGTGGTCGAAGATGCGGTAGTCGAGTCCCAACGTTTCGGCATGGGCCTTGACATACTCCAGTGCGAGGACGGCGCTTTCCTTCATCACGTCGCCGAGGTTGCCCGTCAGGGTGAGCTTCGGGCCGCGGCTGCGGCTCACGCCGCTCTCGATGAAGAGGATCTCGCCGCCTACGGCCGTCCAGGCCAGGCCTGTGACAACGCCGGCATAGCGGTTGCCCTCATACTTGTCGCGCGTGAAGAGGGGCTTGCCGAGCAGCTCCTGAATGTCGGCGGGGCGGAGCGAACGGCACTTATAGGGCATGGCGCCGTCAGCCGACACGGAGGTGAGGTATGCCACCTTGCGGTAGACCTTGTCGATCTGCTTCTCGAGCTGGCGCACACCGCTCTCGCGGGTATAGCGCTCGATGAGGGTCTCGATGGCGCTGGGGGTAAACTTCAGTTTCTCTCCCTCGCCGAAGTCGTAAGCTTTTCCCTCCTTCGGTATGAGGTGACGACGGGCTATCTCGAGTTTCTCTTCCGTGAGGTAGCCCTCGACGGGTATCAGTTCCATGCGGTCGAGCAGGGGGCGGGGAATGGTCTGCAGCGTGTTGGCCGTAGCGATGAAGAAGACCTGGGAGAGGTCGTAGTCGAGGTCGAGGTAGTTGTCGTGGAAGGCATTGTTCTGCTCTGGGTCGAGCACTTCGAGGAGGGCGCTGTGGGGATCTCCGTTGTAGTTGTTCTCCGACACCTTGTCGATCTCGTCGAGCACGAATAGGGGGTTGCTCGTCTCGGCCTTCATGATGCCCGAGATGATGCGGCCGGGCATGGCGCCCACATAGGTTCGGCGGTGACCGCGTATCTCGGCCTCATCGTGCACGCCTCCCAGGCTGATGCGCACATAGCTGCGCCCCAGCGCCTCGGCGATGCTTTTGCCCAGCGAAGTCTTGCCCACTCCCGGCGGGCCGTAGAGGCAGAGGATCGGCGCCCGCTCCTTGCTGCGGTAACGCAGGGTGGCGAGGTGTTCGAGGATGCGCTCCTTGACCTTCTCCATGCCGTAGTGATCGCGCTCGAGGATCTGCGCCGCGTGTTTGACGTCAAGATTGTCTTCGGTCGTCGTGTCCCAAGGCAAGCGCACGATGGTCTGCAGATAGCCGAGCTGCACGTTGTAGTCGCCCATCTGCGGATTCATGTGTTTGAGCTTCGAGAGTTCGCGGCGGAAGATGGCAGCGACCTTTTCTGGCATCTTGCAGGCCTCGGCCTTTGCCTCGAGCTCTTTGATGTCGTCGGCATCGCTCTCGCCTAGCTCCTCCTGGATGTTGCGGATCTGCTGATGGAGGAAGTAGTCTTTCTGCTGCTTGTCGAGCTCCTCGCGCGTCTGCTCCTGGATGTCGCGCTTGATCTGGGCGAACTGACACTCGCGGTTGAGCAGCTGGAGGAGTTTGTAGGCACGCTGCTTGAGATCGTGCTCGAGGAAGAGGGTAAAGCGCTCCTCGATGGCGAGGGATACGTTGACGCAGATAAAGTTGACGAGAAAGACGGGGTGAGAGATATTTCTCACGGCGAAGATGGCCTCTTCCGAACGCGGCCCGTCGCTGAGCTGCAAGAAACGGATGACGGCGTCGCGGCAAGCGTCGACCAGGGCGGCAAACTCCTTGTTCTTCTGCCCGCCCTCAGTCTCGTAGATCGTCTCTTCGAGGGCCGACACCTCAGCCCGCAGATAGGGTTTACGGCGCTTGAGCTGCACGAGGCGTATCGGCCCGTAGCTCTGGAGAATGGCAGCCGTCCCTGAACCGGGCAGGTCGATGGTGCGCATCACGCGGGCCACCACCCCTTCCTCATAGAGGTCGGCGGTGCCCGGCTCCTCGACGCTGTTATCGCGCTGGGTAAAGACGGCGATCAGACTGCCTTTCTTGAGGGCGGCGGTCACCACCTTCTTGCTTGCCTCGCGCCCTACGGTGACACTGCCCACCACGCCGGGGAAGAGCATCATATTGCGCAGCGGCAAGACGGGGAGCGTCGGGGGGAATGATGTGCGTAGGAGTGATCCCATATCACCGTCAAAGTCGGCGATGAGGGAGAAGGCGTTCTGCATGTTCTCGTCTTTGGGAGTATTCATTCGATCGATCGGATGGATAAGGTGGGCTCTGTCGGAGCCACTTCGTCAGGCGCCGCAGAGAGACTATGTTCGGTTAAAATCGTACAAAGATACGCATTTTCCGCCGCAGCGGCCCATCCTTCGGCGGTGAAATATGCCCTACCCTTCCCCGCCTGCCATTGAGGACGTCGCGGGCTCACTCGCCGCGGGGCAAGGCGTTGAGCCGGTGAAGCAGCCGTCCGCAGGCGGCACGCTCTTCGAGCAGGGCGGGGTCGTTGTTGGCATCGTAGAGATGGCCGAGGGCGCATTTTTCTTTTTCGGTCATAGGGGCACGGCTGTCAGGTTATAGATGGCAAAGATAACACTTGCGCCGCACACACGCATGCGCTCCTGACGAGCCGCGGACTAGCGCTGACGAGCCGCGGACTAGCGTTGACGAGCCGCGGACTAGCGTTGACGAGCCGCGGACTAGCGCTGACGAGCCGCGGGCTAGCGCTGACGAGCCGCGGACTTCTTTCCGGGAAACAAACCCTGCCCGCAAGCGAGGATAACCTGTCAAATCGTGACAAGGTATAGTGCGCTGACGCTACACCTCGTGATGCCTTAGGCGGGCTTTCCTTGTCGTTTAGTGACAAGGTATAGCGGGCTTTCCTTGACGTTTAGTGACAAGGTAAGCGCATTTACCTTGACGTTAAGTGTCAAGGTATAGCGCATTTTCCCGGCAATATTTAGCCCCAAAAGAGCGCCCTTTGCCAAGGGTAATTACGCTGTATTTCATAGACTTAGACGATCTTTCCACAGACGACAGCTCCTGACTGACCAAATGATGACGCCCCATATATACATATATACATATATACATATAATCAAACAAACAAATGGACAGAATACGCCCCTGCTCCCCAAAAGTGGATTTGGAAGAAGGCGATGGCTGGTGAGGTGAAGGATCGCAGGCGGACGACAGGGACACGCCATCGAGGCTGGGCGTCGCCCCCTTCCTCAAAAAACCGCACGCCACAAGGCGAATCGGGCTACGCCACGGCGCGCTCGGCACAAAACGCAAGGGCATAACCTTGGCACTTCGCCCGCCATGTACTAACTTTGCCTACAAAACTACACTACGAGCAATGAACGTACTAGAACTCAGCGAACAAGAGATACAACGCCGACAGTCACTCAACACCCTGCGCGAGATGGGAATCGCCCCCTACCCCGCTGCAGAGTTTCCCGTCAACGCTTACAGCGACGAGATCAAGGCAAACTTCACAGACGAGGCCGAGCCCCGCCAGGTGACCATCGCCGGACGTCTCATGGGCAAGCGCATCATGGGCAAAGCGAGCTTCGCCGAACTGATGGACTCCAAGGACCGCATACAGGTCTACATCACCCGCGACGACATCTGCCCCGGAGAAGATAAGACGCTCTACAACAACGTCTTCAAGAAACTCCTCGACCTAGGCGACTTCATCGGCGTCAAGGGCTTCGTCTTCCGCACGCAGACGGGCGAAATCTCCGTCCACGCCCAGGAACTGACCCTACTCTCTAAGAGCCTCAGACCGCTGCCCGTAGTGAAGGAGAAAGACGGCGTGACCTACGACGCCTTCAACGATCCCGAACTCCGCTACCGCCAGCGCTACGTCGACCTGCTGGTCAACCCCAACGTCAAAGACATCTTCCTCAAGCGCAGCAAGGTGATCAAGGTGATGCGCCAATACTTCGACGAAGCGGGCTATACCGAGGTGGAAACCCCGATCCTCCAGCCCATCCCCGGCGGCGCCAGCGCACGCCCCTTCATCACGCACCACAACTCGCTCGACATCGACCTCTACCTGCGCATCGCTACGGAGCTCTACCTCAAGCGCCTGATCGTGGGCGGATTTGAGGGCGTCTACGAGATCGGCAAGAACTTCCGCAACGAGGGCATGGACCGCAACCACAACCCGGAGTTCACCTGCATGGAGCTCTACGTCCAGTATAAAGACTACAACTGGATGATGTCGTTCACCGAGCGCCTGCTCGAGCGCATCTGCATCGCCGTCAACGGCAAAGACGAGACGGTGGTCGACGGCAAGACGATCAGCTTCAAGGCGCCCTTCCGCCGCCTCCCCATCCTCGAGGCCATCAAGGAGAAGACGGGCTACGACCTCAACGGCAAGACGGAAGACGAGATCCGCGCCGTCTGCAAGGAACTGGGCATGGAGATCGACGACACGATGGGTAAGGGAAAGCTCATCGACGAGATCTTCGGCGAATATTGCGAGGGCACCTTCATCCAGCCCACCTTTATCACCGACTACCCCATCGAGATGTCGCCCCTGACGAAGCGTCACCGCTCCAACCCCGACCTCACCGAGCGCTTCGAGCTCATGGTCAACGGTAAGGAACTTGCCAACGCCTACTCCGAGCTCAACGACCCGATCGACCAGGAGGAGCGATTCCAAGACCAGCTGCGCCTCTCCGAGAAGGGCGACGACGAGGCCATGTTCATCGACCAAGACTTCCTGCGCGCCCTGCAGTACGGCATGCCCCCCACCTCGGGCATCGGCATCGGCATTGACCGCCTCGTCATGCTCATGACGGGCCAAACGCAGATTCAGGAAGTGATCTTCTTCCCCCAGATGCGTCCCGAGAAGAAGGCTCCTCGCGACCCTGCAGCCCGCTACGTCGAGGCCGGCATCCGCGAAGACCTCGTGCCCATCCTACAGAAGGTGGGCTACTACCTCGTCAGCGACCTCAAGGAGGTCAACCCCCAAAAGGTGCAGCAACAGATCGGGGAGATCATCAAGCGCTACAAGCTCGATACGGAGCGCCCCTCCGTAGCCGAGATTGAGGCTTGGACCGTATAAGCAAAGAATCTAGGAGCCCCTAAAGGCCCCTCCCTCACTAGCACACGACATGTACGACTTGGGTAACATCGCAGTCATGGGCAGCGGCAGCTGGGCGACGGCCATCGCCAAGATGCTGCTCGAAAAGACGGACCATATCCATTGGTACATGCGACGGCAAGACGCCATCGACGACTTCCGCCGCATGGAGCACAACCCGTCGTATCTCACCGGCGTCCACTTCGACGTTAGCCGCATCACCTTCTCTACCGACATCAACGAGGTGGCGCGCGCCTGCCGAACGCTCGTCTTCGTTACGCCCTCACCCTATCTCAAAAACCACCTCAAGAAGCTCAAGGTACGTCTCCACGACCATTTCATCATCACCGCCATCAAGGGCATCGTGCCTGATGAAAATCTGGTCTGCTCGGAATACTTCCGCCAGGTCTACAACGTGCCCGACGAAAATCTCGGCGTGCTCGGCGGACCGAGCCATGCCGAAGAGGTGGCGCTCGGGCGTCTCACCTACCTCACCGTGGGCTGCGTCGACACGGAGAAGGCCGGCGCCTTTGCCGACCTCCTCGCATCGAGCTACGTCAAGACCAAGACGGCCATCGACGTCATCGGCATCGAGTATGCCTCAGTCCTGAAGAATGTCTACGCCATCGCCGCCGGCATCTGCAACGGCCTGAAGTATGGCGACAACTTCCAGAGCGTGCTCATGTCCAATGCCGTGCAAGAGATGCAGCGCTTCCTGCGCGCCGTCTATCCCATCGACCGCCCCATGTACGACTCCGTCTACCTGGGCGACCTCCTCGTCACGGGCTACTCCAACTTCTCCCGCAACCGCGTATTCGGCACCATGATCGGCAAGGGATATAGCGTCAAAGCCGCACAGATCGAGATGGAGATGATCGCCGAGGGATATTACGGCACGAAGTGTATGAAGGACATCAACCGCCACTACCTGGTCAACATGCCCATCCTCGACGCCGTCTACCACATCCTCTACGAACGCATCACCCCTGAGGTAGAGATCAAACTTCTTACCGACTCATTCAGATAAGGTAAGCGCCCCATCCCCCCCTATACACAGACAAAGCCTGGAGACAGCCAACCGCTCTCTCCAGGCTTTGTTTTTGCATTGATAAGGCTTGTCGAAAAGGCAAGAAGGGCCGACACCGGCGAGCGGCATCGACCCTTCGCGTCAGGTTGTGATAGAACGTCACAGCGCCTGCCCCACAGCGCAAACCTATGCGCCGTGGAGGGCTGCGATCTTGGCCTCGAGTTCCTGCTCCGTCTGACAGAGCACCTCACGGGGCTTGGATCCGCGCACGGGCCCGACGATGCCGGCCCGCTCGAGTTGGTCCATGAGGCGACCGGCACGGTTGTAGCCGATGGAGAACTTGCGCTGTATGAGCGAGGTGGAGCCTTGCTGGTGGACCACGATGAGGCGGGCTGCCTCCTCAAACATCGGATCGATCGAACCGGCATCGAGCTCGCCCTTGCTGCCGCCGCCCTCGTCATCGTCCATCTCGGGTTCGGGCAGTTCGAAGGCCGAGAGATAGCCCTGCTGCTCGGCTATGAAGTCGTTGATGCGCTCTACCTCGGGAGTGTCGACAAAGGCGCACTGCACGCGTTCGGGCATGTTGCCGGCGAGGAAGAGCATGTCGCCCTTGCCGACCAGCTGATTGGCCCCGCCCTGGTCGAGGATGGTGCGGCTGTCGATCTGCGACATGACCTTGAAGGCCATGCGGGCGGGGAAGTTGGCCTTGATCGTACCGGTGATGATGTTGGTCGTCGGGCGCTGGGTGGCGATGACCATGTGCATGCCCACGGCACGGGCCAGCTGGGCGATGCGGGCGATGGGGAGCTCCACCTCCTTGCCCGCCGTCATGATGAGGTCGCCAAACTCGTCGATGATCACCACGATATAGGGCATGAACTCATGGCCGTTGGCGGGGTTGAGCTGACGGGCCTTAAACTTGGCGTTATACTCCTTGATGTTTCTCGCACGGGCCTTCTTGAGGAGGTCGTAACGGTGGTCCATGAGCTGACAGAGGCTCTTGAGCGTCTGCACGACCTTGGTCACATCGGTGATGATGGGATCGTCTTCACCGGGAATCTTGGCGAGAAAATGCTTCTCGATGGGGGCATAGACTGAGAACTCCACCTTCTTCGGGTCGACCATGACAAACTTCAGTTCGGCCGGGTGCTTCTTATACAGCAAGGAGGTGATGATGGCGTTGAGACCGACGGACTTACCCTGGCCCGTAGCACCGGCAACGAGGAGGTGGGGCATCTTGGCGAGGTCGACCATAAAGACCTCGTTGGTGATCGTCTTGCCCAGAGCAATGGGAAGCTCGAAGGTGCTCTCCTGAAACTTCCGCGTGTTGACGATGCTCTCCATCGAGACGATGCGGGGGCGCTTGTTGGGCACCTCGATGCCGATGGTTCCCTTGCCCGGCATAGGGGCGATGATGCGGATGCCGATGGCCGAGAGAGAGAGGGCTATGTCGTCTTCGAGATTGCGGATCTTGTTGATGCGCACCCCCGGCGCAGGGGTCACTTCATAGAGCGTGATGGTCGGGCCGATCGTTGCCTTGATGCTCGAGATCTCTACGCCGAAGTCGCGGAGCACCTTGATGATGCGCTCCTTGTTGGCGTTCTGCTCCGCCATGTCGATGGCCGGCCCCTGCTCGTCGTAGTGTTTGAGGAGGGGAATGGTGGGAAATTTATAATACTCCAGGTCGCGACGCGGGTCGTAAGGCTCCATCGTCCCCAGCTCGCTCACCGTGCGGCGCGTTGCCTTGTCGTCGGTCACGGTGGGGGCGATGTCTAGCTCCGTTTCGCCCGACGGGGCCGGAGTCTTCGTTTTCTCTTCTGCAGGGGGTAGGGAGCTGTCGTCACCCGGCTCGTCCCCACCGTCTGCTTGCGGCGCTTCGGCCTGCGCTTCCTCAGGCGTATGAACGTCAAAGTCGAGCGATACGGCCGCCGTCTCGTCGTGGGGCGTTTCGGGCTGGAGGGCTTCATCGCCCTGCGCTTCGGCTGTCAGCAGTTCGTCTGCGGGAGCTTCAACTTCTTCACTGGGGCCGCTGCCCTTGCGGGCGAGACGCTTCTTGAGATAGTCCTGCGGGTGCATCAGGCGACGCACCACGTCAACCGTTTCGCGTGTTAGATACATCAGATAGAAGACGGCCACCGTCACCACGCCCAGCCAGGCGCCGAAGGTGCCGACCTGCCGCACGAGGAAGTCGCGCACATAGTCGCCGTGGCCGCCGCCGAGCCGATAGCTGAAGGCGCTCACGGCCTCAGGAGGAAGGGCGGCCGTGACAAGGCTCAACAGCACGCTCGACCAGATCATCAGCAGGGAGAAGTTGAGAAACCACTTCCACAAACGCACCTGATAGGCGCCCATCAACCGCACGCCGAGCAAGAGGGTGAAGAGGGGAATGAAGATGGAGGAAATGCCGAAGCAGCGGTCCATGAAATAATACGACACATAGGCGCCGAGCGCTCCGCCCCAGTTGGCGGCATGGGTGAGGTCGCCGCTCTGCACGCCGGCCTGGTCGGCATGCCCCGTGAAGACGTTGGAGACGAAGCTCAGCAACAGCATGACGCTGACGATGAGGATGCAGAAACCCAAGACAAAGCGCCCGCTCTCGCCCTTGAGGGCGGAACGGAAGGCGGCTTTAAACTCTCCCTGTCTGAACCGCTGCCAGAGGCTCAGCGGGGCGGGAGTAGCGCCAGGATTCTTGCCCCCCGAGGCCGGGGAGCGCCGCGCGGATTTTTTCTTATTGTTTGGCATGGGGGTTCTTGGGATTATTATATTTGATTTGAGAAGTTAAGGAGTAAAGAAGTTAAGCCGAATGGGGCTAAAGGGCGGAGATAGCCAGCAAAGGGAATGTCAGAAAATAGCAGGAGGAGGGCGACGCCCTCATGATGGACGGGTGAGGATGGCCCTCAAGGAGCGTCAGAGAATAGCAGACGGAGGGCGACACCCTCATGATGGACGGATGAGGATAGCCCCAAAGGGGCGTCAGACAATAGCCTAGGGTGAAACCCTCATGATGGACGGATGAGGATGGCCCCGTGAGGATAGCCCCAAAGGGGCGTCAGACAATAGCCTAGGGTGAAACCCTAGGTCAGGAGCCTTCCGACCGACTCGCCGCCAATATCGCCATAGATACGTTCCTCGGCGGCGAGATTATAAAAATGCCCGACAATCCTAGGGATAAATCCCTAGGCTAATGTCTCACGCCCCTATGGGGCTACAAGCATCTCAAGGGCTATCGGCTTAACTTCTCTAACTTCTGAAACAAGAGCCTCACTCCGTGTAGAACTTGATCAGCCGCGTGAGGGCACGCTGACAGACGGCACAGAAGGCGCCACACTCGTTGGTCTTCATGCGGCAGTCTTGATAGGCGCGAAAGACGCCCTTAGACATATAGCCGCCGCCCTCGTAAACGCCGATACGGTCAGGATGAGCGGCATCAGGCGGAGTGGGTATGGGCGTCCCCTTGGGAAGCATATCGCGCCACTTCGCGCCGAAGTCGGCTAGCGTCGTGATGTTTTGCTCCCACGGCTCCTCACCGGGACGATAGAAGTTTTCGTACTGATCGTCATAGTAATATTCATCAGCCAGGCCGGCAAAGCTGTGGCCGAACTCATGCACCACGACGGGGCGGAAGGCGGCATGGTGCGTCGTCGTGAGCGTATAGGCATTGTAGATGCCGCCACCACCATAAGTATAGGTGTTGGCCAAGACGATGATGTGCTCGTAGGGAATGCCGGCAAGCAGATCGTGCAGCTGTCTGACGCAGGGTGTAGTGAGGTAGCGGTCGGAGTAGAAGGTGGAGAAATGGGAGCCGAGCGCCGTCGTGCGCCACTTGCCCTCCTTGGGGATGCTCACGTCGCTATCGCGCGAAGCGGCCGCCACGGCCACGAAGTTGAAGCGGTCGGCATAGCGCTTGAAGGGCTCGTGAGCCAGGATGCTCTCCACCGCCGTCTCGGCATCGCGATAGAAGGCCTCGGCCTGATCGGCGGTATAGCCTTCGGCCACGATCGCCACGTCGATCTTTTCGCTCGGATCGCCGCTACGGCGCAGGTAGCGGTGGGGCGTTACGGGGGCCGTGTCGAGGTTGCGTACCAACACGTCGGTCGGCGCCACGAGGTGGGTGAAGGCGAGTGTGTCGTGCTTTGAGGATCCGAGGCCGAAGAGGCGCACCGTGACGCGGGCCGTATCGGCGGGCATCGGTACGAGCAGCACCTGCTCCATCGAACGCGCCCGCTGCGTGGCCTCCTCCGTGGTGAGCCACTCCTGAAAGAGGGTGGAAAATGACTGCCGGTAGCAAACGCGCCCCGTGCGGACATCGGTGACCGTCACGTCGGCATTGCCCCTGAGCGGTACGCTGTCGAGACGATGCTGTCTCCCGGCCCAGCCCGACGAAGAGGCCATGGCGGTCAGGGCAATATGCTGCGAACGGGCATCGCCGCTCAGGTCGTAGTCAAGACGCAGGGTCCGCCGGAGAGCGGGCTGACCGCCGTCGGTTACGGGCGCTACCGCCGCAAGACCGGAGAGGGAGGACAGCGGTAGGAATAGTAAGGAAAAGAGAAGTTGGGGGAAGTTCATCAATCTTAAAATAGCGGACAGAGGAAGGGGACGCAGTCCGCTGCGAAGTTACGAAAAATTCCACGTCACACCCGCCGTCGCCTTACCGATAACAACGGCCGGAAAAGCACACCTCTGGAGCAGGACGCTCTGGGAGAAACCGCTCAAGGAACGGATCGCAGAACTACCCACACACTGCCGCCGACCATTCCGAAACGTCTACCATTCAATGCATTAAGATCGTCAACAGATTTCGGTCACTGTCACGCTGTTGTCGCCCTGCCGTGTGCGGAGGGGAGAGGCGGGGCGTAAAGACAGCGGCGGAAAGTGTAGGTAAGAACGGGGCAACGAGCCGCCCCCCTTCCCCGGGTTTGTGTTACCTTTGCAAGAAATAGCCTTCAGCTCATCATGTACATTCCCCTTCTCTCGCTGCGCCCGCTACGCGTCTGGTGCCTCATGCTCTGCCTTACCTCCCTGCTCGGAGCGCAGGCCCAGACGGGACTTTACGAGCGCTATATCAACCGCTACGCCCCGATGGCCGTCGACCAGATGGAGCGCTACGGCGTGCCGGCCAGCATCACGCTGGCGCAGGGATTGCTCGAGAGCCGGGCGGGCACGAGCCGCTTGGCCACGGAGGGCAACAACCACTTCGGTATCAAATGTGGCTCAGCATGGCGCGGCAGATATATGCTGATGACCGATGATGCGCCCAACGAGAAGTTTCGCGTCTATCGCAACGCTGCCGAGAGCTACGAAGACCACTCCCGCTTCTTGCGCCAAAACCAACGCTACGCCTCCCTCTTCAACCTGCGCCTCACCGACTACCGCGGCTGGGCAAAGGGACTCAAACGGGCGGGCTATGCGACGAGTCCCACCTATGCCTCGGCGCTGATCAATCTCATCGAGCGCTACGACCTCCACTCCTACGACAAGGGGAATAAGAAGGCCTCGAAGCAGGCGGAGAAGAAAGAGAAACTGCAAGACCGGGCCGGCTACCTGCACCCCGTGCGGCGCTGCAACGGCCAGTATTACATCGTGGCACGCGAGGGTGATACCTTCGCTTCGCTGGCACAACTGATGGGCCTGAAGGAGAAGAAACTCCGTGCCTACAACGACGTGGATGACGACTACCGCCTCACCCGCGGTAGCATCGTCTACCTGGGCAAGAAGCGCAAGAAGGCTTCGAGCGCCATGAAGCGCCGCTACCATGTGATGGCCGACGGCGAGAGCCTCTACTCCATCGCCCAGCACTATGGCATACGCCTCTCCTCGCTCTGCAAGATGAACCCCATCCCCGGCGGCTACCACTTCCGCGTGGGCGATGAGATCAAGATCAAGTAAATACCCGCCGCCACCGCCCCGACATCATCACCTATCATCATCATAAGCGCCTATGTCCGTCGCCTCCTTCCTAGCCTCCCCTCATGCCACGGCCTTCTCGTTTGAGGTGCTGCCACCCGCCCGCGGCAAGAGCATCGAGAGCGTATACCGCACGATCGACCGCCTGATGCCCTTCGCGCCGGCCTATATCAACATCACGACACACCGCACGCAGACCCTTTGGCACGAACTGCCCGATGGCCGCTTTGAAAAGCTAAGCGTAGTGACGCGCCCCGGCACGGTGGCCATCGCCGCCGCCCTCCACGGACGCTACGGACTGCCGATCGTGCCCCACGTCATCTGCAGCGGCTTCACGCGGGCGGAGACAGAGAGCCAGCTCTACGACCTCTCCTTCCTCGGGCTGACCGACCTGCTTGTGTTGCGCGGTGACAGGGCGGCCGATGAAAAACGCTTTACACCGGTCAAGGGGGGCTATAGCCACGCCATCGAACTCTGCCGCCAGGTCAACGACTTCAACGGCGGACGCCTCATCGACGGCTTGGAACAAGAGCCGGCGGCCACTCCCTTCACCTACGGTGTGGCGGGCTATCCCGAAAAACATGAGGAGGCGATGAACCTCACCGACGACATTGCCCATACGGTGGAGAAGGTGCGCGCCGGCGCAAAATATGTGGTGACGCAGATGTTCTTCGACAATGCCAAATATTTTGCCCTCGTCAAGGCCCTGCGCGAGGCCGGCGTCACCGTGCCCGTCATTCCCGGCATCAAGCCCCTCACCGTGCTCGGACACCGCGACATGCTGCCCAAAACCTTCCACATAGACTTCCCCGAACCGCTCGCGAAAGAACTCGCCCGCTGCCAGACCAATGCCGACGTCAAGGCCCTCGGCGTGGAGTGGGCTACGCAACAGGCACGCGAACTCAAGGAGGCCGGCGTGCCGAGCATCCATTTCTATTCGATGAATGCCGCCACGAGCATCGAGCAGATCGCACGGGCCGTATATTGAGACGCATGAAGTTTTTTAGAAGTTAAGGAGTTAGAGGATAGCCCCAACGGGGCGCCAGAGAATAGCCTAGGGATTTATCCCTAGGATTGCGGTTATTCTTCATTACTCGCCGCCAATGGACGCATTCTCCAGGCGGCATTGGCGGCGAGACGGTCGGGGGGGCACCTGACCTAGGGTTTTACCCTAGGCTATTCTCTGACGCCCCTTTGGGGCTATCACCCGCCAATCATGAGCGTATTGCCCTCCCGCTACTATTCTCTCACGCCCCTTTGGGGCTATCACCCGCCAATCATGAGCGTGTTGCCCTCCCGCTACTATTCTCTCACGCCCCTTTGGGGCTATCACCCGCCAATCA
>DAVZJV010000008.1:111613-116612 GCA_052272595.1 Alloprevotella sp.
TGAGCGTATTGCCCTCCCATTGCTATTCCCTGGCGCCCCGTTGGGGCTATTCTCTAACGTCTGGGGCTATTTTCTCACGCCCCGTTGGGGCCATCCCAAGCCTTTAGTCCCATTCGGCTTAACTCCTCAACTTCTCTAATTCCTTAAATTCTACCCACCTAACTCCTTAATTCCCAGAACAATCTCTCCTCACAATGACCTTCCCCGACGACCGCATCCTGATCCTCGACGGCGCAATGGGCACGATGCTCCAGCGCTATCATCTCACGGAGGACGACTTCCGCGGCACGCGCTTTCGAGACGTGCCGGGACGCCTGGCGGGCAACAACGACCTCATCCCCCTGACCCGCCCCGACGTGCTGCACGAGATACACCGCGCTTACCTCGAGGCGGGGGCTGACCTGATCGAGACCGACACCTTCAACGCGCAGCGCATCTCGCAGGCCGACTATCACACCGAGGGGGCTGTCAGGGAGATGAACCGCGCCGCAGCCCGCATAGCCCGTGAAGAGGCAGACCGCATGACGGCCCTCACTCCCGAGCGTCCGCGTTATGTTCTGGGCTCTATCGGCCCGACGAACAAGACGCTCTCGCTCTCACCCGAGGTGGAAAATCCTGCCTACCGCGCCCTGAGCTTCGACGAATTGGCCGAGGCCTACGCCGAACAGATGGAGGCGCTCACCGAGGGGGGCGTCGATGCCTTCCTCATTGAAACGATCTTTGACACACTCAACACCAAGGCGGCCATTGAGGCTGCACGCCGCGCCGCAGAACGCACGGGACGCAAACTCCCCCTCATGCTGAGCCTCACCATCGCCGACGCCTCGGGGCGAACGCTCTCAGGACAGACGGTCGAGGCATTCCTCACCTCCGTGGCACGGGCCGAGGGCGTGGTCAGCGTGGGCCTCAACTGCTCCTTCGGTGCCGACGACATGCGGCCCTACCTGCGTCAGATCGCCGCCCTCGCGCCCTGCCGCGTCACCGCTCACCCCAACGCCGGACTGCCAGACGAGGAGGGTCACTACACGCAATCGCCCGAAGACATGGCGCGGGCCGTGAGCGGCTTCCTCGACGACGGCAGTGTCAACGTGGTGGGCGGTTGCTGCGGCTCTACCCCCGACCACATCCGCGCCATCGCCGCCGTATGCAAGGGGCGGCGCCCACGCCCCCTACCCACGGAGGACCATCTACCCTGGCTGGCGGGACTGGAGGCGTTTACCCCGCTCAAGGGCACCTTTGTCAATGTCGGCGAGCGTTGCAACGTGGCGGGTAGCCGCAAGTTTCTCCGCCTCATCAAGGAGCACAGCTACGACGAAGCCCTCGCCATCGCCCGCAAGCAGGTGCGCGACGGAGCATTGATGCTCGACGTCAACATGGACGACGGCCTCCTCGACGCCCGCGAAGAGATGACCCACTTCCTCAACCTCATGGCCTCCGACCCCGAGGTGGCCCGCGTGCCCTGGATGATCGACTCCTCGCGCTTCGACGTCATCGAGGCGGCCCTGGGCTGCGTACAGGGAAAGTGCGTGGTCAACTCCATCTCGCTCAAGGAGGGGGAAGAGAAGTTCCTCACCCATGCCCGCACCATCAAGCGCTACGGAGCGGCGATGGTCGTCATGGCCTTTGACGAGGAGGGACAGGCTACGAGCTATGACCGCAAAATCGAGATCTGCGGCCGCGCCTACAAGCTATTGACCGAGGAGGCCGGCATCGATCCGCGCGACATCATCTTCGACCCCAACGTGCTCACCGTCGCTACGGGCATGAAGGAACACGACCGCTACGGCCTCGACTTCATCGAGGCAACGGGCTGGATCACCTCCCACCTGCCCGGTGCCCATGTGAGCGGCGGCGTGAGCAACCTCTCCTTCGCCTTCCGCGGCAACAACTACCTGCGCGAGGCGATGCACGCCGTTTTCCTCTACCACGCCATACAGCAGGGCATGGACATGGGCATTGTCAATCCCGCCACGCGCGTGAGCTACGCCGACATTGCCCCCGACCTGCGCGAACTCATCGAGGACGTGATCCTCTACCGCCGCGACGACGCCTCGGAGCGGCTTTCGGCCAAGGCGGCCGAATTCCTCCAGCAGAAGGATGCCGCCCCCAAGGCCGCGGCCAAGCCCGTAGACCGCACGACCATTCCCCTCGACCTGCGCCTCAAGGAGGCGCTCCGCACGGGTGATGACGAATATATCGAGGCCGACCTCGCCGAGGCGATTGCCGAAGGACGCAGCGCCGGCGGACTGATCGAAGGCCCCCTCATGGAGGGGATGGAACATGTCGGCAAACTCTTCGGCGAGGGCAAGATGTTTCTCCCACAGGTGGTCAAGAGCGCCCGCACGATGAAGAAGGCCGTGGCCTGGCTCCGCCCCCACCTGGAGGCCGGCCACGAGGAGACGGCCCACAAGGCGGGGCGCTACCTCATCGCTACGGTCAAGGGCGACGTGCACGACATCGGCAAGAACATCGTCGGCGTCGTCATGGCCTGCAACAACTTTGAGGTCATCGACCTGGGCGTCATGGTGCCGCCCGAGAAGATCGTCGAGACGGTGCGCAAGGAGCACATCGACTTCATAGCCCTGAGCGGCCTCATCACCCCCTCGCTCGACGAGATGTGCCACACGGCCACGGCCCTACGTGAGGCGGGCATCAGCATCCCGATCTTCGTAGGCGGCGCCACTACCTCCGACCTCCATACGGCCCTCAAGATTGCCCCATGTTACGACGGCCCGGTCTTCCGCGTAAAGGATGCGGCGCAAAATCCCGTCTTGGCGCTCCGCCTCCTCGGGCCCGAGGGCGAAAGTCTCATCGCCGAAAACCGCGCCTACCAGGCTCGCCTCGTGGCGAGACACGAGGCAGATAAGGCGGCGCAGCGACAAGACCGAAAGGCCGAACCCGCCGACACCCTAGGCGCCAAGCGCTCCGACGCGCCGGCTATGTCTGCCACCCCCGCCGTCTGCCCTGCTACGGGCACGGCAAGCCCCTTGATCGATTGGGCGCACGAGGTATTCCCCATCCCGACATGGATAGGGACGCGCACCCTGCCGCCGATCCCCGTGGCCGAACTCCGTCCGCTCATCGACTGGACTTACTTCGACTACTTCTGGCGCGTACGGCCGCATTCGGCCGAGGCTAGGGAGGTTCGGAATGATGCCGTGCGCCTCCTCGACCGGATCGCCGAACAAGGTCGTACGCTGACGGCGCAGGTGGCCTTCTACCCCGCCCATGGCGAGGCCGACCGCATCGTGGTGGAGTGCCGGCAAGGAGCACCGAAAGATCTCACGGTCGACATTCTGACGCCCCGCCAGCCTCATCGCCCCACGCCCGAACGACCGGCCCTGGCACTGTGTGACTTCATCGCCCCGCTTCCTTATCATGACTACCTGGGGGCCTTTGCCCTGACCCTAGGGCCTGACCTGCTCCGCGAAGTCGAGGCGGCTAAGGAGGGCGACGATACCTATCGCAGCCTCCTGCTCCAGAGCCTCTGCGACCGCCTCGCCGAGGCTGCGGCGGAATGGGTACACCGCGAGGTGCGCCGCGCCGGCTGGGGCTATGCGCCTGACGAACGTCTCTCCGCGGCCGACCTGCACCGCTGCGCCTATCGGGGCATCCGCCCGGCCGTGGGCTACCCCGCCCTGCCCGACCAGCGCCAGATCTTCCGCATAGAGAAGCTGCTCGACCTCCCCGCCATCGGCATCCGCCTGACGGAGAACGGCGCAATGTATCCCCAAAGCTCCATCTGCGGCCTCCTCTTCGCCTCCCCCCACGCCCGCTATTTCGCAGTGAAGGAGGAATAACCCCGCCGCCGCCCGGAGCGTCCCCGCACCGATCGCCCCTTACCAGCCTGAACGCATCGCACTACCGATGGGTTCAGGCTTTTCTTTTATAAGCATCCGAAAGCCGCCGTCTTGCGCATGACTTCACGAACGCGGCACTTTGCGGCAAAAAGTCATGTTTGTGGCGTATCCATTATAAAAGGAGTGGCCCCGCCGATGTGTGGGGAGCCACTCCTTTATTACTTTGTGCCGTCGTCCGTTGTGGACAGCAGCGAAGGATGCGCGCGGTGTCTTACTTCACCATCACCTTCTGCCCGTCTACGATGTAGAGCCCTGCGGGCAGACCCTTCGTCGTGGTGGCATTGACCTTGCGGCCGTCGAGCGTATAGATGCCTTGGGCAGCGGGTGCGTCAATCGTCACCTCGCCGACTGCCGTCTCGTCGCTGTCGTCAAGAAGGAAATGTGTTACGTGGCCGTACTGCGCACGCGGAAAAGCCAGGTAGCACGTGCCGGCAGGATTCGTAAAGGCGGAACCGTTATCGTCTGTCCAATAGAAGCCCACGGGAGCATCGGTGGTGTTGCTGGCAAACTTATAGAACACGGCATTGATCAGATCATCCGCCAAGGTCGTTGTACTTTCATCCGTGCCGCGCAGCAAGTTTTGGTCGAGTCCTTCCTTGTTCGTAGTAAGCGAAGCGTCGGCGGGCAAGCAGTAACGCTCATACTCGCCTTCCTCCCCCTTCAATACCAAGGGAACGCCCGCCGGCACATAAGCACCCGCCTTATAACGCCAATCCACACTCAGCTTTCCGCCATCTTTTGCCTCGGCCGCCGTCACGATGCCACCCTTCAGGCCTTCGGGGATGAGGAAGGACTCCTTCGAAGTATAGCAAGTGGCAAAAATAGAGCCAGTGATGGAGAGAGGAGCTGTGGGAATAGAAGCAATGTAATAACCATGGAACTTGTCTTTGTACTTGTCATATGCGATTGCGGGTACATATATGAAGTTCTTATCGTAATTCGAGAATGCATCACTATCGTACCCACTAGGATCCTTGCCCAATAAATATGTGCTCGTAAGGCTTCTGCAACCAGAGAAGGCCCCATTCCCGATGCTAGTGAGCCCTTGAGGTAAGGTCACGCTCGCGAGGCCGGAACAACCAGAGAAGGCATAATTCCCGATGCTAGTGAGCCCTTCAGGGTAGGTCACGCTCGTAAGG
>DAVZJV010000009.1:0-72719 GCA_052272595.1 Alloprevotella sp.
GGGGGGGGGGGGGGGTAAGGGGAAGTTGTGGACTGAAGTGGGTATTTCTGTTCAAATTATCTACAAATTCAGTAATGAGTAGGCATATACACGCAAGAAGGACGCTGAAAGGCTTAGTTGCGGATTTGAGAATGAAGAAGCAGAAGGAAAAGATGAAAAATAGCAAATGATTGCAACCCTTGCAATCTATTATTAGTAAGCCCTGACAAACGGATGCAACCGAATGCCAGGGCTAACAATGTATCAAGCCTCTATGCTCATTCTACATAACGTATAGCGCCCCCAGAGCCGAATGGAAAGTTTGAAACGTCACGATTCAAGTAGAGCCTATTACCTACTTCATCATCCGTGAGACCAGATATTTCGTAGCGCTTTGATTTAAATGGCATACCATTTTCGCCTAAGATAACCAGCTTCCATTTAGATGTGGGCTTAATAACGATGCGTACTATTCCCTGAAAGACACCAAGAATATAATCAACACGATCAGCATGTTGTTTATCTACATGCCAATATTTTCTTGTCGCCTCATACATATTTGGACGTTTATATACTCCTTCAGCCTTCTTCTGATTGTAAGTCCTATTGAGATTAACCATCAAAAGCGTATGACCTGGATAAAGTTCCAAGGGAGTACAACTGTACAACTGAGTTATCTCATCAGTAGTCTTTATGCCTTCATTCCATTGGTGATGCCCAGCAACTATATTGGTTAGCAAAGCTTTTGTATTAAAGGCTGGATAGGTTAGCAAATCAATTATTATTGATTCTATCTTATATGCTATATACTCATCCAAGTCATGCCTAAGTATGTAGTACTTTACATCGTAGCCTTGAGCGATTATTTCGCGAATCGTATCTAGCTTGAGTGTACTATCATCCTGCTCAACTGCATTTTTTGCGTGTTCAAATACTCGATTTCCGCGCCCTTTACCTACGTAAAAAATGGTACTATCTCTCGGATCGACCAAGCAGTATACATAATATCTAAGTTTTTCAATTTCTACTTTTCCAAACATAGTAATTTACAAATAAGTAGATTTATTATATTCTTTACTCTTTTATTGTCCACGATGCACAATTTAAGCAACCTCCGAGCTCAGCCAAGTTCTTTAGCTTTCCATTCTCAAGGTATTCTGCCTCTATTGCAACTTGCTCGATTTTCCCTTTATATTCGGGCATCAATGAAGTGATTTGGCTTAGTGCTTCATCATCTTCAGGCACATTGAACTTGGGAATAATCAGAAGATTTTCAAGTTGCAGCCATATGCCGCCCCCCTTCAGGGACGTACAACGCGCTTGATCATCACTTCACGATGACCTTACGGCCTCCCACGATGTTGATTCCTTTGACGGGATGGGAGAGGCGGCGTCCGGCGAGGTCGTAGACGGCGCTGTCGGAGCGGCTCTCATTGCTGACAGCTGCCGTGAGGCCCGTCAGTTCCGCGAAGCGGAGCGCGCCCATGCCGCCTGCCTTCTCGGCGGGCCAGACCGGCTGCCACCACGCGGATGCGCAGCAAAGTGCCGTCGGCCGAGGACATATTGAGTTTGAGAGCCCTTACCTCTTTAGAGAGTGCATCGACCACCTGCATGCAAGCCTCGGCGGAGGGAGCGTCTTCGGCGGCTACCTTATTGGCCGCTTCAAGTGCGTGGGTAAAGGTGCCTGTGTTGTCGGTATACTGGCCCAGGCCTTTACCTACGACATAAGCAGCATGGTCGCGGATGGCGCCGACCACCTGCTCGCGGGGATAGGCCTTCACAAAGGCCGTGGTGTCGATGCCTGCGGCCTTGTAGGCATATTTCCCTTCCGTCAGCTGTTCCAGGGTGTAGGGGCGGTAGACGTTGGTATAGTCGATGCCATAGGTGGTCTCCTCGTAGAGCAGACCGATCTTGCCGTCGGGCTGCACACTGAGAACGGAGTAAGCCGAAGCCTTATCGGTAAGGCGAACCTTGCCGTCCCAGCTCGAAGCAAATACTGCGGGGGTAGAGAAATCGGCCGGCGAGGAGAGCTCCTTATAATATACGCCGACGTTGCTTCGTCCCGGGCCGAAGGGCACGGTCTGCAGGGCGACATAAACCTCTTTGTTGTCGCTCTTGCGCAGTGCGGGGACGATGAGGAGGTCGCCGTTGCAGCCGTTGCTGCCGTCGGCCGGCGCAATGCCCGAAGTCCCGACGGCAGCCTTGGCCACCGTGCCCCAAGAGCCTTCGGCCTTAGCGCGGTCGGTATAGGTGAAGAAGTTGAAGTAGCGGCTGCCTGACGTGCGGCTGCTGATGATGACCGTACCGTCGAAGAGCTCGTCACACTTAGCCTCGTTACCTCCCGGCACGGCGGAGACATCCTTACCGCCCAACACGGCCCAGGTCTCGCCGAGGTCATCGGAGTAGACTACGTAGTTGCCGCCGGGGCTGGTGCAGAGGGCGGAGTAGATGCGGTAGTGCTTACCGGCCTTGATGACCTTGCTCTGGAAGATCTTACCCGAGGTGAAGAAGATGGCCTGGGCCGTGCCCTGCTTGCTGTTGTCGAGCAGGGAGTAAATCTTTTCGGTGATGTCTACCGGAGTGCTCCACGTTTTACCGCCGTCGGCACTGCGCAGCAGGTTGATCTTGATGGGGTTGTTGCGCGAAGAGCCGGGATAAGCCACGTTACCCTCGGCACATACGAGGAGGATGCTGTCACTCGTGGCATCGGCCACGAGGGCGGCATCGCCGAAACCGAAGCTGGCGCTGCCGGCCTTGCCGTCTCCCTTGGCCACGGTAAACTCTTTGCCCCAGGTCTTGCCGTTGTCTTCGGAAATGCGGGCCACGATGTCACACGTGCCGTAACCGATGTCGGTGCCGCCGGGACGATAGTCACTCATGGCGAGCAGATGGCCACCGTGGGTCATTGAGAGGGCGGGAATGCGGTAGGGCGCCATCGATGTACCGTTCCACCCGGTATAGTTGCTCACAAAGAGATGGCGCTCGCCCGTGGTGAGTGAATCGGCATTGACGGCGAGGGTCACGGTGAGCGATGTGAGCGCCACGGGCTTGTTTGCTCCCGTGAGTCTGAAGCTGGTGTAGATGCTGTTTACGTCGCTCACCGTCACCGTCTGGTCCGTGGCGGTAGCGTCGTAAGTCTTGCCGCCCAGCGTGAGGGTGCGGATGCTGGTGTCGCTGTCTCCGAGCTTGAAGGTCACGGTGTAGCTCGCGATGCGATGCCCCGGCGTGGTAGCGATGACATAGTTGCAACCATCTTTTGAGGGGTAGATCTGGATGGCCTTGTTGTCGCTACCCTTGGCCATGTTGTTGGCGGGCATGTAGCCGTTGTTGTAAGAAGCTTCGGCGGAGAGCACTACGCGCGGATTCGTGGCGGTAGAGGTCCAGAAGGCAAAGTAGGAGCTAGAGTTGCCCTTCGCCGTACACGTTCCCGTGGTGAGGTCTACGGTGCGGGTGACTGTCTCGGGCGCGGCTGTCGTCAGCGTCTGAGCAGAGGTGTCTCCGGCAGAGAAGAAGAAGCCCGACACGGCCGCCGAAAGGATGACTTGGGGTAGGAGGTGCTTCATCGGCGTGGGTTAGAGAGAGAGAGAGAGTAAAAGGGGACGATTAAGTTAGATAAGTATCTGTGGACAAATCGTCGGACGGAACGGAAAACTCGCGAACCGCTCCCATTTTGACTAGATGCGCAGCAAATATACGACATTTTCCCAAAAAGGCGGGCAAAAGGCACTCTAGATGGCAAGAAGTTCGTACTTTTGCCCTCACACTTGCGAAACGACAACAAAACACACCCTATCCTTTCGCCTACGCAAGTTATACGGGACTGCTCAGAACAATGTGTCAGCACGCCCCTATCCTATCTTTAAAGACGTCACCAATCCCATACCCACTACCCCACTATGTGCGGCATCGTATCCATATTCAACATCAAGCAGCAGACTCCTGCCCTCCGCCAGAAGGCGCTGGAGATGAGTAAAAGAATCCGTCACCGCGGCCCCGACTGGAGCGGTATCTACGTAGGCAAGACGGCCATCCTCTGCCACGAGCGCCTCTCGATCGTCGACCCTCAGAGCGGCGGACAACCCCTCTTCTCCCCTGACCGCAAACAGATCCTCGCGGTCAACGGCGAGATCTACAACCACAAAGACATCCGTGAGCGCTACGCGGGGAAATATCCCTTCGCCACCGGCTCCGACTGCGAGGTGATCCTCGCCCTCTACCGCGACAAGGGAATCAACTTCCTCGAAGACCTCAACGGCATCTTCGCCTTCGCACTCTATGACGAGGAGCACGACGACTTCCTCATCGCCCGCGACCCGATCGGCGTGATACCTCTTTATATAGGCTACGACAGCGACGGCACGGTCTACTGCGCCAGCGAACTCAAAGCCCTCGAGGGCTTCTGCGAGCGCTACGAGCCCTTCCTCCCCGGCCACTATTATCGCGGCTCCGAGGGCAAGATGGTGAAGTGGTATAAGCGCGACTGGGAGAGCTACGATGCGGTCAAAGACAACGGGGCCTCCGTTGCCGATGTTCACGATGCCCTCGAGGCGGCCGTCAAGCGCCAGCTGATGAGCGACGTGCCCTACGGCGTGCTCCTCTCCGGCGGTCTCGACAGCTCGGTGATCTCTGCCGTAGCCAAGAAATACGCTTCGCGCCGCGTAGAGAGTGGTGACAAGCAGACGGCCTGGTGGCCTCAGCTCCACTCCTTCGCCGTAGGCCTCAAGGGCGCACCCGACTTGGCCAAGGCACGCGAGGTGGCCGACTTCATCGGCACGGTGCATCACGAGATCAACTACACCATCCAGGAAGGCCTCGATGCCGTGCGCGATGTCATCTACTACATCGAGACCTACGACGTGACGACCGTGCGCGCCTCAACGCCGATGTATCTCCTGGCCCGCGTCATCAAGTCGATGGGCATCAAGATGGTCCTCTCGGGCGAAGGAGCCGACGAGGTGTTCGGCGGCTACCTCTACTTCCACAAGGCGCCGACTCCCCAGGCATTCCATGAGGAGACCGTGCGCAAGCTCTCCAAAC
Organism: Alloprevotella sp.; assembly: GCA_052272595.1. Taxonomy (GTDB): domain Bacteria; phylum Bacteroidota; class Bacteroidia; order Bacteroidales; family Bacteroidaceae; genus Alloprevotella. The sequence continues at coordinate 5,017 of DAVZJV010000009.1, forward strand.
TCTACCTCTACGACTGCCTGCGCGCCAACAAGAGCCTCTCAGCCTGGGGCGTAGAGGGCCGCGTGCCCTTCCTCGACAAGGAATTTCTCGACGTGGCCATGCGCCTCAATCCCGAAGCCAAGATGTGTCCGGGACAGACGATCGAAAAGAAGATCGTGCGCGAGGCTTTCGCCGACATGCTACCCGAGAGCGTGGCATGGCGTCAGAAGGAGCAATTCTCCGACGGCGTAGGCTACTCCTGGATCGACACGCTCAAGGCCATGACAGCCGAAGCGGTGAGCGACGAAGAGATGGCACACGCGGCAGAGCGCTTCCCCATCCATACGCCGATGAACAAGGAAGAATATTACTATCGCTCGATCTTCGAAGAATATTTCCCCAGCGAGAGCGCCGCCCTGAGCGTGCCGAGCGTACCGAGCGTAGCCTGCTCGACGGCCGAAGCGCTGGCATGGGATGCCTCGTTCAAAAACGTCAACGATCCCAGCGGAAGAGCCGTCAAGGGTGTGCACGAAGAGGCCTACGAGGCCTGATAACGCACATATAGCAAATGTTTGAAAGACAGCCCACACGCTGCCACCGGTCTCTCCGAACAAACTAAAACTCAACTCCTTAAGGGTGTAGGTAGCATTTCTCTACCTACACCCTTCTTGCCACCCCTACTGCCACCAATCGCCTGCAGACCGAAGAAAGCAACGGTGTAGGCAGGGTGGCAGTAAGGTGTAGGCACAACACCCCACCCATTCACTAACACCCTGATATACAAACCATCCAAACCCATAAGTGGTAGTGTGTAGGTAGTTCATAAAAACCACCCTATGCACGCGTTTACAAGTCGCCTTCCCGGAAAAACAAGTCGCCTTCTCGCCGCGACGGGAAGGCGACTTGTTTTTCCGGGAAGGCGTGCCGTATCGGGGGCGCCGAATACCGCGCAGTGTCGCAACGTTTGGCGTGTCATCCTGTCGGGATATTCCATTTCTTTCACACCCCGTACGCGTTGCCACGGCGCGGATTTGCCCCCCACCCTCCGCGCTGTATAATAGAAATGCGTAATTTCGCACCTAACTAGGCGGATTGTATGCTCCCCTGTACAACCCCGCCGACCACTAAACGCCCCTTACTAAACGTCTCTGATGCTCCGCCCCCATGCCTCCCGGCTGCGGCCTGCCCTGCGCCGCCTGCTGCTCGTCATCCTTTGCGGTATGGCGGTCGGATCGGTGTGTGCACAACAAGACGCGGCATTTACCCATTACTGGCTCCTTGAGCCGCAGCTCAACCCGGCCGCCGTGGGACGCACGCCGCAACTCAACATCCGCGCGGCCATCCAGACCCACGCAGCGGGCTATACCGACGGCGGCTCGACACTCTACGCCGGAGCCGACATGGCCTTTCAGCTAGGCAAGACGCGCCACGGCGTCGGCGCATCGTTTTACAACGACAACTTCGGCCTTTTCTCTCACAAGCGCTTCGCCGTGCAATACGCTTACCACCTGCGCCTCTGGGGCGGCACGCTGAGTCTCGGCGGCGAGGCCGACCTGCTCAACGAGTCGCTCAAAGGTTCGAAAGCCGACCTCGGCGACGCCAACGACCCGGCATTTCCCACCACCGACCTCTCAGGATCAAAGATCGACGCCTCGGCGGGACTCTTCTACGCCCACCGTCTCTGGTACGTCGGACTGGGCGCCCAACATCTCACGGCACCCACCGTCTGGATGGGCGAGACAAACCAGCTGAAGGTCAAACGGGCATATAATCTTACGGCAGGATGCAATATCCGGCTACGCGGAACGTTTCTAAAGATAGCCCCCTCGACACTCGTGCGTTACGACGGGGTGGGCTTTCGCGGCGACGTGACAGCCCGCCTGGGCTACGAGCATGGCAAACGCCAGCTTTGGGGCGCACTGGGCTGGGCGCCGGGACGCTCGGTGACGGGCTATGTCGGCGGCCGCTTCCACGGCGTAGACCTCAGCTACTCCTACGAAGCATGGACCTCAGGCATGGGGCTCGGCGCAGGCCAGCACGAGATCACCCTCGGCTACCGCCTCGACCTCAACTTGGGCAAGAAGGGCAAAAACCTCCACCGCTCCGTGAGATGGCTCTGAGATTTCGATGCCGACCGTTCCCGGACACCAGGACCTACGCCGCTCCGGCACATCCGCACCGGCTCCTCACTTCACACAGCTCTCTGACTCCCCTCCCCACCGGACTTCACTCTTTGACAATATCTTCAGAATGAAAAGACCTTCCTCTATATTCTCTCTGGCAACTGTGCTGCTGGCAACCCTCGGCATCGCCCTCCTCTCCTCGTGTGCGGGGAGCAGCCGGGCTATGCGCAACGGCGGTGAAGTGACGGGGGCCCGCGGCGCCTCGTTTACCGAGCCGACCCCTTACGGCATGGTAGAGGTGAAGCGCGGCTACCTCAAGACGGGCATTGCCAATCCCGACTCGCTCTGGGGCGTAGCCACGCCGAGCCGCGACATCTCAGTCGACGGCTTCTGGATGGACCAGTCTGAGGTGACCAACGCGATGTATCGCCAGTTCGTCACCTGGGTGCGTGACAGCATCATCCGCGAACGCCTTGCCGACCCGCAGTATGGCGGCGACGAGACCTATAAGATCGAGGTCGACCGCTACGGCGACCCCGTCACGCCCCACCTCAACTGGAGCAAGCCCATACCCTGGCGCAAGCCTACCGAAGACCAAGAGCGTGCGCTCAACAGCCTCTACTACACCCACCCCATCGACGGCACGCGCATGATCGACACGAAGCAGCTGACCTATCGTTACGAGGTCTTCGACTACGAAAAGGCCGCCCTGCGCAAGTACCGCCTCGACCCCACCGAGCGTTCGCTCAACACCGACCACCCCACCGATCCCGACGAGGTGGTGATGATCTCCAAAGACACGGCTTATATAGACGACAACGGCCGCATCGTCCGTCAGACGATCGAGCGCCCGCTCTCGAGCCTCTACGACTTTCTCAACACGTATATCGTCCCCGTCTACCCCGACACGACGGTGTGGGTCAACGACTTCCCCAATGCGCACAACGAGCAGTATATGAAGCTCTACTTCTCCTCGTCTAACTACAACGACTATCCCGTGGTAGGCGTGACGTGGGAACAGGCCGAAGCCTTCTGTGCTTGGCGCACGGCTTACCTCATGTCGGGCCTCGGCCCGCAGGCCCGCTTCATCCAGCGCTACCGTCTGCCGACGGAGATCGAATGGGAGTATGCCGCCCGCGGAAAAGAGGGTGACCCCTACCCCTGGAAAGGCATCGAGGCCAAGAGCCAGGAGGGCTGCTTCTACGCCAACTTCAAGCCCGACAGGGGCAACTATACCGACGACGGCAACCTCATCACCTCGCGCGTGGGCATCTACGGGGCCAACTCCAACGGACTCTTCGACATGGCGGGCAACGTGGCGGAGTGGACCAGTACGGTCTACACCCAAGCCGGCGTAGACGCCATGGCCGACATCAACCCGGAACTCTCCTACAACGCGGCGCAGGAAGACCCCTACGTCTTGAAGCGCAAGAGCGTGCGCGGCGGTTCATGGAAAGACCCCATGAGCTACATCCGATCGGCCTGGCGCACCTGGGAATATCAGAACCAGCCGCGATCTTACATCGGCTTCCGCTGCGTACGCTCCAAGGCCAACACGACCAGCAACACGGGCGAGGGCGGAAAGAAGAGCCGGCGATAAAGACTTTGAGAAGCTAAGTAACGCCGCCCCCCCCCGATCCCCCAAAGCAACCCGCGAGACCTCACCATTTCTCTCACACAGCAACCACAACCCTATGGCCTCTAAGATAAACATCATCATCCGCCTGCAACACTGGATGGACAGTGTCCCCGGCCAGACATTCCTTAACTACGCCTACTCCTGGGGCGCCTCCATCGTGATCCTCGGTGCCCTCTTCAAGCTCACCCACCTGCCGGGCGGCAACCTGATGCTCTTCCTCGGCATGGGGACGGAGGTTGTGGTATTCTTCCTATCAGCCTTCGACCGCCCCTTCGACAAACGCGAGATTGGCAAGGAACTGCCTCACGACTACGAGACTGACGAGGAGATCGCCGCCCACTATCAGGAAGTGCTCGCCAAGCGCCGCGCTCAGGCCGAGGCCACGGCAGCTGCAGCAGCTGCAGCAGACACGTCTGCCCCGACCCAAGAGGCCGCAGCCCGCACCGTAGAAGGAGCGCCCGCACAGCCTCAGCCCGTGGTCATCAACATACCGCAAAACGCCGATGCAGCCGCCACTGCCGCTCCCGCTACTCAGGCGCAGGCCACGCAGACACCCGCGTCCGAAGCCAACGCAGACCAGACGGCGACAACCGCTGCAGCAGCGGCGGCCATCGCAGCCGGAACGGCCGAGGGAGCCGTACCCTTCGAACAGGAGGCCAAGCGACTGGCCGAGATCATCCGCCTGGCCAACGACGAACTTCTCAAGCGCACGCAGGCCGTCCTCTCTCCCGAGATGGAGGAGGCTACGGGCGAGTATGTCAAGAAGCTCAAGGCGCTCTCAGAAACCTTCCAGAAGGTGGACGAGCAAAGCGCACGACTGGCTCTCGACAGCGAGGAGATGAACAATCTCAGCCGCACGCTCACGGCGATCAACAAGACCTACGACCTCCACTTCAAGAGCATCAGCACGCAGGTCGGCACCATCGAGCAGATCAACGAACAGACACGCCGCCTCGCCAAGCAGATCGAGGAGCTCAACGATGTCTACAGCCACATGATCTACGCCCTCAAGCAGCCCATCGCCATGACGACACCCGGGGCTACTGCCCCGGTTCAGGGCCCCGCTCCGCAGGCCTGAGCCTCGCTACCCCACCCCGCCTGCACTCACCGCCACACGCCGGCTTCTCACGATCCCTTCCTATAACCGCCCATTCTTCTCATGTCCACCACAGCAAAGAAAAGACCACTCTCACCCCGTCAGAAGATGATCAACCTGATGTACATCCTTCTGATGGCTATGCTGGCGCTCAACGTATCGAGCGACGTGCTCAAGGGCTTCACCCTCGTGGGCGACAGTCTCAAGCGCACGACGGACAACGCGATGAAGGAGAATCATGCCCTCTACAGCGACTTTGCAGCGCAGTATAAGGGCAACCCGGGCAAGGTGAAGCCTTGGTATGACAAGGCGATGCAGGTCAAGCAGATGAGCGACTCGCTCTACAACTACGCCCAACAGCTCCGCCTCGCCATCGCACGCGATGCAGACGGCGCAAATGGCGACCCCGACAACCTGCAAAACAAGGAAGACCTCGAAGCGGCCAACCGCGTCATGCTGGCCCCCGTACGCGGCCAGGGGAAGAAGCTCTATGAGGCCATCGGCTCCTTCCGCAACCGCATCCTCGCCTATGTCACCGACCCGCGCCAGCGGGCCATCATCGCCTCAAATATGTCGACCGACGTGCCCCGCAAGCCCGACAACATCGGTAAGAACTGGCAGCAGTACATGTTTGAGGAGATGCCCGCCATCGCCGCCGTGACAATGCTCGCCAAGCTCCAGAGCGACATCCGCAAGGCGGAGAACGAGGTGCTCCACACCCTCCTGGCCAACATCGACCTCAAGGACATCCGCGTCAACCAGCTGGCAGCCTACGTGTCGGCCGAAGCGACGACCCTCTACCCAGGAGAGACCTTCCGCTCAAAGATCTTCATGGCGGCCGTGGATACGACACAGCGCCCCGAGATCTACGTCAACGGGCGACGCATCAGCGCTGACGGCACCTACAACTTCACCGCCGGTGCACCGGGCAGCTACTCCTTCTCAGGCTACATCCTCATGCCCAACGCCGCAGGCGACATCATCCGCCGCCCCTTCACCCAGCGTTACAACGTGATTGCTCCGCCGCAGGGGGCCACGGTGGCCGCCGACCTGATGAACGTGCTCTACGCCGGCTTTGACAACCCCATCAGCGTGACCGCCGCAGGCTTGCCGGCCTCCGGTGTCCACCTCTCCATGACGGGCGGCTCGCTCGTCTCGCGCGGCAACGGCAAGTACACCGCCCGCCCCTCCACGGTGGGCAGCACCGTGACCTTCACCGTGGGCGGCACGGTCACCGGGCGCGCCCAGCAGATGGGCACCTTCACCTTCAAGGTCCGTAAGCTGCCCGATCCGACGGCCTACATCCGCGTGGGCAACGACCGCTTCCGCGGCGGCCGCCTCGCCAAGGGTTCGATCATCGGTGCACCGGGCCTCGGCGCCGCCATCGACGACGGTCTGCTCGACATCCCCTTCCGCGTCGTGAGCTTCGAGACGGTCTTTGCCGACCGCATGGGCAACTTCCGCCCCGAGCCCTCCGCCGGCCCCAACTTCACCGACAACCAGCGCAGCCTCATGCGCGAACTGCGCCGCGGCCAGCGGTTCTACATCAGCCACGTCAAGGCCATCGGCCCCGACGGCCTCACCCGCACGCTCAACGGCTCGCTCGAGGTCATCATCAACTAATCCGCAGCCCTCTCCCACACGCATTCCCCCAAAGCTAAGCATCCCGCTTATGACACCCCTCCGCATCTTCCTGCTCACCCTGACCCTCACCCTTACGTGCACCGCCGTGGCCCAACCCCCCAAGCGGCGCGCCGAGGCAGCGCAGCGCCAGCAGCAACAGCAGAACGCCATCACCGGTTCGGCCTACAGGCCCTTCCCCACCGCACAGCCTATGCCCGACGACATCGACTGGCGGCGCGACCTCTACCGCAACATTGACCTCACCCTCGAGGCCAACGCCCCCCTCTACTACCCCACCACGCCGCAGGACGGGCGCGAAAACCTCTTCACCTACCTCTTCAAGCTCCTCTTGCGCAAGCAGATCAAGGCCTACGACTACAAGCTCGACGGCAATGAGGACTTCTCCCCCAAGAACGAGGTGACGGCACGCCAGCTCATGGACCGTTACCACATCTTCTACGAGTCTAAGGACGACAAGGTGCGTGTCAACGATGCCGACATTCCCTCTGAGGAGATCAAGGCATTCTTTATCAAGGAGAGCACCTATTATGACCAGCACACGGCGACCTTCCGCACGCAGGTCACGGCCCTCTGCCCCGTGCTCAAGCGCGGCGACTCCGACTTCGGCGGCGAACTGGCGCAGTACCCGATGTTCTGGGTCAAGATGAGCGACGTCGCTCCCTATCTGGGCAAACTGATGCTGATGGGGTCGTCGCTCAACAATGCCTCGACCCTCTCGGCCGACGACTACTTCACCACGGGACAATATAAGGGAACGATCTATAAGTCGGTCAACCTGCAGGATAAGCTCATCGCCAACTACTGCCCCGACAACTCTGCCGTAGCCCGCGAACAGCGCCGTATCGAGAAGCAACTCACTGACGTAGAAGAGCACGTCTATGGTCGCGACAGCGCCTATTACGCCCGCCTCAAGGCCGATTCTCTCGCGCAGGTGCAGGCCGATTCACTGGCCGCCCTCGGCCGCCGCAGCCGCACGACCCGCCGCACTGCCACCACCACCTCGCGCCGCGCAATCACGAGCCGTCGCTCCTCCGTTAGCAGCGCCTCATCTACCAAAGCTCCCAAGGCTCCCAAGGCTCCGAAGCAGAAGACGCCCAAGGCCACCCGCAGCAGTTCCTCCTCCGGCAGCGGTCTCTCCGTACGCCGCCAGCGCCACTAAGCGCGGCCCACCCACAAGCCATATCACACAAACGAATAACGCCCCGCCCGGCCTTGCGCATCACGCGTAGAGCCGGGCGGGGCGTTTCATGTTTGTAGCCGAGTTCAGTACAAACATCCATCGGGTAATAAGCGTTCAAGCTGTCTCGGAGGGACTCCACCTACAGATAACCGGGCACTTCGTACCCGGTTACGAGGCCTCCATTGATGGCAACCCGAAGGATTGAGCAAGGTGAAAGGCAGGCGAGAGCTAGCTTTCACCTGTCCGAACCGCAGCCAATTCTATGAAAGGGATGCACACTTAACTACCAGTCTAGACTTTGCTTCGGGATCACAGAATATGCCTCGAGGGCGTTGGAATCTCCGCTCACCTGCTCCGCCAGAATCCGGGGGTAAAGAGCAACAGGAGAGAGAACACCTCCAGACGGCCCGCCAGCATCAAGAAGGAACAGATCCAGAGGCTCAGATCGGAGAGGATGCCCCAACCGTCTACGGGACTGATGACATAGCCCACGCTGGGACCTACATTGCTGAAAGAGGACACAGCCAGGCCAAAAGCATCGAGCATAGGCAATCCTTCGGCAATCATGACGGTCGAACCGATCGTCACAAGGATGACATAGACCACGAGATAGGCCAGCAGGGTGCGGGCCATGTCGAGGGTCACGGTGCGCCCGTCGATGTAAATCGGGAGAACGGCATGGGGGTGTAGGAGCTGCCGAAATTCCGTCTTGACCATCTTCCACGTCATCAGTACGCGCACGACCTTAAGGCCGCCGCTCGTCGAACCAGCGCAGGCGCCGATGATGCTCACAATCGTGAGGACGACCCAGGTGACGGGATGCCAGGTCATGTAGTTTTCGTCGCAAAATCCCGTCGTGCTCTGCATCGAAGCGACATTAAAGGCCGCCCCCCGCAGGGCTGTCAGAAAGTCCTGATGGGTGCTCACGATGTTGAAACCCGTGATGATCACCACCCCCGCAGCAAAGATGAGGAGGAAGAGCCGGAGTTCGCCGTCGTGCCACACCGCGCTCCACCGGTGCTTGACGAAGAGGAGATAAAGCAGCGTGCAGTTGATGCCGGCAATGACCATAAAGAGCGTGCTGACCCACTCAAGGGCAGACGAGTCAAACCACGCAAAGCCTGCTGTATGGGTGGAGAAACCGCCCGTACCGATGGTGGAGAGACCGTGGTTGACGGCATCGAAGAGACTCATACCGCAGGCCCAGTATGCCAGGATGCAGACCACGGTGAGGGTAAGGTAGATGGTCCACATCCAGCGGGCGGTGGTGGCGATGCGGGGATGGAGCTTACCGATCTTCAGCCCCGTAGCCTCAGCCGCAAAGAGGCGGGTATTGCCCCCGCTGATATTGGGAAGGACGGCGATGGTGAAAAAGACGATACCCATACCGCCGATCCAATGGGTGAGACTGCGCCACACGAGGATGGAGCGCGGCAGGGCGTCAACGTCGGCAAAGACGGTAGCCCCCGTGGTCGTAAAACCCGACATGGTCTCTGTAAAGGCGGCGGCCACACGGTCGGTGTAACCGCCCAGGAGAAAGGGGAGCATGCCGATGGCGGAGAATATGACCCACGTAAGGCTCACAATGAGGTAGGCATCGCGACGGCTCATGCGATTCTCCGCCCGACGGCCCAGCACAAGAAGCAAGCCGCCCAGCATCAGAGAGATCAGCAGGGGAACACCGAAGGTCAGATGGTCCGTCTCGCGGAAGGTATAGCCCATGCCGAAGCACACGCCCAGGAGCACGGCTTCGAGCAGCAGCAGGGTACCCAGCGCCTTGGAGAGAATGGGATAGTTGAGCATGGTAAGGGAACAGGCTGTTTGCGGAGGCAAAATTATATATAAACCCGTGCGCAGGTCAGACGTTCCCCGTGAAACTATCCACCACCCGGCGAGAAAGGGCAAGAACAAGCCCAGACCGGTATCAGCCGTCATCCGCACGGCCAGAGGGAAGTCCGCAACAAGTGCCCAGATAGACAAAACGCCATGCCACCCCGTCGCGACGGGATGGCATGGCGTCAAAAGGAGATAGTAAGTCCGCAAACGGGCCTTACGGATAATCCCGCACGGCTCTCGGCTAAGCCCCCAAGGGGTGGCTGACACCGGTCTGGGGGATTTATCCGTAGAATTACGTGCGTGATCATTTACTCGCAGCCGATCAAGGTTAACCTACCACCGGAAGGTCGCGCCACCCAACGCCACGAAGCCAGGCTGGCGGACGTTGGCCAGATCATAGTAACGGTGATTCGTCAAGTTGGAGAGGTCGGCATAGACACTCCAGCGCCGGGCCGCCCAGGTCAGACGGAGGTCAAGGAGGGCATGCGTGCCGTAAGGCTGGAGTTCGGCCGTCGGCTTGAGGTTGCGGTAGACGAGGTAAGAGCCCTCGCGCTGCTGCACACGGAGCGTCCAGTCGGCATGGAGACGGGAGACGATGCGGTGACGCAGCGTGGCGACAAACTTATGGCGGAGATACTCCATGGCATAGTTTGACTTGAAGTAAGCCTCTCCGGCACGGCGGTGCTGGCCCAGCCAGGTATAGCTGATGGCGAGGCGCTCCAGGGGCTGGCGCTTGCCAAAGAGATGGCTGAGATCAAGAGCGGCGTCGAGACCGAGACCATAGTTGTCGAGCGAAAAGGAGGTGGCATGGTAGATGTCATCGGCCGAACGCATGATCCAGTCGATCATATGCGTACCACGGCGATAGTGAGCCTTTGCCTTGACGCTCACGCCCGGCCAGCTGAGATCGGCACCGAGACGGGCCGTCCAGCACTCCTCGGGGCGCAAGCCCACGTTGCCCTCCTGCGTCGGACTCTTATACCACAGATCGGTGAAAGAGGGGAGGCGCATGGCCCGCTCCCACGAGGCATAAAGGCGGACGGGACGGATAGGACGATAGCTCAGGTCTACGCCGGGGTAGAAACGGTAGCGTGAGTCCACCCCCGTGTTCGTCTCCGCCATGACACCGGCTGAGAGGGTGAAGCGGCGGGCGAAGACGACGTTGTGCTCAAAGAAGTAGGAGATGTTCGTGCGGTCGGCCGAACGCGTATAATAGCGTCCTTCCTCCCCGCGGATGTGGAGGTAGCGATCCTCGGTAAGGGGATTACCTAGATTGGTGCTGAAGATGTTTTCACGCCGCATTTCTGCACCGAAGGAGGTGCGGCCAAGCGCCCAGTCGCCCCAGCCGCTCAGGCCGACGGTGAAGACGTCCGTGCGGTGGAAGTTCTCTCCCTTGTCGCTGTGGCGCGTGAGCTGGAAGTGATCGAGGCTGCGCACCCACGAAAGCTGCGGGGTGAGGTGGAGGCGGCCACGGGAGGCGGCCCGGGCTGAGAGGATGTAACGGCGCGTGGCCTCCCACTGATCGGGGTAAGCTGCGGAGTAGAAGGTGTTGGCGCCGAAGTCGTTGGCCGTAGCGCCTGCCTGGAGGTCAAAACGCAGGTCAGAGGCATCGTAGGAGAGCAGGGCAAAGCCCTTGCCGCCCTTGAAATCGCCGTTGGTCACCGCACCGTCAGAACGCTGGCCGCTGCCGCTGGCCGAGGCACTCCAGCCCTTTCCCCAGCGCCAGGCCGTGCGGGCCTCACCGCGGAAGGTGGCGTAAGAACCGCCCTCAAAGCGGGCCTCCAGCGGAGAGGGACGTGAGCCGTCTGCCGCAGCACCGCTGCGGGTCACGATGTTGATGGCGCCGCTGAAGGCCTGGCTGCCCATCACGCGGGAGGCAGCGCCCTCAAGCACCTCGATACGCTCGATGTCGGAAAGGTTGACGGGGAAGTCGGCCGCATTGTGGCCGGTCTGAGGATTGACGAGTGGCACGCCGTTGAGCAGGATGGCTATCTGATCGTGCGTGCCGCCATCGATGCTGATGTCCGTCTGAATACCAAACGCTCCACGCTGACGGACATCAATGGCCGAGGAGAGTTTGAGGGCGTCGTTGATCGTCCGGACGCCGGCGGACGCAAGTTCGTCACGAGTCAAGACCGTGACCTGGCGGGCAGTAAGGCCCGCGCCTAGCGGAGCTCGCGAGGCAGTGACTTCGGCCTCGCGCGTGAGGGTGGCGGGCAGGAGGCTGTCAGCGGGCAGGGCAGTCTCCGTGACCGCCGCGACCGCAGCATCCTCTTCAGCCGGTGCCATCGTGCCCTCTGCTACCGCTGCGGAAGCGGCCATGAGGCGCGGAGCGGCGCAGGCAAGCATCGCAGCGCTCAGCACGCCGATGCGCACCTCGCGGTGAAAGCACGTGAGCAGGGCATAGCCCTTGCGGGAGAAACGGCGGAACGTCACCGCACGCACTCCCTGAGAGTGGAAGTGATACATAGAATAGAATATAATAAAGGTATATATGCGCTAAGGATACGCATGGTCCCCTAGGCCTCCCGCAGGTTGAGCACAGGATCCTGACGGCGGGAGAAGTGATCCCAGAGCCAGTTGCAGAGGGGATAGAAGATGACGGCGCAGATGAGACCGCCGAAGACGTCAATCAGGTAGTGGGCCTGGATATAGACCGTGGCGCAGCAGAGCAGCACGTAGAAGGGCAGGCAGATCAGGCAGAGCCAGCGGCGGTTGCGCCAGAGGAGGAACATCAAAATGGTGCTCATGCCGACATGGGAGGAGGGGAAGGCGGCCGTAGGCCGTTCGCCCGTGGCCTGCGTCTGCTCCACCAGCGTGCGGAAGAAGCCCTCGGGGCCGGGCGAGAGAGCCAGTTCGGTGTGGTAACGGAAGTAGTCGCCCAGCTCAGGATATTCCCCAGAGAGGATGAGCTCCTGCCCCACGGCGTGGAAGTAATACTGCGGACCGGCTACGGGAAGGAAAAGGTAAATAGTATAAAAGAAGAAGAAGCCCGTGAGCACGACAAACGACGTGCGCTCGAAGAGGCGGCTGTCGGTGAAGAGAGGAGCCAGCACCGTCAGCACAATCATCGGATAGTAGGCGAAGTAGCCAAGATGGAAAAGTTCGCTCCAAAGCTTCTGCGGCACGGCCTGGGAGAAGACGATGGAGGGCTGGCAACCGAAGAGCGTGGCGTCGGCCTGGGCAAAGATATGGTCGAGGTTGGGGAAGAGCTGGCAAAACTCGTAGGTGTCAGGATACCAGTAGCTCAGGAGGCAGACGGGGAAGAGGTAGCGCAGCAGGAGGGTGGCGCCGCCGGGCCGTTTGCGGTAGATGAGGTAAAGGAGTCCCATCCCGACGAGGACGAAGGCACGGCCCTCAAGGAGCTGCCAAGGGGTGGAGATGCGATCCCACAGGATGAAGATAAGCAGGGTCGTCAGAAAGGTATAGGCCAGGGTCACCAGTTCGATAGGGAGCGGGCGGCGGCTGATGGGACGGGACATAAAAGGGAGATAGTGAGTGTAGATAGGATGGTGAGCCTCGATCAGGCGGTGGTGGGGAGGGGTGGCGGGCAGAGCCCGTGAACGACCGGCCTGCCGGCTCGGATGCTTGACTTCAGAGGATACGGGCAAGGGCGCTGCGATTTTACAGCCAGCCGGCCCGGACATACCAGGCCACGGTGGCCCGCACGCCGCGGTCAAGCGGCCAGGCCGGTTCGTAGCCCAGATCCCGGCGGGCAGGGGTGAGGTCACACTGCCAGTTGCGCTGGCGCATGATGCGGTATTTGTCCGGATTGAGCGTTACGGCACGGCCGCGCAGACGCCCCACCCAGCCGCTCACGGCGCAGACCGCACGGAGAAACCACAGCGGGGCCGTCACATGGAGGACGAAGCGCACACCCATCTCGCGCTGCAGCAGGTCGCTGAAGGCGCGGCTGGAGTAGACGCCGCCGTCGCTGAGGAAGTAGGCCTTGCCGCGCGTGCCCCGCGTCAGGGCGAGGAAGGCAGCGCTGACGAGGTCGTCGACGTAGATAAACGTCAGGTGCTGCGGCCGGTATCCGACGGCAAAGTCGGTATGGCGGCGGATGGACTCCGCCATGAGGTAATAGTCGCGCTCGCGGGGACCATAGACCCCCGTGGGGCGCAGGATGATGTAGTTGAGTCCGGCGATGTCGGCCAGCGCAGCCTCGGCGGCGAGTTTGGAGCAACCGTAAGCCGTATCGGGCACGGGGTGGTCGGCTTCCGTGATGGGGGCGCCGTCAGCCTCACGGACAGGGCCCATGACGCTGAGCGAACTGATGAAGACAAAGCGACCCTCTGCTCGCAGGGCACCCGTTGAGAGCAGGGTGCGGGCCAGACGGACCGTGCCCTCGGCATTGACCGTGAAGAAGTCGGCCGCGTGGCGGCACTTCGTAGCCCCCGCTGCATGGATGACGGCATCAAAGGGACCCTCGGCGCTCACGTGGGTCTTGAGCTGGTCGGCGAGACGGGCGTCATCGCCAAGATCGAGTTCGATGAAGCGGATGTGAGGATCAGCCAGATAGCGGCGCGAACTGGTAGGGCGCACGGCGGCCCAGGGTTCGTAACCCTCGGCGAGAGCGCGCTCGACCAGGTGGCTTCCGATGAAGCCAGAAGCGCCGGTGATTAGGATGCGGTGGGGCATGCGATGAGTGAGGAGATAATGCGAATGAGGGAAAGTGCGAACGGTAGTAGTGCCGGGCATTTAGTCCCCCAGATCGTCATAAATTGTCTGGAGATAAGCCTTGGCACGCTGCTCGCGCTGGGGCGAGGGAGCAGGGACGGAAGCACTGACGCCCACAGGCTGGCGCACGAGGTCAAAGACCGTGCGGCCGGCAGGCTCGAGCCACAGGAAGCCGCCGCTCCAGGTGTGGGCAGCCGAGGGACGGGTGTAGCTGCAGCTCATGACGTCGCGCGAGAAGCGGAAGTCGGCATGAGGCAGGCCGAGCTGGCCGAGGAGGGTAGCGGCGAGGTCGCTCTGGTTGCAGAGGGTAGGAATGGTCCGTGCCTTGCGCACGGCGCCACCCGTCCAAATCAGGGGGATGTGAGAGCGGCGAGGATCGCTGTCGGAGAGCCCTTCGGGGTAGCCGATGCCGTGGTCGGGCAGGAGGATGACAAGGGTGCTGGCCCAGGCCGGCGTGCGGCGCAGGCGGTCGATGAAGCGGCCGATGCAGTCATCGAGATAGGCCATGGCGTTGGCCCGTTCATCGCCCTTGATGCGGTTGTAGGGCACCTGCCAAGGCTCATGGCTGGCGAGGGTGAGGCAGCCGATGTGCCAGGGCCGGCCGGCGGGCTGGCGCGTGACCATCTGATAGAGGGTGTCGAGCACAATGCCGTCGGTCACGCCCCAGGCATGGGTGCGCCGGACACTGACGGGGAAGGACGTGTCGCCACGGGTCTCCCCGTAACCGGTTGCCACGAGATAGCCGTGCGTGCCGGTGAAGTTGATGTCACCGCCGTAGAGGAAGGACGTGCTGTAACCCGCCCCGCGCAGGGTCCGGGCGATGGAGGGAAGATGCTGCACAAGGACGGGCACTTTCATCACGCTCAGGTCGGGATAGGCGGGGTAGCCGCTCAGCGTGGAGACCGTGCCGCGGTCGGTGCGGAAGGAGTTGGCGTAGCACTGGGTGAAGACCACGCCCTCACGCGCCAGGCGGTTGAGGTTGGGCGTCACATTGGGGTCGCTGAGCGAGTCGACGGCATGGACAAAGGTGCCGCCGCAGCCCTCCATGAGGATGAGGAGCACGTTAGGGCGGGAGGTGGTGAGGAGGCTGTCGGGGGAGACGCTCTGCGTGTTGTACTCAAGAGTGGAGAAGAGGGCACGCCGGCGGGCTTCGGGATAGAAATTGTATTCAGCAGCGAAGTCGCGCGTTTTGAAGAGAGAGGAGACGATGCTGAAAACGGGGTTAACCGCGGCATGGTTGAGGAAGGGACGGTCACTGTAATAGACCATGCCCACATTGGCCGTGCTGCGGCCCACGCCGCCGCGGATGCCGAGGAAGAGGAGGCCGCCCATGACGATCCACAGGGCTGACCACCCGATGGGACGGCGGCAGCGACCGAGATTGGCGGGGAGCGCCCGGCGCAGCAGCGAGAAGACCGCTACGCCCACCACGACGATGACCAGCGCCACAAGCAGGGCATAGCCGCCCGAGACGCTGCGCAGCGCCCCCTCGGGCTGGCTGATGTAGCCCCAGACGGTGCCGTCGAGCTTGATGCCCCAGAAGGAGTAGATGCAGGCATCGGCCACCCAGATGACGGCCAGCAGGCTGGCTACGATCGCAACGTAGACATGATAGACAAGGCGCATCTTGGGCACCCTTATCCAGAGCGTCAGCGCGAGCAGCAACCACACGGGTGCCGTGGCATAGCCCGCCGTCGCCAGATCGAGGGGTAGACCGTGCGCCATCACGTCGAAATAATCACTGACGGACAATGTCCCCGTCACCTCATGGCTTTGCGAGAGGATGAAGAGGGGCTTCGCTACGACAAAGAGGATGACGAGCGTAAAGTAATATCGCAGAAGAGTTAACGTCTGACGCATAGGGGAGGAAATGATAGGAAAGGCAAAGGTGTCTTAGGAATTGAGAAGTTAAGCCGATGGGGGCTAAAGAGTTGATTGAGGGGAGTTGCTCCAGTCGATTCGGTTGTTTTAGTCGATTCTGTCGTTTCGGTCGATTAAATCGAGAAAATCGGATCAATCGACTGAAACGAGCCGATCTCCGCGGGCAAAATTCCGCCGCTCAGCACCTATCGGTTCAACTTCTTAATTCCGCTAACTTCTTAACTCCTACAACTGCTGCATGTCATTGAGCTTCTTATAATAGCCGCCCAGGGCGATGAGTGCCTCGTGCGTGCCCCGCTCGACGATGCGGCCCTCGTGTAGCACGCAGATCTCGTCGGCATGACGGATGGTGGAGAGGCGGTGGGCAATGGCGATGGTCGTGCGCGTCTTCATGAGATGTTCGAGCGCATCCTGCACGAGGCGCTCACTCTCGGTGTCGAGGGCCGAAGTGGCTTCGTCGAGGATGAGGATGTCGGGGTTCTTGAGAATGGCACGGGCAATGGAGATGCGCTGGCGCTGGCCGCCCGAGAGGCGGCAGCCTCGGTCACCGACATTCGTCTCGTAACCTTTTTCAGACTCCATGATGAAGTCGTGAGCATTGGCCACCTTGGCAGCCTCGACGACCTGCTCCATCGTGGCGTCACTCACGCCGAAGGTGATGTTGTTGTAGAAGGTGTCGTTGAAGAGGATCGCCTCTTGGTTGACATTGCCGATGAGGGCGCGCAGGTCTGAGAGGGCGAGGGCCTTGACATTGACCCCGTCAATGAGGATCTCGCCGCCCGTCACGTCGTGGTAGCGGGGCAGCAGGTCGACGAGGGTCGACTTGCCCGAACCGCTCTGGCCGACCAGGGCGATTGTCTGGCCGCGCTTGACGGTAAGGTCGATGCCGTGGAGCACGGGGGTGGAGTCGTTGTAGGAGAAGGTCACGCCGCGGAAGACGATCTCATTCTTCAGCCCGTCGATGTGGACGGGGTTAGGCTGCTCGGTGATGGGGTTGGGGGCGTCGAGGATTTTGTTGATACGCTCGACCGAAGCCATACCCTTGGGGATGCTGTAGCTCGCCTTTGAGAAGTCCTTGAGCGGCTGGATGATGCTGTAGAGGATCACCATGTAGAAGATGAAGGTCGGTGCATCGATCGGCGAGTGGTCGCTGAAGATGAGCGTGCCGCCGTACCAGAGGACAAGGACGATGAGCGCCGTGCCGAGAAATTCGCTCACAGGGTGGGCCGAAGCCTGACGCAGGGCCACACGCGAGGAGGCGCGACGGAAATCGTCGGTGCAGCGGTCGAAGCGATCGTTCATCTTCCGCTCCGCCGTAAAGGCCTTGATGATGCGCATGCCGCCCAGCGTCTCCTCGACCTGCGCCATCGTGTCGCTCCACTTGTTCTGCGCCTCCAGGCTCTGGTGCTTGAGCTTGCGGCCGATGCGGCCCATGAGCCAGCCCATCAGAGGGAGGACGATGACGGTGAAGAGCGTCAACTGCCACGAGGTGTAGATCAGTACGCCGAAGTAGCAGATAAGCAGGATGGGGTTTTTGACCAACATGTCGAGCGACCCCATGATGGAGTTCTCCACCTCGTTGACGTCGCCGCTCATGCGGGCGATGATGTCGCCCTTACGCTCATCGGAGAAGAAGGAGAGGGGGAGAGAGACGATCTTGTGGTAGATGCGCTGGCGGATGTCCCGCACGATGCCGGTGCGCATAGGCACCATGATACCGACCGAGGCAAAGTAGGCGCCGGTCTTGAGCAGGGTCGTGACGATCAGAAAGAGTCCGATAAAGAGCAGCGCCGTGGCGGCCCCGTAGCGGTCCATCAGTTCCGTCGTGTACCAATACATATTGTTGACGGCGATGTCCTTGATGCTCATGCCTGCAGCCGACCAGGGAATAAACTCATAGCGGTTCTGATCGATGCCGAAGAGCATCTGCAGCATCGGGATGATGGAGAGGAAGGAAAAGACGTTGAGGATGGCCGAGAGCAGATTGAACAGCAAAGACCCCACAAGATAAGCCTTGTAGGGGCGGACGTACTGCCCAATCATGCGCATAAACTCTCTCATGTGTACGGCGGGTAACGGTTAAAATGATTTGGCAAAAGTACGAATAATCCGTCGCTATCTCCCTTGACTACAGACGGAAACTCTCGGCCGCGAGGGTTTGCAGCCCTCCGGCGGATTGACAACGGGGCGGAGACAACGCCGCTCCGAAGCCGATGACAGGGGAAAATCCGCCGAAATATTTGGAGATGACAGCCTTTAGACTGTACTTTTGTACGATTTTAGCCTCATTAGGCACTTATTTCTCGTCTCTCCACGATGAACAAACGCAAAAAGCCACGCCGCGCAGGCCATCTGAGCACCGTCACGACCTGCATCAGCACCACCCTCGTGCTCCTCTTGCTGGGCACGGTGGTGATGTTCGTCACCATCGGCACAAACTTCAGCCGTCAACTGCGCGAGGGCCTCACCGTCGAGGTGATGCTCTCCGACAGCATCGCTCCGGCTCAGCTCAAGGCCACGCAGGCCCGACTGCGCACCGCTCCCTATGCCGCCCGGGTCAACTACATCAGCAAGGAACAGGGCACCCGCGAAATGAACGATGCCCTGCAGGGCGACATGGGCGAGTTTGTGGGCTCAAGCCCCATCCCCGCCGAGTTTGAGGTCTACCTCAAAGCCGACTATGCCAACCTCGACAGCCTCGCCCACTACGAGGCGAGCATCCGCGCCCTGCCGGGCGTGAGCGACGTGGCCTATCCGCGTGACGTGATGCAGAGCATCGACCGCACGATCCCCGCCGTGGGGCTGGGCCTGCTGGTCGTAGCCGCCCTGCTGACGCTCGTATCGTTCTCTCTGATCAACAACACGATCCGTATGAACATCTACGCCCGGCGCTACACGATCCACACGATGAAACTCGTAGGCGCCAGCTGGGGTTTTATCCGCCGGCCCTTTATCTGGCAGGCGCTTCGCATCGGTCTCGTGGCCGTCATTATCTCAGGAGCCGTGCTGGGCGGCAGCCTCTACTACCTACAGTTCGAAGCGGGCGCGGGCGACATCTATCTCAGCCAGCTCATCGATCCCTGGGTCTGGACCCTCACGTTGGGCATCGTGGCCGCCTGCGGCATCATCCTGACCGTCTGCTGCGCCTGGGTGAGCGTCAACCGCCACCTCCGCCTGCGAGGCGGCGAGGTCTACCTCAAATAGGGCGCTCGGCGCCTGTAGCCCCGCGCCTCTTCGGATCCATCATTCTCCCCCATTTTTATCCTCTTATCTATTATGTCAGCACCCACCAAACGCGTGTTTGCCTTCGATCGGGTCAACTTCATCCTCCTGGCCATCGGCATGGCCATCGTCATCATCGGCATGATCCTCATGTCGGGCTCCGGCTCTGACGAAACGACCTTCAACCCCGCCATCTTCGATGCCCGCCACATCAAGGTTGCCCCCTTCGTATGCCTCGTAGGTTATCTCTCGATGATCTACGCCATCATCCGCAAGCCCCGCAACAAGCAGGCCGACACGACTGCCGACGAAGCCTCAAATCAGACCGACAAGGCCTAAGGCCACCGTTCCACACCTCTTATATATAAATACTTCACATGACCTGGTTAGAGACCATCATCATCGCCATCGTTGAGGGACTGACAGAGTTTCTCCCCGTATCGTCAACGGGACACATGATCATCGCCGAGAGCCTGCTCAAGGTCGATACAACCGACAAGTTTGTCAACGCCTTTACGGTCATCATACAGTTTGGCGCCATCCTCTCGGTGGTCTGCCTTTACTGGCGCAAATTCTTCTACCCCGAAACGATGCGTACGCACGGCTACACCTGGTGGCAGGCCATCTGGCGCTTCTACCTCAAGCTCATCGTCGGCGTAGTGCCCGCCGTGGTGCTGGGCCTGGCCTTCAACGACTTCATCGAGAGCAACCTGGGCAACGTCACGCTCGTAGCGGTGATGCTCATCGTGGGCGGTGTGTTTATGCTCTTCTGCGACCAGATCTTCAACCACGGCAGCAGCTCCACCCCGCTGACCTACAAGCGAGCCTTCGTCATCGGTCTGGTGCAGTGCATCTCAATGATCCCCGGCGTATCGCGCTCGATGGCTACGATTGTCGGCGGTATGTCGCAGCGCCTCACGCGCAAGGCCGCGGCCGAGTTCAGCTTCTTCCTCGCCGTGCCGACCATGTTCGGCGCCACCTGCTTGGAGCTCTACAAGCTCATCAGCCACGGCGGCGGCAACATCCTCACCGAGGGCAATAACTTGGCCATGCTGATTCTCGGCTCAGTCGTAGCTTACATCGTAGCCATCGCCGCAATCAAGTTCTTCATCGGCTACGTAACGCGCTACGGCTTCAAGGCCTTCGGCTGGTACCGCATCATTGCCGGCCTCGTGATCATCGTGCTCGACCTGCTCGGCTACGGCCTGACCATGGCAGCTTGACGCCCCTGACGACGTACAGACTCACCCCGACACGCTAGCTATGAATTTCCTCACAGGCCAGGTTCTCTCCTTTGATAAGCCGCTAGGCATGACCTCCTTCCAGCTTGTAGCCCGCGTGCGCTGGCTTATCACCCGCGCCATGGGGGGCCGAAAGCTCAAGGTGGGCCATGCCGGCACGCTCGACCCCCTCGCTACGGGCGTCATGGTCATCTGCACCGGCCGCGCCACCAAGCGCATCGAGGCCCTCCAGACGGGCGTCAAGGAGTATGTCGCCACTCTCCGCCTCGGCGCCACCACGCCGAGTTACGACCTCGAACACCCCGTCGACGCCACCTACCCCACCGACCACATCACCGAGGCCGAAGTGCGTCGCGTGCTTTCCACCTTCGTGGGCGACATCATGCAGGTGCCGCCCGTATTCTCCGCCTGCAAGGTCGGAGGCAAACGCGCCTACGACCTTGCCCGCAAGGGGCGGGGCGACGAGGTAGAACTCAAGGCCAAGCCCCTGCGCATCGACGAGATTGAGCTGACAGACTGCGCCCTCGATCGGCATGAGATCACCCTCCGCATCGTCTGCTCCAAGGGAACCTACATCCGCGCACTGGCCCGTGACATCGGTGAGGCACTCCACAGCGGTGCACACCTCACCGCACTCCGACGCACCCGCGTGGGCGACTATTCGGCCGAGCAGTGCTTTACCCTCGAGACCTTCGAGGAGTGGCTCTCTCGGCAGGAGATCGACACGACACTGCCCGCCTGACCGCGCCCCACACACCACACTCCGTAACAAAACACACCTCTTTATACATGAAGCTCTCCCAATTCGACTTCAAGCTCCCTCAGGAACTCATCGCCAAGTATCCCGCCCCCCACCGCGACGAGTGTAAGATGATGGTTCTCCACCGCAAGACGGGCGATCTGGAGCACCTGATGTTTAAGGACATCCTTACTTTCTTTAATGAGAAGGACGTCTTCGTCTTCAACGACACGAAGGTCTTCCCCGCCCGCCTCTACGGCAATAAGGAGAAGACGGGAGCCAAGATCGAGGTGTTTCTCCTGCGCGAACTCAACCGCGAGCTCCGTCTCTGGGATGTGCTCGTAGACCCCGCCCGCAAGATCCGCATCGGCAACAAACTCTACTTCGGAGAAGACAACTCCATCGTGGCCGAGGTAATCGACAACACAACGAGCCGCGGCCGCACGCTCCGTTTCCTCTACGACGGCGACCACGAAGAGTTTAAGCGCTCGCTCTACGCCTTGGGCGAAGCGCCGATCCCCCGCTTTATCGGTCGCGAGAGCGAACCCGAAGACATCGAGCGCTTCCAGTGCCTCTTCGCCAAAAACGAGGGTGCCGTGACCGCCCCGACCGCCGGTCTCCACTTCTCGCGCGAGATGCTCAAGCGCATGGAGATCAAGGGAATCGACATGGCCTTTATCACCCTCCACTGCGGACTGGGGAGCTTCCGCGACACCGACGTCGAAGATCTCACCAAGCACAAGGTCGACTCGGAGCAGATGGCCGTTGGCGCCGAGTGCTGCCGCCTGGTCAACAAAGCCCTCGATGAGGAGCGCAACGTCGTGGCCATCGGCACGACCGTACAGCGCGCACTCGAGGTGGCCTGCAGCACTGACAACCGCATCAAGGAGTATGAAGGCTGGACCAACAAGTTCATCTTCCCGCCCTACGACTTCCACGTGGCCAATGCCATGCTCTCCAACTTCCAGATGCCCTACTCCACCCTGCTGATGCTCACCACAGCCTTTGGCGGCTACGAGCAGACGATGCACGCCTACGAGGAGGCACTCAAGCACGAGTATAAGTTCGGCCCCTTTGGCGACTGCATGCTTATCATTGACTGACCCATGCCCACACTCTATCTCGCCCTCGGCTCCAACCTCGGAGACCGGCGGACTTACATCGACGAAGCCCTCACGCAGCTCGACCGTCAGGTCGGCCGCGTGAGGGCTTACTCGCCATGCTACGTGACGAAACCCGTGGGCTTCAGTTCCGAACACCTCTTCCTCAACGCCGCCGCCGCACTCGATACCGACCTCGACGTCAGCACCGTCCTGCACCTCACGCAGCAGATCGAGCGCAACCTGGGCCGCACGACCAAGAGCCACGACGGCCACTACGGCGACCGCACGATCGACATCGACCTGCTGCTCTACGGCAAAGAACAGGCCCGGACCGAAACGCTCACCTTGCCCCATCCGTCCTTGCACCTGCGGCGCTTCGTCCTTGAGCCCCTCTGTGACATCGCCCCCGACCTCGTGCACCCGCTGCTGGGGCGCACGATGCGCTCGCTCCTGGCCGACCTGCCCGACGAAGGGCTCGAGCGGGAGGTGAAGGACGTAGAACTCGTCCGCCTGCGGCCCTACGACTGCGGCCCCGACACGCTCAACGATCTGCAGCAGCTCCTCGCAGCCCTGTCGACCCGCCCGCACACGCTCACCGAGGGAGCGCTCCGCGAGATCGTCGGAGACGAGACGAGCCGCATCTATGCCCTCCGCACGCCGGAGCACCGACTCCTCGCCATGGCGACCCTTAGCCTCTGCCCCCTCCCGACGGGCACGAAGGCCTGGGTGGAGGATGTCGTCACCCTCCCCGCTCACCGCGGCAAGGGCTACGCCCGCCGCCTCATCGAGCATCTTACCGCCGAAGCCCGCCGTGCCGGTGCTCAGAGCCTCAACCTCACCTCACGTCCCTCCCGCGAAGCGGCCAACCGGCTCTACCGCAGCCTGGGCTTTGAGCCGAGAGAGACCAATGTGTATAAGAAGGAGTTAAGGAGTTAAGCCGATAGGGATTGAGCGGTGAGGCCTCTGCTTCAGGGGGGGGGAAAGATTCATCAGTTTCAGTCGATTTAATCGTTTCAGCCGACAATATAGTTTTAAGCAACCACAGCCGAGGCCGCCGCTTGAAGCCGAGCCCCCCGCACCGCCACCCGATATACCCGTCTGCCGCCAACCGCACCTCTCAGCCAGGGCTCATCCGGCCGCGCGCCCTTACTTCCTGCCCCTCCGGCGATACGGCCATCACACAGACGGGGGTAACTTTGCACTCCGTAGCGGGGAGGGCGCATCCTTTCCCTTCCCGCCCCATACAGCTCATGCTTACCATTCTGACAAAGGTCTCGGCCTTTGTGTTTATCATCATCCTCTCCTTCTTGCTCAAGCGCGGCGGATTCTTCAAGGACCACGAGTTTAAGCTCATCTCCAACATCGTGCTGAAGATCACGCTGCCCTGTGCCGTCATCTCCAACTTCAACCGTATCAGCGTCGGCACCTCGCTTCTCATGCTCGTGGTGCTGGGTGTGGCGTGTAACCTGCTGACCATCGGCCTGGGCTATCTCGTCGCCCTGCGCGGCGACCGGAAGACCCGGGCCTTCAACATGATCAACCTCTCTGGCTACAACATCGGATGCTTCACGATGCCCTACATCCAGAGTTTCCTTGGGCCTGCGGGGGTCGTGGCGACCTGCCTCTTCGATGCCGGCAACTCCCTGCTCTGCACGGGCGCTACCTACTCGATGGCGGCCTCGGTGGCCGGCACGGGGGAGCGGTCGACCCTCAGCCTCTTCCTGCGCCGCATGTTTGCCTCCGTAGCGATGGACACCTATATCGCCATGGTCATCCTCTCGGTGCTGGAGTGGAAGTTGCCGCCCGTCGTCACCGCCTTCACCGACACGGTCGGTGCGGCCAACGCCTTTCTGGCCATGGTCATGATCGGCATGGGATTTGAGCTCCACCTGAGCCGCCGTCAGCTCCGGCGCATCGGCAGCATCCTCCTGTTGCGTTATGCCTCGGCCACGTTGCTGGCCTGGCTCTTCTACACCTATGCCCCCTTCGGCGCCGACATCCGCAAACTGCTCGTGCTGATCATGTTCGCCCCCGTCTCAGCCGTCTGCGCCATCTTCACGGCCAAGTGTAAGGGCGATGTCGGACTCTCCTGCACCATCAACTCCTGCACCATCGTCGTGAGCATCGTCATCATGACGGCACTCATGATCGTACTCTAGAGCAGGGGCGATCGGGCGTTTTTCCCGTCCTTTATCCCCGCGGACGGCAAGCTAAACGCTCTTATAGAGAAGTTTTTACGAACTACCTACACACTGCCACCACACCTGCCAGACGCACTGACACACAACTACTTAAGGGTGTAGGTAAGTCTGTCGTCACTGCCACCCTTCCTACACCTTACATACACCCGACCTGAAGCCTACAGCCCTACGGCAGGGTGGCAGAATGGTGTAGGTAGCACCAACCTACCTACGCCCCTAAACGATTGATTGACAATACGCTCGGTAGGTAAGGTGGCAAAGTGTAGGCAGGCATTGAAGACCTCGCACGATCATGAGGTAAAAGCACCTCTTGGGCAGTTCCGCCGGGCGATAGGGGCCGCTACGGCATACGATCATCCCGGCAGCCAGACATACATCCCCCCCCTGCGAAACGCATCGCCTTGCGGCGCTGACAGGTCGCCTTCGCGTCAGGGCCGGATGCCTTGGAGATTATCCGAGATGCCTTCCCGTTTTCCCTAGTCAGCCTCTTGTGTGAGGAGATCGACAGCGCCCCCGCAATATATCGCAAAGCCTATATTTTCCCTCCATTTGGAGCGCCGAGGGTAGACATCTGCAGTGTATCAGAAAAGTTTAAGCAAAAATAACGCAGGAAACTCTCCTCCCCCCCCGTCCCCTATCGCAATACCGCTCTACGCCGTTCTAACAACGAAAAGGTAACGAGGAGAGCCGCAATATGCCGCCGACCCTGAGGAAACTCAGAACAAACTTTCCGTTTTATTGTCCACACGAGGCGGCTTTGGACTAGTGTCAGATTGTGAGAGGAGTGCTACATTTGCACCGCAAATCAACCAAGGCGCTACCCGGCCCTTCGGACAGGGCGACGCCACCTATCACATAAATCTACAGGATGCAGTCTGTACGGCTATAGGGCCGCACGACCGCTCCCCTTAAAAGCATTATAACCCCGCATCATGGAAAAAGCAGAAGGACGCCTTGGCGTCATGTGCGTTGGTCTCGGTGCCGTCACCACCACCTTTATCACCGGTGTCATGATGGCCCGCAAGGGCTTGGCCAAGCCCGTTGGCTCAATGACTCAGTATGACAAGATCCGCGTAGGTCGCGGCAAAGACAAGCGTTACCTGCACTACGGTGAGATCGTACCCCTCGCCTCACTCGACGATCTGGAGTTTGGCGCCTGGGACGTCTATCCCGACAACGCCTATGAGAGCGCCCTCCACGCCGAGGTGCTCCGCGACCGCGACATCGAACCCGTGCGCGACGAGCTCAAGGCCATCGTCCCCATGCCCGCCGCCTTCGACCACCAGTTTGCCTGCCGGCTCGATGGCAACAACGTCAAGAGCTGCGCCACCCGTTGGGACATGGTCGAAGCCCTGCGCGCCGACATCCGCAACTTCAAGGCCGAGCACAAGGTTGACCGCGTCGTAGTCATCTGGGCCGCCTCCACCGAGATCTACGTGCCCTACGAGCCGACCGTACACGACACGCTCGCCCACCTCGAGGCAGCTATGAAGGCAGACGACCGCAAGCACATTGCCCCCTCTATGTGCTACGCCTACGCAGCCCTCTCCGAAGGCGCCCCCTTCATCATGGGCGCTCCCAACACGACGGTAGACATTCCCGCCATGTGGGAGATGGCCGAGAAGACGAAGATGCCCATCGCCGGCAAGGACTTCAAGACCGGCCAGACGCTCGTCAAGTCGGGCTTCGCACCCATCATCGGCACCCGCTGCCTGGGACTCTCAGGCTGGTTCTCGACCAACATCCTCGGCAACCGCGACGGACTCGTGCTCGACGAGCCCGCAAACTTCCACACCAAGGAGGTATCCAAGCTCTCTACCCTTGAGAGCATCCTCACGCCCGAAGATCAGCCCGACCTCTACGGCGACTACTACCACAAGGTGCGCATCAACTACTACCCGCCCCGCAACGACAACAAGGAGGGCTGGGACAACATCGACATCTTCGGCTGGATGGGCTACCCGATGCAGATCAAGATCAACTTCCTCTGCCGCGACTCCATCCTCGCCGCTCCCTTGGTGCTCGACCTCGTATTGCTCACCGACCTCGCCGCCCGCAAGGGCCGCTACGGCATCCAGCGCTTCCTGAGCTTCTTCCTCAAGAGCCCGATGCACGACTTCGAACACGACGAGATTCCCGTCAACCACCTCTTCAAGCAGTACGTCATGCTCAAGAACGCCCTGCGCGAGATGGGCGGCTACGAGGCCGACGAAGAGCTTGACTAAGCCCTCCGTCCGCTTTCCCCCCTCCGGCTCCCGTCTCCGGTCCTGACGACCGTACGACGGAGCGGAACATTATCCTACCGATACCCCACGACAGGCCGACGGGCCGCCAGCGCCTCTGGTGCAGACGGCCCGCCCCTCCCCCGCACCCTATGCGCCGGAGAGGCCGCCTGTCGTGAGGTATTATTTTTCCACACGTCACTTTACCCTCCCTATCCCTTTTCTCCCGTGAAACGTCTGCTGTCCTTCCTCCTCATCCTCCTTGCCACGACCGGTGCCGCCCTTGCCCAGTCAAGGCTCAAGGGGCGTGTCGTCGATGCCAAGACCGGCGAACAGCTCCCCTTCACCGTCGTCACCACACCCGACGGCAAGGTCAGCCGCACCGATGTCGAGGGACGCTTCGACCTCCCCTTCCGCGCCGGACGCCAGCGATTCTCCGTCATCGGTTACGAGACGAAGACCATCACACTCAACCGCGCGGCCGACTCCCTCATCGTCCGCCTTACGTCTATGGACAGCCAGCTCGGCACGGCCAACGTCACGGGCCACCGCACGCGCTATTCGCGCAAGAATAATCCGGCTGTCGAACTCATGCGCAAGGTCATCGCCGCCAAGGGGGAGAACGACCTCAAACGCCACGATTACTACACCATCGACAAGTATTCGCGCACGATGATGGCCCTCAACGAGGTGACTGACAAAGTCTTCCAAGAGGACCACTTCAAGCGCATGCCCTTCCTCAAGGACCACGTCGAGGTCTGCAACGAGACGGGCAAGCTCATCCTGCCCCTCACCGTCACGGAGCAGGCTTCCGAACTCCTATGGCGCAAAGAGCCGCGCACGGAGAAACAGATCGTCACCGGCGACCGCACGGAGGGCATCACCCAGCTCTTCTCCACCGGCGGCCTGCTCACCACCATCCTCAAGGACGCTTTTGCCGACGTTGACCTTTATCAGGACAAGACGGTTCTGATGCACAACAGCTTCCTCTCCCCCATCGCCGACCACGGCGCCATCGCCTTCTACCGCTATTTCATCATCGACACCCTCGAGGTGAGCGGCGAGCGCTGCATCCAGCTCGACTTCACGCCCAACAATCCGCGCGACATAGGCTACTCGGGCAGCCTCTACGTCACGGCCGACAGCACCTACCGCATCCGCAAGATCGACATCGGCATCCCCGTCAAGAGCGGCATCAATTTCGTGGAGTCGATGCGACTGATCCAGAACTTCAACCGCCTCCCCTCGGGCGAGCAGGTCATGACGGGCGACGACATGATCGTCGAACTGAAGCTCACAAACTTCATCACCAAGGCCATGGTGCGCCGCACGACGACGTACTCCGGCTTCGACTTCGACCCCATCTCCGACAGCGACCTCGACTTCACCGGCCCCGTCAAGGTGGAGCGCCGGGCCGCCAAGCGCGGCGATGCCTTCTGGGCCGCCCGACGCCCAGACCAACTGAGCAAGGGCGAGGCCTCGATGGGCACATTTATCGAACAGCTGGAGCGGATGAAGGGATTCAAGCCCGTCATCTGGTTTGTCAAGGCCTTCGTCGAAAACTTCATCGAGACCTCTACCGACCCGGCCCGCCCCTCAAAGGTCGACATCGGCCCGATCAACACCATGCTAACGAGCAACACGGTCGACGGATTCCGCATGAGAGCCTCGGCGCAGACCACGGCGGCCTTTAACCCCCACCTGTTTCTCAAAGG
Organism: Alloprevotella sp.; assembly: GCA_052272595.1. GTDB lineage: Bacteria > Bacteroidota > Bacteroidia > Bacteroidales > Bacteroidaceae > Alloprevotella. The sequence goes on from DAVZJV010000009.1 coordinate 33,518, forward strand.
CTACCTGGCCTACGGCTTCAAAGACCAGCGCGTCAAGGGCATGGGCGAGGTGACCTACTCGTTTAACGAGAAGAAGTTTCTCCCCCGTGACTTCCCGGTCAACAACCTCACCTTTACCTACACGCGCGACGTGATGTCGCCCTCAGACAAGTTTTTGCAGACCGACAAGGACAACGTCTTCGTATCGCTCAAGTGGAAGTCGGTCAACCACATGATGTATTACGAGACCTACCGGCTCCTTTGGGACCGCGAGTGGGAGAGCAACCTGCGCCTCAACCTACGGGCCTCGACCTCGAAGGACGAGCCGACGGCCTCGCTCTTCTACCAACCCCTCTCGACGGGCGAGGTGAGCGCCGACCCCCTGCGCCACATCGCCACGCTGCGCACCTACGACCTCACGGCATCGCTTACCTACATGCCCGGCGCCAAGTGGATCGTGACGAAGCAACGACGCACCACGGCCAACGACGACGCACCCGTCTACAGCCTCTCCCATACGGCGGGCGGCTACGTGCTGGGTGGCAAGCACTATCCCTACAACGTCACCGAGGCCAAGCTCTACCGACGCTTCTGGCTCGCCTCGTGGGGCCGCATCGAGGCTACGCTCAAGGGCGGCGTGCAATGGAACAAGGTGCCCTATCCGCTGCTCATCATGCCGGCGGCCAACCTCTCCTACATCGTGCAGCAGGAGAGCTTCAGGTTGATGGACAACATGGAGTTCCCCACCGACCGCTATGCCTCCCTCATCCTCAACTGGGACCTCAACGGCAAGATCTTCAACCGCATCCCCCTGCTCAATCGCCTCGGCCTGCGCGAACACATCGGCTGCAACGTGCTCTGGGGCACGCTGACGGACAAGAACAACCCCTATAAGCGCGAAGGCGACGCACGCCTCTTCCATTTCCCGGGCGAGTTTGCCGCCGACGGCACCTTCAGCCCCCTCTCACACGTGATGGATCCGAAGAAGCCCTACGTCGAAGTGACCGCCGGCCTCTACAACATCTTTAAGATCCTCCATATAGAATATGTGCGGCGCCTCACCTACCTCTATGACGACACGCAGCGCTGGGGCATCCGCTTCATGGTGCGCGTGACCTTCTAAAGAGACCGCGCGGCACACATTTTGCAATACAACCAATAATGAGGCAAGGCCTGACGGAGCGCTGCTGCAAGCGGCGCTAAGCCGGGGACTCCCGGCACGCTGCGCCTCGCCCACACCTATTAACCCAACATCACCATCATGACTGTAACATTCCAAGGCACGCCCGTGACGCTCAGCGGAGAGCTGCCCAAGGTAGGCACCGAAGCCCCCAAGTTTGGCGGCGTCAAGGGTGACCTCAGCGTCGTACATCTCCCCGAGCTCCGCGGCAAGCGCGTAGTGCTCAACATCTTCCCCAGCCTCGACACGCCCGTCTGCGCCGCCTCCGTGCGCCGCTTCAACAAAGAGGCCGCTGCGCTTGACAACACCGTTGTGCTCTGCGTCAGCAAGGACCTCCCCTTCGCCCAAAGCCGTTTCTGCACCACCGAGGGCATTGAAAACGTCATTCCCGTCAGCACCTTCCGCTGCCACTGCTTCGACAACAACTACGGCCTTGCCATCACCGACGGCCCGCTCAAGGGATTGCTCGCACGCGCCGTGATCGTCATCGACGAAAAAGGCGTGATCACTTATGAGGAACTCGTGCCCGAGATCACTCACGAGCCCAACTACGAGGCAGCCCTCGCGGCCCTCAAATAAGCAGCGCTAAGATACACACCGTGCGTAAGCACGACGAGTCGCCCTGTACGCCCCGACGCGTACAGGGCGATTGCTTGTTAGGCCCAACCGCAAGAAGGCGTGAGGCGACAAAAAGGAAAGCAGAAGGACAGGAAACTGCGATTAAACTGCCCAAAAGCCTCCTTACTACGATTTTATTGTACTTTTGCCCAATAATCCACTTTAGGCAAAAGCTGTTTCTGAAAAGCCACAGGCCAGAGCCATGTATGAAGCAGCAACACATTACTTTATTCTTGCCTCTGCACGAGCATCACAAAACTACCTATGGAGACCCCAAACACAAACATCGAACAGGACGACTCGCTTGAGATACTCCCGCTGATAAAGCTATGCCTGCGCCACTTCGTGGTTAATTGGTACTGGTTCGCTCTATCCGTCGTCATCTGCCTCGCATTGGGCTGGATCTACCAGCTCAGCAAACCGCGTATCTATCAGCGCCAGTCGGTCATGCTGATTGAGGATTCAGACCCCTCGGTCTCTACGGGTATGCGCCGCTCCAGCCGCAATACACAGCTCAACACGCTGATGGAGCTCAACGGCGTGAGCGTAGGTGACAATCTCAAAAACGAGATCTTCATACTCTCCTCACAGCGCCTCATGATCCGCGTAGTCGAAAAGCTTAAGCTCGATGTGGAATATACCACCAAGGAAAACCTCCACAAAGTGGCCCTCTACGGCAAGACGCTGCCCTTCGAGGTCATCTTCCGCAAGGAGCTGAAGGGCAAGTTTGCCCAAAAACTTACCGTCACCAAGACCGAGTCGGGCAAGCTCAAGCTCGATGGCTTTAAGAGCCCCACCGGCGAGGAATTTCCTCCCGTCGAAGCCGCCTTCGGCCAGATGGTTGCCACACCCTACGGCCCCCTCTGCGTCGTACGCGGATCGGGTTACGGTAAGTGGGAAGGCGAGAAAATCACCGTGACCCGTTACTCCGTACGCAAGGCTACGCAGCGCGCACTTGCCGGGCTCACCGTAGACGAGTATGACAAGGAAACCTCGCTCATCACCCTGACCGATAGAGACATGAGCGCACGCCGGGCAGATGACATTCTCAACACGCTCTTCGACACCTACAAGGAAGACGTGGTGGAGAACAAAAACCGAGTGGCGCTGAACACGGCCAAATTCATCGACGACCGCATCGGCCTCATCGGTCGCGAACTGGGGCAGGTGGAGTCGCAGCTGGCAAGCTTTAAGAAGCAAAACAAGCTCATCGACTTCGACAAGACCTCACAGGCCGTACTCACCGAGACCAGCGATGCCCGCAAGCTCTCGCTCCAAGCCGAGACGGAGCTGAGCGTAGCGCGCTATCTGTACGAATACCTCCAGAACCACACCAACGACCGCGACCTCATACCCGCCCTCGAAGTGGGCGACCAGGGTTTTAATCAGCAAGTCAACGCCTATAACCAGCTGATGAACCAGCGCAACCAGACGGCTGCCAACTCTAACGACCAGCAGGCCGTCGTGCGCGAACTCGACCGCCAACTGGCATCGATGCGCCAGAGCATCAAGTCATCGATCACCAGCTACATCAAGTCGCAGGAACTCCGCGCTGCCTCGGCACGCGCCAACGAGAACCAGCTCACCGGCCGCATTGCCGGCGCTCCAGATCAGGAGAAACAGGGACTCGACATCCAGCGACAGCAGTCGCTCAAGGAGGCGCTCTACACCTACCTGCTCAACAAGCGTGAGGAGGTGGCCCTCCAGCAGGCTATCAACGAGGCCAACGTGCGTCTCGTCGAAGGCCCCATCGGCGGCGATACCTACGTCAGCCCGCGCAAGGTCATCATCTTGGGGATCAGCCTCATCCTCGGTTTGTTTATCCCCGCATTCATCATCTGGATACGCGTACAGCTCGACACATCAGTCCGCGGCCGTAAGGATGTCGAAGACGCCACGAACATCCCCATCCTCGGCGAGATACCCCGCTTCACCGTCAACGGCAAGGCTCGAGGCAATGATGGCCAAATGCTCATCTCTAACCTGCCCTACGACGCCCCGATCGTCGAGGCCTTCCGCATCATGCGCTACAGCCTGGGCTACCTGCGCCACCAGCGCCAGGTAATGCTCGCCACGTCGACCGCGCCCGGCCAGGGGAAAACCTTTATCATCCGCAACTTCGCGATCATATTGGCCATAGCCGGCAAGCGCGTAATACTCATCGATACCGACATACGCAAGCGGACGCTCACCGGCCTCTTCGACGCCAAGCATAAGTTAGGCCTTACCGCATGGCTTAGCGATGAGCACACTCAACTAAGCGACATCGTCATCCCCAATATCGTACCCAATGCGGAGAACATCGACCTCATACCGGCCGGCAAGATGCCGCCCAACACCACCGAGCTGCTTATGAGCGACCAGCTCGAGAAGCTCATCGCAGAGCTTCGCAAGGAGTATGATTACATCCTTATCGACTCCACCCCGATGCTCTCTGTGGCCGATGCCAGCATCGTCGACCGCATCTCCGACCTCACGCTCTTTGTCATGCGTGTGGGCAAGCAGCGTCGCGACTTTCTGCCCGACCTGCAGCGTATGTATGAGGACAATCGATTTAAGAATCTCTGCGTGGTCCTCAACGATGCCGACGCCAAGCGCCGATCCTTCGGCTACGGCTATGGTTATGGTTATGGTTATGGTTACGGATATGGCCACAACAGCTCACACCGCAAGAACAAGGTCAGCCGCATCCTCGGCCGACTGAAGAAATAAGGAAAGGGGCGCTGCAGCCCCTCTCATCCTGTCGTTCTACAATATCCCCGACTCGGGCCTCAACCGCCCGGGGCGGGGATATTGCCTATTTGGGGAATAGCGCCGCTCGCCGGCCCGCAATGGGCTGCGGGATTAACCGACCGATTAGATTTCTTTGCCAGACTATCCTCAAGGTAGCGACTGAAGTAAGATATTTTCGTAGATTTGCCACATCATGGATACATCTTCCCCGGGCATCCTCATCATCTATACAGGCGGCACGATCGGCATGATCGAAAATCCGCAGACCGGAGCGCTCGAGAACTTCGATTTCGACCACTTTCGCCGTTTCGTGCCCGAATTGTGCCGCTTTAACTGTCAGATTGACGCACTGGCCTTTGACCCGCCGATCGACAGCAGCGACATGGAGCCACGATACTGGGTCAAGATCGCCCATCTCATTGCCGACCACTACGAGCGCTACGACGGTTTCGTACTGCTCCACGGCACAGACACGATGGCCTACACCGCTTCGGCGCTGAGCTTTATGCTCGAAAATCTGGCCAAACCCCTCATCATCACCGGCTCGCAACTGCCCATCGGACAGCTCCGCACCGACGGCAAGGAAAACCTCCTGACCAGCCTCGAGATCGCCGCCGCACGCGACGCCGAGGGGCGCCCGCTCGTGCCCGAAGTGTGCATCTTCTTCGAGAGCCGCCTCATGCGCGGCAACCGTACGACGAAAATCAACGCCGAGGGGTTCAACGCCTTCCGCTCGTTCAACCTCCCCTCGCTGGCCCACGCCGGCATCCACATCAAATACGAACAGCACCTGATCCGCCCCTATCGCCCCGACCTGCCCTTTAAGCCGCACTATCTCCTCGACAACCACGTCATGGTGCTAACCCTCTTCCCGGGCATACGGCGCGAAGTGATTGATGTCTGCGCCGCCGTGCCGGGACTGCGCGCCGTCATCCTCAAAACCTTCGGCGCCGGCAACGCCCCGCAGAAGCCTTGGCTCATCGAACGCATCAGGCGACTCATCGACAGCGGCGTCATCGTCGTCAACATCACCCAGTGTTACAAGGGCGCGGTTGAGATGCACCGCTACGGCACAGGGCTACAGCTCCTCCAAGCCGGCGTTATCAACGGCTACGACTCCACCGTCGAAGGAATGGTCACCAAGTTGATGTTCCTTCTCGGCCATTATAACAACCCCGCCGACATCATCCGTCTGATGAACACCAGCATCGCCGGCGAGATCACGGTGTGAGGAATTTCAGACGTTCAAAATCCCTCCCCCATGAAAGCCCTCTCCCACCTCCTCACCCTGCTGGCCCTCGCACTGCTGTGCGCCTGCCAGTCGCGCCCCGTCGAACCGGCGGGACACTTGCTTGCCCTACGCCACGCCACACTCCTCACCATCGAAGAGGCAGATTCCTTCACCCGCGTCACCGTAGGGGATGTCTGGCACGAGGGGAAGACGCTGGCCACCTACATCCTCGTAGACCGCAGCCATCCCCTACCCGCACGGCATCCCGAGGGCACGATCGTCCGCACGCCCCTCGAACGCATGACGGTGACCAGCGCCGTTCATGCCTCGCTCCTGCAGGAACTGGGAGCCGAGCACGACATCGCCGGGCTGACCGACACCGCCTACATCATCTCTCCCGAAGTCAAAGCCATGCTCCAGCAGGGAGCGCGGTCGATGGGCAGTGCCTTGCAGCCTGACCTCGAGCGCCTCAAGGCAGCGAAGACGGACGCCGTGCTCGTTTCCCCCATGGAGAATGCCGGCCACGGTACCTTCGACCGTCTCGGCGTGCCCCTCATCGAGTGTGCGGACTACATGGAGTCGTCTCCTCTGGGGCGGGCCGAATGGATGCGTTTCTACGGCCGCCTCGTAGGCCGCGCAGCTGAAGCAGACAGTCTCTTTGCCCGCGTGGAGCGCAGCTATCAGGCACTGACGCGGAAGGTTGACAGCACGAAGGGCAAACGCCTCACCGTCTTCTGCGACCTGCTCACCGGAGCCACGTGGTATCAACCCGGCGGCCACAGCACCATGGGGCGCCTCATCACCGATGCCGGCGGGCGTTACCTCTGGGCCGACCGCCCCGAGCGCGGCAGCCTCAGCCTCAACCTCGAGACCGTCTTTGTCAAGGCTCGCAGTGCCGATGTCTGGCTCGTCAAATACGGCAAAGCCACAGACCTCACCTACGCCGACCTTGCCGCAGACAACCGAGCTTACCGCCGCTTCCGCGCCTGGCGCAAGCAGCGGATCTTTGCCTGCAACACGCTGCACAAACCCTTCTACGAAGCCACGCCATTCCACCCCGAACGCCTGTTGCAGGACTTCGTGGCCATCTTCCACCCCGAGACGGCAGACAGCGTAAGACCGCAGTGGTATACGCCGCTGGCCAGATAACCGCTACCCCCTAGTTTCTCTTATTCCTCACACTGTGCGCCGATTGCTCCCCCTGCTCCTGCTGCTCATCCTCCTGCCCCTCTCCCTCTGGGTGGGGAGCGTGGCGCTTGACGCCCCGACGGTATGGCGGGCGCTGACCGACCCACAGGGGGCAGACGAGGCGGCCGCCTTCATCGTGTGGCAGACGCGCCTGCCCGCCGCCCTCACGGCAACCCTGGCCGGTGCGGCGCTGGCCGTGGCGGGCCTTGTGATGCAGACACTCTTTGCCAACCCGCTTGCCGATCCGTCACTACTGGGCGTCAGCAGCGGCGCTTCGCTTGGAGCAGCCATCGCCCTGCTCGCCTTCGGCGGAAGCTTCTCCATCGGCGCCGCCTCGCTCTCCGGCCTGACCCTCACCATCGTGGCCGCCTTCGCCGGGGCCTGCGGCGTGATTGCCCTGCTGACGGTCGTGAGCCGCCTGCTGCACGACACCCTCTCGCTCCTCGTGGCCGGCGTGATGTTAAGCTTCCTTCTGGCTGCCGTAATCACCCTTTTGAGTTTCTACGCCACGGCCGACGGCGTGCGTTCATTCGTCATCTGGGGCATGGGCGACTTCTCCGCCGTCTCGCCCGAGCGTCTGCCCCTCTTCGCCTCCTTCATCCTCATCCCCTCCGCCGTCCTCCTCTTACTGGCCCGTCCGCTCAACGCCCTGTTGCTGGGCAGCGACTATGCCACCAATCTCGGCGTGCGCGTACCCCGCCTGCGCACGTGGCTCCTCCTGCTCACCGGCTTGCTCACCGCCACGGTCACGGCGCTCTGCGGCCCCATTGCCTTCATCGGCCTGGCAGTGCCCCATCTGGCACGGCTGCTGCTGCGCAGCGGCGACCATCGGCGGCTGCTTCCCGGCACGCTGCTGCTCGGTGCCGACACGGCGCTGCTGGCCCTGCTGCTGACCCATCTGCCCGGCGAACGTGGCACCCTCCCACTAGCCGCCATCACCCCGCTCATCGGCGTGCCGGTAGTCATCAGCCTCCTGTTGCGCAGACGCTAGGCGACAGACCGTAAGGTTTGGCGCTTAGGGTGGAAATACGTACTTTTGCGCCATCTGGGAAACGCCCCGCAGCAGGCGGGTTTACAAGCACATTCTACTTTACACACAACTCATACAATCCACTCATTTTCACCATGGCACAGACACCTCCTTTTAAGTACGCGCCCATGTTCCAGACGGGCAAGGACGATACGGAGTATTACCTCCTGACCAAAGATTACGTATCGGTCGGCGACTTCGAGGGCCATCCCATCCTCAAGGTCGAGGCCGAGGGTCTGACCCGCATGATCAACCAGGCCTTCCGCGACGTATCGTTCCTCCTGCGCCGCGCGCACAACGAGCAGGTAGCCAAGATCCTCACCGACCCCGAGGCTTCGGACAATGACAAGTATGTAGCCCTCACCTTCCTGCGCAACGCCGAGGTAGCCGCCAAGGGGCAGCTGCCCATCTGCCAGGATACGGGTACGGCCATCGTACACGGTGAGAAGGGCCAGCAGGTATGGACGGGCTTCGAAGACGAAGAGGCCATCGCCAAGGGCGTCTATAAGACCTACACGGAGGAAAATCTCCGCTACTCGCAGAATGCTCCCCTCACGATGTATGACGAGGTAAACACCCGCTGCAACCTCCCCGCACAGATTGACCTCGAGGCAACCGAGGGCATGGAGTACCGCTTCCTCTGCGTCACCAAGGGCGGCGGCTCGGCCAACAAGACCTATCTCTACCAGGAGACCAAGGCCATCCTCAACCCCCAGACGCTCGTGCCCTTCCTCGTCAGCAAGATGAAGACGCTCGGCACGGCAGCCTGCCCTCCCTATCACATCGCCTTCGTCATCGGCGGCACGTCGGCTGAGAAGAATCTCCTCACCGTCAAGCTCGCCTCGACCCACTACTACGACAACCTCCCCACGACCGGTGACGAGACGGGCCGCGCCTTCCGCGACACGGCGCTCGAGGCCGAGCTTCTCAAGGAGGCTCACAACATCGGTCTCGGTGCCCAGTTCGGCGGAAAGTACTTCGCCCACGACATCCGCGTGATCCGTCTGCCCCGCCACGGCGCCAGCTGCCCCGTCGGCCTCGGCGTGAGCTGCTCTGCAGACCGCAACATCAAGTGTAAGATCAATAAGGACGGCATCTGGATCGAGAAGATGGACGACAATCCCGGCTCGCTCATCCCCGCCGAACTGCGTCACGCCGGCGAAGCCGGTGGCGTGAAGATTGACCTCAACAAGCCCATCAAGGAGGTTTGCGCCGAACTGACCAAATATCCCGTCGCTACGCGTGTCAGCCTTACCGGCACGATCATCGTGGCCCGCGACATCGCCCACGCCAAGCTCAAGGAGCGTCTCGACCGCGGTGAGGAACTACCCGACTACTTCAAGAACCACCCCGTGCTCTACGCCGGCCCGGCCAAGACGCCTAAGGGCATGCCCTGCGGTTCGATGGGCCCCACGACGGCCAACCGCATGGACCCCTACGTCGACCTCTTCCAAGACCACGGCGGCTCCATGATCATGATCGCCAAGGGCAACCGTACGCAGGTCGTTACCGACGCCTGCAAGAAGCACGGTGGCTTCTACCTCGGCTCGATCGGCGGCCCTGCAGCCATCCTCTCGCAGAACAGCATCAAGCACATCGAGTGTGTCGAATATCCTGAGCTCGGAATGGAAGCCATCTGGAAGATCGACGTCGTTGACTTCCCCGCCTTCATCCTCGTCGATGACAAGGGCAACGACTTCTTCAAGCAGATCAAGCCGCTCCACTGCTCTTGCTAAGCCCATCGCCTCGGAGGGCCATTCCCTCCGGGCACTCTCCAAACGATTCGCCGCCTACCCGCTCTGCAATATCCTGCAGCCGGGTAGGCGGCGAATCGTGTATCATAGCACGTATATATTATATATATGATGTACAGCGCACGCTCAGACGACTTCCCCCTGCGCGTTGCGCCGGTGCTTCCAGCGCTTATGGGTCCAGAGCCAGAGATGGGGGACGCGGCGTATCTCCTCTTCGAGCAGCCGCATATAGCGCTCCGAGACCTCATAGTCTGGGTGGGCGGTCATGTCGGCGGTGATGCGTTCGAGGTAGCACACATAGTAGCCTCGGCGCGGCCGGGTCATGCGGACAAACCATGCGGCGCCGCCCACCCGTTTGCCGATGCGTTCGGCTCCGGTGAAGATCGACGTGTCTTGGTGGAGGAAGGTCATCCAGTCGTGGATGGAGTTGGGCGTCGGCGATTGGTCAGAGATAAAGCCGATGTGAGTCGGCGTACCCTCACGCTTAAGCGTCACGATGCGCCGCAGCGCATCGCGCTTGCTGATACACTCCGCCCCGAAGCGGCTGCGGAGTTGAAGGAAGATGCGGTCAAACGTAGTGTTGTGAAGCGGCGTGTAGAGCTGGGCGCAGTGGCGGTGGCTCCAAGTTCCAATGGTGGAGAGCCACTCCCAGTTACCGTAGTGCCCGAGCATGAGGAATACGAAGGGCGTGTGCGCCAGTTCGGCGTCCATCTCCTCACAGCCCACCACCTTCATGCGGCGCATCATCTCCTCCCGGCCGATGGTCATGAGTTTAATGGTCTCGACGGCGTAGTCGCAGAAGAAGCGGTAGAAGCGCCGCTCGATCCGCCGCCGCTCCCTGACCGGCAGCTCGGGGAAAGAGCGGTCAATGTTGGTCCGCACGGTCTGCCGGCGATAGCGCACCACGTGGTAGACCAGCGGGGCGAGGAGATCGGAGAGGCGGTAGAGCCACCACAGCGGCAGACGGGACAGGAGACGCAGCAAAGCCGCGGCCAGATGGAGGTGGAGGGTCATCTTCGAGGGGGAAATGGGAGCGTTGAGATAATAAGCATAGAAAGGCCTGGATGGAGCGAGACGTTAGCGTCCCCGCGACTTCAGAAGGCCGGAGTCATGGGGGCTTACCTGCCCAGCCAGCCCTCGGGATTGAGGCGTGCCGTCTCGCGACGGAGCTGGAAGTGGAGCGTGCAGTTACCCGAGGCATCGGTCGCCACAGCCCCGAGATTCTGGCGTGCAGACACTTCCTGACCGCGGCGCACGGAGGTCGAGGATAGGTTGCAATAGACCGACATATAGCTGCCGTGGCGCACGATGATGTTGTAGAGGCCGCCGTAGGTGAAGATGGCCGTCACCTCGCCGCGGAAGACGACGCGGGCTTGTGCCCCCGGGCGGCCGGTGATGTTGATGCCCTTGCTGTCGAGCTGCACACCGCGCAGGCCGCTGACGTTATACGAACCATAGTGTGTCGTGATGGCATAAGGCCCGGTAATGGGCATGGGCAGCCGTCCCCGGTTGGCGGAGAAGCTCCCCGTCAGGGCGCGGTCGGCATTGTCGGCGGCGGTAAAGGTCGGCGTTTCGGGTTCGGACTCGCGATAGGTTTTAGTCTTCTTGGTCGAGGCCTTGGCCGATGCCGTATTGCGGCTCTTCTTCGATCCCTTAGCCGCCGCTTTGGCTTGTGCCTTGCGTTGAGCCTCCTCGCGTTCGCGCTGTGCCTTGAGTCGCGCCTGTCGGGCCAGTTCGGCCTTGCGGCGGCGTTCGGCCTCAGCCTTGCGGCGGCGCTCGGCGGCCGCTATCTCCGCCTGTATGAGTTGGTCTATGCGTGCATCGAGCTGGGCCGCCTTACGTCGTTGCTGAGCGATGGAGGCCTGCAGCTGCTTCTGCTTCTGGTTCAGATCGTTGACCACCTGCTGGCGCTCCTGCTGCTGCCCCTCAAGCTTGCGCTTCTGAGCCTGCCCCTCAGCATAGACGCGGTCTTTCTCCGTCTTGACGCCCAACAGCTCGTCGCGTTTGGCGGCCACCAGCGCCTCCTTCTCCTGAATGATGCGCCCCTGCGCCCGCTGATACTTCGAAAACTCGCTCACATAGCGCATGCGGCGGTACATCTGGCGAAAGTTCTTGGCCGAGAGGATAAACTGCCACTTGCTCAGCTGCATGCGGTTACGAAACATATAGGTCACCGCGTGGCGATACTTCCGCTTGCAGTCCGTCAGGTCGGCCTCGAGGGCACGCAGCTGCGCCTCCAGCCCGCTGATGGTCGTAGCGAGAGAGGTGAGTTCGGCATGGATGCCTGCAACATATTTCTCCTGTCCCTCGATCTGCGCATTGATGACCTGCAGGTTGGCCAGCTGTGAGTTAACGTCCTTCTTGGTCGTGCGGAGCATCTGCTCTTGGTTGGCTATCTGCTTCTTGAGGGTCGTCTGCTGCCGCTGCAACTGGCGTATCTTCTTGTTGCTCTGCGCACTGGCGGGCAGGGCGAGCAGCAAGGCGGTGAGGAGGAGGGTAAGGGTGCGGAGCATGATGGGAGAGTTTGTGGAGAGAATGTAGAGGATGATGGTCTGCGAGCCTATATATAATAAGGTGGCGAGCCGACTCCGGGGAGCCGTCCCGACCCGCCTTTTAATCTAACCTGACCCGGGCGTCGGGCGGGGCTTACAGCTTCAGCCCTCCGAGCACCTCGGCGACCGTCTTGCGCTGGTAGCGGGAGGAGACGGTGGTGCGGGTGTTCCAGTCGCTGTCAGCCTTCAGGTTAGAGAGGTCAAGCGTGAGGCCGAGGTCCTTGCCGGTGCCCTTGACCTCCATCGCCATACTGCGGGGGAAAGGTTGGCCGTCGTAGGCGGCGAAGTCATCGTAACGCCAGGTGAAAGTGCCGCGTTGGGAGGCCGTCTTACCGGCTACGGAGAGGGTGCGCACGCGGGCATCGGCCGGCGAGAGGGTGAAGGTGTAATTGAGCTGCGGCGTGTCGGTAAGACGGAGCACATTCTGCCCGCCCTCGGCTGAGAAGACGAAGCGGTCGGCAGCGGCGGAGGCGTTGCGCGTGCCGGGCACGAAGAGTTCGTCCCAGAAGAGGGACTGGAGGGAGTAGAAGTCGAGGCGGGCAGCCTTGAGGAAGGACACTTCGCTATAGGCAGCGCGGACGTACTGCTTATGGAAGCGGTCGATGACGAGCACGTCCTGGGGCGTGAACTCCATCAGACCGACCTCCATGCCGAGCACACGGATGGAGAGGCGGATGACATCGTCGCGCTTCATGCGTAGCGAGCCGCTGGCGGAGAAACCTTTGCCCACTCCCGTAAGCCCCACCTTGACCGAAGCGGTGAGACAGGGCTTGGCGGCCTTGACCTTGGCGGCACGGGCAGTGAAGGCCGCTGCCGCCGAAGCGAAGGAGGTGATGGGCGTCGTAGCGGTCGGCGTGCCTTTTCCGGCACTTATCTTATCTTTGGTAAGCCCCTTGCTGCTGCGGCAGGCCGTGAGCGCTGCGCAGAGGGCAAAGAGGAACAGCAGATGTCGTATCATGTTTGTGAGAGAGATTATGCGTTTAATCGGCGGCGGGGAGTGAGAATCGGAGCGCTCAGTGAGTATCGGCTTAACTCCTTAACTTCCAGAGAATCGAAGCGTTCCACCACTATCGGCTTAACTTCTTAACTCCTTAACTCCTTAACTCCTTAACTCCTCAAGCCCTCACGGCCTCCGGCGCCATACCTTGCGCTGCACCTTGCGCTTGAAAGCGGGGTCTGAAGCGATGCGCAGTGCCTGCCGCCACAGCTCGAGGGCGCGCACACGCTGGCCGTTGCGATAGTAGATGTCGCCTGCGTGGTCGTAGACCGAAGCGTTCTCCGCCGTGGCGGGAGCATGGGCCAAGGCGCGGTCGATATAGGTGCGTGCCTCGGCGTAGTCACGTTGCAGATATTTGATCCAGGCGTACGTGTCGAGGTAGGTCGTGTTCTCCGGTTCAGCCACGATGGTCGCCAGACTCATCTCCTCGGCCTGCTCCAGACGCTTGGGGCCGGGGGAGGCGAGGGAGAGGAAGTAGGCGTAGTTATTGAGACAGAGCAGGTTGTCTTTATTATAGCTGAGTGCCCGGTCATAGGCCAGATAAGCCTCCTCAGTGAGCTTCGACTCGTGAAGCACGTCGCCCAGCAGGGCATAGAGGTCAGAGGCGAGGTCTTTGTCGGTTGTCTCGGTGATGCGTTCCGCCCCGCGCTGCAGGGCGTCGATGGCTGCGTGGTTGTTGCCCAAGCGGAAGAGCGCCACCCCTTCGTAGTAGTAGAAGGTGACCTCGACCGGATCGTAGAGCGTACCCTCGCGGCAGGCGGTGACGACCTGGTGCATGTTGTCGCGCTGGAGGTAGATGCTCAGGAGCTGCAGGCGGGCCTTCGTATAGTCGGGCACGATGGCGATGACGCGCTGCATGGCCTTGACCACCGAGTCGGTGGGCATATGACGCTCCACGACGTAGCCCGCATAGAGCTCCGCCATGTCACGCGACACCTGCGGACTGGCCATCGCTTTGAGGAAGAGGCGGATGACAGGCAGCGAGTCGGCCTCTTGCTGAATGTTGTCTAGCGCATAGCTTCGCATGGCCTCTAGACGCGCGCTCTCCTGGGTGCGGGGATTGAGCACCACGCGCGCCAGGTAGTCGGTATAGAGCGAGTCGGCACCGGCATCCTTGTAGTAGGCCAAGAGCGAGAGCTGGGCATAGCTGTTGTCGGGCTCGGCGGCAATGACGTCGCGGTAGATATCGAGCGCCCGCTCGTAGTAGCCCTGACGGGCATAGAGGTCGCCGAGCAACACGCGGTAGCGCAGGTCGAGGGGATACTCCGCGCAGAGGTCTTCGATGGACTGGTAGGCGTGTTCGTCGTCCTTCATCGCCAGATAGGTTTGAAACTTCTCCATACTCAGCGCCTCGCTGCGGCCGTCGAGGCGCTCGAGGCGGTCGATGGTTCGGATGGCGCCGGCATAGTCGCCGCTCGTCTTGTAGAGCCAGATGAGCGTCATGAGGGTCTCGTCGGTCAGACGGGCCTCCGCCAGCTCCTCGTAGAGGCGGATGGCCTCGCGATATTTTGCCGAATTGGCCAACACCGTGGCAAGCGTCTCCTTATAGTAGCTGTTGGCCGGAGCCAACGCTACAGCACGCCGCAGCAACGAGTCGCCCGCCTGGCGCGAGAGCGTGTCGGAGTAGGTGGTAAAGGAGAGTTTGAGCAGCGCCATCTCGTAGAGCGCCTCGGGGGCGTCGGGGTTGATGCGCAGCGCGGCGTCGAGCAGTTCGCTCTCGGCATCTACCTGTTCCAGCTCCTTCTGGCGGATGGCCTCGAGGAAGAGTTTGTCAAACCGCCGTTGGTCTTCGTAACTCAGCTTCCTGACAGGAATGGCCGATCCCGCCACGGCGTGGTGCGTCGCAGCAGGACGCACGGCCGCTGCATCGCGGTGAGAGCGGCACGAGGCGGCCAGCACACCGAGGAGCAGTAGGTAGAGGAAGGGGCGTAACATGGGGAAGAAACGAAGACGGATAGAGAAGGAGGAGTCGGGGAAAGGAACGCTCAAGCGGACGGTGAAGCAAACGGGCAATTGGCTATTCCCCCACGCCGGTATGGCCGAAGCCCCCTGTCCCGCGCTCGGTCTCATCGAGCGTCTCGACGGGCGCCCACTCCACGCGTTCGTGGCGTGCCACGACGAGCTGGGCGATGCGGTCGCCGTCGTTGATAGTGAAGGGTTCGGCTGAGAGATTGACCAGAATCACGCCGATCTCGCCGCGATAGTCGGCATCGATGGTGCCAGGCGTATTGACAAGGCTGATGCCGTGCTTCAGCGCCAGTCCCGAACGGGGACGCACCTGTGCCTCATAGCCGGCAGGCAGCGCGATGTGAAGCCCCGTCGGCACGAGGCGGCGCTCGAGCGAACGGAGGGTGATCGGCTCGGCGAGCCAAGCCCGCAGGTCGAGCCCGGCACTCAGCGCTGTGGCATAGGCGGGCAGGGGATGGGGCGAATGGTTTACGATCTTGACGTGCATAGTAAGGGATCGGGATATAGCGGGGCGGCTGTTACCACGCGTTCGCGCAAAATTACGGAAATCAGTGCACTCGCGCCCCTTCATGCAGCATAAATAGTCGGGAGCAATGGGGGGCGGCGGATAATGCCATGACGGATTGGGGCTTTCACCACGTCAGACAGCGCAAAATGTCGGTTAATTTGCTACTTTTGCAGACAAGCGTACACGGACGGCAGGACACCTGCGAAGGACGACTCGCCCGGTAGGTTCCGCCGGAAGGCGGATCGTTTCCGTTTCAGGACTGGAAATATCTATTTCAGGACTGGACCCGGATATTTCAGGACCTGGTTTTAATATTTCCAGTCCTGAAACGAAACTTCCCCGCCCGCTGCGCCCGACTCCATACCCTTCTGCCCATGATGGACTGGCAACGCCTCATCTCCTCCAAACGCCTCGGCAAGGAAAACCGCGCCAAACCGCTCGATGAACGGCGCACGGAGTTTCAGCGCGACTTCGACCGTCTGATCTTCTCCTCGGCCTTCCGCCGCATGCAAAACAAGACGCAGGTCTTCCCCCTCCCGGGGAGCGTCTTCGTTCACAACCGCCTGACCCACTCGCTCGAGGTGAGCAGCGTAGGCCGTTCGCTGGGCACTGACGTAACACGCGAACTCATCGCCCGCCACCCCCATCTGGCCGAGACGGAGATGACGAGCCTCGGCGCCATCGTCAGTGCCGCCTGCTTGGCCCACGACATGGGCAATCCGCCCTTCGGCCACTCGGGCGAGCGGGCCATCCGCACGTTCTTCACCGAGGGGGCGGGCCGCGCCCTCCACGACGAGGTGACGCCCGACGGCCGCGCCCTGAGCGAGGCCGAGTGGCTCGACATGACGCGCTTCGACGGCAACGCCAACACCTTCAGACTCCTCACCCACCACTTCAACGGACGCCGGCGCGGCGGTTTCGTGATGACCTACGCCACGCTGGCCGCTATCGTGAAGTATCCCTATGGCAGCGACCACGCCGTGCGCAAGCCGAAGTTCGGCTACTTCGAGGCGGAGCGCGCCACGTGGCTCCACATCGCCGACGAACTGGGCATCGCCGAACTCGACCGGCGCCCCGACGGTTCGGTGCGCCATGCCCGCCACCCGCTGGTCTACCTCGTCGAGGCGGCTGACGACATCTGCTACGAGATCATGGACATCGAGGATGCCCACAAGTTGCGCATCCTCTCCGACGTGCAGACGGTCGAACTCCTCTTGGGATTTTTTGCCCCCGAAGAGCGCGACCGCTTGCGCGCGGCCTATCCGGCCGACACCGACGTCGACGACCGCATCGTCTACTACCGCTCCTGCGTCATCAACGCCCTCGAGCGGGCCTGCGTACAGACCTTCGTCGACCATGAGGCCGACATCCTCGCCGGAAGTTTCGAGGGGTCGCTCATCGACCACCTGCCCGAACGCCTCCATACGGCCTATCACCGCTGTGAGGAGGTGGCCTACGAACGCATCTACCGCTGCCACGAGGTGACGGATGTCGACCTGGCCGGCTACCGCATCATCTACACCCTGCTCGAACTGATGATCGAGGCGGTCAAGGCGCCTACAAGGGCTTACTCGCAGCTGCTGCTCTCACAGGTCTCGTCGCAGTATGAGGTGCGCGCTCCGCGCCTGGGCGACCGCATCATGGCGGTGCTCGACTACCTCTCGGGCATGACCGACGTCTACGCCCTAGACCTCTACCGCAAAATCAACGGACACACCCTCCCGGGCGTATGAGACGGTCGTCCGACCCCTCGACGCCCCGACCTTATAAACTTCTGACCTTATGCAAATCATCGACGGAAAGGCCACCGCGGCCACCATCAAGCAAGAGATAGCCGACGAGGTAAAGCGCCTCGTTGCAGCCGGCCACAAACGGCCCCACCTCGCTGCCGTGCTCGTAGGACACGACGGCGGCAGCGAAACTTATGTCAAAAACAAGGTGCTGGCCTGCGAGGCCTGCGGCTTTGAGTCATCGCTCATACGCTACGAAGACACGGTCGGCGAGGCCGAGCTCCTCGCCTGCGTCGAGCGCCTCAACCGTGACGCGTCGGTTGACGGTTTTATTGTGCAGCTCCCCCTCCCCGCCCACATCGATGAGCAACGTGTCGTCGAGGCGATCGACTGGCGTAAGGACGTCGACGGTTTCCATCCTGTCAATGTGGGGCGCCTAGCCATCGGCCTGCCCTGCTTCATGCCCGCCACTCCCCACGGCATCTTCGAGCTGCTCCGCCGCTACGACATCCCCACCTCGGGACGCAAGTGTGTCATCATCGGCCGCTCCAACATCGTGGGCAAGCCCATGGCCCTGCTCATGATGCAGAAGGGGCTGGGCGATGCCACCGTCACCGTCTGCCACAGCCACAGCCGCGACCTCAAGGAGGAGTGTCGTTCGGCCGACATCCTCATCGCCGCCATCGGCCGCCCGGGCTACGTCACCGCCGACATGGTCAAAGAGGGAGCCGTGGTGATCGACGTGGGCACTACGCGCGTGCCCGACGCCACGCGCCCGAAGGGCTTCCGCCTGAGCGGCGACGTGCGCTTCGACGAGGTAGCCCCCAAGTGCAGCTATATCACCCCCGTGCCCGGCGGCGTAGGGCCTATGACGATCTGCATGCTCATGCTCAACACGCTGGCGGCCGCCAAGGGCACCGCCTTCGCTAACGCGAAAGAAGAGAACTAGCCCATGGCGATGAAGGAATTTATCACCTCGGAGGCCAAGGCCGAAACGGCCGTGCTCGTCGGCCTCATCACACCGACACAGGACGAGCGCAAGACCAACGAATACCTGGACGAATTGGAATTTCTCGCCGAGACGGCGGGGGCCGTCACCGTGGCGCGCTTCACCCAGCGTCTCGACGGCGCCTCGTCGATCACCTACGTCGGCAAGGGTAAGCTCGAGGAAATCCGCGCCTACATCGAGGCGGAGGAGGAGGCTGAGCGCGAGGTGGGCATGGTCATCTTCGATGACGAACTCTCCGCCAAGCAGCTGCGCAATATCGAGAAGGAGCTGAAGGTCAAGATCCTCGACCGTACGAGCCTCATCCTCGATATCTTCGCCATGCGCGCCCAGACTGCCAATGCCAAGACGCAGGTCGAACTGGCGCAATACCGCTACATGCTCCCCCGCCTGCAACGCCTCTGGACCCACCTCGAGCGCCAGGGCGGCGGCTCGGGCGGTGGCGGCGGCAAGGGCAGCGTGGGCCTGCGCGGACCGGGTGAGACCCAGCTCGAGATGGACCGCCGAATCATCCTCGGCCGCATGGCCCTGCTCAAGCAGCGGCTCGCTGCCATCGACCGCCAGAAGACCACCCAGCGCAAAAACCGCGGACGACTCATCCGCGTGGCCCTCGTGGGCTACACCAACGTCGGGAAGTCTACGCTCATCAACCTCCTGGCCAAGACCGACGTATTCGCCGAAAACAAGCTCTTCGCTACCCTCGACACGACGGTGCGCAAGGTGATCATCGACAACCTCCCCTTCCTCCTGGCCGACACGGTGGGCTTCATCCGCAAGCTGCCGACCGACTTGGTCGACTCTTTCAAGAGCACGCTCGACGAGGTGCGTGAGGCCGACCTGCTGGTCCATGTCGTCGACGTCTCACACCCCGACTTCGAGGAGCAGATCGAGGTGGTCGGCAAGACGCTCGCCGACCTGGGCTGTGCCGACAAGCCGCAACTCATCGTGATGAACAAGATGGATGCCTACACCTGGGAGGAGAAGGCCGCCGACGACCTCACTCCCGCCACCCGGCGCAACGTGACGCTCGACGAGCTCCAGCGCACCTGGATGGCCAAGCTCGGCGATGACTGCATCTTTATCTCCGCCAAGAAGCGCATCGGCATCGACGCCCTCAAGGCCCTCCTCTACGCCCGCGTCAAGCAGCTCCACGTGCAGAAATACCCCTACAACGACTTCCTCTTCGAGCACTACGACGAGCAGTGACCCCGCTCCGTTCTAACTCCAAAACATTCCCCACCTCACTGTGCCCATGACCATCCCCGAGATAACCGCCGCCGAGGCGGCCGCCATGATCCACGACGGCGATTTGCTGGCCGTCGGCGGCTTCGGCCCTGCCGGTTCACCCAAAGTCATCACCCCCGCCCTGGCCGCCCGTGCCCGTGAAGAGCACGAAGCGGGCCGCCCCTTCAAGGTCAGCGTTGTCACCGGCGCCTCCATCGGCGCCAGTTGTGACGGCGAACTGGCCCGGGCCGAGGCGGTGGACCGCCGCATGCCCTTCAGCGTCAACAAGGACATGCGCCGGGCCTATAACAGCGGGGCCGTGCGCTACATCGACCTCAACCTCTCCGACAATGCCTCACACCTGCGCCAGGGACTCACCGGACACATCGATTGGGGCATCATCGAGGCCTGCGACGTGCAGGAGGTCCGCGGGAAGCTGCGCATCTACCTCACCGCCGGCATCGGCATTGCACCGACCATCTGCCGCCTGGCGAAAGAGGGCGTGTTCATCGAACTCAACACGTGGCACTCCACCAAGATCATCGGCATGCACGACATCTACGAGATCGAGGATCCGTGGTTTCGTGCCCCGGTGCGCATCACCCACCCGACGGAGATCATCGGCCTGCCCTACATCGAGGTCAGCCCCGACCGCATACGCGGCATCGTGATGACCCATATCCCCGACGAGGCGCGCCCCATGGCTGCCCCCACCGCCGTGACGGAGCACATCGGCGCCCACATGGCCGACTTCCTCGTGTGGAACATGCAGCGAGGCTACGTCTTCCCCGCCAAACTCATCCTCCAGAGCGGCGTGGGGAGCGGAGCGAACGCCGTGCTGGGCGCACTGGGCCAAGCCAAGGAGGTGCCCAACTTCTACATCTACACCGAGGTGCTTCAGGAAGAGCCGCTGCGCCTCATCCGCGAGGGCCGCGTCATCGGTGCATCGACGGGAGCCCTCACCGTCAGCCCCGACCATCTCGCCGACCTCTACGACCACATCAACGACTACCGCGGCCGGCTACTCATCCGCCCCTCGGAGATCTCTAATTGCCCCGAAATCATTGCCCGCCTCGGCATCTGCTCCCTCAACACAGCCATCGAGGTCGACATCTACGGCCATGTCAACTCGACCAAGGTCGGGGGCACGATGATGATGAACGGCGTCGGCGGCTCGTGCGACTTCACCTGCCACGCCATGCTCGCGACCTTCACCTGCGGCTCGACGGCCAAGGACGGGCGGATCAGTTCGATCGTCCCCTTCTGCTCCCACGTCGACCATACGGAGCACTATGTCGACGCCATCGTCACGGAGTACGGCGTGGCCGACCTGCGTGACAAGTCGCCCCTTGAGCGTGCCGAGGCGCTCATCGCCATCGCCCATCCCGACTACCGCCCCATCCTGCGCGAATACCTCCGCCTCGCCGCCCCCTTCGGCGGCCAGACGCACCATATGCTCCCCGCAGCCTTCGCCCTCCACGACACTTACCGCCGCAAGGGCGACATGCGCCTCGTCGACTGGAGCGAATACATCATCAGCTAACTCCGGCAAACCAGTCACACACCTATGATTGCTCTACCCGACAACACCGGACTCGTCTTAGAGGGTGGCGGCATGCGCGGCGTGTTTACCTCGGGCGTGCTTGATTACTTCATGGACGCAGGCATCACCTTCCCCTACTGCGTCGCCGTGTCGGCCGGCGCCTGCAACGGTCTCTCCTATCTGAGCCGCCAGCGCGGGCGCTCGAAGCTGACCAACATCGACATGCTGGAGAAGTACCACTACATCGGCATGAAGTATCTCTGGACGCAGCACAGCATCCTCGACCTGCGCACGATCTATGAGACCATCCCGCAAGAGGTACTCCCCTTCGACTTCGAGGCCTGTTTTGCCAACCCGATGACCTATGAGATGGTGACGACCAACTGTCTCACCGGCCAGACCTGCTACCTCAGCGAACATCACGACCCGCGCCGCCTTGTCGACATCGCCCGTGCCTCCTCCTCGCTGCCTTACGTCTGCCCCATCGTCTGGGTAGACCGCCAGCCCATGCTCGACGGCGGCATCGCCGACTCCATACCCATCGAGCGGGCTATCGCCGCGGGTCACCCCTACAACGTGGTAGTCTTGACCCGCAACCGCGGCTACCGCGACACGGGACGCGACATCAAGATTCCGAAATATCTCTACCGCCGTTTCCCCCGCCTGCGCCTCCTGCTGAGCCGCCGCCATGCGGCCTACAACCGCCAGCTCGAGCTCATCGAACGTATGGAGGACGACGGCTCGGCCCTGATCATCCGCCCCAAGCGCCCGCTTGAGGTCGGCCGGCTCGAGAGCAATGTGGCCCGCCTCACCGCGCTCTATGAAGAGGGCTACGCCTGCGCCAAAGAAGCATTTGAGGGGCAGGGCGCAACAGTCCGCTAACCTTCTGGGCAAGGTGCTGCGCCATAGTGACTGCGCGCCATGCCGCGTGCCGGCCTCTCATGGCTTCCTCCGCCAGCCCCGTTATCACGTTATTACGACCTATACACAACAAGTCAAGCCGCCTTAACTACCCCATTTTCCCCTCAATGCCCCCCGCTCCGGCCTCTCCCCGCGTCGTATGGCTCGACACCGTGCGCCTCGTGGCCATGCTGGCCGTCGTCTGCTGCCACTGCTGCGATCCCTTCAACTTCTACGCCGGCCCCGCACCCGCCAACCTTTCCGAGATCAAGCTGTGGGGAGCCGTCTGGGGCGCTGCGCTGCGTCCGTGCGTCCCCCTGTTCGTCATGATCACCGGCGCCCTGCTCCTCCCTCTGCGCCAGGAGGCAGGCGCCTTCTACCACCGGCGCATTCCGCGCGTGCTGTGGCCCTTCCTCATCTGGAGTGTCATCTACGCCCTCTTCCCCTACCTCACCGGCGTGCTCGGGCTCTCCGACCGCATCATCAGCGTCTGCTTCCCCTACAGCGGCGAGGCAGCCATGCAGCGCTCCCTCGGCACGGCGCTGGAGTGGATTGCGCAGATCCCCTTCCACTTCTCACCCGTCGCCGTCCATATGTGGTATATCTACCTCCTTATCGGCCTCTACCTCTATCTGCCGGTCTTCTCGGCCTGGGTCGAACGGGCGAGTGAAGGGGCAAAGCGGTGGTTTCTGCTGGCCTGGGCCGTGACCACCCTTCTGCCCTACTACCGCGAGTTTGTCGATCCCTACCTCTGGGGCGGCTGCTCGTGGAATGCCTTCTCTGCCCTCTACTACTTTGCGGGCTTCAACGGCTACCTCCTCCTGGGCCATTACCTGCGCCACCATGATTTCTCCGCCCGCTTTACCTGGGGTCTCGGCCTGCCGCTGATGGTCCTCGGCTGGACGGTGACCTTCGCGGGCTTCCGCTATGTCACGGCGCTACCGAGCTACAGCGACGAACTCCTCGAACTCTTCTTTACCTACAACTCGCTCAACGTGGCGCTCATGACCGCGCCGCTCTTCCTTATAATAAAGCGTATCCCCGTGTGCCAGCCCCGTCTGCAGGCACTGCTGCGCAACCTGACGGCCTGCGGTCTGGGCGTCTACCTTGTCCACTACTTCCTCGCCGGTCCCTGCGTCGAACTGGTGCGGTGGCTCTCCGTGCCCGTTCCCCTCCAGATTCCCCTGGCGGCTCTCCCGGCCTTTGCCCTGAGCTGGGCATTCATCGCCGCAGTGCGCCGACTGACGGGACGCTACGCCCGCATCCTCGTGGGCTGAGCCGACTGTCAACCGTGAGTTGTCCGGAAAGGAGAAATGACAAGCCCGCTGACGAAACGCGCCGACTAAGGCCCGCGGGATAAGTAAAATGTCCCAAAGAGCCTTAACGACCCGGAGGCTTGGCGTAATTTCGCGCCCAATTACACGAACCGCCGCCCCTCAGCAGGAGCGCCCATCCTCCCAGCACGCAATGGACATCGCACACATCGTCACCCAGATGCTGATGATCTTCGGCATCGTCTTCGTAGGTTTTATCTCCTCACGCCGCGGCCTCTGGTCGGGCGACATCGACCGCAAGCTCTCTATCTTTATCCTCAACGTGTCGATGCCTGCCCTCATCCTCGCTTCGGTGATGGGCAAGGACATCGTCTTCGAGCGCCACGAGCTGATTGCCCTCGGCGTGGTTTCGGTGGTCTGCTACGTGCTGCTCGTCGGACTGGCCTACCTCATCCCGCGCATCTGGCGCGTCAACCGTTCGCGCGAGGGCCTGCTGAAGTTTATGCTTGCATTCGGCAACGTCAGCTTCATCGGCTACCCCGTGTGCGATGCCGTCTTCGGCCCCAAGGCCGTATTCTGCGCCTCGGTGCTCAACATCCCCTTCAACCTCCTGATCTTCACCATCGGCGTCTCCTTCATCAACGGGGGCAAACTCGGAGCCGCCTTCTCGCCCCATCAGGTACTCTCGGCGCCGGTGATCTCATCGCTCGTGGCCGTTGTCATCGCCATCCTTGGCCTGCGCGTGCCCGAACAGGTCGGCACGTGGTTTCACCTCTTGGGCGACATGACCATACCCAGTTCGCTGCTGATCATCGGTTCGAGCCTGAGCCACATCCCCCTGCGCGACATGTTGGGCAACCGCTTCGTCTATACCGTGACGGCCCTCCGTCTGCTCGTTCTGCCGCTGATCGTGGGGGCTGTGCTGGCCCTGCTGGGCTTCGACCCGTTTGTCTGCGATGTGGCGGTAGTGCTTTGTTCGATGCCCGTGGCCACGAATGGCATCATGTTTTGCCTGCAATACGGACAAGACGAGCGCGTCATGACGCAGGGCCTCTTCTTCACCACCTTCTTCTCGCTCATCACCATTCCCATCGTGGCCTGGCTTGCCGCCCTCTTCTAGCAGCGCCCTCCCCATTCCCTTCTTATGACAACCATTCTTCTGATCCTCCTTTTGCCGGTCGTGGGCATCGCGGCCGGCCTTATGGCGTATCGCCTCGGTCTGGCCCACGGCGGTCAGGGCCTTGTCGAGGCCCAAGCCGCCCTCGAAGCCGAACGGCGCCACGGCGAAGAGAGCCTCCGCGTGCAGGCGGCGGCCCTCAGGGCGGAGTTTAAGGCCATCTCCGTTGAGACCCTACGCACCGAGGGCGACACGCTCCGAACGCAACACCTCCACACCCTCGAGGAATTGCTTCGCCCCCTGGGCCGCGACATCGAGACCTTCCGCACCCAGTTTGTCACGGGCCACGCCTCGCTAGACCGCTACATCAAAGACCTTGTCGAACAGACGGGGCGCCTCGGCCGTGAGGCTGAAGACTTGGCGAAGGCGCTTAAGGGCAACAACAAGCTGCAGGGTAACTGGGGAGAAGCCGTGCTGGCCAACCTCCTCGAGGCCACCGGACTCACCGAGGGACGGGACTACACCCTCCAACCTCACTATACCGCCGCCAAGCGGGGCGACGAAGGCGGCCGGACGCTGATACCCGACGTCGTGGTGCATCTCCCCGGCGGACGTCACCTGATCATTGATTCCAAGGTATCGCTCACGGCCTTCACCGACTACGTGGCGGCCGATGATGCGGCGGAGCAGAAGCGCCTCCTGCGCGAACACGTCGAGAGCGTGCGCCAGCACATCCGCGAACTCTCCGCCAAGGACTACACCAAGGCAGTGCCCGGCGCCATCGGCTACGTCCTGATGTTTATCCCTGGCGAGGCGGCTTATGTCGCCGCCGTCACCGCCGACCCCGGCCTGCCGACCGAAGCCTACGGCCGACACGTCATCCTCATCAACCCCACCAACCTCCTCATGGCCCTCCAGTTGGCCTACAATCTCTGGCAGACGGAGATACAGAGCCGCTCGGTCAAGGAGATCTATACCTCGGCCGAGAAGCTCTATAAGAAGTTTTCCACCTTCGCCCGCGGCTTTGTCAAGATCGGCAGCTCCATCGACCAGCTGCAGCGCACCTATGAGACGGCCCGCGGACAGCTCGCCACGGGACGCGGCAACATCATCAGCCAGCTCGAGGGGTGGCGCACCAAGGGGCTATCACCCACCGAGACGCTCCCCGACGAACTCACCGCCGAGGCCGGCGCACAGCCCGACACACCCGATACATCGGACAAAACGCCGGCCATCGAGGGCGAAAAGTAACGCCGTGCACCCCGAGCGGCCGAGATTTATCCACAATTTAGGGGAGACTGCAGCCTAAAAAACGTCAAACACCTGCATGGATTTGTCACTTTGTATATTTGCACCTACATTTGCCGCGCAAAACTACACGATACATCAACACCATGCCTTCAACTGATAAGATCGACAACCTCGATCTCAATATCCTCAAGATCATTACCGTCAATGCCCGCGTGCCTTTCAAAGACGTTGCCGCTGCCTGCGGCGTATCCCGCGCAGCCATCCACCAGCGCGTACAGCGCATGGTCGAGGCCGGCGTCATCACCGGTTCGGGCTACACCATCTGCCCCAAGAGCGTAGGCTACTCTACCTGCACCTACGTCGGCATCAAGCTCGAACGCGGATCAATGTATAAAGATGTCTCAGCAGAACTCGAACTTATACCGGAGATCGTAGAGTGCCACTTCACTACCGGCGCCTACACCATGCTCATCAAGCTCTACTGCCGCGACAACGAGCACCTCATGGATCTGCTCAACAACCGCATCCAGCAGATCAACGGCGTCATCTCCACCGAGACGCTCATCTCGCTCGAGCAGAGCATCCAACGCACCGTACCCGTCATCGTGCCCGACACGAAGTAATCTCCCTCACGCAATCCGCCCAACACCGCGCCCCCACCCATGACGCACATCTACATCACCGGCCCGCTCATCGGCCTGGCCACCTTCCTCATCATCGGCCTCTTCCACCCGTTGGTCATCAAGAGCGAATATTACTTCGGCACGCGCCTTTGGTGGGTCTTCCTTGTGGTGGGCCTCGGCTGCATCGGCGGCGCCTTTTTCATCGAGAGCATCTTCTGGAGCGCCCTGACCGGCGTGGTCGGATTTTCCTCCCTCTGGAGCATCCTTGAGATCTTCGAGCAGCGCCAGCGCGTGCGCAAAGGCTGGTTCCCTAAAGGACCGGGACACCGGGACTGAACGTGGCCGCACCCCTAAAAAAGACTCGCAAGTTAAGGAGTTAAGAAGTCATGCCGAATGGGCTCAGGGCCTGGTGCCCGCGCACCGGTCAGACTTCTTAGCTCCTTAACTACTAGCATCAAACGCTCCCCCCCATCTCACAATATCTTCCCTATGCCATCCTCCTTTGACATCGCTTCGGTTGTGGGCGCCCTCGATACGGCGGCGCTCAGCCCCCGTGAGCACCGACCGCTGATCGGCATCACGGGAAACTTTGCCGATGACCGTCTGCAGCTTCTCCCCGGCTACTTCCGCTCGCTCGAGGCGGCAGGCGCCAATCCCGTCGTCATTCCCCCGCGTCGCACGATCGACGCTTCCCTCATCGACCTCATCGACCGGCTCGACGGCATTCTCCTCTCCGGCGGCGCAGACCTCAACCCCCTCTACGTGGGTGAAGACCCGCTGCCCGCCCTCCACGGCATCAACAACGAGCGCGACGCCTTCGAACTGGCCCTGATTCCGCTGGCTTACCACCGTCAGGTGCCGATCCTCGGCATCTGCCGCGGCATACAGCTGCTCGCCGCCGCCCTCGGCGGCACGGTCATCCAGGATCTCGCCACCGCCTTTGCCGGCAAGCCCCTCCTCAAACACAGCCAAGAGGCCGACCGCAACGTAGCGACCCACAAGGTCACCGCCGAGCCGGGATCGCTCGTGGCCAACCTGCTGGGCGAGCGCTTTGCCGTCAACTCCTTCCACCACCAGGCGGTGGGCGAGCCGGGGCCGGCCCTACGTGTCACGGCTCGCTCGGCCGACGGCGTGGTCGAGGCGGTGGAGAGCACGGAAATGCGCCCCATTATGGGCGTGCAGTGGCATCCAGAGTGCTTCCTCCAGGGGGGCGACACTTCGATGCTCCCGCTCTTCCGCCACTTCACCGAGCAGGCCGCCCGTTACCGCGCCGCCCGGGAGGTGCACCGGCAGGTGCTCACGCTTGACTCCCATTGCGACACGCCGATGTGGTTTGCCAAGGGGGTAGAGCTCACGCGCCGTGATCCGCAGCTCCTCGTAGACTTCCCCAAGATGCGCGAGGGCGGACTCGACGCGACCATCATGGTGGCCTATCTGGCCCAGGGGGCGCGCGACGACCGTACCCTACGCGCCGCCACGGCCCAGGCCGATGCTATCCTCGACGAGGTGGCCGCCCGCGTCGAGGCTGCCCCCGGCGTGGCGCTGGCCCGTACGCCGGCCGACCTCTACGCCCACAAGGCGCAGGGACTCCTCTCCGTCATGCGCGGCATAGAAAACGGCTACGCCATCGGCCGCGACCTCGCCAACGTGGCCCGCTTCGCCGCCAAAGGGGTAGTCTACATCACGCTCTGCCACAACGGCGACAACGACATCTGCGACTCTGCCCGCCGCTCTAACACCGAGCACGGCGGCCTCAGCGACTTCGGCCGCGAAGTGGTCAGGGAGATGAATCGCCACGGCATCATGGTTGACCTCAGCCACGCGGCGGAATCTTCGTTCTACGACGCCCTCGAAGCCAGCCAGACGCCCATCGTCTGCTCCCATGCCTCGAGCCGCGCCCTCTGCAACCACCCCCGCAATCTGACCGATGACCAGCTCCGTGCCCTCGCCCGGGTCGGGGGCGTAGCCCAGGTGACGCTCTACCACGGCTTCCTGCGCCTCGAAGAAGAGGGCGTCGAGGCCACCGTTGAAGACGGCGTACGCCACCTCATGCACATGATCGACGTGGCCGGCATCGACCATGTCGGCATCGGCACCGACTTCGACGGCGACGGCGGCGTGCGCGGTTGCGCCTGCGCCTCCGACCTGGTCGGCTTCACGGAGCGGCTTCTTGCCGAGGGCCTCACCCTCGATGACCTGCGCAAGGTCTGGGGAGCCAACTTCCTCCGCGTCATGAGCCAATGTCAGGCGGCAGCCCAGCGGTAAGCATCGTCGGCCCTCCAGGGGGCCGAAGTCCTGCCCCGGTATCGCCACCGACCATTTTCCCTCTCAGCAATCTCTTCCCTATGCAACGCCTTTATACCTTCTCACTCATCCTTTCCCTCCTGCTGGCCCTGACGGCCTGTAAGAGCCGTTCCGCCTCGCAAGACGCCGAGGGCTCTGGCGACGACACCATCGCCGTGACGCAGGTGAAGTTCAACGCCGACAGCGCCTTCACCACCCTTCAGGCACAGTGCGCCTTCGGCCCGCGCGTGCCGGGCAGCGAAGCTCACCGCCGCTGTGGCGACTACATCGTAGCGCAGTTTCGCAAGCTGGGCCTCACCGTGACCGAGCAGCGCGCCGATCAGACCGCCTGGGACAGCAAGACGCTCCACACGCGCAACATCATCGCCTCATGGCACCCCGAACGCACCGACCGCATCATCATCGCCACCCACTGGGAAAGCCGCCCTTGGGCCGATCAAGACCCAGACTCGACGCGCCACCGCGAACCGGTCATGGCGGCCAATGACGGAGCAAGCGGCGTGGCCGTGGCCCTCGAGGTGGCCCGCCAGCTCAAGGCGCTCAACCCCTCCGTGGGTGTCGACTTCATCTGCTTCGACTCCGAGGACTACGGCGCCCCCTACTGGGCCAAAGACAAGGCGCCGCAGGACGGTTCCGACTGGTGCCTCGGTTCACAGTATTGGGCCGCCCATCCCCACAAGCCGGGCTATACTGCCCGCTACGGCATCCTCCTCGACATGGTCGGCGGACAGGACGCCCGCTTCTGCTACGAAGGGGTATCGATGCGTTATGCCCGCGACGTGATGGTGCGCGTCTGGGACGCAGCCCAGCGTGCCGGCGCCGGCGGCCTCTTCCTCCAGCAAGACGGCGGATGGGCGCAAGACGACCACGTGCCGATGAACGAAGTGGCGGGCATCCCCACCATCGACATCATCCCCTGCGTCTCTGACCAGCACCCCTTCGGCGCCACCTGGCACACCACCTCCGACACGTCCGACCACATCTCTCGCGAGACCCTCCGCCTCGTCGGCCAGACGCTCCTCCAGGTACTCTCCGAAGAGAAGTAGCCCCTGCCCCGAAGCGACATTCCGCACAAAACTTCTAGATTTTCCCCATATGACCATCAACGAAACGCAAGACGAGATCATCGACGACTTCTGCGCCCTCGATGACTGGATGGACCGTTACCAGCTCCTCATCGATCTGGGCGAAGAGCAGCAACCCCTGCCCGCCGCCGACAAGACGGATCAAAACCTCATCGACGGCTGCCAAAGCCGTGTGTGGATCGTCTGCGACGAACACGAGGGGCGCCTCCACTTCCGCGCCGAGAGCGACGCCCTCATCGTCAAGGGCATCGTCAGCCTCGTTATCCGCGTGGTTAACGACCACACGCCTCAGGAGATCCTCGACGCCGACCTCTACTTCATCGACCGCATCGGCCTGACGGAACACCTCTCCCCGACGCGCTCCAACGGCCTGCTGGCCATGATCAAGCAGGTGCGCATGTACGCCCTTGCCTATAAGACGAAGCTCGCCGAGGCCTAATCGCCCCGACACCCCTGACCCCCCCTCTCCTTGCCACGCCGCCGTGCCGCCCCCATCGGAGCCGCGCAGCGGCGTGGCAAGTGTTTTTACCCCTGATTGTGCGCGATATCGGCGGCTGTGGCTTATCTTTGCAGGGTAGGGGCCCGAGCTTCCTCGGGCCCCGCAATATATCCCCGGCTTATGAAGAAGCAAAAACTTGTCGTGCTGACCGGCGCCGGTATGAGCGCCGAGAGCGGCTTCAGCACCTTCCGCGATGCGGGAGGACTTTGGGAACGCTACCCCGTCGAACAGGTAGCTACCCCCGAGGGCTGGCGCGCCAACCCCGACCTGGTGACCGACTTCTACAACAGCCTGCGCCGACAGCTCGTCACGGCGCAACCCAACGCCGGCCATCGACTCCTCGCGGAGATGGAGGCCGACTATGACGTGACCATCGTCACGCAAAATGTCGACGACCTGCACGAACGGGCCGGCTCGACCCATGTGATCCATCTCCATGGCGAACTGATGAAGGTCTGTTCGTCGGCCGATCCCAATGACCCGCGTTACATCCGCACCCTGCCGCCCGACCACCTCGAAGTGGCCCATGGCGAACGGGCGGGCGACGGTTCGCTGCTGCGCCCTTGGATCGTATGGTTCGGCGAGGCGGTGCCCAAGCTCGACGAGGCGGCCCGGGTCACCGAAGAGGCTGACATCTTCGTCATCATCGGTTCGTCGCTCAACGTCTACCCCGCCGCCGGCCTCGTGCAATACACGCGCCCCGGCATACCCATATACCTCATCGACCCCAAGACGGTCAACGTGCCGGCCGGCGGACGCCATATCGAGGTGATACAAGACGTGGCGAGCCGGGGCGTAGCCACCCTGCGCGAGCGGCTCGAAGCTAACCGCTAAACAACATCATCATCTTATGACCACACTCGGCGTAATCAACGCCATGCACAAGGAGCACGACCAGCTCTGCGCCTTGCTCCACGATCCCCGCGAAGTGAGCGAAGGGCCCTTCTCAGCCGTAGAGGGCCGGCTCGGTTCGACTCACGTCATCCTCACCGTCAGCGGCATCGGCAAGGTCAATGCCGCCGTCGGTGCCACCGAACTCATCCGGCGCTATGCCCCCGAAGCGGTGCTCAACACCGGCGTGGCGGGCGGCGTCGATACCTGCCTCTCCGTGATGGACGTCGTCGTGGGCAGCCGCACGGTCTACCACGACGTAGACTGCGGCCCCGAGCTCCAGCCGGGCCAACTCTTCGAGATGCCGCCCTACTATGAGGGCGACCAACGCCTCCTGGCCGCCGCCCGCAGCCTCACGACCAAGTCCCCCCTCAAGGAGGGCCTCATCTGCACGGGCGACCAGTTTATCACCGACCGCACGCAGCTGAGACGCATCAAGGAGCGCTTCCCCGAAGCCCTCGCCGTCGACATGGAGAGCTGCGCCATCGCCCAGGTGTGCCACCTCTACAAAACGCCCTTCCTCAGCTTCCGCATCATCAGCGACACGCCGGGCGTGGAGAACCACATGGACCAGTACTACAACTTCTGGGACGAGATGGCCAACCGCTCCTTCGGCGTGACCCACGCGCTGCTCGAGGCGGTATGCGGAGCGAAGTGAGGGGCCTCGGCGAACCTCTCCCTCCCCTGATTGCCGAGGGCGATCAGGTTATCCTCTACCTAGTACTCATTCAATCCAATGGACAAGATACCCAGCTTTACCATCGACCATATGCGTCTCAACCGCGGCGTCTACGTCTCGCGCCAAGACAGCGTGGGCTCCGACGTGGTCACCACCTTCGACGTGCGCATGAAACTGCCCAACCGCGAGCCCGTGCTCGGCCAGGGCGCCGCACACACCATCGAACACCTCGCCGCCACCTACCTGCGCAACGAGCCGCAATGGCGCGACCGCATCATCTACTGGGGCCCCATGGGCTGCCTCACCGGCTTCTACCTCCTCGTGAAGGGCGACCTCACCAGCCGCGACGTCCTCGACCTGCTGAAGGGCACCTTCCGCTTCATCGCCGATTATGAAGGCGAGATTCCCGGAGCCGCGCCCCGCGACTGCGGCACCTGGCTCCTTCACGACCTCCCAATGGCGTGCTATGAGGCGGAGAAATACCTCCGCGAGGTGCTCGAACAGGCCACCGACGCCAACCTCACCTATCCGGCCTGACGCCTCCTCCCCCGCCCCTCGCGGCCTCAGCTCCTCCCGTTACATCAATTTAACAGTTACACAGTATATGAGAAAAATCCAACTCCTCACCGCGCTGGTCTGCTCGCTGGCCCTCCCGCCTACAGCGATCATGGCCGCCGCACCGCCGGCATCTGTTGCCGCCGTGCAAAGGCTGCTCGCCGCACAGGCCGACGGCCAATATGCGGTCAACTTCGCTGCTGACGCCAAGATCACCTACGCGGATCGCTCCACCAAGTCGGTGACCCTCACCCGCGCCGACGGCACCGAGCAAACCGTCACCATCGACCAGCCCACCTCCCGCCTCCTCTATTTTGACAAAACGGCAGAGGTGTTCAAAGCCCGCGCCGGCGAAACCGTCACGCCCTCCATCGGCTTCACCCAGGGCGACAAGTGGATGCACGGCTACGTCTACCTCGACCGCGGCAACGACGGCGTCTTCTCCACCGACCTCAACGCTGACGGCACGCCTACGGGCACCAGCGACCTCATGGCCTACACCTACTACCAAGGCAAGAACAGCCAGGGCCAAAGCCTCAAAAGCGGTGAGACGGGCGTCAACCCCGCAGCCTTCACCGTGCCCGCCGACCTCAAAGCCGGCACCTATCGTCTCCGCTTCAAGGTAGACTGGGACGACACCGACCCCGCAGGCAGCACCGTTGAGGGCAACACCATCCTGAAGAACGGCGGCGTCATTGTCGACGTCACCCTGCAAGTCGAGGCGCGTCTCGTCACCGACTACCCCATCAACTTCGACCCCTACGCCAAAATCACCCACGCCGCCCGCTCCACCAGCAGCGCCTCGCTCACCCGCGCCGACGGCACCGTGCAAACCATCGCCGTCGACCAGCCCAGCAGCAAGCGCCTCTTCTTCGACAAAACGGACCAGAGCTTCCAGGCTAAGCCGGGCGAGAAGGTCACGCCGTCCCTCGCCTACAACGGCGGGTATATGCACGGCTACCTCTACCTCGACCGCAACCACGACGGGGCCTTCTCCGACTCCCTCAACGCCGACGGCACGCCCGCCGCAGTCAGCGACGTGATGGCCTATACCTACTATAAAGGCAAGAACAGTCTCGGCCAGAAGCTCACCTCGGACAACCCGGGCGCCAACCCGCCGGCCTTCACCGTGCCCGCCGACCTCAAGCCGGGCTTCTACCGCATGCGCTACAAGATTGACTGGGACGACATCGACCCCGCCGGCAGCACCGCCGCAGGCAACACCATCTTGAAGAACGGCGGCGTCATCATCGACACCAAGCTCAACGTGCATGAAGACCAGGTAGCCCTCACCATCGCCTCCTACACCGGCGGCACCGTGACCCTGGCCGACGGCTCAGCCCTCGCCGACAAGATTGCCTTCGGTGAGCCCATCGCCCTCAAGCTCACCCCCGCTGACGGCTACCGCCTCTCAGGCCTCACGGTGCGCCACGGCTACGAGCTCGACGGCGAGAGCACGGTGCACGCCACCCCGCAATACACCGAGGTCTCCTACCCCTCCTACCTCATTCCCGCCGACGGCACACTCACCCTCCCGGCCAGCCTCATCGACGGCAACGTGCTCCTCACTCCCGTCTTTGTGGAAGATGAGCCCGCCACCGGTCACGACTATGCCCGCAGCTTTGCCGACGACCTGGCCGTAGCCCGCACCGACTGCTCCTTCACCGCCTTCACCCTCAGCGCCACCAAGGGCGGCAGCCGCACCATCACCGTGCCCGCCGCCACGCCCAACCTCGTCTACCGTCCCCTGCTCACCCAAGAGGCATCGGCCGTGCCGGGCGACGTGGTCTACCTCACCACCGACTACACCAAGGGCGGAGAGAAGCACTACATGCACCTCTACCTCTACGTTGACCTCAATCAAGACGGCCACTTCAACAATACCGTCGATGCTGAAGGCAAACCCGTCATCGACGGCGAAATGGTTTCCTACACCTACTACAAGGGCCATAACAGCTTGGGCGCCGCTATCGACAACCCCGACGCCGTGAGCACCGCCTCCATGCCGGCCTTCACCGTGCCCGCCAACCTGCCCTGCGGCGTTTACCGCGCCCGCCTCAAGGTGGACTGGGACGACATCTCGCCCGCCGGTCGCTGGGCCGAGGGCGCCATGAACAACATCGAAGCCAACGGCGGACAGATCATCGACTTCCTGCTCAACGTCCATCCCCTCACCGGTAGCCTCAGCATCCTCACCACCGACGGCTCCGTAGTGGGTGCCGGCAACACGGGTGTGGCCGACAAGACCACCTTCGGCCAGCCACTCCGCCTCCTGCCCGTCGGCGCCACCGCCGACTACGAGGCCGAGACTATCACCATTCGCCACGGCTTTGACCTCAACGGCCCGCAGTATGTCCACGGCAACCGCCAGTGGAGCGAATATACCGTGCCCGGCAATGCAGCCTTCACCATTCCCGCCGACAGCGTGAACGGCGACGTTTGCGTCACCGCCAACTTCACCGCCGACGCCACGGCGACCTACGTTCGCACCTTCGCCGACGAGTTCAACCTGCCCGACGGCAGCCAGCCCGACAGCAAGTACTGGAGTCGCTCCTCTCGCGAAAATCCCACCTGGAAGCGCTTCGTCGCACAAACCGAGGCGGGCCAAAAGCAAACGGGCTACATTGAAGACGGTAAGTTCGTAGCGCTCTGCATGCCCAACACCCTCGATGACGAGCTCGACGGCAACGGCAACAAGCAGCAAATGATCAGCGCCTCCATCGAGAGCCGCTACAAGGTCGACGTGCTCTACGGCAAAATCGAGGGACGACTCAAGACCGATCCCTACAGCGGCAACTTCCCCGCCTTCTGGATGATGCCCACCGACCAGTCCGACGGCTGGCCCTACTGCGGCGAGATCGACATCTGGGAACAGATCGATGCGCAGAACATCTCACACCACACCATCCACACCCGCTGGGCAAACGGCAAGGCCGACGGCGAGCTCTGCCAAGGCCAGAGCAACAACCCGGCCAAGTCTGGACAGGCCAACACCACCAACGGCGTTTACCACACCTATGGTCTCGAGTGGACGCCCACCATCCTCAAGTGGTTCGTTGACGGCAAGCAGGTCTTCTCCTACGCCAAGAAGGAAAACGACGCCAACGCCCTCAGCCTCGGCCAGTGGCCCTTTGACAAGTCGTTCTACATCATTCTCAACCAGAGCGTGGGCAACGGCAGCTGGGCAGCACCGGCCGACGTCAACCACACCTACCGCACCCTCTTCGACTGGGTACGCGTTTACCAGACCGATCAGCAGACGGGCCTCGTCGAGGCCGCCGCTGACGAGAAGGCCGACGTCTACACCCGCCCCGGCTCCCTCGTCATCTCCGCCCCCAAGGCCATGCCCCTGAGCGTCTATGACCTCCAGGGCCGCACGGTCTATAAGGAGACGGTGCAGGGCAACGTCACCCTCAGCCTCCCCCAGGGCGTCTACCTCGTGGGCGGGCAGAAGGTCCTCGTACCCTAACCCCCGGTCGCACGACCATCGCGGGAGGGCAACCCCTCCCCGCTAAATAATCATCATCGCCGCCACGATGCCCTTCGCATCGTGGCGGCGATCTGTTTTTACCGGGGCATGCGCCGCAGCGGATTAAACCTTTTCGCCGCCCCGCCGTCTTAAGATTGTGTAGGACAAACGGGGACGCGCCCAACGCTCCTCCCAGACCTGCCGCAGCCCCATTCCCGGGACGGGCCGCGCAGACACAATCACTCACAAAAACTGACGATCATGTTCCAGCAAATCATCCGTGGCGCCGCCCTCCTGACGGTTGCCCTCACCCTTTCCCTCAGCGCCGCCGCGCAGACTCCCGCACGCCAGAAGGCCCCCAAGGCTCCCCGCACCGAAGCCAAAGCC
This sequence comes from Alloprevotella sp., assembly GCA_052272595.1. GTDB lineage: Bacteria > Bacteroidota > Bacteroidia > Bacteroidales > Bacteroidaceae > Alloprevotella. The sequence goes on from DAVZJV010000009.1 coordinate 69,793, forward strand.
AAGGTCAGCCCCGAGCAGCGCGACGAGGCCCAGGCACGCCGCATCGCAGGCCAGCTCGCCCTCGACGACAAGACGGCCGGTAAGTTCATCCCCCTCTACAAGGCCTACCGCGCCGACCTCCGCAAGCTGCGCACCGACGACAAGGCCCGCGCCATCGCCCCCAACAGCCTCCTGAGCGAAGAGGCCGCAGCTGCCGCAATCAAGGCCGACTTCGACCGACAGCAACAGGTGCTCGACCTGCGCCGCAACTATTATAAGAAATACAGCGACGTGCTCAGCGCCAAGCAGATCCGCCGCGTCTACCAGCTGGAGGCCCGCCGTCCTGCCGCCCCCCGTTTCGGCCGCAAGGCGCAGCGCCCCGGCCGCCAGCAGGCCCGCCCGACCTGCCCCATGCAGGCCAAGGGCGGTGACGCCAAGGCTTCCTGCTGCAAGTAAGCAGCGCACACGGAGACAGTCCGCAACCGGAGAGCACGGCTCAGGGACACGGCTAAAAAGCCGCCCCTTGAACCGTGCTCTTCCCGTGTCTTGCACTACCTTTGCTCATTGAAATCTGAAAACCGGCGATTGCCGTCAGGGCCCTGCGCCCCAAAGGGGCGTAAGAATACCGCCTGGCGTTACACCCCAAGGAACGTAAGGAAACTGCCCGGTATGGCGCCCCAAAGGGGCGTAAGACAATAGCCTAGGGATTTATCCCTAGGATTTGCGCATGCTTCCAGCTACTCGCCGCCAATAAACGTAACTTTCTGGCGAAGTTGGCGGCGAGTCAGAGGATGGACCCTGGTCCTAGGGTTTCACCCTAGGCTATTGTCTGACGCCCCGTTGGGGCTCTCACAACCACATGAAGGTTTCACCCTAGGTATTCCTGATGCCCCCATTGGGGCTCTCACGAAACAATACGCTGGTTTCACCCGACAGCAATATAATCTGAAAATCCATCCCTCCGCCCTATGCGTTATACCCTCTCCCTCCGTTCCGTCCTCCTCACGACGCTCGCCCTCCTCACGCTGGCCACGACCTTCACGGCCTGCAACGACGACGAGACCTATGCCGACAAGCGCAAACGGGAGGACAAGCAGATCAAGGCCTTCCTCGTCAAGGGCGCACAGGTCAAGGATCCGGACTCCGACGTCTACCTCCTCGACGTTCCGGGCAACATCAAGGTCATCAGCGAGAGCCAGTTTTATGCTCAGGACAGCACGACCAATGTCGAGGAGAACGAATACGTGCACTTCGACCGCACGGGCGTCTACATGCAGATCCTCGACAAGGGCAGCGGCACCCCAGTGGCCGACGGCGAAACGGTCAACCTCATCACGCGCTATACGGAGTATAACATTGCCACCGACAGCATCCAGACGACCAACCGCATGACCTCTACGGAGATGCAGCCCGACATCATGGTCTGCACCAACACGCTGGGTACCTTCACCGCCTCCTTCATGCAGGGTGTGATGAAGACGACCTACTCCACGGCCGCCGTCCCCTCGGGTTGGCTCGTACCGCTGACCTACATCCGTCCCGGCCGCCTCGATTCTCCGACCTCCTCGCTGGCCCATGTGCGTCTCATCGTGCCGAGCGGTCAGGGACAGGCCAACGCCTCGTCTAACGTCTACGCCTGCTTCTACGACATCACCTATCAGCGCGGCCGCTAACCCCCACGGCGTCCCCGCTCCCCTGCAGACTCATTCATAACTTTCGCTTCCGCCTCCATTCTCCTTGTGAGAAGGGAGGCGGAAGTTCATTGTAGGCACACCGCAACTAGCAAATATAGCCTAGGGTTTTAACCCTAGGATCAGGACGATCGCAAACCTAGCCTAACGCGATCCGCAAGCAAGCCGCCGTGTTTTAAGGGAATTTGCCCAATAGGGAATCCGCCCCATGTTTCACGCCAACGCCCCCTTCCCTCCTTTTTCCCCGTCCTTTGCAACAAAAGCCTGCAAATTAATACACTTTAGTAAATGGGTAAGGGGTAAGATTAACCCTTCTACCTATTTTTGCAGCAATCACACGAACCGACAACTTACGCTCCACGGCAGCGATGGGACAGCTGGACGCACACCCACGGAACAAGCTCACGAGGCACTTCGCGCACCGCTTTGTCCTACAATCCTAACACACGACGCACCCGCCCCACCATCCCGCTCCGAAGGCGCCCGAAGACTTCCCGCTGCCTATGCTGACTACTCCCTCCCCATGTACGCACAGCAACTCATAAACCTTTCATACACTACAAAACGATGAAGACACTCTCACATTCCATTCCACATTCCCTCTGTCTACTGCTACTCACCCTCCTCACAGCATTTGCACTGCCAGGACTGGCGGTGGCAAAGAACGAAGTGGGGATAACTGACGACGGGACACTTGCGTATACGCTCTACGATGACGGCACGGCGGAGGTGTCAGGATATTATGACAACAACAAGCCTAGCTGCGACTTGGTCATTCCTGCAGAAGTTACTTATAACGAGAAGGCTTATAAGGTTACAAGCATCGGGGAGACGGTCTTCTCTGGTTGTTCCGGCCTTACGAGCGTGACCTTCCCTGAAGGGCTCACTAGCATCGGGGACGATGCCTTCAATCAGTGTTCCAGCCTTACGAGCTTGACCTTCCCTGAAGGGCTCACTAGCATCGGGAATAGTGCCTTCGGCGGTTGTTCCGGCCTTACGAGCTTTAGCGTGGCGGAGGGTAACAGGAATTTTGTTTCGGTAGATGGCGTACTCTTCAATAAAGAAGTGGATACGCTCATAGTCTTTCCTGCAGGTAGACAAGGTCGTTATGAAGTGCCGCAAGGTGTGACAAGCATCGGGGACTGGGCCTTCTATTATTGTGAAGGCCTCACGAGCGTGACCTTCCCTGAAGGGCTCACTAACATCGGGGACTGGGCCTTCTATTATTGTGAAGGCCTCACGAGCGTGACCTTCCCT
>DAVZJV010000009.1:72819-99165 GCA_052272595.1 Alloprevotella sp.
GAAGGGCTCACTAGCATCGGGAATTTTGCCTTCTACGATTGTTCCGGCCTTAGGAGCGTGACCTTATCGCAAGGCCTCACTAGTATCGGGGCTCGGGCCTTCTATCATTGTTCCGGCCTCACGATCTTGACCTTATCTGAAGGGCTCACTAGCATCGGGGAAGGGGCCTTCTATGGTTGTTCCGGCCTTACGAACGTGACCTTCCCTGAAGGGCTCACTAGCATCGGGTATTCGGCCTTCTCTGGTTGTTCCGGCCTTACGAGCGTTTATTGCTTGAGCAAAGACCCCAGCGGGTACGATAGTTATGCATTTTACGCAGACCTCTACGTCCCCGCTTCAGCCGTTGCAGCTTATCAATACAAGTTCTCAAGAGTCGAACCCATCCCCACCACCTCCCTCCCCATCTCCTCTGCCCAATTCGGCACGTGCTACACCTCTCAAGAGTCGTTCCTCATTCCTGAAGGACTGGAAGGCGGCATCGTGACGGCGGCTGAGGCAAAAGATGGCAGTACGTTGCAGGTGGATTGGCGGTTTAAGGCAGGCGATTACGTGCCGACCGGCGTGCCTTTGGTGCTGAAAGGCGAGGAAGGTACGTATGTGCGCTATCGGTTGCCGGCCAACGGGCTGTCGGTCGATAGAAGCGGACTGGATCAGAACCTGCTGCGCGGATCTGACGAAGACGCCACGACCACGGCTGCCGATGGCGTGAACGATGCGGTGTTCTATAAGTTGGCCTTTAACAACGACCGCACGCAGGTGGGCTTCTACTGGGGTGCTGAGGATGGTGGCGCGTTCGTCAATCCCGCCGGTAAGGCTTATTTGGCACTGCCCCGTGCAGAGTATGCCCACGTGAAGCGCTTGATTCTGGACGGCAACGCCGTGACGGGGATCGATTCCGCGCCGACCACCGATAGCACCGCACCTGCCGCCCAAAGCATCTACACCCTCGACGGCCGCAAGGTCAACGCCGCCACCACAAAGGGCCTGCCCGCAGGACTCTACATCGTGGACGGCCGGAAGGTACTGGTGAAGTAAGGGCGAAAGTAGCTCCTTAGCGAGAGCCTGTCTCTTTGCAAAGGTCTCTTTCTTGTGCGTCTTTCCACACCTTTCCCCAACAGCAAACCGACTCGGAACGTCTCCCGCCCCTCACCGCGGGGGCGTTCCTTTCCTCAAAACAATCACAAGCAACGACAATATGAAGAACCGCAACCATAAGCACCCCTACAAGCGCCCCACGGCTACCCTCCTCTCCCTCCACACCGAGGGTCCCTTGCTGGCCGACTCGCTGGGCATTCACAACGAAGTGTCTAACCAAGAGTCGCTCTCTACCCGCAAGGGCTGGGACAGCGAAGGCTGGGCAGCGGACGAGGAGGAATAAGCATTCTTCCCCCGCCTCTCACCGCCGACTTCACGACCGGCGACCAAACCCACATTAATAAAGGAGTGGCTCCCACACATCGGCGGGGCCACTCCTTTTATGATGCGTCTTGTTCCCTAGGGTTGAAACCATAGGCTTGGTTTTAGCCATAGGATCAGGGGGCGACGCCCCCTGCATACCACATCCGGAAAAAACTTCGTACATTTGCCCAAAGCAAAGGCAGCCGACCGGCCATGCTCCGTAGGACAGCGCTGGCAGGCCGAGCACTACGCACTGATTATCAGCAGTAGAAAGACAACCCAAGCCTTTGCCGACACGAGACGGGCCCCGACACGACACACCACCGCCCCGAGCCCTTCTCTCCTGACTCTTATATTTCCCCGCTTATGCTCTTCCCCCAATCCACCTATGTAGAGCGCCGCCACAAACTTCGCGAGCTTGTGGGGCATGGGCTCATCCTCATCTTCGGCAACAACGACAGTCCCTGCAACTGCACGGCCAACACATATAAGTTTCGCCAAGACAGCTCCTTCCTCTACTTCTACGGCCAACACCGCGACGGCCTGGTGGGCGTGATCGACGCCGACTCGGGTGCCGAACTGCTCGTGGGCGACGAGATCGACATTGACGACATCGTCTGGTATGGTTCAGTCAAGAGCGTGGCCGACATGGCCGTCGAGAGCGGCGTGGGTCAGAGCGCCCCGATGAGCCGCCTCGCAAAGCTGGTAGCCGCTGCCAAAGAGGCCGGCCGCACCGTCCACTTCCTCCCCCCCTACCGCCACGACACGATGATCGCCCTGAGCGACCTGCTGGGCATTCACCCCTCGCGCCAGCGCGAGGCCGCCTCGCTCGACCTCATCAGGGCGGTGGTCAAGCTCCGCTCGATCAAGAGCGAGGGCGAAATCGCCGAACTCGAGCGGGCCTTCACCATCGGCCGCAAGATGCACACCACAGCCATGCGCCTGGCCCGTCCGGGCGTGACGGAGCAGTATATCGCCGGCGTGCTCGAGGGCATCGCCCGCAGCTACGGCTCGCAGGTATCCTTCGCCAGCATCGTGACGATGCACGGCGAGATCCTCCACGGCTATCCCTCGCCCCGCCCCCTCGAGGCCGGCCGGCTCCTCCTCGTCGACGCCGGTGCGGAGACGAACGAAAACTACTGCTCTGACCACACACGCACGACGCCGATCAGCGGCAAGTATACGCAGAAGCAGAAGGACGTCTACGACATCGTGGCCGCCTGTCACGACCTGGCCCTCTCTCTGGCCCGTCCGGGCGTAAGGTGGTGGGACGTCCACATGGCCGTCTGCGCCCTGATGACCGACCGCCTCAAAGACCTCGGCCTGATGAAGGGCGACACGGAAGCCGCCGTACGCGCCGGTGCCCACGCCCTCTTCCTCCCCCACGGACTGGGCCACATGATGGGCATGGACGTGCACGACATGGAGGCCCTCGGCCAGACCTACGTGGGCTATGACGAGGAGACGCGCCCCTCGAGCCAGTTCGGCACCGCCGCCCTGCGCTTTGCCCGCCGCCTTGAGGTGGGCCACGTGGTGACCGACGAACCGGGCATCTACTTCATCCCCGACCTCATCGACCTATGGCGCAAGGAGGGCACCAACGCCGACTTCCTCTGCTTCGACAAGATCGAGGAGTATAAGGACTTCGGCGGCATACGCATCGAAGACGATGTGCTCATCACCCCCGACGGCTGCCGCTTCCTCGGTCACGAACGCATACCCTACCACACCGACGAGGTAGAGGCCTACCTCGCCGAACATGCCGACGAGTCGCCCGTGATCTACTAAGATCCACCGCCCGCACCACACCAAGCAATCATCACCCCTATCACATTTTCCCTAAAACTATTCAATGAAGAAGATTCTCCTCACCGCCCTCGCCGTGCTGGCTATGGTGCCCACGACGATGACCGCACAGGACAAGAAGGCTGACGCAGCGAAGAAGGACTCGACCGTCTTCACCGTCATCAAAGAAAACCCCATCACCTCCGTCAAGAACCAGAACAACAGCGGTACCTGCTGGGCCTACTCCTCACTCGGATTCTTCGAGGCCGAACTGCTCCGCATGGGTAAGGGCACGCACGACCTCTGTGAGTCGTTCCTCGTATATCACACCTACATGGACCGCGCCGACAAGACGGTGCGCACGCACGGCGACGCCAGCTTCTCGCAGGGCGGCTCATTCTACGATGCCGTATACTGCCTCAAAAACTATGGTATGGTGCCCCAAAACGCCATGCCCGGCCCCGGCGAGCTCTACGGCGACTCGCTCTACAACTTCAACCAGCTCGATGCCGTCACCTCAGCCTATGTCGAAGCACTGGCCAAGGGTAAGCTCAAGAAGATCTCGCTGACCTGGAAGAACGATCTCTCCAACATCTATAAGAACTACTTCGGCGAGCTCCCCACTACGGTCAAGGCCGAAAACGGCAAGACCTACACCCCGCAGACCTACGTGACCGACTACCTCGGCCTCAACCCCGACGACTACGTGTCGCTGACCTCTTACACGCACCATCCCTTCTACACCAAGTTTATCCTTGAGATCCAGGACAACTGGCGCTGGGCCGAGAGCTACAACCTGCCGCTCAACGAGTTTATGGAGGTCATGGAGAGCGCCGTCAAGAACGGCTACACCTTTGCCTGGGGTGCCGACGTGACGGAGCGCTACTTCGGCCGTGTCGACGGTACGGACATCGCCCGCGTGCCCAAAGACCTCAAGGTGACCGACCTCACCGGCAACGATGCAGCCCGCTGGGGCGGCAAGGTCAAGACCGATGATGCACAGGTTGCCTCTAACGAAGAACTCACCATCACGCAGAAGCTCCGTCAGGACGCCTACGACGACTGGGAGACCACCGACGACCACGGCATGGTCATCTACGGTCTCGCCAAGGACCAGAAGGGCACGGAGTACTTCATGGTCAAGAACTCCTGGGGCGACTACAACAAGTATCATGGCTGCTTCTACGCCTCTAAGGCCTACGTGGCTTATAAGACGATGAACATCCTCATCAACAAGAAGGCCATCCCCGCAGCCATCGCCAAGAAGCTGGGGATCAAGTAAGTCCCCCCCTTCCTTAGAAGTTCACAAGTTAAGGAGTTAAGCCAATTGTCACGGAGCAGCAGACCGTCTGCTCTCCGTTGCGACGGGCTTAACTCCTTAATCTATTACCAATCTTCCCCCCTATGCAGCTCCTCGAACATTTCCTCAAAGGCAAGCTAGCCGACCCCGCCCGGTGTGAAGACGGATGGGTCGTGACGGCCGACTATGCCGCCGTCGTCGACGGCAGTACGAGCAAGGTAGCGGGCCGTCAGGGCGGGCTCGAAGCCATGCACCGCGTCACGGAGGCCATCCGCCGCCTGCCGCCGGAGGCCGCTGCGGAAGCGGCCGTCACACGCCTCACCGACGTGCTGGCGGCGGCCAATCCCCCCGAAGCGCGCTTCGAGGCGCAGTATCGACTCACTTGCTCCACCGTCATCTACAGCCGCTGCCGCCGCGAGGTCTGGATGGTGGGCGACTGCCAAGGCCGCTTCGGCGGAGAAACGATCACCCACCCCAAACTCGTAGACAGCGTGCTCACGCAGGTGCGCTGCGACACGACGGCCTACCTCCTCGACAAGCGCGGCTATACGGCCACGCGGGTGGCACGCGAAGACCCGGGCCGAAGGATCATCCTCGACGCACTGCGCGAACAGACCAACTTCCAGAACGACCCCAACCCTCACAACCCCTACCGCTACCCCGTCCTCGATGGCACGCCCGTCGACCCTTCGCTCATCAAGGTCATCGCCATACCGACCGACACGGCAGAACTGATCCTGGCCTCAGACGGCTACCCCATCCTATGCAACAGCCTCGCCGAGACCGAGGCCGAACTAGCCCGCCTCCTGGCGAGCGACCCGCTCTGCATCGGTGAAAATGCCGCCACGAAGTGTCTCCGGCCCGACCAGTGCTCCTTTGACGACCGCTGCTACCTGCGCCTGGCGCTCTAGACCTGGAGCGTGCGCGCACAAATGCCGTCTTGTCCTGTGTCGAGGACGCACAGAACCGGTACAAGCAACTTTTTCGCAAACTACCTACACTCTGCCACCATCATCTCCGAAACCGCTGCAATACAACACATTAAGGGTGTAGGTACGGACTCCCCACTGTCACTCTACCTACACCCCGCTGTCACCACGCGAGGTCGGCGGCAAAGTCAGCACAGCGGCGGACCGGTGACAGTAGGGTGATAACGAGGTGGCAGCAGGGTGGCGGTAACGCCCCACCTACCTACACCCCTAAGCGACTGATTGCCAATGCACCCGGAGAGTCATGTGGCAGCGTGTAGGTGGTTTACAAAAACCTTCCTAAAGGGGGCACGCAGCGCCTCCCGACAGACGCTCCCGACGCCGACGCCGTACGTTCCAGCCTGCCCTCGCGACGAGAAGCCTTCTCGCCAAAACGAGCCGCCTTGCCCTCGCAACGAGCCGCCTTGCCGTTGCAGCCGTCAGCCTAAGCCTCGCAGGCGATCAGTCCGGCGCCCCGCCACGCTCCCCCTTCCCCTAAACTCCAGCAGTCCCATGCGCATCACCCTCTTACAAACCGACATCCGTTGGCACGACATGTCCGCCAACACAGCCGAGGCCGCCCGCCTGATCGACACGGCACCGGGCAGCGACCTTTACCTGTTGCCCGAGATGTGGGCAACAGGCTTCGACACCGAACCGAGCTACGACCTCATCGCCGTAGCCGACAAAGCCCTCGACTGGATGCGTGCCGAGGCACGGCAACGCGATGCGGCCGTGGCCGGCTCTGTGGCCGTGAGGGTCTATCCCGAACCGACGACGCCCGCCGCGCCCGATGACGAAGCGGCAGACAAGGCGGCCCTCTGGCGCAACCGCTTCTACTTCGTCACGCCCGAGGGCGAGGTGACATATTACGACAAACGCAACCTCTTCGTCTACGGCGGCGAACAGCTGACCTACAGCCCCGGGCGAGAACGTGTGATCGTCACGTGGCGCGGCGTGCGCTTCATGCTCCAGACCTGCTTTGACCTGCGCTTCCCCGAGACGGCCCGCAACGGACTGGCCGACTGCTACGACGTATTGCTCTACGTGGCCAACTGGCCCGCCTCGCGCCGCACGGCTTGGGACACCCTGCTCACCGCCCGCGCCATCGAAAACCAGGCCTGCTGCATCGGCGTCAACCGCACAGGGAGCGCCCCCCACTGCCTCTACGACGGCGGGAGCCGTGCCGTCGATGCCTACGGCCGACCGCTCGCCGTGCTCGACAACCGGCCGCAGGCGGTGACCGTAACCCCCGACCTGGAGCGCCAACGAGCCTTCAGGGAAAAATTCAGCGTATTGCGCTAAACCCCCGTCCCGCACGCCGATAGACACAGCCGCCGCATCCTCCGGCGGCTGTTTTTTGCAGGCGGCAAGTCACCTTTATAGGGAAATGCGTACATTTGCTAACCTTTCGACACAGGCTCCAGCCCCCTCTCCGTTTGCGGCGTCCGTTGTCGGAACAAGGACCTCTGACTCTACTTCATGGACGCAGCAGCATCACATACCTACCGATTTCTTCCCCACATCGACTCCCCCTCCGACCTGCGCAAGCTGCCGGCGGAGGCGCTTCCTGCCGTCTGTGCCGAACTGCGTCGCGACATCATCGAGGAGCTGGCCGACAACCCGGGCCACTTCGCCTCATCGCTCGGCACGGTGGAAATCACCGTGGCGATGCACTATGTCTTTAACACGCCCTACGACCGCATCGTCTGGGACGTGGGACACCAGGCCTACGGCCATAAGATCCTCACGGGGCGCCGCGACGCCTTCCGCACCAACCGCAAGCTGGGGGGCATACGGCCCTTCCCCTCGCCCGACGAGAGCGAATATGACACCTTTGCCTGCGGCCACGCCTCCAACTCCATCTCGGCCGCCCTGGGCATATCGCTCGCCGCCCTGCGCAACGGCGAGGCCGACCGCCACGTCATCGCCTTCATCGGCGACGGCGCCATGAGCGGCGGACTGGCCTTTGAGGGACTCAACAACGTCAGCGACACGCCCAACAACATGCTCATCATCCTCAACGACAACAACATGAGCATCGACCGGGCTGTCGGGGGCATGAAGGAATATCTCACCCATCTCCACACGAGCAACCTCTACAACCGCCTGCGCTTCAAAATCGCGCAGAAGCTGACCAACTGGGGCTTGCTCAACGAGACGCGCCGCCGCTCGATCCTGCGATTCAACAACTCGGTGAAGGCCCTGCTGACCAACCAGCAAAACATATTCGAGGGCCTCAACATACGCTACTTCGGACCGACCGACGGACACAACGTCATCGAACTGGTGCGCATCTTGCGGGAGATCAAGGAGATGAAGGGGCCCAAGATCCTCCACATACAGACGGTCAAGGGCAAGGGCTACAAGCCGGCTGAGAAGGAACCTACCATCTGGCACGCGCCGGGGGAATTTCGTCCCGAGACGGGAGAGCGGATCATCGCCCTGCCCCGCGACAAGCAGGTGGCGCCTAAATTTCAGGACGTCTTCGGCGAGACGCTTCTCGAACTGGCCCGCCTCAATCCCCGCATCGTAGGCGTCACGCCGGCCATGCCGACGGGATGCTCGATGAACATCCTCATGCACGAGATGCCCGACCGCGCCTTTGACGTAGGCATCGCCGAGGGCCACGCCGTGACCTTCTCGGGGGGCATGGCCAAGGAGGGTCTGCAGCCCTTCTGCAACATCTACTCCTCCTTCGCCCAACGCGCCTATGACAACATCATCCACGACGTGGCGCTACTGCGCCTCCCCGTGGTGCTCTGCCTCGACCGGGCCGGCTTGGTGGGCGAAGACGGTCCGACCCACCACGGCGCCTTCGACCTGGCGGCCCTGCGCCCCGTGCCGGGGCTGACCATCGCCTCGCCCTATGACGAGCGGGAGCTGCGCCGCCTGATGTACACAGCCCAGCTACCGGGCCAGGGAACGTTTGTCATCCGCTACCCCCGCGGACGCGGCACGTGTCCGGACTGGCGCTGCCCGCTCGAGGCCGTACCCGTAGGCAAGGGGCGCCGCCTCAAGGAGGGACGCGACCTGGCCGTCGTCACCCTCGGCCCGATCGGCACCCTCGCCGCCGAGGCGATCAAGCGGGCGGAGGCGGCCCGACCCGGCCTGAGCGTGGCCCACTATGACCTGCGCTTTATCAAGCCTCTCGACGAGGCGCTCCTCGACGAGGTGGGGCGCAACTTCTCACGCATCATCACCGTCGAAGACGGCATCCGCTCGGGCGGCATGGGGAGCGCCGTGCTGGAGTGGCTCAACGACCACGGCTACCGCCCCGAAGTAAAGCGCCTGGGACTGCCCGACCGCTTTGTCGAACACGGATCGGTCGACCAGCTCTACCGCCTCTGCGGCCTCGATGCAGCCGCTATCATGCAGACCATCCTGGAGGAGACGGCGCATTGATGAGCCCTCAAACCCGCCCATGCGGTCCTCCACACAAGCTCTATACCAATGAAGATCATCATCGCCGGAGCCGGAGCGGTGGGCACCCACTTGGCCCGCCTCCTCTCACGCGAGCGCCACGACATCACCCTCATGGACGATGACCCGCGCAAGCTCGAAGACCTCTCCTCCGACCTAGACATTCTCACCCTGCCTGCTTCACCCTCCTCAATCTCCGCCCTGCGCGAGGCCGAGGTGGGGAAGGCCGACCTCTTCATCGGCGTGACGCCCGACGAGGCGCACAATATGACGGCCTGTATGCTCGCCGCCAAACTCGGAGCGAAGCGCACCGTGGCCCGCGTAGACAACTACGAATATACCCTCCCCGAAAACCGCGACTTCTTCCGCACGGTGGGCATCCACTCCATCATCTACCCCGAGATGCTCGCCGGCCGCGAGATACTGCACAACATCAAGCGCAGCTGGATCCGCCAGTGGTGGGAGGTGCAGGGCGGACAGCTCATCCTGCTGGCCGTCAAGGTGCGCGCCAACGCCCACATCCTCGACCGCCCGCTGCGCGAACTCTGCGGCCCCGACTCGCCCTATCACATCGTGGCCGTCAAGCGCGGCGACACGACGGAAATACCCCACGGCGGCACAACGCTCCGCGCCCTCGACCTGGTCTACTTCATGACAACGCCGGAGTATGTCAACCACATCCGCGACATTGCAGGCAAGGAGCACTACCCAGACGTGTCCAACGTATTCATCATGGGCGGCAGCACCACGGCGGTCCACCTGGTCAACAGCATGCCCGACTACATGAGGGCACGCATCATCGATGACGACACCGCACGCTGCGAACGCCTCAACGAGGTCGTCACCAATCGCCACACCCTCATCATCCACGGCGACGGCCGCGACCTCTCCCTGCTCGAGGAGGAGGGCATCCGCCGCGCCCAGGCCTTTGTCGCCCTAACGGGCAATGCCGAAGCCAACATCTTGGCCTGCCTCGCCGCCAAGCGCCTCGGCGTGCGCAAGACGGTAGCCATGGTGGAGAACACAGACTACATCGGCATGGCCGAGAGCCTCGACATCGGCACCATCATCAACAAGAAGACCTTTGCCGCGAGCCACATCTTCCAGATGATGCTCAAGGCCGACGTCACCTCGGTCAAGAGCCTCATCGTCGCGGGTGCCGACGTGGCGGAATACAGCGTGTCGCCCGAGGCCCGCGTCATACGCCGCCCGGTCAGAGACCTCGATCTGCCCGATAGCGTCACCCTCGGCGGCTTGGTGCGCGACGGCAAGGGACAGCTCATCAACGGCGCCACACAGATACAGCCCAGCGACACGGTCGTAGCCTTCTGCCTCGCCGGCGGCGTCAAGAAGCTGGAACGCTTCTTTAAGTGACAAAGCCGGGCGGGGCTGGACGATTTGGTTGCAAGATCAAAAGCCCCCTTTCTCCGCCCCTCTCCCCTCTATTTAACTCACCTCTCTCATGAACGTCCGCATCGACCCCTCGTGGGCCGCCCGCCTCTCGGGCGAGTTTGCCGCGCCCTACTTCTCCGAGCTCACTGCCTACGTACACGACGAATATCGCCGAGGCCCCTGCTATCCGCCGGGACACGAGATCTTCGCCGCCTTTGACCTCTGCCCCTTCGACAAGGTCAAGGTGGTCATCATCGGCCAAGACCCCTACCACGGCGAGGGTCAGGCGGAGGGGCTGTGTTTCTCCGTAAAAGACGGCGTCAAGATGCCCCCTTCACTTGTCAACATCTTCCGCGAAGTGGCCGACGACACGGGGCGTCCCCTCCCCACGACCGGCAGCCTGCGCCGCTGGGCCGAACAGGGGGTGCTGTTGCTCAACGCGACCCTCACCGTGCGCGCCCATGAGGCCGGTTCGCATCAGGGGCACGGATGGGAGACATTTACCGACGCCGTCATACGCCACCTGTCGGCCGAACGCGAACACCTCGTCTTTATCCTCTGGGGGGCCTACGCCCAACGCAAGGGGGCCGTCATAGACCGGCAGCGCCACCTCATATTGGCCTCAGCCCACCCCTCGCCCCTCTCAGCCTATCACGGCTTCTTCGGCAACCACCACTTCTCACGCTGCAACGACTACCTCATCGCCCACGGCATCAGCCCCATCAACTGGTAAACCCTCACCCGCCCAACCGGTAACCCTTTCCTCCATTTCCCCTTTCGCCCCATGCTCTTACAGATTGACAACGTCATCCTCACCTCCGAGATCCTTACCGAATGTTTCTGCTGCGACCTCGAAGCCTGCCGCGGCGCCTGCTGCATCGAGGGCGACAGCGGCGCCCCCCTCACCCTCGACGAGGTGGGCCGTCTGGAGGATGCCCTCGAGACCGTCTGGCCCCGCCTGAGCGCCGGGGCTCAGGCCGTCATCGACCGCCAGGGCGTGGCCTACACCGACAGCGAGGGCGACCTCGTCACAAGCATCGTCGGGGGGAAAGACTGCGTCTTCACCTGCTACGGCGCCGACGGCTGCTGCTACTGCGCCACCGATGCCGCCTGCCGCGAGGGACGCCTCTCCTGGCCCAAGCCCATCAGCTGCGCCCTCTACCCCATCCGTGAGAAACGCTTCGGCGGCGGCCTCACCGGCCTGCAATATCACCGCTGGGACATCTGCCGCCCCGCCGTAGCGAAGGGCAGACAGCTCGGCCTGCCGCTCTACCGCTTTCTCCGCGACCCCCTCATCCGCCGCTTCGGAGAAGCTTGGTATGACGAACTCTGCCGCGCGGCAGAGGAGCTGAAGGACGGCCCGCAAGAGCAAGCGGGGGAATGAAGCTCCATTCGAACTCCATATAGAAAGCGGTGTGTATGCCCATGACATACACACCGCTTCCTGTATATTTGCATGTGTGCTGTTCAAACAACTTCAACGGCAAAGACTATGACAAAGGACACATACATCAGATCATCGCACGATGTAACGGTAGGTAGATAGCAACTACCTCCATTGGCTACATGCCCTCAAAGACAACTACCAGAAGGCGCAAGTGAAGGCTGCCTTTAAGGTGAATGCCGAGAAGCTGCTTTGGAACTAGCAACTCGGCAGAGACCTCGTATTGCGTAAGGCCGAAGAACAATGGGGAAAAGGCATAGTGGAGCAACTCAGCCTCGACTTGCAAGCCGCCTTTCCTAACGAAAAGGGATTCAGCAGCCGCAATCTATGGACTATGAAATAATGGTATCTGTTCTACTCAGAGAAACTGAAACAGCCTGTTTCAGAATTATTGCTGTCCGATAAAATCGAGAAAGTGACTATGACTCTCCGATAGGTTACCCTCGAATATCTCATAGCTTACAGGAGAAGTCCCTCACGTGTAACGAGCAGGCCGACAAGAATCTGCGGACAATCAACTTCCTAGGAATAACCTGTACGACGAAGGTCGTACTCATCGGCAGCTTCGAAAAACAAAGTCTTTAGCTTGCTGCCAGGGGAGACGAGACGACTAAGCACCAACGGACGGGACAATCCTCCTATTTGTCCGTATTCGAGGTGTCAAACAGCTTGCCGAATACCACTTCGGGACCGACAACAGAAATCTATAGTTGGTTATCGTTGTTTACCGATACTTATTTCGACTTCTTGAAACTCTGAATCTGCGAAGTTTCCGCCAATTCGCTTTCGTCCGTGTCGCGGTCTAAGCGTCCGCGCCACAGGTATTTACGTGTTTCATGTACGATGATGCCGCTCAAGAACAACAGCGACAGCAGGTTGGGGATGGCCATGAGGGCGTTCATGCAGTCGGCCATGTTCCACACAATATCGAGACTCATCACGCTTCCTATGAACACCGAAGCGATATAGATGATCGAGAAAGGCCGCGTAAACCGCCGGCCGCCCAGGTATTCGACTGCCCGCTCGCCATAGTATTCCCACCCCTGTATGGTGCTGAAGGCAAAGGTGAGCAGTCCGAAGGCCAGAAGGGGCTGCCCTATGACGGGTATCTTACCAAAAGCCACCTTGGTGAGGGTGGCCCCGTTGTCATAGCTTATGTCGGGCCAGGCCAGGATACTGCTCACAATTACCAGCCCCGTGAGGGCACACACCACCACCGTGTCCCAAAAGGTGCCGGTAGACGATACCAGAGCCTGCCTCACGGGGTTGCGCGTCTGGGCCGATGCAGCCACGATGGGTGCCGATCCCATGCCCGACTCGTTTGAAAACAATCCGCGGGCTATGCCGTAGCGCGCCGCTATGAGGATGCTTCCGCCGGCCAGTCCGCCCCCCGCCGCCTCGGGGGTGAATGCAGAAACCACGATGAGCTTCACCGCCGGCCACACGTAGGAGGCATTGATACACAGAATGACGATACACCCCGCCACATAGAATAACGCCATGAAAGGAACCAGCATGGTGCACACTCGCGAAATGCTTTTGATGCCGCCCAGTACCGTAGCCGCCGTCAGGGCGCAGACCACGGCCCCCGTGATGTAGGGCGACACCTGGTAGGTTTCCCGGGTAAGCGTGGCTATGGCGTTGGCCTGCACCGTGCTGCCTATGCCCAACGAGGCCAAAGCGGTAAAAAAGGCAAAGAGAATAGCCATCTTCTTCCAACCAAGCCCTCGCTCAAGGGCGTACATCGGGCCTCCCAGGATGCGGCCCGAACGCGTTTTTACACGATACTTCACGGCCAGCAACCCTTCGGCGTATTTAGTAGAAATTCCGAAAAAGCCCGTCAGCCAGCACCAGAGCACTGCCCCCGGCCCGCCCAGGGCTACCGCCGTTGCCACGCCTATGATGTTACCTGTGCCAATGGTAGCAGCCAAAGCCGTGGCCAATGCCCCGAACTGCGACACGTCGCCCGTGGCGCTCTTGTCTTTCTTTACCGACAGTTTGATGGCCGTCCACAGTTTACGTTGCGGAAAGCGCAAGACCACGGTGAGGTAAATGTGCGTGCCGAGGAGCAACACGATCATGGGCCAGCCCCACAAGAAGGAGCTGAGGTGGGTGAAGAACGAGTTCAGGAAATCCATACGCCTGTCTTTTTAAGGTAGCATCTACATTTGCGCTTGCAAAAATAGTACACCACTTTCATTCAGCTATAAAACGAGGCATATTTTTAAACACACGCAAGGTTTCAACCCGCATCTGTAGCATTATGCATATTACACAAGATCAGGCGCAGCGTTGTGAAAAGTCCGGCGTGTCGTATGGGTTAACGGGAACGGGGGGAGAGGAACTGATGGAAAAAAACCGGCAACACCCCGACCGCTGCACCGAGTAACTCTCTACCTTTGCGCCCACACCACGCTGCAGAATCAGCACAAACAACTCTGACCAATCATCACAAACCCAATCACTATGAAGAAATCACTCATCCTCGCCGCCACCCTGGCCGCCCTTATGCTGACAGCCTGCGGCGGCAACAAGACGTCGGACCCCGCACCCGCCGCAGACAGCGAGACGACCGACACGCTCGACAACCGCGAAGAAGCCGCTCAGGCAACTGAGGCAGCCAATGAGGCTACGCAGAAGCTCGATGAGGCACTCAGCACCTCAGCGAGCAACCCCACGGCCGTAAAGGAAGCGATCAAGGAGATCGAAGACAAGGTGGCTGCCCTCCGGCAGGCCGGCGACACGGAGGCTGCCGCTACCTATGCCGAACAGGTGAAGACCTACATCAACGAGCACGCCGAACAGCTCAAGGCCGCTGCACCCGAGACGACGACGCTCCTCAACACACTCACCAATGCCGCAAGCACGGTGCAGAACGTCAAGGAGAAGGCCACCAATGCGGCTAACGCAGTCAAGGCGGTTACGGGAACGGACGTAGGCGAAACGGCAAAGGCCGCTGCCGAGACGGCTGCTAAATCGGCCGCTGAAAAGGCCGTCAACAAAGCCAATGCCGCCACCACCGCTGCCGAAAACGCTGCCAAGGCCAAGGTAGAGAAGGCACGCCAAGAAGCCAACGAGAAGGCCAACAAAGCCATCGAGAAGGGAGCCAACAAGGCTGCCGGCGCCATCAACAAGGCACTGGGACTCTAACCGAGGGTCTTCAGCCCTATATAAACAAAGGAGTTAAGCCGATAGGATTGATCGGCTTAACTCCTTTACTTTTGGGTGAGACGGCCACGAGAGGCCCACCTCTTAGCTTCTCCGTCCGAAGAAGTAGCGTCGGGACTGGGGCTGCGGGGCGGCAGCCTCGGGCTTCTTCTCATCGGGATAGGCAATGCGCGTGTGGTAGATGATCTTGAGGCCCTCGGTCAAGACGCGTTTAGCATCGCTGATGTCGCGGAAGGTGATGGGGCACTCCTTGAAGTAGCCGGCCTCGACCTGACCGTCGACGATGCGGTCGACCAGGGCGCGGATGCTCTCCTCATCGAAGGTCTTGAGCGAACGCGAGGTGGCCTCCACCGCATCGCACATCATCAGGATGGCCTGTTCGCGGGTGAAGGGGTTGGGGCCGGGATAGGTGAAGAGACGCTCGTCAGGCTCTTCGCCCGGGTGCTTGTTCTTCCACTGAATATAGAAGTACTTCACCTTCGAACGCCCGTGGTGGGTGCTGATGAAATCGCGCAGAACCTTCGGAAGATGATACTTCTCGGCCAGGTGGAGGCCGTCGGTGACGTGACGGATGATGATCTGTGCCGAACGTTCCTCGAGCAGTCCGTCGTGGGGATTGACGCCCGTCTGGTTTTCGGTAAAGAAGGCCGGGTTGAGCATCTTGCCGATGTCGTGATAGAGGGCGCCGGTGCGCACAAGTTGCGTGTTGGCCCCGATCTTGTCGGCTACCTCGACGGCAAGGTTCGACACCTGGAGCGAGTGGGCAAAGGTGCCCTGCGCCACCTTTGACAAGCGGCGGAGGATGGGGTTGTTGGTATTGGAAAGTTCGACAAGCGTGACACTCGAGGTGAAGCCGAAGAGCTTCTCAATCACGTAGAGCAGCGGGTAAGTGAAGAGGAGGAGTACGCCGCTCACACCGATGTAGAAGTAGGTCGAGCGGTCGAGGTGAGCCAGGTCGATCCCCTGGGCTAGGTCATAGCCCAGCATCACCGTGGCGCTTGTGACCACGACGCAGAGCACCACCTTGAGCAGCTGTGCCCGCTCCGTCAGGTCGCGTAGGGCAAAGATGGCCGTCAGGCCCGCTACGAGCTGGATGATGACAAACTCATAGCCCCCGTGGAGGGAGATCGAGGCCAGAATCGTCGAGCAGACAAGGGCCATAAAGGCCGTGCGCGAGTCCATGAAGATGCGCACGAAGATGGCCACCATCGCAAAGGGCACGATGTAGATGCTCAGCATCTTCTGGCTCACCACCAGGTAGATGATGATAGGGAAGATGGCAATCAGCGTGCTCAGTAGAAACACGCTGTGGGGCGAGGCCAGGTAGTCGCGGCGGTAGAGACGGAGGTAGAATACAAAGGCCGTGAGGATCGATAGCACGAAGAGGGCCTGGCCGCAGATCGTCATCCACGAGGCCTCGGTGGGTGTGCCGCGGCGCGTCAGTTCGCGTTCCATCGACTGCAGGATGTTATACTGCTCTGCCGAGACGATCTCGCCGCGGTCGATGATGCGCTGCCCGCTCTGCACCATGCCCGAGGCGGGCGATACCGAGGCGATGATATCCTCCCGCGCGGCATTGGTCTTCGCCGTGTCAGAGGCGAGGTTGGGCACGAGGTATTTGTTGAGGTTACACTGAGCCAGCATCTCACGGGAGAAGTGGATCGTGTCAGCGTGCATGATGTACTCATAGGCCCCCTTGGTCGAATAGAGTTCGGTCAGTGGGTGTGAGATGGCCTCCGTCCCTTCGAGGATGCGTATGCCTTTGACCTTCTCCTGCGCCATGCGACCCATCTCTACGGGACTGAGGATGCCCGCCTGATAGACGGTGGCCAGCATGCGCTCGATGTAGGGCAGGCAGCGTGCCGGCACGCCGGCATATTCCCCGCTCCTGAAGTCTGTGCGGAAGGAGGCAATCTGGCGCTCCGCCACCCCCTCATCGATGGCGTAGAAGGGCTGGAAGTTAGCCAGTGCGCTGTCGCGCTCCTCCGTCACCTCGGCCGTGGTCTTGTAGATGGGGAAGTCGAAGGTCGCGATGACGGAGTTGTAGCGCCAGGGGCGTCCCTGCTCGTAATCATAGCCCGTCTTGGTCTCACGGGGAAGGAAGTAGACGAGCAGGGCGGTGACGAGGATGAGCGAGCCGATGAGGGTGAAGTATTGCTTCAGGCGCGATGCCCGCTTATTTTGAGGAATGTGTTGCGGCATGGGGAAAAGTAGCTTGTCGTTTGTCTGCAAAGGTAGTGTAAGGTGGTTAAAATGTGGCAAACACGCCCGCAGACATTTCGGCAAAAGCCCCCGTCCTGGGGCCTCGGAGCAGGGCAAGGAGGGTACAGCCGGGGAGCGTGGAAGTAAAACCTGCGGCTTTTCCGTCCTTTGCGCTCACATTGCACTACCTTTGCCCCTGCTATGGACATTACGCCACTTGTCAGATGGGCCTTCGCCCGCAGGGCCCGCACGATCTCACAATACGACAACCACGCCGAGGAGCTGCAACGCCGTGTCATGGCACGCCTCGTGCGCAGAGCGGCCGGCACGGACTGGGGACGGGCGCACAAGTTTTCAGACATCAAAGACTATGCAGACTTCGCCGCCGCCATGCCGGTCGGCACGTATGATGACCTCAAAGGCTTCATAGACCGTATGCGCCACGGCGAGCGCGACGTGCTTTGGCCGGGGCAGGTGAAGTGGTACGCCAAGTCGTCGGGCACGACCAACGACAAGAGCAAGTTTATCCCCGTAAGCCGCGACGGCCTGTACGACACGCACTATGCCGGCGGCCGCGACGCGGTGGCGCTCTACCTACGCAACTACCCCAAGAGCCGCCTCTTCAGCGGACGCGCCCTGATCTTAGGCGGCAGCCATGCACCTAACTACAACCTCCCGCAGTCGCTCGTTGGCGATCTGAGCGCCATTCTCATCGAGAACACGGGACGCTTCGTAGAACACTTCCGCACGCCCTCTAAGGAGGTGGCCCTGCTGTCAGACTTCGAAGAGAAACGCGACCGCATCGCCCGTATCGCCATGACGCAACACGTCACGAACCTCTCAGGCGTTCCGTCGTGGATGATGGCTGTGCTCAACCGCGTGTTGGAGCTGTCGGGCAAAGAAAGCATCGACGAGGTATGGCCCGACCTGGAGGTATTCTTCCACGGCGGCGTGGCCTTCACCCCCTACCGCGAGCAATATGCCCGCCTGATACGTTCGCCCAAGATGCACTATATGGAGACATACAACGCCTCCGAGGGCTTCTTCGGCCTGCAGGACGACCCGGCAGACCGGGCCATGAAGCTGATGCTAGACTACGGCGTATTCTACGAGTTTATTCCCCTCGAGGAGGTGGGTAAGACCGAACCCCACGTGGTGCCGCTCTGGAATGTCGAGCCTGGCCGCAACTATGCGATGGTCATCTCTACCTCGTGCGGCCTCTGGCGCTACGAGATCGGCGACACGGTGCGCTTCACATCGGTCAATCCCTACAAGTTTGTCATCAGCGGCCGCACGAAGAGCTTTATCAACGCCTTCGGCGAGGAGCTCATCGTCGACAATGCGGAGAAGGGCCTGCAGCAGGCCTGTGCCGAGACGGGCGCCGTGGTCAACGAATACACCGCCGCCCCCGTCTTTATGGACGAAGCGGGGAAGTGTCGCCACCAGTGGGTCGTCGAGTTTGCCAAGGCGCCGGCCGACCTCGAACGCTTCGCCGACGTGCTTGACCACGCCCTCCAGACCATCAACTCCGACTATGAGGCCAAACGCTACAAGGACATCACACTGCAGCGCCTCGAGGTCATTGCCGCCCCGGTCGGTCTCTTCGCCGACTGGCTCAAGAGCCGCGGTAAACTCGGCGGGCAGCACAAGGTGCCCCGATTGGCCAATGACCGCAAGATCATCGACCAGGTATTGGCAATGATGAAGCACTAAACTCCACAAAAAACCAAGTCCGGCATCACGCGCCTCGAACGCGCTACATAAACATACCGCACGCTACTACCGCCCATGCGCCTCCGACATCTATACCTCCTCATGACCGTCTGCACGGCCCTGCTCCTCACTGCCTGCGCCAATCCCGGCTCGGGCCCCGACGGCGGGCCCTATGACGAGACGCCGCCGCGCATCGTCAGCCTGTCGCCCGCACAAGGCGGCCTGAGCAACAGCAACCGCAAAGTGACGCTGACCTTTGACGAACTCATCAAGATCGAAAACGCCCAAGAGAAGATCATCGTCTCACCGCCTCAGATAGAGCAACCCGAGATCAAAACGTCGGGCCGCCGCATCTCCGTGCAACTTCTCGACTCGCTCAAGCCCAACACAACCTATACCATCGACTTCAGCGACGCCATTGTCGATGCCAACGAAGGCAACCCGCTGGGCAACTTCACCTACTTCTTCTCCACCGGTACGCAGGTCGACACCATGGAGGTGGGCGGCCACGTACTCACGGCCGAAGACCTGGAGCCGGTGAAGGGCATCCTCGTAGGTCTGCATGCCGACAAGGCCGACTCGGCCTTTACGCGCAAACCCTTCGACCGCGTGGCCCGCACGGACGGCAACGGGCGCTTCTCCATCAAAGGTGTGGCACCGGGTAGCTACCGCATCTATGCGCTCAAAGACATGGACGGCGACTTCCGCTATGCCCGCGGCGAGATGTTGGCCTTTAACCACGACACGATCGTACCGGGCTCTTATCCCGACGTGCGCCACGACACGCTCTGGGCCGACACCGTACATATCGACACGATCAAGACGGTGCCCTTTACCCACTTCACGCCCGACAACGTGGTGCTGCTGGCCTTTAACGAGACCAACACAACCCGCGCGCTGCTAAAGACGCAACGCGAGCCGGCGTACTTCCGCACCTTCTTCACCGCCCCATCGCGCCATGTGCCCGAGGTGCGCGGACTGAACTTCGACGCCTCGCACGGCCGCATACTCGAAGAGCGGTCGGCGGGCAACGACACGATCACCTATTGGCTAGCCGACACGGCGCTGGTCAATCAGGACACGCTGCGGCTGGCCTATACCTACGAGGCGACCGACGACTCGACGGGCATCAACGGCCTGCGCACCGACACGCTCGAACTAATACCCCGCTTCTCTTACGAACGGCGACAACGCCTCAAGGCGCAGGAGATGGCGAAGTGGGAGAAGCAGCTGGAACGGCGCCACAAACGCGGTGACTACAGCCAGGAGACTCCGCCCGCAACGCCACTCGACGTAAGGTGGAACGTCAGCGCGCAATTGGCCCCCGACCGCAACCTCCACTTCTCCCTACCCGAACCGGCGGAACGGCTCGACACGGCGGCCTTTCACCTCTATCTCAAGATCGACTCGGCACACTATGAGCCGCAGCCCTTCCGTCTGACACGCGACACGCTCTCACTGCTCAACTATACGCTGCGAGGCGCCTGGCGCCCGGGACAAGCGTATGTGCTCAATGTAGACTCCGCCGCGGTCAGCGGCCTCTCGGGCCTGGTAAGCCGCAGCTTCGACCGTAAATTCTCGATTGCTACGGAGGAGGATTACGGTTCGCTCTTTCTCCTGCTGCCCGATGCCGACTCGACGGCCCTCGTTCAGCTGCTCTCAGCGAGCGGCAAGGTGAGCCGTCAGGTGGCGGCACCACGGGGCAGGGCAGACTTCTTCTACCTCCAGCCGGGGGATTATTACGTACGCCTCATCGCCGACCGCAACGGCAACGGCCGATGGGACACGGGCGAATATGCCAGCGGCCGCGAACCCGAGGCGGTATACTACTTCCCCCAGAAGTTTACCGTTCGGGCCAACTGGGACATAGAGCAGACTTGGCGCATCCACGAGCTGCCGCTCGACCATCAGAAGCCTCGTGAGCTGATCAAACAGCGCGAAGACGCCAAGCAGCAGACGCCCCACAGCCGCAACGCCGAACGTGAACGACAGAAGCGCGGCGGATAGTGCGACGTCAAGCCGGGACGATTACATTCTCCTTCTCAAAACGCTTCAAACATTACATCAATAGATTCCTCACATCATGACTCGCATCCATCTCTTCCTGCTGACCCTCCTGCTGGCGCTCACCCCGCTGGTGAGCCGCGCCCAGTGCTCAGCCCCCAACACGGCCTTTAAGAGCGGTGAGACCCTGCGCTACGACCTATACTTCAACTGGAAATTCGTCTGGATCAAAGTCGGTACAGCCTCGCTCACCACGAGTTCCACAACTTACCAAGGACGTCCCGCCCTGCGCACCTACCTCATCACGCGCGGCAACAAGCGGGCAGACCGTATCTTCGTCATGCGTGATACGCTCATGTCGTATATGTCGCCCAACCTCACCCCGCGCTACTACGCCAAGATGGCCTTTGAGGGAGACACCTACCGCAAGAGCCAGGTATGGTATAGCTACCCCAAGGGGAAAAGCGCAGTGAAGATGCGCTACCAACGCGATAGCTACACGCCATCTTACCACAACTACTCCTCACGCTACTGTGCCTTTGACATGGTGAGCATGCTCATGCGTGCCCGATCCTTTACGGCGGAAGGGATGAAGGTAGGGCACCGCATCAACTTCCTCATGGCCGACGGCAAGGATTGTAAGTGGCAGAGCATCGTCTATCGCGGCAAGAAGAAGTTTAAGATGGAAAACTCCAACACGACCTATCGCTGCCTCGTCTTCTCCTTCGTTGAGAAAGAACACGGCAAGGAGAAGGACGTCGTGACCTTCTACATCACCGATGACAAGAACCACCTTCCCGTACGTCTCGACATGAACCTCAACTTCGGCACGGCCAAGGCCTTCCTCACCGGTGCATCGGGGCTGCGCAACCCGCAGACGGCGAAGATTAAATAAGAAACGCCGGTAACTATTCCAACCATCCTTATGCTCCACCTGGTTGTAGACGCCAAGATTCCCTACCTGCGCGGTATCGCCGAAGAGCTGCCCGCCGAGGTGACCTTCCTCGACGGCAACGCCATTACGGCCGACGATGTCAGGGAGGCCGACGCCCTTATTATCCGCACCCGCACGCGCTGCGACCGCAGCCTGCTTGAAGGATCTGCCGTGCGCTTCATCGCCACCGCTACCATAGGTTATGACCACATCGACACAGCCTACCTGAGCGAGGCGGGCATCGCTTGGTCGAACTGTCCGGGCTGCAATGCCGCCAGCGTAGGGCAATATGTAGCGTGCGCCCTGCGGCTGCTTGCGCTCCATGGAGCTTGGGGGGACGAACCTGCCGCACTCACGCCGGCCGAAGCGCCGGTGAGCACAGGCGAGGAGATGCTCCCCGCTATCTTCAGAAAGCTCACACTCGGCATCGTCGGCGTGGGGCATGTCGGCAAGGCGGTCGTGCAGGCTGCTCGCAAGTTGGGCATCGACCGCATCTTGTGTTATGACCCGCCGCGCGAGGCCAGAGAGGGGAGCGAGGCCTTCTGCTCCCTGGACGAACTGCTGAACGAGAGCGATGTCGTCACTCTCCATACCCCCTTGACCCGAGCTCCCGAACCTTGGCCGACTTACCACATGGCTGACGAGGCCTTCTTCGAAGCGATGAAGCCTGGCGCCGTTTTCATCAATGCGGCACGCGGCCCCGTAGTTGATACGCCCGCCCTCGTCCGTTCCCTTGAGAGAAAGCATCTTCGCGCTGCCGTCATCGACACGTGGGAGGGCGAACCGCTGGCTATCGACCGACGTCTCCTCGACCTGGCCTGGCTAGCCACGCCCCACATCGCCGGCTATAGCGCTGACGGCAAGGCTTGCGGCTCGCGCATGGCACTCGCTGCCGTGGCACATCATTTCGGCCTCGACGAGGCACACATATCCTGCCTCGAAGCCCGGATCGTTCCCCCCGCATTGCCTCCGAAACCTTATGCATACTTCCCAGAAGGCCCGGCCCTCCGACTGGGAGACGAAGCGCTTAGGCGCTATGACCCCACACGCGACAGTCTGGTCCTCAAGGCCCATCCTGAGACCTTCGAATACCTGCGGGGGCATTATCCGCTGCGCAGGGAGTAATTGGGAGTAAGTTGCGCACTGGAAAGTGATCGGGCCAGTCTGAACGGACTCAAGGGCATTTCTCTAACGGCTGCGGGCCGGGACGTCTCCTCATGAAGAGGAGGCATCTCGGCCCGCAGCTTCGCGTTGAATGTAAAAAAGGCCAGTCGGGACGGTAAGCCGGGTTCTGTCGCGCAGACACGAGAGCCTGCGCTGACCGTCATTTATCCAGTCGCACCGTCACCGATGCGCTCAATCGTTCTACCCTCCCGCGTAGCGACCGAAGCCGCTTCGGACGAGCAGCCCTCTGACGCGGGTATACATGAACTTTCAGCTTCCGGCGTGCACAGCCCGCATGTCACCATGCGGCTGGTGAGCTCTTACCTCACCTTCTCACCCTTACCCGTCGTCACCGGAGCGGCGGCGGGCGGTTGTTTTCTTCTGCACGAGCCCACCCTTACGGGCGCCTTCCCGTTAGGAAGCGAAATGCTCTGCGCTGCCCGGACTTTCCTCTGGTGCCACCTACGTGTATGGGCACAAGCGACGGTCTGTCCCGGCTGGTCTTAGTTTATTCATTAGATTCCGCCTGCAAAGTTACGGATAAGCGGAGACTAACGCAAGTAGGGATTGGACCGCCGCTCCTCGCCCACCGTGGTGGCATCGCCATGGCCGGGGAGGACCTTCACCTCGTCGGGCAGGGCCAAAATGCGCTCCTTGAGCGAAGAGACAAGCGAGGAGAGACTGCCACCGGGCAGGTCACACCGCCCGATCTCGTGGCGGAAGAGGCTGTCGCCACTGAAGAGCACACCGTCTGCCTCGTCATAGAAACAGATGCCACCGGGGGTATGGCCCGGCGTGGCGATGACCTCCAGCGTCAGCGGCCCGACAGTGAGACGGTCGCCGTCATGAAACCAACGTACCACAGGAGGCAGTTGGAGCGGTAGCTGCTGGTGAAGGAAGAGCTTGACCTGCTCACCCACGCTGTCATAGGTGCTGCGCTCAGCCTCACACAGTTCGATCCCCACGCCATAACGGTCGTGGATATAGCCGGCCCCGAAGAGGTGGTCGAAGTGAGCATGCGTGTTGAAAAGGTGAGTAAGCTTGAGACCTTGCTGCTCGATGCTGTCGCTGATAGCCTTGCGTTCCTCGGGGAAGAAGGCGCCGCAGTCGATAAGCGCAGCGTCTTTGGAATCGCTATCATGGAGGAGATAACAATTCTCCTCGATCATATTGACGACAAAGCGTGTGATTTGAATCATAGGGAAAAGATGAATTATAAGCGACTACTCCATGTTCTCCTCCTCTCCCAAGACCATCTCCATCTCTACGTATTGCGGACGAAAACCGCAGGAAGCGTAGAAACGTTCGGCACGCTCGTTGAAGGCCCATACGGCGAGAGTCACGTTGTAGCAACCACGACGGACAGCCTCACAACGCACCGCCTCGATGAGTTGACGCCCTACACCATGGCCGCGAGCGGTCGAGGCAACGCAGAGATCGTCGAGGTAAAACGTGCTGAGCGGTGCGTGGGTACGGTCGCCCTTCGTATGGCGCACGATGCAGATGGCATGGCCATAAAGTGCCCCGGTATCTGCTTCAGCCGCCACGAGCACTACATAGCCAGGATCGGCAAGCACACGGGCAAGTGCGGGAGCATCGTATTTCTGTCCCGCACGGAAGAGGTCGGGGCGCCCCGCATGGTGCAGCTGGCTGATCTCGGAGAGAAGGCCCAGCAGGGCGGGGACATCGGACTCAGTGGCCGGACGGATGAGACAAGACATAGGGAAGAGAGAAGTTTGAAAGAGGGGTATGAGAAACGGGAGATATAGTCAAGCCGGTGCAACGTCAGTAGCATTGCCCTCCATGGCGGCCTGCTGCGCTTCATAGCGATCGAGGGCATCGGCCATCAGTTCGCGCCCGACCCGAATGATGCGTTCCGCTTGGTCGAAGTCAAAGACTCCAAAACGATTCATCGGGATCTCGACAGCCACGTCGACCGGTGTGAGCTGCTGACGCAAGACCGTATTGCGCTGAATCAGCAGGGCGATGCAAGAGGTGAGGAGGGTGAAATAGTTGCCCATCCGCCCATCGGTGATCCATGAGGGGGCAAAGCGCTCGAGACTGAAGAAGCCCTCTTGCTGCTGCCTGACATAGCGCTTCACGCGTTTAACCTCCTCACTCATCGGTGCACTGACATTGACCGAGACGAGGAGATCGCCCTCCGTGCGAACTGCGCGGTTTAGGGGCAGGGGATTGGCCATGCCGCCGTCTACAAGGATGTGGCGCCCGATCTTCACGGGCTTGAAGAAGGCCGGGATAGAGATGGAGGCACGCACGCTGCGATAGAGGCTGCCATGACTGAAGACCACCTCGCGCTGCGTTACCAAGTCGGCTGCCACGGCGCGGAAGGGGATCTTAAGGTCTTCGATCAACATGTCAGGCACCATCTTATGCAGACGGTTCATCACGCGGTCACCGCGCACGATGTGATTCATCCCCAGCGACCAATCGATGAGAGAGAGCACATCACGCCGGGTCAGGCCGCAGGCCCAGTTCTTGACCACCTCGAGCCGCCCAGCAGCGTACATCGCACCGACCAGAGCTCCCATCGACGTGCCGGCGACGGAACGGATACGGTAACCGCGCTCCTCAAGTACCTCGATGGCACCGATATGGGCATAACCGCGGGCACCGCCGCTGGAAAGGACGAGGGAGACATCTCGCTGCATAGTCATGAGTTTTAGGTGAAGGGGGAATACAGCACAAAGATACAACAAGCTTACGCCCCACACCGCCTCTACCGTGTATTTTGCCTCGCCCCAAAGCGGTAAGACCATTGGCGGAAGATAAAGACCACAAGATGCCGGATTGCAAACTACACCTGAATATTTGTTCTTAATAAAAGAAATGTCTATCTTAGCCCCCGTACACATTTAATCACCCTCAACACCTACCACCATGGCACTAGAAAAGACCCTCGTCCTGCTCAAGCCCTGCACCCTGCAGCGTGGGCTGGCGGGCGAAATCATTAGCCTCTTCGAGAAGAAAGGCCTGCAGATTTGCGGCGCCAAGATGATGATGCTTACCGACGAACTTCTCTCAGAACATTATTCCCACCTGAGTGACAAACCCTTCTTCCAGCGCGTCAAAGACTCGATGATGACCGCTCCCGTCATTGCCCTATGCCTGAAAGGAGTCGACGCCATCGAGGCCGTTCGCAAACTCGCCGGGCCTACCAACGGACGTAAAGCAGAACCCGGCACCATCCGCGGCAGCTATTGCATGAGCTTCCAGGAAAACATTGTCCACGCCTCAGACTCACCCGAAACGGCAGCCGTAGAACTGGCACGCTTCTTCAAACCTGAAGAGATCATCGAATGGCAACCGGCACTGTTCCCCTACTGGTATGCCAATGATGAGTTCTAAAGCGTAAAATAGACACATTAACCGCCACGGCACAAAAATGAAGCCGCCCTCGAGGAGTGATCCTCAAGGGCGGCTTTCTGAAAAA
>DAVZJV010000010.1:0-86263 GCA_052272595.1 Alloprevotella sp.
TCTCCATGACGCACTGCATCTTCTCAGCGTCGGTGACGAAGTAGGCTGAGAGATAGCCGCGGTCAAACTGCATACCCTCTACCGTCTTGAGGACGGTGTCGCGACCCTTGGCGTCCTCGATGGTGATGACACCGTTGACACTCACGGCACGCATGCCGTCGGCGATGAGCTTACCGATCTCGGGATCGTTGTTGGCTGAGATGGTGGCAACCTGCTCGATCTTGTCGTAGCTCTCGCCTACCTGCTCGCTCTGCTCCTTGATGCTGCTGACAACAGCGCTGACGGCCTTGTCGATACCGCGCTTTACATCGAGGGGATTGGCGCCGGCGGCAACGTTCTTCATGCCTTCGGTGAGGATGGCCTGCGTCAGTACGGTAGCGGTGGTGGTACCGTCACCGGCGTCGTCACCCGTCTTAGAGGCTACGCTCTTGACGAGCTGTGCACCGGCGTTCTGGAAAGCGTCTTCGAGTTCGATCTCCTTCGCTACGCTCACACCATCCTTGGTGATGCGCGGAGCGCCGTACTTCTTATCGATGACCACGTTGCGGCCCTTAGGACCGAGCGTTACCTTCACTGCATTAGCCAGGGCATCGGCACCCTCGCGGAGACGCTCGCGGGCGTCAACGTCGTATACTATTTCTTTAGCCATTGTCTTCTATGTAATTGCGATTGGGAAATGATGGAATGTATGAGTGTCAGTATGCCGTCCGCCTTAAGCGAGCTTGGCGAGCACGTCGCTCTGACGCATGATGATGTACTTCTCGCCATCGAGTTCGACCTCGGTGCCGGCATATTTGCCATAAAGCACGCGATCACCGGCCTTGAGGACCATTTCTTCGTCCTTGGTGCCATTGCCAACGGCGAGCACTTCGCCCTGAAGGGGCTTCTCCTTAGCGGTGTCGGGGATGATGATACCACCTGCGGTTTTCTCTTCTGCGGGGGCGGGCTTTACGAGCACGCGGTCTGCTAACGGTTTGATGTCCATGATTGCTTGTATGTTATGTATTGATTGTTGCGTTAAGGGCGGCCGCCGGGACAGAATCCCAAGCGACTGCCCTCTCAATAGCTAAAAGCGTGCCAGAAAGTAACCGGCATGGCGTAGTCTGGATATTTTTTCGCTGCGAGCGGCTGTGTAGGGGCTGTCGACGGCCGTTACGTGACAGTTTGGCAGCCGCTGCGAAGCGGGCGTCTCCCCTACCCCGTACGTTTGCGCACAGGCCTGCAGCGGCCTCCTTAGTCGGCCGCCCCTCTCTTGATCAAGCACTTGATCTGCTTCCGCATCGCCGGGCTGATCAGCCGACAGGCAAGGGCATAACACTTTTCGATGACACGCTGCTTGAGTGTCTTGTGGCAGAGTATCTGGATCTTGCGCTGAAAGGTCAGCCCGTCGTGCGCAAAGAAGGCCGCACGTCGTGCGGGGATGGCGGCCTGCCGGAAAATGACCATGGCGCGGAAACGCTAGCTAAGAAGAACGAAACTCCCCCACCCTCGCGGCCCTGGCGGCCGGTAAGGATGGGGGAGCTATGAAGCCTTGTGAAGCACTACTCCCTCTATCATATAAAGGAGGCGTACGTGCGGCACAAAGGTCGATCGGGCTGCTTAAGCCTTGACGCGGTTGAGATAAGAACCGTCGCGAGTGTCAACCTCGACGATCTCGCCCTCGTTGATGAAGAGAGGCACACGGATCTCTACACCCGTCTCGAGCTTGGCAGGCTTGAGGGTGTTGGTGGCGGTGTCACCCTTGAGGCCCGGCTCGGTGTAGACGATCTTGAGCTTCGTCTTAACGGGCATCTCGGCGAAGAGGATGGTCTCGGTAGAAGCGTCGCTCACAACCTCGACGACATCGCCCTCCTTCATGAAGTCTACGCCGGTGATAAGATCCTTCTCGATCACCACGTCGTCCCAGGTCTCCTGGTTG
The DNA here is from genome assembly GCA_052272595.1 of Alloprevotella sp. Classification (GTDB taxonomy): domain Bacteria; phylum Bacteroidota; class Bacteroidia; order Bacteroidales; family Bacteroidaceae; genus Alloprevotella. The sequence continues at coordinate 1,919 of DAVZJV010000010.1, forward strand.
AGGAAGTGGTACTGGTCGCCCTCAGCGTAAGAGTACTGATAGGGGCGACGCTCAACGCGAACATCCTCGAGAGCCTCACCGATATTGAAGCGGCGCTCAAGCACACGGCCGGTCACCACGTCCTTGAGCGTGGTGCGCATGATGGTGTTGCCCTTACCGGGCTTTACGTGGAGGAAGTCGATGCAGAAGTAGAGCTTGCCGTCCATGCGGATGCAGGTGCCCTTCTTGATGTCTTGTGACTTAATCATGATTAGGTTGTCGATGTTTAATTGCGGCTGCAAAATTAGGCAAAAGAAGGGAAAGCAAGGCCGCAGGGCTATAAGAAGTGAAGAAACGCAGGCAGAAAACCGCATGAGGGTCAACTACCTGCGCCTCTTGGCACTTATTCGTTTACTTCACCACGACCTTGCTTCCACCGACAATGTAGATGCCGGGCTGGAATTCTCTGGTGAGGCGCGTACCGATGAAGCGGCCGCGCAGGTCATAGACGCGTGTGTCGGCAGCGGGCTTGGCGCCTGCGGGCAGACCGCTGATGCCGGTCACCTTGCTATAGTCGATGATGCGCCTGTGGGTGCATCTTTAGCTAAGTTTTTCTGCCTTCTCTCTATGAATAAGGGGACTTAGTCGTTGCGAAGCAAGGCATCGGCACGTCTCAGTTTCTCATCTTCGCTGAGCTGTAAGGCGATCCATTCACGAGCCGCAGCGCGGTCGATCCCGTCGCGGGCCATGAGGCGCTCTTCTTGAGTGGCTGCGCTTACATGGACGAGGACGGAACGGTCTACCAACCGATCGAAGCCGCTCTCGAAGAGCAGGGCGCACTCCATAAAGAGGACGCGCCGAGGGGGCAAAGCGGCCAGTGTCTCGATCGTCACCTCGCGGGGCAGGTCGGGCAGTGGTTCCCCGATCTCCTCCACCCGACGATTGGCGGCATCGACCTCCTCGCGGAAGGCCGCTGCCACACGCGGGTGGACAATGGCATCGACCTGGGCGGCTGCCGCCTTCCCACGACAGAGCCAGGCGGCTAACACGCGTTTGACGAGGCGCCCCTCGGCATCATAGACAGAGGGGCCGACCACTCGCTTCAACACCGCCTTCACCGCTGGGTCGGTACGGATGATGTGCTTCGCCACATCATCGCAATAGAAGATGGTGTGACCGGCCGCGGCCAGACGCGCACAGACATAGCTCTTGCCGGAGGCTATGCCGCCGGTGATGCCGATACGGAGGACGGGGGTTGCTTGGGAGATTAACATGGGGGGGAGGGGCTGGATGGAGGGGGCTTTCCGTCGGGGACTATCAGCATTTCCCCGGAGCAGGTCACTCTGCCTCGAGCTGGCTCTCGGGCACGTCTTCGATGACGTACTCTACATCTTGCGGCGAGATGCGCACATGGCTCACGCCGGCGGGGATGGTCTTGAGGGAGAGGTGGCAGGTGCCGGTCTGGTTGCGCAAGAGGTCTTCATAGTTGACGACAAGGACAAAGTTGTCTTGCGTGATGTGGCGATAGAGGCCCATACCGACCTGGAAGGTGACGTTAACCGAGGCGGGGAAGGTGCGCAGTTGCTTGGTGGCGGGGAAGTTGACCTGCTGCACAGGCACGCTGACGGTCTTCTCGACCATGCGGTCGATGCAGAAGGTGAGGTTGATCTTATTGGGAACGAACTTCGCGCCGCTGACGCGCTGAACGGGGATGGCCACGCGCGTCGTGTCGGAAAGGTTGCGATAATCGAAGGGCTGGAGCCAGGCGGCGGTGATGGTGTCGAGCTGCTCGCGGGAGGCGTAGACGGTGACTGAGTCGGCGCTCTGGAAGATACCGGCCAGCGAATAGAGGCGGGCGGCGCGGGCACGACCTTGCAGGACGACAGGCACGCGCTTGCACTCGCCGTAATTGAAGAAGAACTCCAGCATGTCGGGCTTTATGCCGACAAGCTGCGTGCCCGGCATGAGCTGTGCGCTGACCTGCTTGGCCAGTTCCGCCCCCTCGATCACCACGTGCCCCGAAGGATCGGACCACACGTTGAAGTCAACCGCCACGGGATTGAATTTACGGCTGAAACGATAGCTCAGAAGGACGATACCCTTGTCTCTGAGCGTGACACGCACCTCGCGGGGCAGTTCGGTCGTAATCACCACGTTGCTGGGAACCCCCTTGAGTTCGAGGGGCACCTGGAAGTCTTCCGAATAGGTCTCGTTGAGCGTCTGGAAGAGCCAGAAAGCCGCGGAGAGGGCGAGGAAGAAAAGAAAAATCAGGCTCTGCTTCGTCCACAAACGGGAGAAACACTGCCTGATAATGGGAGGTAGCGCACGCATGACGTAGGCTTCGTTTTATTTCATAAGGAAGGGACGGACTCGCAGACCCGTCGGCCTACCCTGGAGGTCTTGCCCTTACTTCTTGGCGGGAGCGGGCTGGGCCTTGGGATTGATGGCCTCTTTGCTAAAAGTCATCTTGACGCCGGTAGCGACCTCGAGGGTGACGGTGTTGTCGGCATCGTTGATAGACTTAACCACGCCGTGGATGCCGCCGATGGTAATGACTTCTTGGCCGGCCTCAAGTGAATTGCGGAACTTCTGCACCTCCTTGCGCTGTTTATTCTGCGGACGGATCATAAAGAAGTAGACGATGGCAAAGAGGACGACCATCATGATGATCATCGAGTAGCCGCCGCCCTGCTGTTGACCGGCTGCTTGTAAGAGGATAGTGTTCATTCTTATGGATGTAAAGTGGGGTTGTGTCAATATTTAGCAGTTATTCGGGCTGGTTGTCTCCCTCGGTCTGCCCGCCGCCGATCTTGCGGAAACGGGTGCGGGGCGAGCGCGGGGCATCACCGGGGGCTCTGCGCGTAAAATGGCGCTGCCCCGACTTCTCACCGGCCTCCTCAGCCTGCGCACCCACGGGCGTGCGGCGGGGGCGAAGGCGCTCCTTGGTGGTAGCGCCGGCTTCACGCAGCCGGGCAACGATGCCCTCAAGCATGCCGTTGATATACGAGGGGCTGCGCTCGGTGCTATAGACCTTGGCGATGTCGAGGTATTCGTTGAAGGACACGGCCAAGGGAATGTCGTCAAAGGTAAGGATCTCCGCCAGGGCGATCTGCATGATGATGACGTCCATGAAGGTCAGGCGGTTAAACTCCCAGTTCTTCGTGCCGCGGCGGATCATGTCGCGCAGTTCGTCTCCACGGATGATGGCGGAGCGGAAGAGGGTGTGGGCAAAGACGAGGTCCTGATCATCGTCATAGGGCGGCAGCAGGGAGGCGTCGGGCTTCATCGTCTCGGTGAAGCGCTTGATAGTCTTTAGCACGAAGGAGTCTACGACCTCCTTGTCATCGTTCCAGTAGAGGGAGTGGTCCTCGAGGAGGGCATCGAAGTCGTCGTTGTAGCAGATGCACGTCTTATAGAGCTTGCGCACCACCTCGCGGTCGGCGGCAAAGCTGAAGTCCTCGAGCTGGAGGTAGAGGTCAAAGACCTCGTTCGACGTCATCTTATTATAGACACTGCGCACGACGGCAGCCTCATCGGGCCAGTTGCCCTTTTTCTTCTCACGGAAGTCGATGAGGGTCTCATTGGTCTCAAGCATACGGAGCAGCTTGTTGTCGGCAAAGGCCTTGTCGGGCACAATGCCGCCTACGACTTGGCCGGTGCGCTCCTCGCGGGCCAGACGCACGGCATCCTTGCGCTCGGCATATTGGCGCAGTTCAACGAGAAAGGACAGCATGTAGAGATAGAGGTCATAGGCCTTGTCAAGCGAATAGTCCAGCTCTTTCTCGGCCGTTTCGAGCGTCTTGCCGTCGTTCTGATAGTACGAGTATACGAGCTGAACCACTTTCAGCCTTATCAGTTCTCTGTTGATCATAATCGAATGGATACCGGTTTGATATGCAAAGGTAGTGCAAGGCGAGCGTAGAACAAAAGCAAAGCCGAAGGATTTGCTTCGGGGACGCTACATCATTTCCTCCGGGCGGCAATGTCTCTCCCTATCCCCCCGCCCGTTTTCGTTTCCAGTCTGGAAATATCCATTTCCAGTCCTGAAATAAATAAATCCAGTCCTGAAACGGATGTTTCAGGACTGGAAACGAAAATTGCACGGCTTGCTTGGATTCCTCCGCCCTACCCCGCATCATCAAAGAGGCAGCAGCGCTCATAGGCCGCATAGTCGCCTGAGAGGAGGGCCCGGTGGAGACGGCAGGACGGGGGGAAGGGGAGGGTACGGACCAGGCCGGCCGTAACGACAAAGAGGGCACGGCGGACGACGGGCCCTAGCAGGTAGGTGTGGTGGTAGGCGTGAATGACTTCAACGAAGATCTGTACCCGCTGCACGGGCGTCCACTTCAGCACGCCCAGACGCCCGGCATCGGCCAGGAGGCGCCGCACGACATAGAAGGAGTCGAGCGTCTTGGGACTGCCGACAGAGCTGACGGTGATCCCGGCGGGATTGAGCGTATAGCAGTAGACGCAGGCGGAGACAGTGGCAATGCGCCGTGCCAGGGGGAAGACAAGCATCGATAGGACGGTGTCCTCATACCAATAACCCAACGGGAAACGCACGTGGCGGAAGAGGGGGGCGCGGAAGAGCTTCATACAGGTGTAGCCCGTCAGGTCGGTCACGGCGGCATCGTCACAATCGGCCTTCGGATGACGGGAGATGACCTTACCGTCACTGCGTACGCAGTCATAGCCCCCCTCGACGATGTCGGCCTCCGTACGCTCCGCCGCGTCTACCAAGGCGTCCAGCGCACCGGGCGGCAGGGTGTCGTCGGCATCGAGGAAGAAGACATAACGCGCCGTGATCTCCCGCAGACCGGCATTGCGGGCAACGGCATGGCCGCCATTGGGCTGTGTGATGACCGTCAGGCGAGGGTCACAAGCATAATCCGCCAGGATGGCCCCCGAGCCGTCGGTCGATCCGTCGTCTACGGCTACGAGGCGGAAGGTGCAGCGCACGGGCGGAGTCAGCACGCTCTCAAGACAGGCCCGCAGGAAGGGCGCTGCATTGTAGACGGGGAGGATAATCTGCACGTCGCAACGCGGCGGCAGCACATCATTGTCCCCCAGCGCCGAGCCCTGCGGATCGGGGGAGACGTTGTGCAGCAACCCCTCAGCTTCGGCGGGTGAAGGGAACCTGCCCCACCCCGCACCGGGGCGCAGGAGGGCATAAGCCACGCGGGCCGCAGGATGCAGCGGTGGATACCGCCGAGCCGCACGGCCCGCGAGGGTCAGGATGCGATAAGTAAAGTCCTTGCGCGTCATGGAGGCGTCAGGCGTAAGAATGGAGGCCGGTGAGGTAATAGTTTACCCCGAAGTAGGTCATCAGCACCGTGGCAAAGGCCAGGGCCATATAAATATGGTAGGTGCGGGGCCGGGCCAGTTTAGGAAGGCTCTGTGTGTGGAGGGGCAGCACGTAGACCATCAGCGTGATGAGTGCCCAGACCTCCTTGGGGTCCCATCCCCAGTAGCGGCCCCAGCTGACATTGGCCCAGACGGCGCCGAGAAAGATGCCCACAGCCAGCAGCGCCACGGCGGGATAGAGGATGACGAGCGACTGCCACCGCGCTCGTTCCGCCGTCTGCGGACGCACAAGAGCGGAGAGGGAGATGAGGAAGGTGAACGAGAGCAGGGCGTAAGCCAACATGATGATGCTCACGTGGGCGGAGAGCAAGGGGGAGTTTAGCACGGGCATCAGCTGCGAGATCTGTGCGCTGGCCTGGCTCAACGAGGCAACGAGGAGGAAGAAACCTGCCGCCAAGAAGGGCATACTGTAGATCATCGGCAACTGTCGTCCCTTGCGCCACAGCACCATGCCGACCACGCCCACGAGCCAGGCGATGGCGAGCATCGTCTCAAAGCCGTTACCCAGAGGCAAGCGACCGCTCACATAGGTGCGCAGGCCGATGTAGATCGTCAAGGAGAAGAAACCCGCAATCCCCAGCCCTACGGCGGTGAGGCGCAGCCAGCGGGGCACGCCCTTCTCGCGCAGGGAGACAAGAAGCAAGATGAGACCCACCGTGAGGCTCGCACGATAGAGCCATGTCGGGAGATCGAAGGCATTGTAGAGACGTTCGGCCTCGGTAACGCTTTCGCTGGGGAGGGTCTTTCCGCCGTTGGCCTGCTGATAGGCAGCGATTGTGCGCAATCCCTTTTGAACGTCTGTGTAGTTTTGCGCAAGCGCATCTTGGAAGAGACGCGGGAAAATGTTTTGTACATAAGCTCGGTCTGTCGCGGCTAATTGTTTCAACGGGCCGTTCGGATCGATAGGTGCTATCCATATCGTGTTGTGCCCGTCTTTTATAGGAAAGAGCTTGAAAAGCTCGCCTCGCCGCAGGGAATAAATAAGCATTATGCGATCATCTGTTTCTTGTGCGGCTCGTGCCAAAGCATCGTTGCCTGAAAGAAGTGGCCCCAAGCGGTATCCGTCAAGAAAGAAATCGTTGAAAGCAGCGTGTCTTTCTAAGTCGAATCGCTGCCGCAAAGCGCGGCTCTTCACTTCGATGATGGGCGCAGTATTCCAATCATCGGGCCAAAATATCCAACCTGCCATTACTTGCTCTGCAGAATATCCATGCCATGAGGCGTGCCCACAGAGTTTGCGACAGAAGTCCTGAGCTAGGGTTTGTACCGGGCAGATGCGACCGCCATAGGCTACGTAAAGCTTTCCGAACTCCTCAGCTATGGGACGCGGTAGGGTGCGCGGATTCTCTGCGTTTTGAGCAAAAAGCGGAGTGAAGGCTAGGCCTAAGAATAAAACAGCGCTTAGGCGGCGCAGCTTCTGCATAGCCTGGCGCATGCCACTTTGAGGGCTGAAAAGCATTACGAGCATAGACACTAGTAGAAGCGCATAACCGGCATATGTAATGGGCTGTCCCCAACGATCGCACCGCACCAAAAGGACGGAGCCTTTGCCGTCACTATCATAGGATGCTTGATAAAGTCGCACGCCTTGTATGGTGGGAACGCGATTCATACTGACGATATAGGTATTGCCCGCCACGGTTACACGGCTAGTGTAGTCGCTAGCCATCTGGGTGCCGTTGTGGGTAGAAACCTCAAAACCGGAAAGTTGCATGCTGAAGGGAAGCGGGCGCATGGAAGAACCCTCGTCATCGCTTTGATAAGTGTTGACGGTTTGCCCCATACGAAGATGAACTTGTCCGCTCCATGAAGAAAGGCCCGAGATAGCTGCGCCTAGCAGAATCACAATGAGTGAGCCATGGATCAGCCACAAATGCAGGTGTTTGCGCCGCTGAGAAGCATTACGCAGGGGCTTTATACCCCATAGCCATAAGAGGCCGAAGACCGCCATCGTGGCCCATAGTAGGGAGAACCACCATGAGTAGTAAATATGCGAAGTTGCGTAGTCTATGCCTTTGCTATTCCCCACAAAGGTGGCTACGGCCATAATTACGGCGAGTAAGACGAACAAGAAGAATGCAGTGCGCTTGCAGGCACTGGGATTGAAATGCATAAAGAAACGATTAACCATTATCGCTCACAAAAGTACGCACATTTTACAGATAGACAAAAGGGAGTTTGCATCCCGAGGTGCAAACTCCCTTTGAATGATGGCGACTATTTATCGTCGAGAACGCTTTAGATGGAGCGGAGGAACTTCACGACAGCGTCACGGTCGCTCTTAGGCAGGTTATAGAACTTGAGCGCGGCTCCATAAGCATGGCTCTGCTTGCTGTATGCGTGCCACATGATGGCTTCCACCTCATTGCGCGCACGGCAGTCGTGCAGACGGTCTTCGGCGCCGGTATTAACCAGCGACAGACCACGACCCCACAGCGGAGTTGTGCGACACCAAGAACCGTGGATGTCGTTCTTCATATAGAGTTTGTGCTGCATCATATCGCTATACGGATAAATCTTCTGATTCTTGTATTGCGGCAGCTCTCTTCCTGCAATGCTGGCAGGTACCCAGTAGTTGTCGTCACCAGTGGTCCAAGAGGGACGATGGCAGCTTGCGCAACCAATTTGCATAAACACTTCCTTGCCTCGCTGTACGGTACCGTCGTTGAGGTTTCGTGCGCGGGGAATTGATAGACCGCGATGCCATACCATGAGTGAGTAGAACTGGTCACTGCTCATGTCGGGCGTGAAGTTGTGGATGCTGTTATCGAACTGATTGGTCTTGGGGCTAAGAAGCGTCTTCACGGCGTTGGCGATGCCGGCATCGGTACCGTCAGCGTAGTAAGGAGACGTGGGGTCTTTCTTAATAGCAGAAATTACGCTGGGAGTTTCAGACATAGCCTGAGCCCAAGCGTCGGTGGTGTAAAGATAGGGACGGTCGGGACGGCTCACATTGGTGATGTTCCAAATGGCGTTGGCGCCGGGGCCGTCTTGCAGGGTTGCACGGGTCAAAGCGTAAGTGAAGCGCTTAATCATTGCGGCGGGAGCCTTGCTTCCGTCAGCCAACTGACCGGCACCGAGGGTATAGTAAGCACCTTTAGCAAAGTCGTTGGTAGAAGCATCCCAGAAGTTGGGGTTCACGTATTCCTTCACATCCTTACCCTGCTCGGCAAAATACTTAGCTGTGCTGCGGTATTGCTCCTTGATGTCTTTCTCATCAATCGCATCGAGCAGACCAGTACCAATGATACCGATGGTTGACTCCAAGCGGAAAGCAAGATTCTCAGGCTTCGGGCTGGTGTTGAATGCAGACTGCGGAATGTTGAGTTCGGGATAGATGAGCTCAAACTTCTCGCCATCGGGGAACTGCATGGGCAAGCCGCTCTCCATAGCGGTAACGTTGTGCCAGCTCAGTTGAATCTGGTTCTCGTCAATAGGGGGCAGGAAAGGCGATACGGCCTGCGTCTGAGGCATACCCGTCACCTCGCTAATGTAAGGGCCGTCGTTGGAGCCGGGCTCGGTGGGGTGATAAACCACCAGCAAATAGCCGTTGCCGCTACCATTTTTGGTGACATAAGCATCGCGACGCTTGCCATGGCCATAGCCGGGGTGACACTCTAAACAGGAACGGCGAACACTGGCAGGGCCAAGGCCGTTGTAGGGCTTGTTGTCGATGGTATAAGTACGCTCAAACATACCTTCACCTTCAAAGAACGCAGAAATCAGATTCTGATTCTGTGTGGCAGGTGTCTCGTCTTCATAACAACCTGCCAGAACGTTGTCGGTCGTTCCAAGCTTACCGCCGGGATACCACTCGTCGGCAGTAAAGTTACCTGTAGCTTGCCCCACATATTGAGCGTCCGTTTTTGGGCTTGGCTTTGGCTGAACAACCACGTCATCATCGGAGCAGGCTGCCAAAGTGCAGATGCCTGCGGCGAGAGCCAAGGGGCGGAGATAATTTTTAAAGTGTGTCATATTCTTGTTAGGTAATGCGCTATTGTAATTGACAAAGGAGTTGACCAGCATCAAAGCTTTCGCATTGACGCCCTCTCGACTCCTCACTACCGTCTACCTTATCAAATGTTTGAGAAGGCGATAAAAAGGCATAAAATGATAATAGCATACAGCTGTGGGCTGCCACAGACGTCGGAGCGTTATCTTGCCCGCCGTCCCTTCCGCAATCCCATAGCTGTATGTTTTTGTGTCAGTGTAAAAAGGGGCGGAGCATTACTGCTTCTCTACCCACGCCTTAGCGTCTTGCAGCTGGTCATCAAGTGCTTGGATGGCGTCAATGGCAGTCTTAACCTGGGCATTGCCCGGATCGTCTACAAAGGCGATGCCGCTATTCTTGCAGCTTTCAAGGGCGGCAAGGGCTGCATTGAGCTTGGTCTTGAGGTCGGCTGCGTCGCTGTAACCATGCTTCTCGAGATAAGTCATCAGCGAGTTGCTGCTCTGAGTTCCGTCCATCGTGCCATAGAGCGAGTTCTCGATGCTACGGATATTGTCCTGATAGTCGATGAACGAACGCTTGCTGTAAGGCGATTCGATGTAGTTGCCAGCGTCATCAGCGGAGCCAGAACCGGTTGCTACGCGGTATGCCTGACCCAGCTTCTGCGAGTAAACCTCTTGGCAAATGTTAGAGCAACCAGAAGCGAGAATGGTGGCAATTGCCTCGGGCATGGAAGTGTACTGGCTCGTACCGTCACCAGTGAGCAGCAGGTTTGCACCATAATAATAACCGGAGTTCTGCATAGAGCGAGTCTTAACACCCAGCTCGGCGATGCGATCGCGGTGTGCCTGAGGAGCAGCCAAACCACACCAAGCCACTTCGAGCCAATAGCAGTGGTCGCGGAGGTCACCCGTTACGGCTACGAGAAAAGCTATTTCATCCTTGCAGGGAACCTTTACCTTGCTGAAGCTTTCGTGCGTTTCGTTACCGCTAAACACAGAAGCCTTGCGGGGAGCACCGTCACGGAAAAGAACGAACTCAACGCCATGAAAACCAAGGGCGGTGTCGAAATCTGCATTGTGCTCGCTAACGAAAGCAATAGGATCGTCGCTATAGAGACCAGCCACCATGGTGGGGTTAGAGAGGAAGTTGGCCATCTGCGTTTGGTCGAGGGGCCAAGAGTCGATGTGCGGGTCGATTTCGTAGTCAGAAGCGGCACCGTAAAGGAAGGCCTCGCTGCGCTCCCAGTAAAGGCGGGCATCTTTGAAAGCATCGCAAACAGCCTCTACGTCAGCATCGGTAAGGCTATTGGCGTTGAACTTCTGTTGCATGGCCACGCTGGCATTGTAGAGCACCTCCGACTTGGCGGCAAGAGTCTTGTAAGTGGGGAGTACAACCTGATTAACGTACTGATTGGTAACGCTCCACATCTCAGCGTCATCGCCTGTCCAGCGATTCGTGATTTCGGGATTCTCGATATTGATAACAATATCGTCACTGCTGCATGCTGAAAAGCCCAGAGTCAGCGCACTGGCAAAGAAGAGCGCGGCAAACTTAGTAAACTTTTTCATTGTAAATGATGAATTATAAAGTTGTTGATTGATGCGTATTGAGGATTATTTCAAGAAGAAGCCTTGATAGGTCACACCTATATTAATCGCAGGCTCGTTATTTTGCTTGTACATCCTGTCGAGAAAGCGATGGTTATATTCGGCCTTAATAGCAATCTGGGGTATGGGATAATAGTTGATACCTGCTGCCAATATTTGCTTCTTTGTGTATTTGTTGATATTATTGCTGTTGGCATAGGAGTCATAATACTCCGCATGACCAAAGACGTACAGGCGTTGCTTATTTTCGCGTAAGCGGCTGAATTGAGAGAAAATGTCATAGCCCACCTCGAAAGTGGCAGCTACGGCGTTGGAACCGAATGCCGACTTGCGGTAAGGCGAAGCGCCGCTCGAGGCATTCACCTTGCTGGCGCTGATGGCTGCCGCATCGGTGATGTAACCATAATCCACGCCACCGCGGAGCACCCAGTTATGTGCATCGTAGGTAAAGTCGAAAGAACCTAGGTAAAGCGTACCTTTGAGATCGTCATACTTTTTGCCGTCGCCAGCCAAGTTGTTGGGGAAGGAGTTATGGAACGTGCGCCCGTAGTAACCGCTAATACCCAAGCGAAGGCCAGGGACACTATAATTATCCACGCGGGCCACGAAACCGTATTTGTTGGCTACTTCAAACTCGTAGGGGCTTTGGGCACCTTTGCCGATCCAATAAACGCGGTCGAACATGTTAGCGTCCAAGCCCGATACGATTTGCGCCTCGTAGCGAAAATCACCAGCGTAACCCCAAATGCTCACACCCGTTTGGTGCCAAGTACTGGGCAAGATGGTGCGTTCACCCTCGGGACGATAAGTCGTGAAAAAGTTGTGGGGTTCGTGAGCCGCATTGGTTAAACCTACAGGGACCACGATGTGGCCGGCACGCACGTGCAGCCATTTGGCAAACTGCTTTTCGAGCCAGAACTGTTCCAGCTCCACTTCGCCGCCCTTTTCGGTTTCGCTCTCCCATTCGCCTCCTTCTTCGGCCTCCTGCTCGATAGCGCCTCCAGTGCCGCCGTGCTCAAACTCAATTTCTGTGCCGAGCTTCCAGCCCTTACCGAAGTTGTAGTTCAAGTAAATTACAGCATGAGGCAAGTCAAAGCGACCATGCCCCTTATCGTTCTTTACATCGTAATTGTTACGATAGCGAAAGGGGCTGTCGCTGTAGAAGTTACGCGAATAAACGGCTTCGCCGTAACCGCCGATCTGGAGGCGTGATTCGGTCTTGCGCACCTCTTCGTCCTGCGTCTGGGCGTGAAGGGTTGCGGGAAGGGTGAGGGCGCAGAGCGCGATGAGTAGAGGGGTCTTCATATCTCGTTTAGTTAGGCTGCGTTGAGCCCTAAGGTTGTGTTTTCTGCTTTTTAATCGTGTCCTGAGGAGCCTGACGTTTAGGCTTTTCGCCCTTGCGGGGATGCTTGGGCGCCTTGGTACGGGGCGTGCCTTTTCGGGCTGGCTTGACGGGCGGCGTTGCGTAGGTGTAACCGTCGCAGGCGGCCGTCGTGGCGGTCGTCGTGTCAAGAGCGGAAGCCGCACCGGCCACGCCGGTAAGCAGCAGGGCAAGCAGTATGAGCTTGACTGCGGGAAGCTTCATTTGACTAATTTCGCTTAATTTTCGAGTGCAAAGGTAGGAGGCGCCCCAAGGGAGGGGAATAACCCCTTTGGGGCATTTCTAGTCATGGTATGTGGGTATCACCGTACTCTCTATGCCCCATGCCGCGGGCTGATACCCACATCTGGTGATGAGCCGCAACCGCAGTGATTAGGCTATCTCATCAAATCTCCCTACTTTTGCACCGATATGATATATAATGACTATAGAGGAAGCGACCGCATGTGCGACCTCATCTGCGACGAGCCGGCCCTGCTGCAGATGATGTCACGCTTCGGCATACCTCTCGGTGTGGGCGAAAAGACGGTCGACCAGGTCTGCGAGGCCCACGGCGTCGACGCGCCCACCTTCCTGGCCGTGGCCAACTTCATCAAGCGCGGGGCACGCGGTGCTGCCGGCAGCCTCGAGACGGTGTCGGTGCAGTGTCTCATGGACTATCTCAAGCAGGCTCACACTTACTTCCTCGACTTCCAGCTGCCCTCTATCCGACGCAAACTGCTCGAAGCCCTCGACTGCTCGCAGCCGGGCGAGGTGTCATACCTCATCCTGAAGTTCTACGATGACTACATGGGCGAGGTGCGCAAGCATATGCTCCACGAAAACAATAAGGTCTTCGCTTACGTAGGCGAACTTCTCAAGGGCCGCCGCAAGGGCGATTACACCATCGCCCAATTTGCCCGCAACCACAACGCCATCGACGTCAAGCTGCAGGAGCTAAAGAACATCATCATCAAATATTATGCCCCGACGGAGCAGGCCGAACTCCTCAACAAGGTGCTCTACGACATCTTCACCTGTGAGACCGACCTGCGCGTCCACTGCCAGGTGGAGGACGACATCTTCGTGCCCGCCGTCCAGATCCTCGAGCAGAGCGTCACGACCGATGCCCCCCTGCCCGTCGACGAGGCCGAGGCACAGTCCCAGCAGGCAGACCCCCTCTCCGACCGCGAGCGTGAGATCGTGCATTGGGTCGTCTGCGGACTCTCCAACAAGCAGATCGCCGCGCAACTCTTTATCTCCCTCAACACGGTCCTGACCCACCGCAAGAACATTGCCCGCAAACTCAACATCCACTCCGTTGCCGGCCTGACGATCTATGCCATCGTCAATAAAATCGTCGACATCAACGAGCTCGGCAAGACGGCCATCCCCTCCGTGCAGCAGGGGGACGGCAAATAAGTTATCCGCAGCCTCGCGTATACGCGCATATATAAAGAGGTATGGGAGGCACCGAACCTGCAAATTAAACCTTCCGCGCCCCTCACCGTCCTAAAGCATGTGAAGCGGCCTTGGCCCCACCGGCGGATTGCCTTAACTTGCGCCCGCTAAGCAAGGACTTGCCCCCCGGGCGGCCGGCCCGCAACACACATACTCATCATCAAACACGAAAACGCTATGATCCACATCACCAAGACTCTCATCGCCGTAGCCTGCCTGGGCCTTACCCTCACGGGCTGCGCCAGCAAGAAGAAGCTCGTGGCCCTGCAGGCAGAGCACGCCGCCCTGCAGAAGGACTACAACGAGGCTCAAGTGCGCATCGCCGAATACACCTCTGACTCAAAGAGCCTCGCCGCACGCCTCGCCGACGAGCAGGCACGCAACAAGGAGCTCCGCGAGCAGTTTGCCAAGCTCCAGGCCTCTTACCAGAGCAACGTGCAGCAGGGCAACGTCAACATCTCGAAGCTCGTAGACGAGATCAACGCCTCCAACAAGTTTATCAAGCAGCTCGTCGACGCCAAGACCAAGAGCGACTCGCTCAACCAGGCCCTGACCAACAAGCTCACCCGCTCGCTCACCCGCGAGGAGATGAATGATGTCGATGTTCAGGTGCTCAAGGGCGTGGTCTACATCTCGCTGGCTGACAACATGCTCTATAAGAGCGGCAGCTACGAGATCGGCCCCCGCGCCGGCGAAACGCTCGAGAAGATCGCCAAGATCATCTCTGACTACAAAGACTATGACGTGCTGATCGAGGGCAACACCGACAATGTGCCCATCTCGCAGAAGAACATCCGCAACAACTGGGACCTCTCGGCCCTGCGTGCCTCCTCGGTCGTTCAGGCGCTGCAAAACCAGTACGGTGTTGACCCCAAGCGTCTCACCGCTGCCGGTCGCGGCGAATACAACCCCGTAGCATCCAACGCTTCGGAGAAGGGTAAGCAGCGCAACCGCCGCACCCAGATCATCATCACGCCCAAGCTCGATCAGTTTATGGACCTCATCGACGAGGCGCCGAAAGACGAGCAGTAAGCTCCCGGGCGCTCAAGGCGCCCCTCCCCTCTTATTCTAACTCTCGCCGCAGACCGCGTAACGGGCCGTTTGCCGTCCCCCGCCGTCTGCGGCGAGTCTTTTTAGGCTGCCACGGCGCAGGTGGTCCTGCCACCACACAAGCTGGCATGCATTTTGCGCTATACTTGAGAAGCGGCCCGACGGCCGCGAGGGTAAAAGATTGTTATAACCTTGCCCTTCATCCCGCCGTCCGCTACTTTTGCCCCCGATACCGACCGAGGCATGCTCAGCCGTATCACAACAGACAAACATTCTATCTACTTAATACACCCACAAGCTATGCTTAGCAAGAAAATCGAAGAAGCGCTCAATGCGCAGATCAATGCCGAGATGTGGTCGGCTTATCTCTATCTCTCTATGTCTGCCTGGTGCGCCGAAGCAGGCCGCCCCGGCATGGCAAGCTGGTATGAGGTACAGTTCCGCGAGGAGCAGGATCACGCCCGCATTCTCTTCAACTATATTCTCTCCCGTGGCGGCCGCGTAGAGCTGAAGGCCATCGCCTCTGTTCCCACGGAGTGGAAGAGCGAACTCGATGTCTTCCAGGCAACCCTCCGTCATGAGGAGAGCGTTACGGCCATGATCAACAAGCTCGTTGCGCTCACCAACGAGGAGAATGACTATGCCACGCAGAGCCGCCTGAAGTGGTTCATCGATGAGCAGGTCGAGGAGGAAGAGAATGCCCGCACGATCATCGACCACCTCAAGCTGGTTGCTGACAACAACTATGGTCTCTTCATGCTCGACAAGGAACTGGGCAGCCGCACCTACTCCGCAGCCGCTCCTCTGGGCAAGGAATAAATAATCGCAGGCCGCGCTCATGGCGCGAACCACGCCCACCTTCAGTAAGAGGAGGAAGCTCCACGCGCACGCACAGCATCAGCATGTACGACCGCAGCGGGGGCTTCCTCCTTTTGCGTGAGGAGGCGGGGCCGTGACCACGCGATCACCCACCCGCGCCATGATGCCCCGCCTTCTCATCGCAATTTCCTCTCTCAGCCCTTCCTTTCTTCCCAATGATCTCCCGCACCTCCCTCCGCCTAGCCCTCCCCTTTCTTTTGCTCATTGCGACACTTTGTGCCGCAGTGGGCTTTCTGGTGCGCTCCGCCCGCATGGCGGCAGGCCTTACGGGCGCCGGCCAAGAGGTTAGCGTGCGTCGACAGGCAGGCGACAGCCTGGTGGCCTCGCTCCTCACGGCTTCGGCACTGGGTGAAAACGCTACGCTCCGCTTTGCCGATGACCGGGCCATCAGACGCTACGACCGGGCCACCGCCCGCGTCGACAGCGCTCTGGAGCGCATGCAGCGCCTCACGCCCGACAGCGTGCAGCAGCTGCGCCTCGACACACTGAAGACACTGGTCAGCCTGCGGCGTGAGGGCGTGGTACGCCTCATCGCAGCCCTGCGCACAGAGGGGCGGCGGGGCACCTCGCTCGAACAGCGCATCCACGATCTGCGTTCGGGTGACAAGGCGGTGCGCGTGGCAACGACCGTCCCCACGGCGGTCGTCAAGGAGGGCGAACAGGTGGTCATCTCTCGTCGGCGCAAGGGTTTCTTTCGCCGGCTGGGCGATGCATTCCGCGGGGCGAAAGACGACACGCTACACGTGCGCACCACCCACACCGAACGCACGGCCGACACGGCACAGGCTCATGTCAACGTGAGCGGTTCGCTGGCCGACATCCTCTCCGACGTTGACCGCGACCTTGACCGTCAGACCTCCGCCTCGACCCGCCGCATAGCCCGCCACTCCGACCGCCTCCGTGCGGCCGACCTTGCCCTCACCGCCCGCCTCACCGCCCTGCTGGCCAGCTATGGCCAGGCCGAGCGTCGCCTGCTGGCCGAGGCTACGGCGGCCGACCTCAACCTGCGGCAGCGCGGTGCCCGCCGCATGGGAGCGCTGGCGCTGCTCGCCACGCTCATTGCCACGGGGCTCTTCATACGGATCCTCCGTGATATGCGGCGTGAAGCGCAGTACCGGCGCGAACTCGAAGAGGCCAACCGCCGCACCGAAGCGCTCATGAAGCGACGCGAGCAACTGCTGCTCACCATCTCTCATGACATCAAGGCCCCGGTTCACGCCATCCTTGGCTACCTTGCCCTCATCCCGCCTGATGAGGGCGGGAGCGACCGGCAAACCAAACTTGCCGCCGTGCGGGCCTCGGCGGCTCATCTGCAGGCGCTCGTCACGGCACTGCTCGACTACCACAAACTCGAGGCGGGCGAACTCCATCCCGCCCTCGCCCCCACCGACCTCCATGCCCTCTTGCGCGAGGTGACGGCGGGCTTCCTCCCTCAGGCCGAGGGGAAGGGCTTGAAGCTCAGCCTCAACGATGACCTGCCCTCCGAGGGAGGCTGCTACGTCACAGATGCCTTCCGCCTGCGGCAGATTCTCGACAATCTCGTGAGCAATGCCGTCAAGTATACCCGGCAGGGCAACGTCACCCTCAAGGCGACGGCTACCGACGGCCGACTCGTCCTCAGCGTCAGTGACACGGGCTGCGGACTCTCGCCAGAAGATTGTCAACGCGTCTTTGCCCCCTTCACCCGCGTCAAGGGGAGCGAAGGCCAAGAAGGGAGCGGACTCGGCCTTAGCATCACACGCCAGCTGGCCAGGCTGCTCGGTGGCGACCTCAGCCTCGAGAGCATGCCCGGCAAGGGATCGACCTTCACCCTGACCCTACCGGCCAGCGTTGCCACGACTCCGCCCACCGCATTGGGCAAGGCTCCGGAGGCACCTACAGCCGATGAAGGACGTCAGGCTTCTGCCCCCGCAGAAGGCCGTCCCACCCCCAGTCCGTCTCTGAACTTCACCCCACACTGCATCGCCCTGCTTGACGACGATGCCCTCCAGTTGCAGCTCACCGTGGCGATGCTGCGCAACGTGCTGCCCCCCGGTGTGTCCTTGCTCCCCCACACCACCCCCGATGCCATCTTCGCCACCCTCACTTCGCCCGCAACGCCACGCCCCGACCTGGTGATGACCGACATCGAGATGCCCGCCGTCACGGGCTTCGACGTATTGCGGCGGCTACGTGCCATTCCCGGCCTAGATCAGCTCCCCGTCGTGGCCATGACCGCCCATTCGCTCTTACCGCCCGCCCACTTCACGGAACGCGGTTTTTCCTCGGTGGTCTTCAAGCCCTTCACGCAAAACGACCTGCGCCAGCTCTTTCCCCACCCCTCCGATGTGATGGCGTGCGATCAGTCGAGCACTCCCGCAGCCCCCGTCACATCGGTCACCACGCGCTCCTTCAACGCCTTGCTGGCCTTTGCGGCTGGCGATGCCGAGGCTGAAGGCCAGATCATGCAACAATTTGTCACGGACTGCCGCGACCGCCTGAGCGCCCTCCGAACCGCCGAACAAGCGCATGACAAGGCTGCGCTCTGCCAGCTGGCCCATAAGCTGCTCCCTGTCTTCACGCTGATCGGATCGCCCGCCGTCGAGACCCTGCGTGATCTGGAGTCACGCCGCTCTGAGACCGGGTGGAGCGACACCGACGCCGAAGCCTGCAGCAAGGTCATCGAGGCCGTTGCGGAAGCACTCAAGGCCGCACAGGCACGATAAGGCTGCTTCACCGCTATCTTCTTCCGAATACTTTCCACGATTTCCCCATGCCCCACCTTCTCTTAGTCGAAGACGACCTCACCTTCTCCACCATGCTCGCCACCTGGTTGCGCAAGCAGGGCTTTGACGTCACGACGGCCTCCTTGGTCAGCGCCGCGGTCAAGGCGCTTACCGCAGGTAGCGGCGGCAAAGGTGCCGCTGCGCCCGACCTGGTACTCTCCGACCTCCGCCTGCCCGACCACGACGGTCTCTATCTGCTTGAGTGGCTCCACCGCGAAGGGTTCACCGCCCCTTTCATCATCATGACAAGCTATGCCGAAGTGGGAAATGCCGTCGAGGCCATGAAGCGGGGGGCGGCGGACTATATCGCCAAACCCGTGCAGCCCGACATGCTCCTCACCAAGATCCGCGAAGCGCTGGCCAATGGGGAAAAGGGAACCCGCCCCGTCACGCCCCAAGCCACGAAGGAAGGGAAACGCCCGGCCCAACCCGGGCCGTCAGCGGCGCCCCCCCATCACGCTGCGCCCGCCCCTGACAGCAGTCAGCCCAAGGGCATCGAAGGCCACTCGCCCGCTGCCCGCGAGCTCTACAAGCTGGCCTCCCTCGTGGCTCCGACTCCGATGTCGGTGCTGATCCTAGGCGCCAGCGGCACAGGCAAGGAATATGTGGCACGCCGCATCCACGAACAGAGCCGACGCAGCAACGGCCCCTTCGTAGCGCTCGACTGTGGCGCACTGACGCGCGAACTGGCAGCCTCAGAGCTCTTCGGCCACGTCAAGGGTGCCTTTACCGGGGCGGCAACCGACAAGGTGGGAGCCTTCGAACGGGCCTCAGGCGGCACGCTCTTCCTTGATGAAGTGGGCAATCTCTCTTACGATGTGCAGGTGCAGCTCCTTCGTGCCCTCCAGGAACGGCTCGTGCGCCGTGTGGGCGATGCCGTCGAGCGACCCGTCGACATACGCCTCGTCAGCGCCACCAACGAAGACCTTCCCGCGGCCATCGCCCGCGGTGCTTGGCGCGAAGACCTCTATCACCGACTGGCAGAGTTTACCCTCCACATGCCCCTGCTGCGTGAGCGCCGCAACGACATCGCCGAGTTTGCCGCCTACTTCCTTGACCGCGCCAATGCCGAACTAGGCTCCCACATCGAAGGCTTTACGCCCGAAGCCCTTGAGCTGCTCAGGGCCTATCCCTGGCCGGGCAACCTCCGCGAAATGCGCAACGTCATCACCCGCGCCGCCCTCCTCTCGCAGCAGACAGCCTTCATCACCCCGGCTGCGCTCAATCTCCCCACAGCCTCAACCGCGCTGGCGGAGCGCGCCAGCATCGCTCCGCTCAAGCCCGCCCCGGAGGACGAAAGGGCCCGCGTCCTCGAAGCGCTACGCCTCGCCGGGGGTAACAAGAGCCGCGCCGCCCAGCTGCTCGGCGTTGACCGAAAGACCATCTACAACCGCATGAAGGCACTGGGCATCTAAAAAATATAGGTAAGGAGCCTCACGGGCTTACAACTCAGCAACCCGTACAGACGACATGCCTTCCCGACGCGTCGGGAAGGCATGTCGTTTTTTCTAGCAGCCTTGCCGTTTTTTCTAGAAGGCTTGCTGTCAACCCTATCGTAGACACGTTTTCGTTAAGCTAGGAATAGTTTTCGCACACTACCTACACTCTGCCGCCTCCGCCTCTGGGATAATTGAATTTCAAATACTTAAAGGTTTATATAGTTTGCAAAAAACTTAGCTACGGGGTAAAAAACCGGTATTCGCAGGGCGGATCCTTTACGGGCACTGTTCCCCGACCAACTGCCACGCATCTGCAACAAGCGTGTAAAAGAATGTAATCTTGCCTTCACGCGGCTGTAACCGCCCCTTCCGTCCTTTGCACCCGAAAACGTACAGACTTAACCCATGAAGCAAACTTTACGCTATCTCCTTACGCTCATGCTTCTGAGCGTCGTGACCGTAACGACCGCCCTGGCCGACGTGGCAGCCACGCTGCGCGGCCGCGTAGTCGATGCCAAGACGGGGGAAGCCCTCGTCGGCGCCACCGTACAGATCCTCCAGGCCGGCAAGACGGTCTACTCCGCCGATGACGGTGCATTCACCATCTCCGCCCTCGGCCTGCGCAACTACACGCTCACCACCTCCTATCTGGGCTACCGGCGCGTGAGCCTCACGGTAAATCCCGCCAAGACCGACACGCTCCTGATCGTGCGCCTCGAGGAGAACCTCAGCCAGCTCGGTAGCGCTACCGTCACGGGCCATGTGAAGCGCAACACGGAAAACGCCATTGTCACCGTGCAGAAGAACAGCCTCCTCGTACAGAGCGGCATCTCCGCCCAGCAGATCAGCAAGTCACAAGACAAGGACGTCTCGGAGGTGATCCGCCGTGTGCCGGGCATCTCGATCATCGACCAGAAGTTTGTCATGGTCCGCGGTCTCTCCCAGCGTTACAACAACGTGTGGATCAACGGCGCCGCCGTACCCTCGTCTGAGCCTGACTCCCGCGCCTTCTCCTTCGACATCATCCCCTCATCACAGGTTGACAACATGCAGATCATCAAGTCGCCTGCACCGCAATATCCCGCCGACTTCACCGGCGGTTTCATCATGATCGACACCAAGGAGGTGCCCAATCAGAACGGTGCCCGCCTGCAACTGGGCTACGGCGTCAACGACCAGACCCACTTCCGGGGCTTCAGCTATGCCAAGGGCGGAGGGACGGACTTCTTGGGCTTTGACAACTTCCGCGGCCTCTCCCACGGCGTACATACCAACCTCAACCCCATCACCGTAGACGGCCGCACCGATCCGAAGAACATCAACCTCTTGGGCAACGGCTTCAACAACGACTGGACCGTCCGCCGCCGCAATCCCTGGGGCGACTTCAACCTCGCCGCCGACATCAACCGCTCGAAGGACTTCGCCAACGGCGCCGTCTTCGCCCTGCTCGGTTCGCTCTCTTACAGCAACAACTACCGCACCTATTCGCCGATGGAGAACTCGCTCTTCGGCGCCTACGACGTCACCAACGACCACAGCGTCTATCTGCGCCATACGACCGACCGCCAGTACTCCAACAACGTGCGTCTGGGGGCAATGCTCAATCTGACCTTCGTGCCGGCCAAGGGCATCGGCCGCTATGAGTGGAAAAACATCTTCAATCAGCTGGGCACCGACCGTTACACCTTCCGTGAAGGTACCGATGCGCAGAACGACGAGATGCACGAAGCGGAGTATTACTACTCAAGCCGCACCACCTACAACACGCAGCTGACCGGCAAATACGTTTGGGACACTTCGCGCTTCGACTGGAGCGCCGGCTACGCCTATGCCAACCGCAACCTCCCCGACCGTCGCCGCTACACCCTTCTGCAAGACGTGGAGACGGGGCAATACGGCCTCGATGCCGGCAATGACATCACGAGAGAGTTCACCCGTCTCGACGAACACATCGGTTCGGGCGGCGTCAACTACCGCTACGATTTCACAGGCGGCCGCATAGAGCCGCAGCTCTATGCCGGTGCCTACGCCGAGTATCGCACCCGTACGTACAACACGCGGTCGTTTGTCTACTCCACGCCCGACCTTCCCTCGTCAGACTTCTTCCTCGATCTCCCCACCCAACTCCTCCAGCCCGTCAACTACGGAGAGAAAGGATTTTACCTGATCGACTACACCGACGTTCGCAACGACTACAAGGGTAACAACCTCGTAGCCTCGGCCTATGCCTCGGTCAACCTGCCCTTAGGCGCCTTCGACGTCTACGCCGGCGCCCGATTCGAGCACTGGCGCATGCAGCTCACCCGCCATACGGGCGTCACCACCACGACCAAAGACACTTATGACGCCAACGACATCTTCCCCTCGATCAATGCCACGTGGCACATCGTCAAGAACCACCAGCTCCGCTTGGCCTATGGCCGCTCGATCAACCGCCCGGAGTTTCGCGAGGTGAGCCCTTCGGTATTCTACGACTTCGACCTTGCCTCCGACGTCAAGGGTAACACCGACCTCAAGGCCTGCTATGTAGACAATGTAGACCTGCGTTACGAGTGGTATCCCGCAGCCGGCGACCAGATCAGCATTGCAGCCTTCTTCAAACGCTTCGACAGCCCGATCGAGTGGACCTATACCGTCACGGGCGGTACGGACCTCTCTTACTCCTTTGAAAACGCCAAGAGCGCCACAAGTTACGGCCTCGAGCTCGACGTGCGCAAGAACCTCGGCTTCATCGGCCTTAAGGACTTCACCCTCGTCTTCAACGGCTCGCTCATCAAGAGCGACGTGAAGTTTGCCAAGGGCTCGCGTCAGAAGAATCGTCCCATGCAGGGTCAGTCGCCCTACCTCGTCAACCTCGGCATCTTCTACACCCACGATGCATGGAGCGCCTCGCTGCAGTATAACCGCATCGGTAAGCGCCTGATCGGTGTAGGCCGCTTCCTCGGTGCCACCAACGACCAGACGGTCACCATCCCCGATTCTTACGAGATGCCTCGAAATTCGCTCGACCTCTCGGCAGCCCGCACCTTCGGCCGCTTCGAGGTAAAGCTCGGCCTCAAGGACATCCTTGGCGAAAAGGTCGTCTTCAAGCAGACCGACGACGTCACCGTGAAGGGCGCAACAAAGACGGTTGACGAAGTGACCCGCTCCTATCGTCCGGGACGCAACTTCAGCCTCACGGTAAGCTATAAGTTCTAAACAGTGCCGCGCCCCTGCAGATACAGTGCGGAGACGTAAAGCATCAATCCACATTCCGAACTATAAGGCCGGAGCCTTGCGATCTCTGTGTCATCGCAACCCCGATGTACGCCCTCTCCCGGGCGCGGGGCAGTGCGATGCACAGCGCGCGCAAGGCTCCGGCCTCGCTTGCCCCCCGAGAACAGACGCTCCCCGCAGCCTCACCAAGCGCGGGAATCGTTTGCTAAATAAACTGATATAGTGCGGCATAAGGTGGTAAAAGCGTATTTTTGCATGCTAGAGCTGTAGATTGTCTATAAGCGGTGGGCCGCGTGGCGGTCAGGGCCGTGTTGACAGTCTCTCCCTCCGGCAGCGCCCACATAGCGCAACAGGAGTGCGGCAACAGATCCGTATCTGTCCCTCCCCCCCTGCAAACTGCGACGTGGGCGGTACCTCAAACACTTATTTTACAGCTATGCTTGCATACATCAAAGCCAACTACAAGGCCGGCGACGCCATGGAACTCACTACCTCCGAGGGTGTCTTTACGGGCCAGATCGAGTTTATCAGTGACAGCTACATCATCCTCCGTCAGGCTGACGGGCAGGTCTGCGGCATTGCCGACAGCGACATCCGATCCTTCCGCGCCACCCTCCCCGCAGCCCCTGTTGCTCCCATCGAGCCGACCGCTGTCGGAACTGCCGATGCGACAGCTCCGGCAGCCGAAAAAACGGAAGCCCGGCCTGCGGCACCGCAAGAGACTCCGGACGCACCGAAACTCACCGGTGTGCCTGCCGTCGGTGAGCCCAAAGTTGTAGGGCACATCGATCTCGACCGTCTCAAACAGATCGATCCCAAATTCAGCCGCCGCTCTTATTTCCGCCCCACGGAGAGCGAATCAACCGCCACGGAAGCTACGGCCCCGAGGCAACGTCGCCAGCCCATGTCACAGACCGGACTGCGCGAGCGCACGGAGAGTCGTTACATCGACCCAAACAACAAAGGAGGAGACTCACCTCGTGAGCACAAGCCCTATGTCAGCGCCCGAGGCCGCATCACCTATTATAATCCTGAGAAGCACTTCGGCTTTATCCATGACTACAACGATGACGTCGATCTCTACTTCAACCAGCAGCAGATAGCCGATCCCGATCTCTACAACCGTCCTGAGCGGGGCATCAAGGTGGCCTATACCATCTCGAGCAACCGGCAGGGACCGGCAGCCTTCTGCGTTCACCTGCCCCGCACGGTCGATGACCTGCTCGACATCGCAGCCGATCTCTATGAGGGACATCATTATAACCTCTCGCGCGGCTTGGTAGAACACGCCCTTGCCGTCGATCCAGACAACAAAGTGGCTGCCGACCTTGCAGCCCAGCTCTCTGCCCAAGAGGCCGAAGCGCCTTATACGGCGCGCCCCGTCCGTGCGGGCAATCTGGCCGCCGAACTCAAGCTCCCGACGACGCACTATGCCGAAGCCAAGAAGGCATTTCTCGCCAAGCAGTATGCCGAGGCCGAACGACTCTATAAGGAAGCGATCGACAAGGGGGAGAAGGTCGAGAGCTGTGTCAAAGATCTCGTGACGCTCTATGTTTCGAGATTCAAGCAGGCCGAAGACCCTGCAGAAAAGGAGGCCGCCCGACAGCAGGCTATCAACTTCCTCGACAGCCACCGACAGGATCTGCCCGACAACCTGACGACGCGTCAATTCATCGCACTCAACTACTACCTGCCGATCCAGGACTATGAGTCATTCCTCAAGGAGGTCGACGACATTCTGGCCGATCCCAAGGTGAGCGACAGCGTTTCCCGCCGAGCCTTCTACATCTGGCAGAAAGCCATAGCCCACAACAAGCTGGGACACAAAGATGAAGCGCTCCGCCTGATCGAAGAGGGACTGGCCATATCGCCCCTCAACCGTCAGCTCTCCTCGCTCAAGGAGATGATCCTCCATCCCGAGTGCTTCGCCGACTTCAGCGAGCCTGCCAAGGAAGGAGGCGAAACATCCCAGGCACCTGCCGAGGAGAAGGCCGAACCTGAGAAAACCGCTGAGTAAAGCGCCACGCCAAGTGGCTGCCGCCCCTATGGAGTGAGCAGGCACTTCCATCACAAGAGCCCCGCCGGTGGGTCGTCGTCTGACGGCTGCCGGCGGGGCTCTCGCGTGTGTTTAGCCCGGTAATCGAGGCATACGGAGGTGTTCACCTTTTCTTCACTGACGGTACACGGAGCTGTAATGCAAGCGCCTGACCTTTGCACCGTCAACAAGGACGAAACAACTTACTCGTATTAACCCAATACACACTTATGCGCAAACACACTTGCAAAGTGATGGCCCTCGCCATGATGGGCCTGACCACCTTCGCCGCCCTGACTTCGTGCAGCGATGACAACAATCCCGGCACCATCACCCCCGATCCCAACGCCAACAACCAGGTTGACCCCACGGAGAAGGATGGCGGCATCAGCGTCATCAAGGGCGATAACCTCGGCGTCAACGGCGTTATCGGCAGCGGCGAACAGGAAGTGGCCTTCCACGGCAACACGACCTTGAAGAAGGGTACCTATCTGCTCAAGGGCTGGGTCTACGTGGCCGACGGTGCTACGCTGACCATCGAACCCGGAACGGTCATCAAGGGTGACAAGCAAACCAAAGCCGCTCTGATCGTAGAGCGCGGCGGCAAACTCATTGCCAAGGGTACGCAGAACGCCCCCATCGTCTTCACCTCTGAGGAAGCTCCCGGCGAGCGTCGCCCGGGCGACTGGGGTGGCGTGATCCTCTGCGGTAAAGCTAAGCACAATGCCGGCGAGGCACAGATCGAAGGCGGTCCCCGCACCAAGCACGGAGGCTCTGACGACAACGACAACTCTGGCGTACTGCAGTACGTGCGCATCGAGTTCGCCGGCTATCCCTTCAAGAAAGACCAGGAGATCAACGGCCTTACCTTAGGGTCTGTAGGCGCCGGCACGACGATCGACCACATCCAGGTAAGCTACTCCAATGACGACTCTTACGAGTGGTTCGGCGGCAAGGTCAACTGTAAGTATCTCATCGCTTACAAAGGCTGGGATGACGACTTTGATACCGACAACGGCTTCTCGGGCACGGTACAGTATGGTCTCTCCGTACGCGACAGCCGTATCGCCGATACGAGCCAGAGCAACGGCTTCGAGAGCGACAACGACGCCAGCGGCTCTACCGCGACCCCGACGACCAGCGCCCTCTTCAGCAACATCACCTTCGTAGGTCCCAAGGGCACGGACGCCAACTTCCAGAACACCAAAGACTACATCAATGGCGGCGGCATGGATCCCAAGAACGGTGCAGCCATGGGCTTGTTCCAGTCAGCCATGCAGATCCGCCGCGGTTCTCACCTGCAGTGCGTCAACTCTGTAGCCTACGGCTGGCCTATCGGTCTGATCATCGACGGTGAGAAGGGTAACACTCGCACCGACGCTACCAGCGGAGCCTATACGGGTCTCAAGAATATCTACTTTGCCGATATGACAGCCGTAGGTACCGATGGCAACAAGGTCTATAATGACCAGCTGGGCACCTGGACCGAGAAAGAAGGAAAGCGCACCCTTACGCTCGACGCTACGAAGCCTTCGTTCTCTCACACTTGGTTCCTCCAGCAGACGGGCAATAAGTACTTCAGCACGGCTGCCGAACTGAAGCTGGGCGCCAACGGCAAGCTCAATGCCAACGTCTTCCCCCAGAGCGGTTCACCCCTGCTCGGTGCTGCAAGCTTCGCAGGCATCACCAACAGCTGGCTTGACAAGGTAACCTTCATCGGCGCCTTCGACGGCACAAACGACTGGACTAGCGGCTGGACGAACTTCGATCCCGAGAACACAGCTTACTAAGACAGCTCCGTCAGACTTCCCCTTTAGGGACTGACTCAATAAAAAGGCTCTCCGCCACGTATGACCTCAATGGTCATCGCGGCGGAGAGCTTTTTGTGTTACGTCGGGACGTGCTTATTTCCCGTGTCTCAGCCTCAACTCGTGCTCCAGGTCGCTAAGGCTGACGCCCATGGCCTCGAGGAGGACGAGGTAGTGATACATCAGGTCGCCCGCCTCATAGACGAAGCGGGAGCGGTTGTGGTCAACGGCCTCGATGATGGCCTCCGTGGCCTCTTCGCCCACCTTCTTGGCGATGGCCTTGACGCCTTTGATAAAGAGACGCGTGGTGTAGGAGCCTTCGGGCATGTCGGCGTGGCGCTCGCGGGTGAGGTCGGCGAGGGAGCGGATGAAGCCCTCATCCTCAGCCGTGTCGAAGCAGGCCGTCGTGCCGCGATGGCAGGTGGGGCCGTGGGGCGTGGCCTGGATGAGGAGCGTGTCGCGGTCGCAGTCGGGAAAGAGGTTGACAACGTCGAGGAAGTGGCCCGATGTTTCCCCCTTGGTCCAGAGCGTCTGGCGCGTACGGCTATAGAAGGTTACCCGCCCCATAGCGAGGGTCCGCTCATAGGCCGCTTCGTTCATATAGCCGAGCATCAAGACGCGCAGAGTCACGCTGTCTTGCACCACGACGGGGAGTAGACCGTCAGCGCACTTGCGCAGGTCGAAGTCGGCCCAGCGCAGCGGGGTTCCATGGGGGGTATCGGGGGTTGGAGAAATCATGTTGCTATCTGACATAGATGCCTTGTTGCTTGAGTTGGGCTTTGAGTTCGGGGATGGTGAGTTGTCCGTAATGGAAGATGCTGGCAGCCAGGGCCGCATCGGCATGGCCTCGGGTGAAGACGTCGGCGATGTCGGCCGCCGAACCAGCGCCGCCCGAAGCGATGACGGGAATGCCCACCTCATCGGTAAGACGGGCAAAGGTCGTGCAGGGATAGCCGTGCTTCGTGCCGTCATGATTCATCGAGGTAAAGAGGATCTCGCCCGCTCCCCGCTCCTCGGCCTCATGCGCCCAGGAGAAAAGTTCGCGCTCGGTAGGCTGCGTGCCGCCGTGGGAGCAGACGGTCCAGTGGGCCTCAGCTTCGTCTGTCCCCGCGTCAAGGGGTTCGTGGCGGGCATCGATGGCCACGACAACGAACTGGGAGCCATAGCGAGCGGCAATGCGGTCGATGAGTCCCGGGTCGGCGAGTGCGGCGCTGTTGACGCTCACCTTGTCGGCTCCGGCATCGAGCAGACGGGCGGCATCGTCGAGTGACGAGATGCCACCCCCCACGGTGAAGGGAATGTTAATTGCCTCGGCGATGCGCTCCACCAGCCGGGTAAAGGTGCGGCGCCCCTCGAGCGAGGCGCTGATGTCGAGGTAGACGAGTTCGTCGGCCCCCGTCTCGGCATAGTGGCGGCCGAGGGCCACGGCGTCGCCCACGTCCTGGAGTTCCTTGAAATGGACGCCTTTGACGGTGCGCCCCTCCTTCACGTCGAGGCAGGGAATGATGCGTTTACTCAGCATAGGCTGTCAGGTCTTTGAGATCGATGCGATGTTCGTAGATGGCCTTCCCGACGATGACACGTTTCATGCCCAGCGAACGGAGCCGGTCGAGGTCGCCCTTGCCCGAAATGCCGCCCGAGACGGTGAAGTTCACGGTGGGAAACTTCTCCTGCAACCTTACGTATAGATCCGTCGCAGGGCCCTCGAGCATGCCGTCGCGGCTAATGTCGGTGCAGATGACCTGAGAGAGGCCCATGGGAAGGAAGCGGGCTATGAGGTCGTCGATGGTAAGGGGGAGGTCTTCGGTCCAGCCGCTCACACTGATGCGGCCCTCACGCACATCGGCGCCCAGAACCACGCGATCAGGTCCGAAGCGGGAGAGCCAATCGGCGAAGTCGTCAGGACGTTGGGCCGCAGCGCTTCCCACCACGGCATAGCGGGCACCATGGGCAAAAACCGTCTCGAGGCTTTCGAGCGACTTCAAGCCGCCGCCCCACTCGATCTCGGCGTCGGGAATCGCTGCCAGCAGATCGAGCGTGTCGAGGTTCTGCGGTTCGGAGGCTTTTGCCCCGTCAAGGTCGACGACGTGGATGCGCCGCAACCCGTGAGCCAGATAGGTGTGCACCATCTCGGCGGGCGAAGCGTCATAGCGTGTCTCGCGCTCGTAGCTTCCTTGAGAGAGCCTGACGCAGCGGCCGCCTATGAGGTCGATTGCGGGGATGATCAGCATAGGGTGAGGAAGTTTTGGAGAATGCGATGACCGACGTCACCGCTCTTCTCAGGGTGAAACTGTGTGCCGTAGAAACGTTCGTACTTCAGCGCGGCGCTATACATCACGCCGTAGGTCGTTGTGGCGATTGTGTCGGTGCAGAGCGTGGGATAGTAGGAGTGGACATTATAGACGAAGTCACCGCTGTGAATGCCTTCGAAGAGCTTCTTCTCGAGATTGCCCACCTGATCCCAACCCATGTGGGGCACCTTGAGCCCTGCTGAGGGGGCAAAGCGTCGCACATGGCTGTCAAAGATGCCGAGGCAGGGGGTAAGGCTGCCGGCAGGTGCATCGGGCGCCGTCTCTTCGGAGTCACGGCACATCACCTGCAAACCTACGCAGATGCCCAGCACGGGCTGGCGCAGCTGCGGTATGAGGCTGTCGAGCCGTGCCTCGCGGAGGTTGTGCATCGCCTCGGCACAGTTGCCCACGCCCGGCAGGATCACACGATCGGCCCGCCGGATGGTCTCGACATCGGCCGTAACGACGGCTTCGGCCCCAAGGCGGCTCAGGGCGTTGCGCACGGAGCGGAGATTGCCCATGCGGTAATCGATGATGGCTATCATTGGGTGAAGGAAGGGAGAGGGGAAAAAAGATGTTGGATGATCAGCGTCAGATGACGCCCTTGCTCGAAGGGAGGGCATCGCTATAAGGATCGCGGCGGATAGCCTGACGCATGGCGCGGGCAAAGGCCTTGAAGACGCCCTCGATGAGGTGGTGGTTGTTTTCTCCGCGGGCCCGGATATGGAGGTTGCACTGCAGAGCGCAGGCCAGGGAGTAGAAGAAGTGGCGGAACATCTCCGTCGGCGTGTCGCCCACATACTCGCGGGTAAAGGGAACATCCCAGCTAAAGTCGATGCGGCCGCCCAGATCGAGCGCTACGGTTGCATCGCACTCATCCATGGGCAGCACGAAGCCATAGCGCTCGATGCCGCGCTTGTCACCGAGCGCCTCGCGCAACGCCTCGCCAAGGGCGATGGCCACGTCCTCCATTGTGTGGTGCTCATCGACCTCGAGATCACCATGGCAGACGAGGTCGAGCGAGAGCCCCGCATGGTGGGGCAGCTGGGCGAGCATATGATCGAAGAAGTGGAGGCCCGTATCGATGCGAGTCTTGCCAAGTCCGTCAAGGTCGACGCAGACGGCGATATCCGTCTCCGCCGTGGTTCGCTTGACGGTGCCCGTGCGGCTGCCGTGGCGCAGGAAGGCAGCGATATCGTCCCAGTCAGTCGTCGTGAGTACGACGGCGGCCTGCTGTTCGGCCGTCAGTTTCTCTGCCGGGCGGTCAGGGTCGCGCAGCAACAGGGCGCGGCAACCCAGATTGACAGCCAGCTGAGCATCCGTGGCACGATCGCCGATGACATAGGAACCGGCCAGGTCGTAGCCACCCTTCAGATATTCGCCGAGCATCGCCGTGCCCGGTTTGCGCGTGGGAGCACCGTCGGCTGGAAAGGTGCGGTCGATGTGGAGGGCGTGGAAGTGGAAATCTTCCGCCGCCAGGGCGCGAAGGATGAGGTCGTTGACAGGATGGAAGGTCTCTTCAGGAAAGGCCGCCGTGCCCAAACCGTCCTGATTGCTGACCATCACCGGCACGAAGGGCAACTTCGCGATGTGGCGCAGGGCGGTGAAGACATGGGGCAAGAAGGTTACCTTCTCTATGGCATCAACCTGCTCGTCGGCCGGCTCGCGCACGAGGGTGCCGTCACGGTCGATAAACAGGAGGCGGGGCTTGGAGGTTGGCATGGTGGGGAGGAGGGTTATATAAGAGAATCCAATGTAATAACGCTCGGAACGATCCGCACCCGGCTCGTCACGGAAGGCGCGCGCTGAGGGCGGCCAGAAGCCGCACATTTTCCTCAGGCGTGCCGACCGTCAAGCGGAGGCATCCATCGCAGAGCGGCTGACGCGAACGGTTGCGCACGATGATGCCCCGAGACACGAGTTGATCGTAGCGACGACGGGCGTCATCTACACGCACGAGGATAAAGTTAGCATCAGAGGGATAGACCTGCTTGACACAAGGCACCGCCGTCAGCCGTTCGGCCAGAAGGGCACGCTGGGAGCAGACCTCCTCAACATGCGCATCGTGGGGCTCGGTGGCCAAGCGGCGGATCACTTCCCGCTGCGTCGGACCGTTGACATTGTAGGGATATTTCACGCGCCCCATCATCTCGATCACCTCCGGGGCGGAGAAGGCCAGACCGAGGCGCAGCCCCGCCATGCCCCAGGCCTTGGAGAGCGTCTGGAGGACAATGAGATTGGGGTGGTCCGCAAGGCGGGGGACGAGGCTTCCCTTGGGCGAGAAGTCTGCATAGGCCTCATCGACCACCAACATGGCACCGCACCGGGAGAAGACGTCATCGGCCAGTTGCTCCAACACGGCGAGGTCGAAGGCGTTGCCCGTGGGATTGTTGGGCGAACAGACCCACACCAGGCGCGTATGGCTGTCGCAGGCGGCCAGCAGGCGCTCGGGCTCGAGGGCGAAGGTCGGCGAAAGGTTTACCTCGCGCAGCGCCACGTCATTGACTGCCGCTGCCACGCTATACATGCCGTAGCTCGGGGCAATGGCCACCGCATTGTCTTTGCCCGGCTCGCAGAAAAGACGGAAGCAGAGGTCGATGGCCTCGTCGGAACCGTTGCCCACGAAGAGCTGTGAGACCGGCACCGACTTGAGCCTCGAGAGCACGGCCTTAAGCTGACGCTGGTGGGGATCAGGATAGCGGTTGACACCGTTGTCGTAAGGACTCTCGTTGGCGTCGAGCCACACCGAGATGTCACCGCCTTCATACTCGTCGCGGGCGGTGGCGTAAGGCTCGAGAGCCAGGATGTTTTTGCGAAGAGGAAGTGTGCTCATGGGCTATCGCTAGTGTTTGCCCTGCCTTACCAGCACGGCGTTGGCGTGGGCATCGAGTCCCTCGGCACGAGCCATGGTGACGATCGTGTCAGCCAGGCCGTCGAGACCGGCGGGGGAGAGTTCCTGATAGGTGATCTTATGATAGAAGCTGTCGAGGTTGACGCCCGAGAGGGCGCGGGCCCACCCGCCCGTGGGAAGGGTGTGGTTGGTGCCCGAGGCATAGTCACCGGCCGACTCGGGCGAATAGTTGCCTATGAAAACGCTTCCCGCCGCCGTTATCTCGTCGGCGATCTCCCAGGGGCTAGCCATCGAGATGATGAGATGCTCGGGGCCGTAGGTGTTGGCAAAGGCGGTCATCAATTCCCGCGTAGGGAATACGACGGTGCGGCTGTGGGAGAGCGACCCTTCTACGCAGGCGGCACGGGGCAGCAATTGCTTCTGACGGTCTACCTCGGCCTCGACGGCTCGGGCAAAGTCCTCCGTCTGGCAAACGAGGATGGCCTGACTGTCGGGGCCGTGTTCGGCCTGTGAGAGGAGGTCGGCTGCCACGTAGGCCGGCACGGCCGTCTCATCGGCCATCACCAGTACCTCGGAAGGGCCGGCAGGCATGTCGATGGCCACATCGGTCGAGACGAGTTGCTTGGCATGGGTGACGAAGCGGTTGCCAGGGCCAAAGATCTTGTCGACGGCGGGAATGGTCTCCGTGCCGTAGGCCAGGGCGGCAATTGCTTGGGCTCCGCCTACGCGGTAGATATGATGCACACCGCAGACGTTGGCCGCATGGATGATCTCAGGGGCAATGTGTCCGTCAGCCCCTTGGGGCGTGCAGAGCACGACTTCCTTGCAGCCGGCGATGCGGGCCGGCAAGGCAAGCATCAGGACGGTGGAAAAGAGCGGTGCCCGACCGCCGGGAATGTAGAGGCCCACACGACGGATCGCCACGGCACGCTGCACGCAGCGCACGCCGGGCAGGGTCTCGAGATCGACCGTATGGGGGCGCTGGGCTTCGTGGAAGGTCGTGATATGGCGTGCCGCCTCGGCAATGGCCGTGCGCACGGCGGGCGTTACGGCCTCATCGGCGGCAGCGCGCTCGGCGGGAGAGAGTTCGAGCGCATCGAGGGTGGCGTGATCAAACGCTGCCGCATAGGCCCGCAGGGCGGCGTCGCCCTCACGGCGCACACGGGCCACGATGGCCCGCACGCTGGCCGTGACGGCCTCATCATCGGGGATATTGCGCACGCAGAGCTTACGCCAAGTATCTTGGGAGGGGTTGATAAACATGGTGAATGGGGGGGGGAGTTAAGAATCTTACGGAATCATATTCTCAAGGTTGAGCACGAGGATGCCCTCGGCGCCCAGGCGCTTGAGCTGCTCGACTTTCTCCCAAAGCACGTCTTCGGAGAGGACGACATGGAGCGAGCTCCAACCCTTGTCGGCCAGCGGCAATACGGTCGGGGAACGCATGGCGGGCACCAAGGCGATGGCCTGCGGCAGGAGGTCGGTGGGGATGTTCATCAGGACATATTTATAGCCCTTGCTCTCGATGATGGAGCGGAAGCGGAAGCAGAGCTTATCGACCTCCGTGCGCTGTTCGAGGCTGAGTCCGGGCGTGGCTATGAGGGCCGCCTCGCTCTCAAAGACGCGCTCGACCTCGGTGAGACCGTTTTGTATGAGGGTGCCGCCCGAACTTACAATATCAAAGATGGCATCGGCCATGCCTACGGCAGGGGCAATCTCTACCGAACCGGCAATCTCATGGATCTCGGCGTGAACGCTCTTGTCGGCAAAGTAGTCGCGGAGGATGCGGGGATAAGAGGTGGCCACCGTGCGGCCCTCAAACCACTGAGGCCCCTCATAGGGTTCGCCCTTGGGCAGAGCCAGAGAGATGCGGCAACGGCCGAACCCCAGGCGCATCACCTCCTCGACGGCAAAGCCGCGCTCAGCCACTTCGTTGAGTCCGACGATGCCGAGGTCGGCCACACCGGTATGGACGGCCTGGGGAATGTCGTCGTCGCGCAGGTAGAGCACTTCGATCGGGAAGCCCGTAGCCCGGGCGATGAGTTTGCGCTTGCTGGCGCCGACACTAATGCCGGCATCGGCGAGCAGGGCCATGGTGTCTTCATTGAGACGCCCCTTGGCCTGAATGGCTATACGGAGGGTGGGTCGTGTCATAGTTTAGGCTATGGTTTGTTTCAAAGTGCAATATTGGCAATAATTCTCCGCACACACAAACGATTTGCCACGAAAGCCGCCAGCCCGATAGCAATTGGCGGCAATAATAAAACCTCACCTATCAAAGCGATAGGTGAGGCGATAGATTCGGCGAATAGCGGCGGAGAAGGGAGAGAGCGATTCAGTGATCCCCCTCGTCACGGCCCTTACAACCTGATCTCTCCGCTCCCGGCGCAGATCTGGCCGTCGGCAGTGTAGAGCACACCGAACTGCCCGGGGGCAATGCCCTGCACGGGGCGTGAGGCGGTGATGGCGAGCGTACTGTCGTCACCCCAGCGCGTGAGATGTCCCGGAACGGGACGTTCGGTATGACGGATCTTAAAGAGGATGTCGGCCTCGATGAGCCCCTTCCAAGGATCGTGGGTGATGAAGTGGAAGTCTTTGAGCCTGAAGTTCGTTCCGTAGAGGCCGTGGCAGGCCTCGGTGTGAGAGACGTAGACAATGTTGCGCACCACGTCTTTGTCGGTCACAAACCATGGGCCGCCACCCAGCCCCAGGCCCTTGCGCTGGCCGACGGTGTAAAACCAATAGCCCTTGTGCATGCCGATGATGCGCCCCGTCTCACGTTCGATGACAGGCCCCTCTTGTGTGCCGAGGAGGGTGGCCAGGTAGTCGGCATAGTTGATCTTGCCCAAGAAGCAGATGCCCTGGCTGTCCTTGCGATGGGCGGGCGCGAGCCGTTCAGCCTCAGCGATGGCACGCACCTCGTGTTTGAGCAAATGGCCGATGGGAAAGCACAGTTTCCGCGCCTGTACGTCGGTGAGCTGGGAGAGGAAGTCGCTCTGATCCTTCACTGGATCGGGGGCCGGCCCTAGCCAGAGGCGACCGGCTTCGTCAAGCAGCGTGCGGGCGTAGTGCCCCGTCGCGATGAAGTCGTAGGCATGGCCTGCACGCTCTTCGAAGGCACCGAACTTGATCAGGCGGTTACACATCACGTCGGGGTTGGGCGTGAGGCCGCGCTTGACGCGATCGACCACGTAGGCCGTCACGCGGTCATGGTAGGCCTGCTGCAGGTCAATGATCTGCAACTTCAGTCCGTAGCGTTGGGCGATGAGGGTGGAGAGTTCGATGTCTTCCTCGGCCGAGCAGGTCGTTCCCTCTCCCTGCATGCCGATCTTGATATAGAAGAGATCAGGGCGGATGCCCTGACGGCAAAGTTCATGGCAGGCCACAGCGCTATCTACCCCACCAGATATGAGCAGGGCATAGCGGGCCTCGGGGTGGAGGGGAGCTGGGGTGAGCCGGGCGGGCGGATTGGAGTTGAGCGGCATGGTTTGAGACATCATGGGGAAATGCTGATTGAAGGGGGAGCGGCCGGCACGGAAGCAGGCTTATTCACGGTTTGGTTCGGCAAAGTTACGCCTTTGATAGCCGCTTTGCTCTAAAAAAGCGTGAAACGCTTGGCTGCGTCCGCGCTCTCTCGCTACTTTTGACATCACAAAAATGTTGCAGCCCCGCGACCGCAAGCTTGTACTTACGCTCAAGGCGCTGCCCCCTACCCTACTTATCTTATTTGTAAACTTATGAAACGTCTTCTCTTCTTCATCCCTGCGCTCGCCCTCGTAGCGATGACGCTCCCCGCCACGGGGCACCAGGCCGGCCCACGCACGGCAGACGATCCCGATACGATCTTTACCGACATCGACAGTCTCGTGCCCGACGAGGGTGTGACTGACACCGTAAGTTTTGAAGACAGCGATGTCTATGCCCCCGAGGCCGACGACAGCGGTGTCGACAGCACTATGGCCGAAGAGCCGGCCGAAGTGTGCCCGCCCGATGACGAACTCCTCTCCGAGTTTGACGTAAAAGACGCTGACTACAGCTATCAGGACCCCGCCGATGCCAACCAGGGCGTAACCTTCAACGCCACGCTCTACGTGCCGGGCAAGGTCGACAAACGCGGCGGCTACATCAAGATGGTCAGCAACATCCTTGCCTCGATGCTCGACTCCGCCCAGGTGACTGACTGGCAGACTGCCGATCTCGACAAGATGCTCGAGAACAAGTGGCGCAAGGTCAAGGCCGGCTATCAGCGCGACGCTAAGGAGAGCGGACCGATGAACTATTCCTACCGCACGACGGTCATGCCCGTATGGCGCTTCAAGACAGCCGGCGGTCTGACGACTTATAAGGTAGAAGACGAGATCTACATGGGCGGTGCCCACGGCATGACCTACGTCTATTACCTCACCCTCTCCACGCCCGGCGACAGCCTGCTCGGCCTCACCGACATCTTCAAGGTCGAGAGTCTCCCTGCCGTCTTCGACCTCGTGGGCAAGAAGCTCGCCGCCCGTCCCAATGCACCGAAAGACGATGAGGCGTGGCCGCAGGTGGCAGAGATCACTCCCGCCCCTGAGCCCTCGGACCAGATGCGCCGCTCCGGTTCGCTGGAGCAGTTAGGCGGCAAGTGGTATCCCCGTCCCGCCCTCACGGAGTGTGGGGTCGTCTTCTCTTACCAGCCCTACGTCAAGGACTGCTATGCTGCAGGTATCATTGAGGTGCTGCTTCCTTATGACGAAATTGCCGGTTACCTTAAGACGTCAGTAAGGTAGCATGCTCCAGAGCTCCTGCTCAAGACGAAAAGACAATCCCCACGCAGCCGCCTATCTGGGCTTGCTGCGTGGGGATTGCCGTCTATTGACGACCGGCCGTCAATAGCCTTTAGAATGCCTGTGTAAACGGGTAGTTGGGCAGTTTGTCGGCCCTTGTGCCGTCGGTGATGGGCATGCCGCCCAGTGAGGCTTTGCTGCGGAAGATCCGGAACGGCTGCTGTTATCTGTCCTGACTTCTCGCAGTACATCGATATGCCTTTTCCGCTGAAGGTGTTCAATTGTTGGCTTAACAAGGCACTCGGTGCATACTGGCAGAAGCGGGGAGTTCCTATTATAGCCAATGCCACTTGGTCTGGGCCAGATAGCTATTCATACTGCTTTGATGGTCTCCCGTCAGCCTGTACGATTGCCGTGAGCAGCCTCGGAGCTACTCAATCATCTGTCTCTCGCTATCTTTGGCGTAAAGGCTATGAAGAAATGTTGCAGCGACTTCGACCGTCCCGTATTCTCCGCTATGGTCCAAGGATGCCGGATGAGTATGAGGAGAATACTAAATAAACTAAGAACCTTTGGAAAATGAACTATGAAGAAATTGAGCGCCCCGTTGCGGCCCGTGATCTGGCCGGGCGATGGTATAATAAGAAGTATCCGGGCGATTATAAGCGGTATGGATCTGACTACCACGACTATCCCAATGAGGATCGTGAGACGATATTCTATGATTTCGCCGTGATGGGCTATGATCTGATGTTTTCGTTCAATGGGCAGAAGTATTACGTCCTCTACATAGGTTGGTGGGTCGCTCTGAGCGACGAAAACTTTAGCAAGGTCATCCAGCGCTTTGAGAATGCCAATCTCCTGATCGAGAATCTTGAGATCGAGGGCCACAAGCTCATTGACATCATCGACGACTTGGAGAACGTGCAGTCTAACTGAACGGCTCTCCGGCTACGGACAAAGCGAGAGGGCGGATGCGCGCGTCACGAGTGTGACGATGATGCGCATCCGCCCTCATTTATTGGGAAGCAGAACGTTGCCCCGGCCCTTACCCGGGAGAGATAGTGAGATGATTATTTACTTAGCGGGCTCTTGCTTTTGAGGTGCAACGGTATCGGTGGGCGCTACGGTATCGGTGAGCTGCTGCTTAACCGGCTCATCCTTAGCGGGCTCGTCCTTGGCGGGATCCTGCTTCTCGGGGCAGTCCTTCTGGGGGCAGTCCTCCTTCTTGGGAACAACCGTGTCGGTCACGAGGGCAAGGGCGGGCTCTACCTCGCTCTTGGCGGGAACGTTGGTGTCGGCAGGAGCGACGGTGTCGTTGGCCTGGCCGAAGAGATCGCCGCGGTTGGCGGCGCCGTTGGCGAATGCTGCACTGCTGAGGGTCACAAGAGCCATGACGAAGATGGCAGAGATGGTGAACTTCTTCATGATCGTAAGTGTTTATGTGTTGTTGTATGATTGATTGTGTTGGTTGCGCCGATTGCGTTACGCCCTAATAAAGCACAAGACGCGTGCCAAACTCCCAACACAGGCCATAACCAACTAATAATCAACAAACTCGCAAATCCATGTCAATTTATGGAAGGGTGTGGAAGGTGTGGAATGACATGGGGAAGGTGTGGAAAGTTTCCACACCTCCGTGCCCCAACGCGGTGTGGAAAGGCACGCAGAAGCGCATCGGCATGCTGGTTTTGCCCCTTTCCCGAAGTCCCCTGCCTTGCAGAGACCTTTTTCCCTACTTAAAGCATCCGCCCGGACGGGCGGGTGCTACCATCTTCGTATTTTCGCGCAGCCTCAACGATAGCTTGGCTGAAGAGGCTACGATAACAGCAGATGGTATTTTATTTTTCAGGAACAGGCAACAGCCTCTATGTGGCGACCCGATTGGCCAAGGCTACAAGAGAGCGACTCATATCCATTGAACAATGTATGGCCAATCGGGACTGGCAGTTTTCTCTAGAGGAGGATGAACGGCTGGGGTTTGTCACGCCTGTTTACTTTTGGGGATTGCCCAGCATCGTAACAGACTTTATCAAACGGCTTACCTTGTCCCTATCCGCCCGACCTTTTACCTACCACGTCCTGACCTACGGAACGACCACCGGGCAAGCTCATGCCCAAATGAACAGCCTGCTGAAACCTAAGGGTCTCGTGCTCGATGGACAATACAACGTGCGGATGGTCGACGTGTGGACACCGCTTTTCAACCTGTCAGACAAGGAGAAATGCCTTGCAACAACGCGCAAGGCAGAGACGGCAGTGGAGTCGACCATCGAAAGGGCGGTCGGCCGTATTGGCGGAAACTTTGACCATGCACGCTTTCCGGCTTTTCTGGCCCGCCTCTATTATCGGTCATATGACGATCAGCGGCAAACTTCCCACTTCCATCTCACGCCCGGCCGGTGCATCGGTTGCGGCCTATGTGCCCGTCGGTGTCCCGCACATGCCATTACGATAAAGGGCAACCACCCCGAATGGACTTCCCCCCGCTGCATCCTTTGTCTGAGATGCCTGCACCACTGCCCTGTATTTGCCATCCAATACGGACGCCATACGGCAAAGCACGGGCAGTTCGTCAATCCGAATGTCAGGGTATAAAGGCCACCCCGAGGGGCGCGTGACTGAGCAAGTAAGTGCAAAAGCCCTCGGTGATGCGCACCTTGTGATTACCCATGGATATTTGCAAATAGCCTGCGGTGCGGTGCGCCACCTTTCTGTTTTGCCGTCCGAAGATGGAGTAGCGCGACAGACCGTAGGTTTCATAGTCGGTCAAGGGGTGTACGGTTTGCAGCCAAGTAATCCAAGGCTTGCCCTCTTCTGATCGCCTTAAAAGAGTGACGAAAACGGGAAAAGGGATTGCCCCCATTCTCGTGACCATATA
Source organism: Alloprevotella sp. (assembly GCA_052272595.1). GTDB lineage: Bacteria > Bacteroidota > Bacteroidia > Bacteroidales > Bacteroidaceae > Alloprevotella. The sequence goes on from DAVZJV010000010.1 coordinate 41,620, forward strand.
TTCGCGCATAAAACGAAAAATGCGCCTAAAGCATTGACTTTAGGCGCATTAATGTATCAATTTCAGTTTAATACTGCGGAGAGAGAGGGATTCGAACCCCCGGTACCTCTCGGTACGGTAGTTTTCAAGACTACTGTAATCGACCACTCTACCATCTCTCCTGATGTGTAGCGGGCGGTTTAAAGCCTGCCAACGTGGTTTGACGGGTGCAAAATTAGGCAATGCTTGCTTATGGACAAAGGGGTTTTGCGAAAAAGTTGGGGCGGACGGGCGACTTTGTTGTCTGATGGGCAGATAACGGGCTGAGGCAGGGCGCACAACAGGGTGCTAGAGACGCTCGCCGGACCAGCCGAGCCCTTTGCAGCGAAGCTCTTCGGTGCAGGTGGGGCAGAGACCGACCAAGACGTAGTTGGCGGAGGTGAGGGCGAAACCTTCGGGCAGGGGGACGCTGGGTACGGGGAGGCCGCGCAGACAGAAGGTGCGGTGGCAGCGCTCACAGCGGAAGTGGGTATGGAGGTCGGAGAGGCCCATGTGGTGTGCCTCGCCGCAGTGGCAGCCGGGCGAACAGAGCGCATATTTGAGTTGACCCGTACCATCGTCGACGGCATGAACCAAGTGGTGGGCGAGGAAGAGGGTCAGCGTGCGAAAGATGCTCGACTTATCTACCGTCACCAGCCGGTCCTCGAGATCCGAGAGCGAAAGGGCGCAGTCCGCCGCTTCGAGAGCGCCGAGCACCAGGATGCGCACGGCGGTAGGACGGATGTCACGGGCGGTGAGGATGGACAGGTCGGGCATGGGGATCAGTGAAAAAGAGGAGCGTATTATAGGAAGATGGGGAACAGGCGCGGTGCAAGCCGCCTCCATTACGCGAAGGTACAACTTTTATCACCGCGGGTCATTGCCGGCACCGCGCCGCGTTTATCCCCCCCTTCATTGTGGATGTGCGTGCTAGCGGTTCGCCTCAAATGTCGATCTGCTGTCTGTACGCCTTCGGCGTCAGCTGTTTGAGTCGCTCAAACTGCTTGATGAAGTAAAGATCATAAAAACCGAATCCCGCCCGTCGCGGAGGCCTGACGCCTTTCCGCAGCGAGCGGGATTTTATTGCAACAAGTTGCCGACTCGACAACGGCAGACGAGGCCGAGCTTATTTCAGGAGTTCGGCGAGTTTAGCGCCCACCTGCTCGGCATCGAGGCCGCTGGCGATGACCTTGCCGTCAGGGCCGATAAGCAGGGTGGCCGGAATCGCATTGATGCCATAAGTCGAGGCGGCGAGGCTGTTCCACTGCTTGAGGTCTGAGAGGTGGTGCCAGGGCAGATCCAGCTTCTTGATTGCCGAGAGCCAGGCCGCCTTGTCGGCATCGAGGGAAAGCCCTACGATGTCGAAGCCTTTGTCCTTATAGGTCTCGTAGAGCTTCTTGACATGAGGCATTTCGCGGCGGCAGGGACCACACCACGAGGCCCAGAAATCGATCAGCACATACTTGCCCTTACCGACAAACTCCGAGAGTTTGCGTTCGCGCCCTTCAGTGTCGGGCAGGGTCAGATCTGTAAACGGCGTGCCCGGCAACTGGCGCTTCCAGCCGGCGAGGGTTCCCTTGATACGGGCCATGTAGGAGGTCTGCATAAAGGCGGGATTTCCCTCCTCGGCCAGGGCGATGTAGTCTGCACGGTCCATGGCGTTGGTCAGCTGGCGCATGAAGATGGCGGGAAACTTATAGTCCCGGTTCTCAGCTACGAGCTGTTTGGCCAGCACGGCCTTGATCGAATCGGCCTTGATGCCGGCAGCCTCGAGACGGGGCATGAAATCAGCGGGAACGGCCTCTCCCTTGCGCTGATAGCCAAGATACTCGTCGATCAGTTTGTTATAGGGCTCGTCGACAGGGTCAAAACGGGCCATCCAGGTAGAGAGGCGATCGTTCTCGACCGTGCCCGAAGCCTTGTGTGCGGGGATGTCGACCGTCACGTTGCCGTCGAGCACAACGTAAACGCGTTCCGTGCGAGCCGTCTTCGGGTCGGTATAGACCATCGCAAAGAGTTTTCCCTGCGCATCGCCGGTAAAGGTAAAGCGGCCGGCCTTGACGGCAGTGCTGTCATACTGCTGACGGTTCTCGAGATTGATCATGTAGACATATTTTGCCCCTTCGGAAGCCTGTCCGCTCACGGTATATCGCTGAGCGGCGGCGGGAAGGGCCTGCAGGCCGAATGCCATGCCTAAGAGGATTTTGCGTGTGATATTCATGTGTAAAGCGTTTCTTGTGTCTGAATCCGGGGGATTGCCCGCTCCCCGCGCTCCCCGTCAAGGGGAAAGTCCCGGGAAAGGCGACACAGAGTTAGTCAGGAGCAAAAGTAAGCAATTTATTGCGGTCAGCTAAGCGAAGTCCCTCCGCCAAAGGCTTGCACCGGGCCGGGCGGATGCACCGAGAGAATGGTTAACTTTGCCGATTATTCATCCATTCCTCCATGACCGACCTCCACTCCCGCATCAGTTCCCTGCTAGCCTATCTGCGCAAGGGCATCTATGAAAAAGAGACCGAGACGGCACTGGCGCTGCTGGCCGCCCTCGCGGGCGAAAATATCCTTCTGCTGGGACCGCCGGGCGTAGCCAAATCGATGGTGGCCCGGCGGCTGAAGTGCGCCTTCCGCGATGCACGCGCCTTTGAGTACCTCATGTCGCGCTTCTCGACGCCCGACGAACTCTTCGGCCCCGTGAGCATCGCCCGGCTCAAAGAAAACGACCGCTACGAACGTGCGACAGCGGGCTACCTGCCTACGGCCGACGTGGTCTTTCTCGACGAGATCTGGAAGGCGGGGCCGGCTATACAGAACACGCTGCTCACGGTGATGAACGAAAAGGTCTTCCGCAACGGCGACCGTGAAGAGCGGCTGCCACTGAAGCTCCTCGTGGCGGCCTCTAACGAACTGCCCGCCAAGGGCGAAGGGCTTGAGGCTCTGTGGGACCGCTTTGCCATCCGCCTCATCTGCCGCAACATCACCGATGAGGAGACCTTTCGGCAGATGCTCACCGAGACGGCGTCTGACAGGCCGGATGCGGAGGATGAAGCGCCCGAGGCCATCAGCGCCGAAGAATATGCCCGCTGGCAGGCCGAAGCCCTAACGGCAGGCCTCTCCCCCGCCCTGCTTGAGACGATCACGCGCATCAGGCAGGCCCTGGCCCGCGTGACAATCGACGGGAGCGAACTGACCCGCAGCATCTACGTCAGTGACCGCCGGTGGAAGCACATCGCCAACCTCATGCGCACCTCGGCCCGGGTGCACGGACGCGACGAGGCGGGGCCTGAAGACCTCTTGCCGCTGCACCACTGTCTGTGGAACGAGCCCGAAGAGCGCGAGGCAGTGCGTCGCATCGTCTGCGATGCGATATGGGCCTCGCTGGCCGATGAGATTAGCCGCCTGGCGGCAGACATCCAGACCGAACTGCGGGCGAAGCTGGCTGCCGAAGCGCTGCATCAGGCGGTAGCCGCGCACGACCATGCCGATGACGGACTGGCCGTTGTAGACCGTCTCTATTACCAGATCGACAACCACGGCACGGGCCACACCTACATCTTCATCACGGACTACAAACGCCTTCCCCGGGGCGGCACACCGCGCACCCTCAACGAAGCTCCGGCGAGAGGAGTGATCTACAAAGACTCGCGCGCCCCGGAGCGGCGCATCGTGCGCCTTTACAGTCCGCAGGCGGCGAGTTCACGCCTCAACGTCGAAGGCGAGGCGGTCACCCTAGCGCGCAGTCCGGGCAACATTTACCTCAACGGCGTCCGCTATGCGCTGCGCCGCGAAGGGGCCGCCACGCTCAACCCCGCCACGGGGCGGGTAGAGGATGCCCCACGCAGCGCGCCTGCAGAGCCCCGCCGGCTGCCTGATTACGATACGGCGTTGGAGCGCCTATGCGAGGCGACGGAGGGCATGGGGCAACGCCTCGAGGCCAACCTCTTTGCCTCGGCGGAGGACAAGCGTGAAGTGAAAATGCGCCTGCAAAAACTCTATCAACAGATAGCCCTCGCTAGGGCCGACCTATCCAGACTGCTCTATGACCAGTGAGCCTCATCCAAATGAAACGGATCTAAAGCTGCCCAACAGACTGCTCTCAGCCGAACGCTATGCCGACCTCATTGCCCGCTTTGTCGCAACGGGCGAAGTGCCCGACGCAGCCCTCGCCGCCGAAGACAGCCTGACGGCCTACCTGAGGAAGGCCATGAGCGATGCCGCCGTGCGGGCCGCCGTGCTGGGGAGCAAGGTCTGCGAGCGGGTGTTTACCGACTCGATGATGCAGTTTGTGAGCCTTTGTCTGGAGAAGGCCCGCTACCGCCTGCAGCGCAGCGAGGCGGTGCGGCGGCAGATTGCCCAGGCGTGGCAGTGGAGCCTCACGCGCCGACAGACAGGCTGGCGGGCGCTGGTAGACCTCTCGGGACTGGACGAGGGTGGCGGGGGCTTCGACCGGGGATTTTTCTCACGATGTTTCGGTCGGGAAGGGGGCTACACCGATGACACCCGCTGGGCGCAGTTTCTCAACGCCTGGCAAGACCGCCTCGACGAAGCGCTGCGACAGCAGGGCGATGATTTCGTGGCGCAACGCTGCACGACACACCGCCGCCTGCTGCGCACCAACCTTGAAGGCATACCGCGCTATACGGCGGACCACGGGGTAGGCTATGCCGACTTCGCCCAGACGTGGGCGCTGATGGGCGGTCACTGGAACACGGTGGAATATGAGCGGCTGGCTCGCGTAGCACGCCTTCAGCAGCGCTACCCCGTACTCGTAGAGATCGCCAACCGCATGGGGCGCCGGGCAGACCCGCTGGGGCACCGGCACATGGACGTTGCGCAGGGACAGGAGGGTATGCTCCCCACAGCCAGCCGCTCCGACATCGAGGGCATCGGCATGGGACGCGACCTCGGGGCCCTTCTGCCCGCCGAGTGGGCACAGTGTCTCGACCCGCAACTCGAAGACATCTTTCTCAAAAAATACGTCACCGGCCGCCTCCAGCAGTTTGACAGCCGGAGCCGCCAGGCCAGCCATGCCCGTGCCCTGCAGACGAAGCCGGCCCGCCCCAAGGGACCGATGATCGTATGTTGCGACACGTCGGGCAGCATGCAGGGCAAACCGCTCCAGGTGGCTCTATCACTGATGATGCGACTGAGCGAACTGGCAACAGCGCAGCGCCGCGACTGTCTGCTGATCGCCTTCAGCGACCGGGCTAGGCCCATCGACGTGCTCCGCGACCGCACGCAGCTACTGCGCTTCTTCGAGCATAAGGCGCAGGGGGGCACCAATGCGGCCCCGGTGATCGACCTGCTCGGGCAGACGCTGCAGGATAACCCGCGTTATGCCGGTGCCGACATGCTCTGGGTGACGGATTTCCGCATTCCCCTCCCCTCGCCCGACCGTCTTGCCGCCCTCGAGGGCCTGCGACAGACCGGCCTCCGCCTCTACGGCCTGCAGATCGGCATTGCGGAAAACCGCTGGACCGGCCGCCTCGATGCGCTCTACCGGATAGAAGACGTGAGTGTGGCGATGGCGTGAGGGGGGGGAAAACTCTCTCAGAAGGAATGAGAGGCATTCTGAAACATCAGACATTCGAATTATGGATACGAATAACGGGAAACAGCTGATCATCTATCAAATGCCCAACGGTGAAACGAAGATGGAGGTCACCGTCAGTGAAGAAACGATATGGTTGACCCACCGGCAAATTGCAGATCTGTTCGGGACGAAGGTCCCGGCTATATCCAAGCAGTTGAAAAACATCTACGCCTCCGGAGAGCTGGAAAGGGATGCGACTATTTCCAAAATGGAAACAGTCGTGAACCGTGGATTTCGAGGCGCCACCGTTGAAGTTGTCGACCACTATAATCTGGATGCGATTCTTTCAGTGGGGTATAGGGTCAATTCGAAGAATGCTACCGCCTTCCGCATCTGGGCCAACAAGGTCCTGAAGCAATACCTGCTGCGGGGATATGCAGTCAATGAGCAGATAGCCTCCCAAAAGTTTGACGAGCTGAGCCAGCTTGTCAAGGTGCTGGGCCGCACCATCCAAAATCAAGAACGCCTGACCGAGGACAGCCGCTCACTCTTTGACGTCGTGGTGGACTACACCTATGCCCTCGATACGCTTGACCGCTACGACTATCAGGAACTGGCCATCGAGAAGACCACATCAAAAGCTCCCTTTCATGCCACCTATGAGAATGCCATGGAGGTCATCCAGCAACTTCATGAAAAAAGCGCATCGCCGCCACCCTGTTTCTCTGGTTCCTCAACGGCAACGGCATCCTCTACAACGCCGACGGCAACAAGCGCATTGCTGACAACACTCTGGTAGCCCTCACCCTGATGATCGCCGAGAGCCGCACTGAGGAAAAGGACACGATGGTGAAGGTTATCGTGAACCTCATCAACAAGAACAACCGATAAAGAAGGAAATATGTGTCGTGAAGGCGATTGCAGCTGATTTATCGCGACTTACATAGTGACGATTGTAGTGGCCATGACCATAGTGAGTAAAAAGAAAAGTCGCTAATCCAATGTGGATTAGCGACTTAATAATTTGAGAAGTGGTGCCACCAGGAATCGAACCGGGGACACAAGGATTTTCAGTCCTTTGCTCTACCAACTGAGCTATGGCACCAGGGTTGTTGCTTGTTTGCGAGTGCAAAGGTACGTCTTTCTCCGATACCTGCAAGGGCTGACGCGGATTTTTTGCGAGAAAAAATAATTTTCGCGGACTTTCGGGGGCTATTTCCCCAAAAAGCAGCATCTTTGTGAGAGCTGACTCCATGATACGGACAGCCTGATGACCAATGGAAACAGATAAGCAGTCAAAGGAAGTGTCGCTCGATGAGATCTCCTCAGCCTTTTCTCCCGACCGGGTTTTCTCTTTAGGCGATGACCTGGTACTGATAGACGACTTTACGGCACAAGACCTGGTAGAGACCCCCTTCCAGGCAGGGTTCCTCGTTTTCGGATTCTGCCGTCGGGGCGAGGCCGTGATGCGGATCGGCGAAAAGGAGTTTACGGCCCGTCCGGGCAACCTGCTGCTCTCGCTGGGCGGACAGACCTTTCGCGAGGTGCATCGCTCAAACGATTTCCGCGCCACGGTGGTGCTGATGTCGCGCTCCTTCTCGCAGGATTGCATCGTGGGCCTCAATTATATGTGGCCCTACCTGCTCTACGTGCTCTCCCACCCCGTCGTGGAGCTCGATCCGAGCGAACAGCGGTGGATCGCCGAGTGCTACAGCCTGCTATACCGCCGCATGCACAACCCCAGGGGGCGTTACCTGCGGGAGACGATCATCGCGCTGGCCCGTGCCTTCTACTTTGAGATCTGCGGTCTGCTCGACAACCATGCCCACCCCGACCTGGGAGCTTCGCACAAACGGGCCTACACCATATTCGACGACTTTATCCGCTGTGTTTCCCAGCACTTCCGCGAGCAGCGCACCGTCGAATGGTATAGCCAGCAGCTCTGCCTGACCTCAAAGCACCTGTCAGAAGTAGTCAAGGCGGTCAGCGGCCGCACGGCGGGGCAGTGGATCTCGACGCTCGTCATCATCGAGATCAAAACATTGCTACAAGACTCTTCGCTCTCGATCAAAGAGATCGCGCAAGAGATGCACTTCCCCAACCAGAGTTTCCTGGGAAAATATTTTAAGAACGTCGAGGGGATCTCGCCCTCAGACTTCCGCAAGCGCTTCGGGTGAGCCGGACGGCGGCAGCCGTGACATACCTTATTATATAGGGCACCCCATTATAGATAAGATAACGCGAGCCCCTGCTCGTGCCCGGCAGCCCACCCTGGAGCCCCACTCAGGCCACACACTCAGCATGCCGCGGCCTGCGTCCACATTTCCAACGCCTCATTTGGCTGAACGGCGCGAAAGAGCCACCTTTGCAGACTCTTCGGGTCTGGCTCTAATACAAGATGCCGGGCCCGCTTCATCGGATAAAGATTCTTCCTCCCCCACACACATTCTACTCATACGCCCCACACCAACTGACTTGATGAAGATTCACTGGTACGTCATCCATACCGCGCCGCGCCAAGAGGCAGGCATCAGAGAGCGCCTCGAGCAGGAGGCCGAAGAGGCCCATGTGTGGGAGAGCTACCTGCCGCTGCAGCGCAAGGAGGGCAAGACGGGCACCGGTGCCACCGTGGTCCGCACGGCACCGCTCATCCCCGGTCTGGTCTTTGCCCGCGCCAACAAGACGCAGCTCAAAGACTGGCTGCAACGCAAGGCTCCGACGTGCTACCTCATGCCCGATGCCACCAGCACCGAGGGCGCGCCGATGATCATCGGTGACGAGGAGATGGAGCGCTTCAAGCTCTTCACCGACCATGCCCACGGCCAGCTCACCCTGCTCCACAGCCCCTATCGGCAGTTTCGCACCAACGACCGGGTGAAGATTCTCTCCGGCCCCTTTGCCGGCTACGAAGGCTTCGTGAGGTCCATCGGGCGCGACAACAAACTGATCTTCCGCCTGGGGGAGATGGCCATTGCCCTCTCCAACATCATGCGCTATGACCTGGCCGTGACGGCCTCGGGGACCGACAAATCGCCCATGGCCTCGGTGGCCCGCCTGACGGACCAGATGGTGGGGCGTCTCGCTGCTCTGGGCTTTACGGATGATGCCCCGGCCTGCCTGCGCAACATGCTCTCCGAAGTGCGTGAAGAGGGAGAGCCTGCGGACTATATCCAACGCCTCCGCGCCATCGATACGAAGGAAGCCCGTGAGGCCGCCGGCCGGCTCGAAGGGCTCACGCCCGACGATGACACGGCGCTGCGCTCGCTGGCCCGCCATTATTACCACCTCAACCCGCACACCACGCTGACGCGTGAGATTCCCGACCGCTGTCTGCGCCCCTTTCTTACCCCGACATCGGGCTTTGAGGGGCCTGACGGTGCGCCTGACCCGCTGCACCGCATCGTGAAGCATGCGGCCTTTGACGAACACATCATCCCCCTTGCCCTCGACGAGGCACGCTACCTCCCCGAGACCGACAGCACGGAGACGGTGCGCAACGTTTACTACGCCCACGTGGGCCTCATGCCGGCGGGGCGGAAGGGCGGCGCACTGCTCTTCGCCAACTGGCACACCTTCTACCCCAACTTCCTGGCCCTCGACGATAAGGCACGTCAGACGCTCCTCGACAAGCTCACCCGCTACGGCCTCACCCACTTCGCCGGCGCCCTCACGGCCGATGGTGAAGGCACGGCCGTGCACTTTGCCTTCATCGCCCCCCGCTGCCTCTACGCGCTGGCGCAACGCCTGCCGGCCTTCCCCGCCGATGAGTCGGAGGCGCGGCAGGCTGCAACGGCCTTTGCCCGCGAGGGACTGGCCATTTGTCAGGAGATCGCTGCCAGCATCCGGGTGAAGGCCTGGCGCACCTACCTCCATAGTGTATGGCTCAGAGCATGAGGACGCTACATCTCTACAACCCCTCCCATGACGAGGCGCTCGCCGCCCGTTCGCCTTATTACTATCCCTCGGAAGCCGCCCGCCAGACGGCACGGACGCACTGCGCCCTCCCCCTCCGCTGGGCCCGGCCGGGCGATGTGCTCCTCGTGCCCGACGAGGGGTGTGCCCAGGGGGCTGCCGAAGCGGCCGCACGGCGGGGCGTCACTCTCGTGACGGAGCGCCGCAGCGGCACGGTGCGCCCGCTCCCCGCCGCGCAGTGGGAAGCAATTGACCGCATAGCCCCCTGGGGCTGGGACCTCCTCGTGCGCCACGGCCTGCACCGCCTCGGTGCGCCCGAACGCCTGCTGCCTTCAGACCCCGCCCTCGAGGCACTGCGCCGTCTGAGCGCTCGCACCACAACGGCCGAGCTGATCCCCAAAATCCGTCAGGCTCTCTGTGGAAGGCTGGACCTTCCCACCGTCGGCCATTCGGTGATTGCCCGCTCAATAGTAGAAGCAGAACGACTCACTGCCGACTGGGGCGGCGCAGTGGCCAAGAGTCTCTGGTCGTGCAGCGGACGCGGTGTGTTTCTCCTTAGTGCCACGCCTACGGATAAGGAACGGGCCCGCCTCACCCGCCTCCTGCGCGACCACGGGGCGGTGGAACTGGAGCCGGTCTACGACAAGCTTCTAGACTTTGCCCTGGAGTTTGAGGGCTGCGAACAATCGGGCAACGACCTGGCCGCCCCCGCAGCGCCTAGCCTTTCGACCGCCGGCAGTCCGCTGCCGTCAGGCACAGCCGGCTCTGCAGGCCCTGCCTTCCCCTTCCTGGGCCTCTCGGTCTTCACGACCCACGCCTTCAGCGGCTATGTGGCCAACCACCCCTGCCCTCAGGCCGAGGCTGCAGCAGCGGTGCGCCGGGTGCTGCCGGCGCTCCCTTCCCCCGAAGCGCTGGCCGTTGCCGTCTCCGCCGTCGTGTCCCCATTTATCTCCCCTGCCTACCGCGGCCCATGGGGCATCGACATGATGGTCGTCCGCACGCCTGAAGGGCCGCGCCTCCACCCCTGCATCGAGGTCAACCTGCGCCGCACGATGGGGCATGCGGCGGTATGGGGTGAGGAGAAGTTAAGAAGTTGAAGGAGTTAAGAAGTTAAGCCGATAGTGCAGTAACGCCTGCCTTAAACGGAGAAACTTCCGCTCCCCGCTCACGACCCACTTGTACTGTCATACAAGCATCCTTCACTCCGGCACCCAAACATCCACCAGCCCCGCCCCACTCCTTATATATATTAAAACCATACATACACAACGCCATATGCTACGCAAAATCATCCTCAGCCTCCTGCTCATCCTCGGAGCAGTCAGCGCCCGGGCACAGTTTGCCCAGGGCACGAAATATATCGGTGCCTCCATCTCAGGCCTCGGCCTCAGCTACAGCGGCAGTGAGAAGTTCCGCCTCGGCCTCGACCTCTCCGGCGGCTATTTCGTGGCCGACTGCCTTCAGTTGCGCGGCTCGGTGGGCTATACCCACACCCGCGAAATCGACGACGTCACAGTCGGTGCCGGCGCCCGCTACTACTTCGACCAGTGCGGCGTCTACCTCGGCACGGGACTTGACTACGTGCACTACACGCCCAACAGCAACGACCTCCAGATTCCCCTCGAGGTGGGCTATGCCTTCTTCCTCAACCGCTACATCACCCTCGAGCCCTCCGTCTATTACCGCATGTCGACCAGTGACTTCTCCGACAAGAGCACGGTCGGCCTGCGCCTCGGCCTCGGATTTTATTTCTGAGAGACTACGGTTCCCTGCTAAATCCCTAATCACCCCCTAGCATCATTTCCCATGACCCAGATATCCACCCTCGGCGAGTTCGGCCTCATCGACCGCCTCACCGCCGGCCTTACGCCCCACAATGCCTCCACCCTGCGCGGGGTGGGCGACGACTGCGCCGTGATGCGCTACAGCTCCGCCGCCGATGATCCACGCCGACTCCTCGTCACGACCGACATGTTGATGGAGGGCATCCACTTCGACCTCACCTATACGCCCCTCAAGCACCTGGGGTATAAGGCCGCCGCGGTAAACTTCTCCGACGTTTACGCCATGAACGGCACGCCGCGCCAGCTCCTGGTGAGCGTAGCCTTAGACCGCCGACTCTCCGTCGAGGCGATGGACGAACTCTACGCCGGCATCCGCCTGGCCTGCGAGCGCTACGGCGTTGACCTCGTGGGCGGCGACACCACCTCATCGCTCACCGGCCTGGCCCTGAGCCTTACCTGTCTGGGCGATGCCGACGAGGCCGACATCGTCTACCGCTCCGGCGCCCGCGACACCGACCTGCTCTGCGTCAGCGGCAACCTCGGCGCGGCCTACATGGGTCTCCAGATGATGGAGCGTGAGAAGCGGGCCTTTGAGGCCCAGCGCGGCCCGGCCGAGGCAGCGGCCCAGCCCGACTTCAGCGGCCGTGAGTACGTCATCGAGCGTTTCCTCAAGCCCGAGCCCCGCCGCGACATCATCAACCGCCTCCGTGAGGCAGGCATCCGCCCTACCGCCATGATGGACATCAGCGACGGGCTCTCCTCCGAAGCCCTCCACATCTGCAAGCAGAGCCACACGGGCTGCCGCATCTATGAGGAACGCATCCCCATCGACTACCAGACGGCCGTCACGGCGGAGGAGCTGAACTTCAACGTCTACACCGCGGCCCTCAACGGCGGGGAGGACTACGAACTCCTCTTCACCGTGCCTCTCACCGACCACGAGCGCGTCAGTGCCATCGACGACGTCAAGGTCATCGGCCACATCACCCGCCCCGAACTCGGCGCACAGCTCGTCACCCGCGACGGCCAGGAGTTTGCCCTCAAGGCCCAGGGCTGGAATCCCCTCACCTCCGACACCACGTCTCAGCAGTAAACGCCTGCACAGACAGACATGGCAGACATCTCACAGAACAACAGCCGCATCGCCCGGAACACGCTGATGCTCTACATCCGCATGTTCTTCATGATGGCCATCGCCCTCTACACCTCGCGCGTCGTGCTCAACACGCTCGGCGTCGAGGACTTCGGCATCTACAATGTCGTGGGCGGCTTCGTCACGATGTTCACCTTCCTCAACGCCGCCATGGCGGGCGCCACGCAGCGTTTCCTCAACATCGAGATCGGCACGGGCAATCACGAGCGGCTCAGCAAGGTCTTCTCCACCAGCGTCAACATCCACCTGATCATCGCCCTGATCATCCTCGTTCTGGCCGAGACCGTGGGTCTGTGGTTCGTCATCACCCAGCTGAAGTTTCCCCCCGAGCGCCAGACGGCCGCCCTGTGGGTCTACCAGTTCTCCATTCTCTCGACCGTCTTCGCCATTCTGAGCGTGCCCTACAATGCCACCATCATCGCCCGCGAGCGGATGGGGGCCTTCGCCTACATCTCCATGCTCGAGGCGGTGCTCAAGCTGGGGATCGTCTACCTCCTGGTCATCGGGCACCTTGACAAACTCAAGCTCTACGCCCTGCTGATCTTCCTCGTGCAGGTAATTATCACCTCGACCTACAATGTCTACTGCTACCGCCGCTTCCCCGAGAGCCACTACCGCCGCATCTGGGAAAAGCCGCTGATGAAGGAGATGATCAGCTTCGCGGGATGGAATCTCTTCGGCAACCTCTCCGTCGTGGGTTTCACCCAGGGCGTCAACGTGCTGCTCAACATCTTCTTCGGTCCGGCGGTCAATGCCGCACGCGGCGTGGCCGTCCAGGTGCAGAGCGCCATCCGCGGCTTCACCACGAACTTCCAGACGGCCGTCAATCCGCAGATCGTCAAGACCTACGCCGTGCGTGACTTCACCTACATGCACAAGCTCATCTTCACCAGCACGAAGCTCTCCCACTACCTTCTCTGGGTCATCTCCCTCCCCGTGCTCTTCGAGACGCAGCAGGTGCTTGTGTGGTGGCTCAAGACCGTCCCCGACCACACCGTGGCCTTCGTCCGCCTCATGCTCCTCATCGCCATGGTTGAGGGCATCGCCAATCCCCTCATCACCGGGGCCAACGCCACGGGCCGCATCCGCACCTATCAGATCATCGTGGGTTCCCTGCTGCTCTGCATCGTACCCGTCTCTTATGCCGCGCTCAAACTCGGTGCGCCGCCCGAAGGCGTCTTCATCTCCCATCTTGCCATGGCCCTGATCGCCCATGGTGCCCGCATGTGGATGTCGCGCCCCCTCATCCACCTCTCCCTCCGCCACTACACGGTGCGGGTGCTCGTGCCCATCGTCGTCAGTTCGGCAGTCTCGCTGATCCTCCCCGCCGTGGTCTACAAGCTGATGGATCCCGGCCTCGTGCGCTTCCTCCTCGTCAGCCTAGCCTGCGTCGTCTCGTCGGGCATTGCCATCTACGGTCTTGGCCTCACGCCCGGCGAACGCACCTTTGCCCGTGACAAGGCACAGGCAACCCTTCACAAGTTCACCCGTCACTAACCCTCCCCCCCTCTTGATTATTATATGATACAGATCACAGACAAGCGAGACTGCTGCGGCTGCACGACCTGTGCCGAACGCTGTCCGACGCAGTGCATCACGATGGAGGGCGACGACGAGGGCTTTCTCTACCCCGTGGCCGACCCTGCGCGGTGTATCGAGTGCGGCCTCTGTGAAAAGGTCTGTCAGGTTATCCACCCCGCCCCCTTCCGCGAGCCGCTCAAGACCTTTGCGGCGCTCAACCTTGACGAATCCGTCCGCCTGCAGAGCTCGTCGGGCGGCCTCTTCACCCTCCTGGCCCGTGAGGTGCTGAATGAGGGCGGCGTGGTCTTCGGCGCAGCCTTCGACCCGACGGACTGGACCGTCCACCACATTGCCGTGACCGACGAGGCCGGCCTGGCCCTCTTGCGAGGCAGCAAATACCTTCAGTCACGCCTCGGCACCACCTTTGCCCAGGCACAAAAGGCCCTGCGTGAGGGGCGTCGCGTACTCTTCAGCGGCACGTCGTGCCAGATTGCCGGTCTCCACCATTACCTGCGCCGTAAGTACGACAACCTGCTGACCTTCGCCTGCCTCTGCCACGGTGTGCCCAGCCCCATGATCTGGCAACGCTATCTCAATGAGGTAGCCGCCGGACGCACCGTCAGCGGCGTCAGCTTCCGCGATAAACGCCACAGCTGGAAGGGCTACGACTTCTCCCTCACCTTCACCGACGGCAGCGCGCTGAGCATGAAGGCCAGTGCCAACATCTTCATGCGCGGTTTCCTCAGCGACATCTACCTCCGCCCCTCCTGCGAACGCTGCCCCGCCCGCAACGGCAGCTGCTGCAGCGACCTCGCCGTGGGCGACTATTGGGGAATCGAGCGACTCCAACCCGAAATGGACGATGACAAGGGCACGTCCATCATCCTGGCCTACACCGACAAGGGCCTCCAGGCGCTCGGGCGCCTGGCCCCACAGATCCGCATCGAAGAGGCGGATCTCGAAGGGGCCAAGCCCTTCAACGGCTGTTTCAAGGATCTCACCGAGCCTCACCCCGCGCGTGAGCGTTTCTTTGCCGGCCTCCCCCAACAGCCATCCATCTCCCGCTGGATCGAGCGCTGCATCCGTCCCTCCTTCCCCGCCCTCGTCAAAGGCTTCATCCGCCGCATTCTGTCGGCCGTCAAGCGCAGGCTCATCCATTGACCGGTCAGCAACGGGGCTGTCAGGCGCACCATACCCAAGCGCCGACGGCCCCGTTCGTCATACGAAAAGGGTCATCCGTCGATTTACTTTGCTCATCCCGCAGAGAATGCCGAACTTTGCCGTGTAATCAAACGACTTAAACTATTTCTATCATCACTATGAAAAAGATTACAGCTTCCGCCGCCCTCCTCGCCCTTGCCGGCCTGACTCTCACCTCTTGCGGCACGACGGGACAGAGTGTATCGGGCAATGCCAACGGAACGACCGGAACGACCACCATCACGGAAGGCACCTCCCTCCTCGGCAACCTCCTCAGCGGCATCCTCGGCCAGAGCGCCACGCTCTCTCAGAGCAGCCTCATCGGCACCTGGACCTACACCGGTTCTGACTGCGTCTTCGAGAGCGAAAACCTCCTCGCCAAAGCCGGTGGCGCCGTAGCGGCCAACAAACTTGAGAGCCAGGTCAACACCCAGCTCGCCAAGATCGGCATCAAGGAGGGCAGCTGCACCTTTACCTTCAACAAAGACAACACCTACACCGCCACCATCGGCGGCCGCACCATCTCCGGCACTTACGCCCTCGACAGCAAGGCCAAGACCATCCGCCTCACCTACCTCGCCGGTCTCGGCACGATGACCTGCCACGTGGGCAAGACGGGCAACACGCTGAGCCTCCTCATGGAGAGCAGCAAGCTCCTCACCCTGGCCAAGGCCGTCTCGGCCCTGAGCAACAGCTCCTCACTCAAGCTCGCCAGCTCACTCCTCAGCAACTACGACGGCCTCTACGTCGGTCTGAAGCTGAAGAAGTAAGCCCCACCGATCCAGGGCACAGACACCAAGGATAGCCACTTGTCCGGCATAAAGCAATCGCCGGACAAGAGCGTTCAAGGTGTCCCGGATAGGCATAACTTACTGATAACCGGTTACGAGGTTCCCCTGAATGGCAGCCCGAAGGGATGCACACTTATTAGAAAGCCTAAGCAGTTGCTGTAAGTGCGCATCCCTTCGGGCTGCTCTGATTATGCCATGGGAACCGGGCACTCCGCTTCGCTACGTACCCGGTTATCAGTAAGTGTGGTCCCTCCGGGACAACCTGACCGCTCTCCAACTACCGTCCGGCCTCGAAATCTTTCTGCAGCAGAAAGAAAAACGCAAGATTCTTTCTACAGCAGAAAGAATCTTGTAGTTTTGCCCCATCAAGCTCCTCCCCAATGACCAACGAGATATTGCAAACCCTGGCAATGGCGATGCAGCGGCGTATGGCCTCCATGCCACAGCGGCTGCGCCCCTACACCACTTCCCACGACGACCTGCCCCGCGCACTCCTGCTCACCGGCAGCCGGGGCTGCGGGAAGTCCACCTTTCTCCTGCACCATGCCCGCACGAAGCGCATCCTCTATCTTTCTGCCGACAATCCCAAGATCATGGACACACCGCTCTATGATGTTGTCAGCGATATCCTGATGAAAGGCTATGAAGGGGTCATCATCGATGAGGTGCACTATGCCGCAGACTGGAGCATCCACCTGAAAGCGCTCTATGACGATTTCCCCGACAAGACTTTCTGGGTCTCAGACTCGTCCTCACTCATTCTGCGTGCGGGCGAGGCGGACCTGTCACGCCGCTACATGCCGATGGAGATGCCCCTGATGTCCTTCCGTGAATACCTCTTTCTGGAGGCCGGTGAGATTTTTCCGGTCTACCATCCGGGCGACCTCAACCTCCCTGCACAGCCCACCTCGACACTGCTGCAGCAATTTCTGGACTACCGCAGCCACGGCACACGCCCATTCTATCAAGACGGCAATTTCCCTGCTCGCTACATGGCCGTGCTCGACAAGGTGCTTAACAACGACATCCCCTTCTTTCTGCCGCGGATTACAGAGAACAATCTCCGCCTCATGCGCGCCATCATCGGAACATTGTCCAACTCCTCCGTCCCCCGCGTCCAGATTACCTCACTCTGTGCCGACTGGGGCATCGGGGCAGAGAAGCTCTACCAGCTCCTCTTCGTGATGGAGAGCGTCGGCCTCCTGCGTATCGTCCGCATGCAAAATGATACAAAGGCCCGCAGCATAGGTGCCAAGATGCTCTTTGCCGACCCCTGCGCCTACCATGTGCTGGACGCCGATCAGGGGACGGAGCGCGAGGCTTACATCGCAAACTGCTTCGCAATGTCCGGCTATGAGGTCTTCGCCTCGCGTAACGAGACGAAGGGCGATTACGTCGTAACGAAGGGCAAAACCAACTGGACGTTGGAGGTCGGCGGAAAGAACAAGAAACCCAAGCAGGCTGACTTCGTGCTGCGCGATGACACGGATTACCCGGCAGGCAATGCCATCCCCTTCTGGCTCGCCGGCATGATGTGGTAAAACGACTTTCCCCCATTATCTCCCCAATCATTATACCCCCATACAAAAGAATGTTCGTCGACACCCACACCCATATCTACACCGAAGAGTTTGACGCTGACCGTGAGGCCGTCATCACCCGTGCCCGCGAGGCCGGGGCAGAGCGGCTCCTGCTGCCCAACATCGACGAGGCCTCCATCGCCCCGATGCTCGATACCTGCCGCCGCTGGCCTGACCTCTGCCGCCCCATGATGGGCCTCCACCCCACCGAACTTCCTCCCGATCCCGACCCGCTCCTCGAGAGGATGGAGCAACTCCTCGCCGCCCCCGACCATCCCTACGTGGCCGTGGGCGAGGTGGGCGTCGACCTCTACTGGGACGACTCCCGCCGCGACGGCCAGATCCGCACTTTCCGGCGCCAGGCCGGCTGGGCCGTCCGCTACGGCCTGCCCCTCGTCATCCATGCCCGCAAGGCTCACCGCGAGGTGGTCGACACCCTCCTCTCCCTGGCCGACGAGGGGCTCACCGGCGTCTTCCACTGCTTCAGCGGATCGGCCGAGGTGGCCACCGAACTCCTCCACCGCTTCCCCGGCTTCGTGCTGGGCATCGGCGGCGTGCTGACCTTCAAAAACGCCAAACTCCCCGCCGTCCTGCGCGAGGTCGTTCCCCTCGACCGCATCGTCGTCGAGACCGATGCCCCCTACCTGGCCCCCACACCCCACCGCGGACACCGCAACGAGCCGTCCTACATACCCCTAGTCATCGACGCCCTCACAGCGATCTACGACCTTCCCCGCGAGACCGTCGAGGCCCAACTCCTGGACAACACCCGCCGCACCTTCCCCCGCGCCTTTGCCTGACGGGGCAAGGGGCAGATCCTGTGTGAGATGTACGATTTTCGGAACACCCGCCCGACAGCCCCACATGAGGCCCCCACGAGCACTATACGGCATACGCCTCTGCAGCATTCATTGTGATCCCTACGGCAGGACATGGCATCTACACCGAACGAGATGCCGTCTCCGCCGAACGGGATGCCGTCCCGGCACGACGGGACACGATCCCGCACCGCCCTCCACAGAACCGCAATTTCCTCGTGCAAGTTCGGGCTGATCGGCCTCCCGTCCGCCTTCTGCCAGACCCGAAATGTCCCAGACCTTCTTAAATGAACCGCAATATACTTGCACAACTTAAAAATTCGCCCCACCTTTGCAGCAGAATTTGGCGCAATCTGCGGCTTCCCGCACCGACTCATGCGCCAGACGATGCGATGAACGGGACCTTGCCTCCACCGGCAGACTGTCTGACTTATCGCCGAAGCGCCTAAGAGCGCCGTGATAGAGATAAAAGACGTTCCCACACAACTCATTCCTCGTCACCGCCAGCCTTCATTCTCCCGGCAGTGGCCCGCCGCACCTCGCGTGTCTTAACGCTGCGATGCACCATGCCTTACCCGTATCTTTGCCTGCTTCTGCAGAAGGCAAAGGAGGGAGGTTGTTGGCTTACCATTCAAGATGTTTTCACCACCTGGCGAAAACCACATACAGAACAAACTCCTATCCCCCCCTGCAAATATGAACATCGCCATTGTCGGCACAGGCTATGTCGGCCTTGTGTCCGGTACTTGTTTTGCCGAAATGGGCATCGACGTAACCTGCGTAGATGTCAATGAAGAAAAGATTCAGTCACTCCTCGACGGAAAGATACCCATCTACGAGCCGGGTCTCGACGAGATGGTGAAGCGCAATGTCGAGGCCGGACGCCTCCACTTCACCACGGACCTGGCTTCCTGCATCAACGACGTCGAGGTTGTCTTCTCCGCCGTCGGCACCCCGCCCGATGAGGACGGCAGTGCCGATCTCAAGTATGTGCTTGAGGTAGCCCGCACCTTCGGCCAGGAGATCAACAAGTATACGCTCCTTGTGACGAAGTCCACCGTCCCCGTCGGTACGGCCCACAAGGTGAAGGATGCCATCCAGGCCGAGCTGACAAAGCGTGGGGTCAACGTGCCCTTCGATGTGGCCAGCAACCCAGAGTTTCTCAAGGAAGGTGCTGCCATCAAGGACTTCATGTCGCCCGACCGCGTCGTGGTCGGCACGGAGAGCGAGGAGGCACGCAAGACGATGTCGCGCCTCTACAGCCCCTTCATGCTCAACAGCGACCGCATGATCTTCACCGACATCCCCTCGGCGGAGATGATCAAGTATGCGGCCAACTCCATGCTGGCCACCCGCATCTCGTTCATGAACGACATCGCCAACCTCTGCGAGCGTGTGGGTGCTGACGTCAATATGGTGCGCAAGGGCATTGGCTCTGACACGCGCATCGGGCGCAAGTTTCTCTATGCCGGCTGCGGCTACGGCGGTTCCTGCTTCCCCAAGGACGTAAAGGCCCTCATCAAGACGGCCGAGCAAAACGGCTACCCCATGCAGGTGCTCCAGGCCGTGGAGGCTGTCAACGAGCGCCAGAAGGGTATCCTCTTCGAAAAACTCTCCAAACTCTTTAAGGGCGATCTCCAAGGTAAGACCGTAGCCCTCTGGGGCTTGGCCTTTAAGCCTGAAACGGATGATATGCGTGAGGCACCGGCCCTCGTATTGATCGACAAACTTCTCTCCGCCGGTTGCACGGTACGTGTCTACGATCCCGTGGCCATGAACGAGTGCCGCCGCCGCATTGGTGACAAGGTGATCTATGCCAAGGATATGTATGACGCCACCCTCGATGCCGATGCATTGATGATGGTGACAGAGTGGAAAGAGTTCCGTGTGCCCAGCTTTGCAGCCCTCAAGCGCACGATGAAGCAGCGCATCATCATCGACGGCCGTAACATCTATGATCCCGAGCAGATGCAGGAAGAGGGCTTCGTGTACGAGAAGATCGGATAAGCCATTCAAGCGGTCTGCACGCCTTTCTTAGATTGTCCGGTTGCAGCCTCTCATGCCATCCTTTTGTAAAAGGAAAGGAAAAGCAAGGACCTCATAAACGACTCTGACGTGAGATACCTCGCCCCCAAAGCCGACCTGACCTTCAAGAAGGTATTTGGCGAGCATCCTGACCTCGTTATCAGCTTCCTCAACGCCTTGTTGCCCTTCGATAACCCCGAGGACATGATTCAGGGCGTGGAGTATCTGGCATCAGAGATGATGCCAGATACTCCTCTACGTGAAGACACTGTCTTGGTCGTACGATGTCGGGATCAGCGAGGACGTCAGTTTCTCGTTGAGATGCAGATGATATGGTCACCTGAATTTCAGCAGCGCGTGCTCTTCAATGCAGCCAAAGCCTACGTCCGCCAGATCAACACAGGCGAAGAATACAAGCTTCTGCAGCCTGTCTACTCGCTCAACCTTGTCAATGAGATCTACGAGCCGGACCTTCCCGAGTATTACCACAACTACGGAATGGCGCATCTGGAGCACAGCGACCGGGTGATCGAAGGGCTGCACCTCATCTTTATCGAACTTCCCAAGTTTAAGCCCACGACCTTTACGCAAAAGAAAATGCGCGTGCTCTGGCTGCGCTACCTCACTGAAATCAATGAGCGTACGAAGGAAGTCGCACCGGAACTGATGGCAGAGCCCGAGATCCACAAGGCAGTCACCCAGCTTCAGGAATCGGCCTTTACCGAAGCGCAAATGTTGGGGTACGAGAAGTTCTGGGACATCATCAACACCGAGAAACTGCTCATAGAGGGGAGCCGCGCCGAAGGAAAAGCCGAAGGCCACGCTGAAGGATTGGCTGAAGGACGTGCTGAAGGACGTGCCGAAGGAAAAGCCGAAGGCGAGGAACTGGCCAAAAAGGAAACAGCACGCAATCTCAAACGTTTAGGCGTGCCGGTAGACACGATTTCAAAGGCTACGGGCCTTGGCACTGCTGAGATCGAGGCGTTATAACATCCTGCGGACAGTCCCGGCAAAATCCGGTTCTCCACAAGAGAGGAAGGCTGACTCACTACCGGAAATAAGCACACTCAACACCCTACATCGCAACAGTCTGAGAAAAGCATAGGTTCATGGAAGACCAGCCATCAGCAAACGATAACAAACCGAAAGCACAACAGCAGCCCAAAGTAGACAACAAACGAGTGGCCAAGAATACGCTCATGCTCTATGTGCGTATGCTGATCTCGATGGCCGTATCGCTCTACACCTCGCGCGTGGTATTGGCTACGCTGGGGGTCGACGACTACGGCATCTACGGCCTGGTAGGCGGCGTGGTGGGGATGTTTACATTCCTCAACGTCTCCATGTCGGGTGCCACTTCACGCTTCCTGACTTTCGAACTGGGAAAGGGCGACAAGACAAGGCTCAAAGAGACCTTTTCCTCCGCCTTCATCGTCCATTGCATCATCGCGCTGATCGTTTTGGTGTTGGCCGAAACGGTGGGGCTGTGGTTCTTGTGCAACAAGCTGGTCATCCCGCCCGACCGCATGGTGGCGGTCCACATTGTCTACCAGCTCTCCGTCGTGTCTACGATGGTGAACATTACGCAGGTGCCTTACAGTGCCTCGATGATATCTCACGAGCGATTGGACGTGTATGCCTATATGGAGATACTCAACGTGACGCTCAAGTTGCTGATTGTCTACCTGCTTGTGGTCATCTCCTATGACAAACTGATTATCTACGCCCTGTTGGTCTTCGCCGTATCGGTCCTCATGCTGATGATCGAGCGATGGTATTGCAAACGGCACTTTGAGGAAGCACACCTCCATTGGGTATGGAAGAAGGAATACCTGAAACCACTACTCTCCTTCTCCTCATGGGACCTCTACGGCAACGGCTGCGTGGCTGCGGCCTATCAGGGACGAAACTTCCTCATTAACATGTTCTTCGGCGTGGCCTACAATGCGGCAGGGGCGGTAGCCGGTACTGTATCAGGGATTATCCGCGGCCTATCCCTCAACGTAATCACCGCCTATCGACCTGTTATCATCAAGCTCTATGCCCAGAATCGAATCAGCGAGATGGAGCGTTCGATGATACTTGCTGCAAAGTTTTCCTCCCTGATATTTGGATGTCTGGCTGTGCCTCTCATTCTCGAAATGGACTATGTGCTAAAGCTCTGGCTCGGCACGCCACCGGCCTATGCCGCTGTCTTTTGTCGGATTATCCTGGCGTTTTGTCTCTTCGACTTGCTTACCGGCATAGAGAACTTTGCCATCCATGCCTCCGGCCGAATCAAGCGCTTGTCGCTTTTTTCAGGCTCACTCTTCCTCGTATCCATCGCACTGCAATATGTGGGCTATAAGTTTCTCCACTTGCCCGTGGAGTCGGTCTATGTGATTCCAGGCGTGATGAGTGCCTGTATCTTGTGCTCCAACATCCTCATTGCCAAACACAACATCCCTCAGTTATCCATCCGTCGCCAAGCTTGGACCCTCTGCCGCGTAGCGAGCTGCTTTGGTGTTGCCTTTGGGCTGACTTATGTGCTTTCGCATGCCATTAAACCCCTCCTCCCCGGCGCCTTCGTCAGCCTCATCGTGACGGTCTTGGTGGGCGTACTGTTGATGGTGGGAACCGGCATGCTCCTCATGCTGAACCACGACGAGCGTCGCGTCTTGGTCGAAAAGGTACGGAGCAAACTGCATCGCTAATTGTTCCAGTCTATGGAGAAAATACGGATATCCGCCATCGTTCAGCAAGGTTCCTCTTTCGGCAAAGATAGCTGCGTGACGCTTGACTTTACGGCATCCTGTTTCTAAACGGATTTTTCTAGATATGATAATTGCGGTTATAAGAAAGTTGTCCCTTATTTATCTCTCGCATCGGTAGAGGGACGTTACCTCTCATTTGACCTATTGACTATATGAAGATACTAGTGACAGGTGCTGCCGGCTTTATCGGCAGTAAGTTGGCCGCTGAGCTGGCCAAGCGAGGTGACGAGGTCGTGGGGCTAGACAATCTTAACTCCTACTACGACCCGAACCTGAAGTTGGCTCGCTTGCAAGCATTTTATGGAATTGAGGTTGACAATCAGTGGCCTCTCAAGGCGGCCATCCCCGAGACAGGTAATGACGGGCGGACGACAGTCGTCTTCCCGGACATGCCTTATGGCAAGATGATTGACAGTTCGATGGGAGACCGGTTGAAATTCGTCCGGCTAGATCTTACCGACCGTGAGGGACTGGAACGCTTGTTTGCGCAAGAAGGCTTTGATAAGGTGATGAATCTAGCTGCCCAGGCCGGCGTACGCTTTAGCCTACGCAACCCTTACGCCTATGTAGAGTGCAATGTGATGGGTTTTATGAATATCCTCGAGTGTGCTCGTAAGCACCGGATCCGTCACCTAGTCTATGCTAGCAGTAGCAGTGTTTACGGACTCAATGACAAAGTGCCTTTTAGCGAGGACGATGAGGTGATACAGCCCGTGAGCATCTATGCAGCCACAAAGAAGGCTAACGAACTGATGGCGCACGCTTATGGGAAACTATATAATCTCCCCACGACCGGCCTTCGCTTCTTTACTGTTTATGGCCCTTGGGGGCGCCCTGATATGGCCCCGATGCTCTTTGCAAACGCTATCAGCGAGGGTCGCCCCATCAAGGTCTTTAACAATGGCGACTTGATACGTGACTTCACCTTCGTTGACGACATTGTGGGTGGAACCATTCAGGTGATTGATTCCCAGCCTGCACCGAACTCAAAGGGGGTGCCCGCCAAGGTCTACAATATCGGATGCTCCCACCCCGTGAAACTAATGGACTTCATCCGGGAGATAGAGAAAAACTTGGGAAAGGAGGCTCAGAAGGAGTTCCTTCCAATGCAAGCCGGCGACGTTTATCAGACCAATGCCGACACCACTCATCTCGAGCGGGAGATAGGCTATTGCCCCAAGGTGCGGCTGCCAGAGGGTATTGCCCGTTTCATCGCCTGGTATAAGGATTACTTCGCTTAGATTTTACCCATTCCTTTCGTTTATGATTTCAGTAATTGTACCGGTCTACAATGTGAAGCCGCAGTTTTTGATTGAATGCGTGCGGAGCATCATGGCGCAAACCTATCATGATTTAGATATCGTGCTCGTGGATGATGGGAGCTCTAATGGCTGCCAGATGACCTGTGACGAATTGGGGCAATGCGACGATCGGATACAGGTTATCCACCAATCGAACCAAGGGGAAGTGCGCGCCCGAGCCCGAGGTGTGGAGCAAAGCCGCGGTGAGTGGATAACTTTTGTCGATGCCGATGACACGTTGCCCGAGGATGCCCTTTCCTCACTCTATGACTGTGCTTGCGCTAGTAATTGCGCGATTGCTGTGGGAAACTTAGATCGCGTTATCCCCGCTCTCATGAGCGAAGCTCACATGCTGTCGCCTGATGAATATCGCGAGGCAATCATCCTAAATAAGGTGGCAGTCAGTGTCTGCGCCAAACTGTTTAAACGATCGCTGTTTGATAACACATCCTTTGACATCCCCCGAGAGATCAAACGAGGTCCGGATAAGATTATGCATCTCCGTCTAGCCTTCACCAATCTCCAAGAGGTGACGCTCTTGCCCAAGGTGGTCTATCGGTATCGCGCCAACGAGGAAAGCGTCATGAGCACATTCCATTCTACCTTACAGCACAAGGCCCTCTTCTTTCGTAGCTTGTGGGCTTCGGTGCCGCAAAAGCAGCAGGCAAAATACCTTCCCCTATTCGTCAAGGCCGGATTTGCAACCTTGCGTGAGGCCATAGACTCCAATGCGGCACAGGTCGTCCGCGGTTATATGCTTCGCGAGGATCTGCGTGATTTCGTAGAGAAGGCTCACATTCCCCTTTCACAGGTAGAGCACATCTATATCTATGCGAGCAATGAGCGCATGGTGCGCGGCGTCCGCACTTGCGAGCGCTTGCTAGAGAAGGTAAGACGCCATCTTCCCCTGAACCGCTAATCACTTTGTTGATAATAAAGCTATGTCATCCATTCCCCGTGTATCAGTAATCTTGCCGATTTATAATGTCCGGCGCTTCTTACGCAAGGGTTTCGAACAGGTCATGGCCCAAACTTATAAGGACTATGAAGTACTGCTGATAGATGACGGCGCGACGGACGGCTGTGCCGAGATTTGTGATGAGCTGGCTGCTCAGCACGAAAATGTCTTTGCCTATCACAAGCCCAACGGGGGCTTGGCAACCGCACGCAATATGGGCTTTGACAAGGCACGAGGAGAATTTGTTTATATCTTCGATGTGGATGACGGCATCTCTCCAAGGTTGTTGGAATATTGCGTTGCGCAAATGGATCGCACGCAGGCTGAAATCGTGATGTTTAGTTTCCGCACGGTTGAAGTCGCCTGGGGAAACCGACAAACCGAGGTTCGCCTCGCTCCGGAGATGATAGAGAGTAATAAAGGCCTCAAGGAGGCTTGGAGCGAACGTTTGCTCTATACCCCTAACGGCAACGGCTTCGTTTGGAATAAGTTTTACCGTCGCGATTTCCTTGACAGATACCACCTCCGCAACAACAACTTGCGCATCCAGCAAGACGAGGAGTTTAACCTGCGCGTCTATCGCCATCTAGAGCGCGTCTACATCTCCCCCGAGGTGCTCTATGACTATTATATCTACGAAAAGGGGAACAATCGCTCGCGCTTCATCGCCGAGCGCTTCGACATTTACAAGGCGGTCTACGCCGCCTTCCGCGACCTCCAACATTTTTGGGGTCTGGCCGACCCGCGCATCGACGCCTATCTCTACCATCGCTTTTGGAGCAACATCTTACAATGCCTCATCTATAATATCAACCAACCGAAGTGCCCGTGGACGAGGGCGGAGAAGCTGCGGGAGTTTCACCGCATTGCCTGTGACAAGGTCACACGCCAGACGATAGACTATCTGCGCCAACAGGCGCTCGGCCCGGAGGTACGTTTGTACCTTTGTGCCATAGCTCATCAGCGTCCCCGGTTGTTGGCAGCAGTATCCGCTGCGTGCAACCGTCTGCGCGTCCTCAAGCGTTCGCTGCAACGAGGCTGAAACGCTCCGCCCTGCCTCTCCCAATGCCCTCACAGGGACAATCGACCTCACCCTAGAAGGAAACAAAGACTTATGACAGCTCCCTCAAACAATGACCACCCCCGCATCTTCATCGCCATGCACTACCTCGAGTTGGGTGGGGCGGAGCGTAGTTTGATTGGCCTGCTCGAGGCTCTCGACAAGAGCCGCTTCGATGTGAACCTATTTATATATAGCCATCAGGGAGAACTGATGGGGGCTATCCCCGACGGGGTGCGTCTCCTCCCTGAAGAGCCGGCCTACACCGCGCTAGAGCGACCGATGAAGGACATCGTGCGCGAGGGACATCTCAAGATTGCTTGGGCCCGGCTGAGAGCAAAATGGGCATGCCGGCAGTTCATGAGGCGCTCGGGCGCCAAAGACGGGTCCGCCATCTTCCAGTATGTGGCAGATTATACGACGCCTTGCCTCCCTTCGCTTAAGAAATATGGGCGTTATGACCTGGCGATAAGCTTCCTAACGCCCCACAACATCGTTCGTGATAAGGTCGATGCCCGCCACAAGCTGGCTTGGATCCATACGGACTATTCCACGATCGAGGTGGATGCTCCGAGGGAGCTGAAGGTGTGGATGGCCTATGACCGCATCGTGTCCATCTCGCCCGATGTCAGCAAGGCCTTCCTCAAGACTTTCCCTGAAACCAAGGACAAGCTCATCATCATCGAGAACATCCTCTCCCCCGCTGCCGTGCGCCAGCAAGCAGAGGGCATCGATGTCACTACGGAAATGCCCTGTGAGCAGGGCACGCTCCGCCTTTGCAGCGTGGGCCGCTTCTCAGAGGCGAAGAACTTTGACAATGTGCCCGACATCTGTCGCCGGCTGCTGGCCGAGGGCATCCGTGTCCGGTGGTACATCATCGGCTTTGGCGGCGACGAAGCGCTCATCCGTCGGCGCATCAGCGAGGCGGGTATGGAAGATCACGTTATCCTATTGGGCAAGAAGGCCAACCCCTATCCTTATATTGCCGCGGCTGATGTCTATGTGCAACCGTCTCGCTATGAGGGCAAGGCCGTGACAGTCCGCGAAGCCCAAATCCTGGGGCGCCCGGTGGCGATCACGGCTTTCCCCACGGCGCCGAGCCAGGTCAATGACGGTAAGGATGGCCTGATCGTCCCTCTGGACAATGCCGGCTGCGCCCACGAACTGGCGGCTTTCCTCAATGATCCCACTCGCCGACAGACCATGCAGCAGTATATTGCCTCTCACGATTTCGGCAACGAAAGCGAGGCGCGAAAGGTGGAAGCGTGGGCAGAGAGGCCTTAATAAACAGCGTATCCACAGAATAACAGAATAAATATGAAGAAGCAACGAGTCGTTCAGCTCGACCTCATACGAATACTCGCTTGTCTCATGGTGATCATGATGCATTCGCCCATGCCGATAAAGGATGGCGAAGGTGGTCTCATGGCTACCCTGTTATGTGTGGGGATGGGTTACTTCTGCGCTCCCTGCATAGGCCTGTTCTTCATGGTCTCTGGAGCGCTCCTCTTGCCGACTAAGGAGTCGGCAATCCCGTTTATCCGCAAGCGTCTGACCAAAGTCATTGGTCCCACATTGATCGCTTCCTTATTCTATCTTGCCGTTCATCACCTTTCGGGCAGTGGTGGCAGCTGGAGCACGGAGCTTCTATCCCTCCCCTTCAGTGCGCAGGGTACAGGCATCCTATGGTTCATGTACACGCTCATAGGCCTCTATCTGCTTACACCTGTAATAAGCGGATGGCTATCTACCCCCCCCAATTTACAAGAATTAAGGACGTACAGTGTTCTGTGGCTCGTCACATTATGCTATCCGGTAATCAGTCTGTTTGCTCAGACTAATGAGACGAACACTGGCATACTCTACTATTTCAGTGGTTATGCCGGTTACTTCCTGATGGGCTACATTCTCTATCGTTACCCTTCTTTCTTGCGATGGCGCTATCTGCTCCCCGCATTTGTGCTTTCGTGTGTTGCCCCCGTGGTGTGTAAGGTCATGAGGTGGGATGTAGATTTCTACCGCATGTTCTGGTACACCTCCGTCTTTGTCGTCGTGATCTGCTTGGCTTTGTTCAAGGCATTGATGCAATGGGGCGCGTGCTTGAGATGGAGCGATCGGTCGAAGTCGTTTATTGCCCGACTCTCGGATCTGTCCTTTGGTGTGTACTTGGTCCACTTCTTTATCATGCGCGACTTACTCTGGAAGTGCGACTTTATCACCCAGATCAGTAACCTTTACCTCCAGACATTCGCAATCGCTCTTCTGACTGCGGTGGCAAGTTTTGTAGTCTGCGCTGTGATCAGCTACATTCCCTTTAGCGAATACATCATCGGATACCGCCATCGTCGGCGCTCTGCATCGTAAACAACTCACATATCCCACCACCCCTGTTTTACTCACGTTCATATGATTCCCAAGACCATCCATTATTGCTGGTTCGGCCGCAATCCCCTCCCTAAGTCTGCCCAACGGTGTATCGCTTCGTGGCGGAAGTATCTGCCCGATTATGAGATCAAGGAGTGGAATGAAGACAACTTTGATGTCAACATGCTCCCCTATACTCGCGATGCTTATGCGGCCAAGAAGTATGCTTTTGTGAGCGACTTCGCACGCATGTGGATATTGTATAATGAGGGCGGCCTTTACTTTGATACGGATGTGGAGGTGATCCGTCCGATGGACGATATCTTGGAAAAGGGAGCGTTTATGGGCTGTGAGATCGACGGTGATGACGAAAAATTACCGGTGGTTGCAGCAGGTTTAGGATTAGCCATCGAGCCCAAGCATCCTGTATATAAGGATGTAGTAGAGGTGTACAAATCTTTAAGTTTCCACGTAGGCGGGAAAATCAACACCTACGCCATTGTGCAGGTCGTTTCGGACGTGTTAGCAAAACATGGTTTGAAGGCTAGTGGAGCGATACAGCAGGTGGCGGGAATCTATATATATCCTAGCGACTATTTCAATCCCCTCAAGATCCTTCCTGAAGGGAAGAAGCTGATGCTTACGACGAATACGCACACCATCCATCACTTCACCGCTTCGTGGTTGTCGCCTTGTCAGCGCCTGATGCTGAATGTAAAGTTTGCGCTCAAAGGATTGATAAGAGGCCGTCTGCTTCATCCTACGAGGTAACTTTCCCCTCATCGGAGTCAGCCCGTATTGCGACAAGTTTGCATCTGTAATTAAGTAAATCTCTTGGATCCACTATTATATAAACCGCTCTTCCTACATTTGGCTGTCATCTTGAGCATCATCTTAGCCTGTATGCCTCAAGAGGATGAACAATTAGGAGAAGAAACTGGCAATCAATTGCCGATGGTCGTGGGCTTAAGCCTGCTTCTGATTCTATGGCTCGGATTGCGACCTGCCAGTTTTGTGTTTGGCGACACGGGAAATTATGCGCGCAGTTATTCTCTTCTGTCGTCTTCCGCACTGTCAGGTAAAGATGCAGAATGGGTGTTCTATGGTTTGATGAACTATTGCAAGAAGGCGGGGCTTTCCGTCAACGTTTTCTTTCTAATCGTAGAAACGTGCTATATCAGCGGTTTGGCGACAGCCTGCGTAAAAGCCTTCAAGCGATCGGCAGTTTTGATACCCTTTGTGGTGACCTTGGCCTCCTTTTCCTTCTTTAGCTATGCTGTGAATGGCCTTCGGCAAGGAATGGCCTGTGCGCTGATGCTGGCGGTTTTGGCATCGTTGAAAGAACCAAGAAACTGGGTCCTAGCAATCGTACTTTCCTTCTTAGCTGTCAATATCCATACCTCCACGCTGTTGATCGTTGCGGCAGCTGTGGCTGCTTATTTCTATTCCAACACGAAAGTCTATCTATCCGTATGGATTGTTTGCCTCGTTATCGGTGCGGTTGCTAGTGGAACGACGGAGGCCGTATTTTCGAATGTCGGATTGTTAGATGCCGGCAAGGACCTCTCCTATTATGACAATGATTCGGCAGACCTGTCCCAGTTTTCCACGATTGGTTTCCGCTATGACTTCATGCTGTACGGGATCGTTCCCATACTAGTAGGCGCCTACGCGGTACTGAAACAAGGTTTTGAAGATCCTTGGTATAAATTATTGCTCAACGTTTACCTCATCACCAATAGCTTTTGGGCCTTGGTTAATCAGTCTTGGCTTTCCAATCGCGTTGCCTACCTTTCTTGGTGCACCTATGGTCTGGTGCTCACCTATCCCTTCGTGATGGCATCCTATGTGGAAGACAGAAAGAAGAAAATCGCTTACGTACTTCTGGGCAATGCCGCCTTTAGCTATGTGATGTGGATCATCGGAAAGTATATGTAATATATCCCTATAACATGAAGCCTACGCTTACCCCCCCCTCAATCGCTCATTTCGGTTGTCATTCCTGCGTATAATCAGGAGAAGTATATCAAAAAATGCTTGCGTTCATTGTTGAAGCAGACCTATGCCAATATAGAGGTCATTCTGGTCAATGATGCATCGAAGGACCGAACGTTGCAAATTGCCGAAAAGATGGCACAGCGAGACGGTCGCTTAAAGGTATTCAATCAACCGACAAACCAAGGAGTAGACAGAGCCCGTTTCCGGGGCATTGCGGAAGCTACCGGAGAATATATCACATTCGTTGATTCGGATGACTTCCTTCCGTTGGACGCAATAGAAGCATTGTGGGAGGAGGCAAAGAAAACAGACGCGGATATTGTAGAAGGCCGAATGTATCGTGTGTTTGACGGACTTGGCTTCTTTTTTAAGCGACAAATGATTCCCCAAGCACGGGTGATAGCTCAGCCAGAACTCTTTGACGATTTCTACATCTCCTTCTTCGGCATCAATAAGTTGGCGGTTAATCTCGCGGGCAAGCTCTTTCGCAAACAACTTTTTGATGAGGCGAAGCTCAAACCTTCCGGCATGCGGATGGGAGAGGACTTATGGGTAAGCATGCAATTATTTCCGCTGGTCAAGCGCTATGCGTTACTTCCCAAAGCAGTGTATTGTTATCGCTGGGGTGGAGTGACCTCTGGGTACAATGCCACACTTTACACCGATATTAAGCGGCAGTATGGTTTTAAGAAGGAGGCTATCGCACGATATAACTATCAGAAGGCATTGCCCTTTGCCAAAATAGAAATGTGCAACGTGGCTTTTACGCAGTGCATGCAGATGTTGCGCTACGGCAAGGGCCATTCGGCAGCGGCTGATTTCCTGCAGACAGAAATAGCCTCAGGCTTTATCGACGAAGTGGCGAATAGCTATGAAACCCATAATCCGAAGATCAAGCTCTTGCGCAATCATGATATCGGAGGCTTCTTGTCGCTAGCACAAGCTGAGGCAGATAACAAAAAATGGCTTCGCAGGCTGATCGTCCGCTTTCAGTGGCTGCTTCGATACATCTAATCAATATATTAGTTCTCTATGCCCAAGCTCCTAACGGTCTTTACTCCCACCTACAACCGCGCCCACACCCTAGGGCGGACCTATGAAAGTCTGTGTCGCCAGACGTGTGACGACTTCGAATGGCTCGTCATCGATGACGGCTCTACGGACCATACGAAGAAACTCGTAGAGGGATTCATCGCAGAAGGCAAAATCCCTATTCGCTATATCTATAAGGAGAATGGCGGGCTCTATACCGGCTACAATACGGCCTATGCCCATATCGAGACGGAACTCAATGTCTGCATAGACAGCGATGACTTCATGCCCGACAATGCCGTCGAGATTATCAAGCGCGAATGGGAGGAGCGTGGGACGGAGGAATATGCGGGACTTACGGGACTAGACTATAATTTCAAAACAAAAGAGCCAATAGGAGGATTTTACCCTGCTACGATGGAAAGGTGCTTTTTCTTAGACTTATTCATTCATAAGACCCACGTAGGGGACAGTAAGCAGGTGATGCGAACGGACCTGATGCGTACGGTCGCTCCGCAAATAGGCTTCCCTGGGGAGAAGAACTTCAATCCAGTGTATATGCTGCTCCAGGTTTGTGACGATCGTCCTCTCCTAGTCGTAAACGAGAATCTTTGTTGGGTGGATTACCAAGAAGGTGATAGCATGTCCGCTGCAATATATAATCAATATTTCAATAGCCCACGCAGCTTTGCCAAGATGCGCCTGCTAGAAATGACCCTACAGCGCAACACATTCTCGAATAAGGTTCGATCTGCGATACATTACGTTTCGGAATGTTTGATTGCGAAAGATTCAGATTGGCTTAAGAATAGCCCTTTAAAACTTCTTACGTTGCTGGTCTCCCCTCTTGGCCTCTTGCTCTATGGCTATTTGCTGTGGAAGCGCCGTTCGTAATACGGATGCATGTAAGATAATATAATCAAAATCCTTTTCGAGATAGCATTATGTCAGACAAACATGCAGCGTTCTCATATTGCGTGGCAATACGGACATTGGGCAAAGCTGGTGATATGTACCGGCGTGAGCTTGTTTCGTTGGCTAAACAAACCATTCCGCCACGGAAAATATTGGTTTATATCGCAGAAGGATATGAAATCCCCAAGGAGACGATCGGGTGTGAGCAATACATAAGGATCCAAAAGGGCATGGTGGCGCAGAGAGTGCTGCCAAGCTATGATGAAGTCGACAGCAGTTTTCTGCTCTTGCTTGATGATGACGTATATCTCCCCCCTGATTGTGTAGAGCGATTGTATAAGGGACTTATGGAGAACGATGGCGATTGCATCGCAGCGGACGTATTTCGTGAGCATGAACAGTCAAGGATTAAGCGGTTACATGGGTTGATAACAAATTGGGCCTGTCCACGGAAAGATGACGAATGGGCTTTCAAAATTCTTCCAACGGGAGCATTCTCGTATAACTCACACCCAAATCATGCTGTTTGCTTATCAGAAAGCGCAGCAGGACCTTGCGCATTGTGGAAAATATCGGCGTTTCGTGCAATCCATCCTCGAGAAGAAATGTGGATGGACAAATTAGGCTTTGCCTATGGAGAAGATTTATTATTGTCCTATAAGCTGTACCGTAATGGTTTCCGCCTTCTTGTCCATTACGATTCAGGGGCTGTTCATCTTGATGCGCAATCTGCACGTAAGGATTATAAGGCGGACAAAAGAAAGATGCGCTTACGATCGATGGGGTGGTTCCTTATTTGGTGGCGCACACAATATTCGTTTGATGGGACTACCGTCTGTCAGAAGGTGTGGCTGATGTTCGTTTTCTGGCTTCGCTTCCTATACACGCTAGGACTTATGATCTTACTTTCAATTGCAACATTCTCTGTGGCACCGATGAAGATGCACATACTAGGTACAATTGACGGTTGGCGTTACGTACATTCTGGGGTATATCGTCAAGTTCCGAACTTCAATGTTAGGTCATCTAACGCTTAGTTCCTTGCATAGTTTATGAAAATCCTCCACATCATCACCAACCTCGAGACGGGCGGGGCGGAGAAGCTCATGGTCGACCTGCTGCCCCGGTTGCGCGACAGAGGCAACGAGGTGGAGCTGCTTGTGTTTGACGGGGTGCGGACACCCTTCTATGAGCTGCTCGAACAGACGGGCGTGAAGATCCATGCCCTCGGCACGATGCACAACGTCTATCACCCCGCTTACCTTTGGCGTCTGATGCGCTTCCTCAAGTCACACTACTACGACATCGTCCATACCCATAACACAGCTCCGCAGCTATTCGCTGCCATAGGCAGCGTGTTATGTTCGGTGGTGCTCTGCACCACCGAACATACCACTTCCAATCGCCGTCGCGATTGGAAGTGGTATGTGCCGGTGGACCGCTGGATGTATTCGCGCTATGCCCGGGTGATCTGCATCAGCGATGCGGCGGAGAAGAACCTCCGCGAGTATCTGGGCAAGGACTATGGCGACAAAATCTGCACTATATATAATGGTGCGGATGTGAATCGCTTCGCCTCTGCCCAGCCCACTCCCGATCTCGTAGCCTCGAAAGCGGCGGGGCGCAAGGCCATCGTGATGGTGGCGCGCTTCACCTACCAGAAAGACCAGGACACGCTGATCAAGGCTCTTGCAGCGCTGCCCGCTGCCGACTATGAGCTGTGGCTTGTGGGGCAGGGAGAGCGGCGCGAGGCGCTCGATGCGCTGGCCGATAAGCTGGGGGTAAAGGACCGCGTGCGTTTCTTGGGCATCCGAATGGACGTGCCCCAGGTGCTCCAGGCGGCCGACTTCGTGGTCATGTCTTCGCACTTCGAGGGCCTCTCGCTCTCCAACATCGAGGGCATGTCGGTCGGTAAGCCCTTCCTGGCAAGTGACGTCGACGGCCTCCACGAGGTGACGGAGGGCGCCGGTGTGCTCTTCCCCCATGAAGATGCCAAGGCCCTGGCCGCGGCGATCGAGCGTTTGGCCCACGACGACCGGCTCTATCACGAGGTGGCCGCCCGCTGCCATGACCGCGCCATACAGTATGACATCAATGTGATGGCCGATAACTACCTTAAGCAGTACGTTGCCCTGAGCAACCGCTAGCACACAGCCTGGCCTCTAATCCGTGTGAGGCTGTGCGCCAGACAGTAAAAGCATACTATGAAGCTACTCTTCTGTGATAACACACTCTGGGGGCTGATCAACTTCCGTGGAGCTGTCATGCGCCACTTCCATGAGTGGGGCCATGAGATCGTGGCGGTGACGCCCGATGACCAGCATACGGAGATGAAGGCCCGGGTGCCCGACTTCGTGCGCTTCGTACCCGTACAGCTCAACCGTACGAGCCGCAACCCGCTCGATGACCTGCGCTATATGCTGAAGCTCATAAAGGTCTATCGACGGGAGCGTCCCGATTTCATCTTCCACTACACGATCAAGCCCAATATCTACGGCACGCTGGCAGCTGCGATCTGCGGCATACCGAGCGTAGCCGTCGTGGCGGGCCTGGGCTACGCCTTCCAGCAAGATGCGAGTCTGACCGCCCGCGTGGCCAAGCATCTCTTCCGCTTCGCACTGAGCTTCTCAAAGCGGGTGTTCGTGCTCAATGAGAGCAACTACCACACCCTTGTTGACCTCCATATGGTGAAGCCTGCGCAACTCGAACTGCTGTCGTACGGTGAAGGCATCGATACCAATGAGTTGGCCGAAGGCGAGGCGCTGGGCACCGATACGCCCGTGACCTTTATGATGGTGGCCCGCCTGCTCTATGACAAGGGCTATAGCGAGTTTGTGGAGGCTGCTCATAAGCTCAAAGACCGTGGTGTGGCCGCCCGTTGCTGCATCATGGGCCCCATCGATGAGGCCTATCCCAAGGCGGTGAGCCGTGATACGGTAGATGCCGATGTGGCTGACGGCACGATCAGCTATCTGGGCTTCTCATCCCATCCCCTGGACTTCATGGCTAAGGCCGGCGTTTGCATCGTTCTCCCCTCTTATCACGAAGGCATGAGCCGCTCACTCATGGAGGCCTGCGCGCTGGGGCGCCCGATCATCACAACCAACATTCCCGGCTGCAGGGAAATGGTCAAAGAGGGCCGGAACGGATACCTCGTACCACCGAAGGATGCAGAAACCCTAGCCGAAGCAATGATGCGCTACGTCAGCCTCACGCCCGAGGAGAAACGGGCGATGGGGAGGGAGAGCCGTAAGATTGCCGTTAATTGTTACGATGTGAGCAACGTAATCAGCGTTTACGACAATGTTTTGGTTACCTTTGCGAAGAAGAAGGCCTGAGCGAGCCGGCGAAGCCGCCCAACCGAAGATTTAACAAGTCAATTTCAAGCGATTACATCACCTGGCAGTTCCCTTATTACAGATATAGTAGATGAATTACGTACTTTCAGCCCTTTGCTTCCTGATCAGCGCGCTGATTTCCAGCATCATGATCCCGAAGATCATCCTTATCTCGTTTAAGAAGAAACTCTTCGATACGATTGATGAGCGCAAGGTGCATGTGGGCGTTGTGCCCCGCCTGGGCGGCGTGGCCTTTGTACCTGCCCTGATGCTATCCTATGCCCTGCTCTACGGCGGTTGCACCCTCTTCGGCGTGACTGCGCCGCTGGCCGACCATGCCGGCCATCTGGCACTCGGTCTGAGCGCCCTGCTGCTACTCTACTTCGAGGGCATCACCGACGACCTCGTCGGCGTAAGTTACAAGCTGAAGTTTGTGGTACAGATCATCTGCAGCCTTCTCATCGTCTTCTCCGGCATCTGGCTCAACAACCTTTACGGCCTCTTCGGCGTGTACGAACTGCCCTGGTATGTGGGCAAGCCGCTGACGGTGCTGATCCTGGTTTACGTCATCAATGCGATCAACCTCATCGACGGCATCGACGGCCTGGCCTCCGGCCTCTCGATTGTGGCGCTGTTTTTCCTCGGTGCCATCTTTACGAGCCAAGGCAGCTTCATGAGCGCCTCGATAGCCTTCGGCATGCTGGGTGCCCTGATCCCCTTCTATTATTACAATGTCTTCGGCAAGGCCGAGCGTCACAACAAGATCTTCATGGGTGACTGCGGTAGCCAGATTGTGGGCTTTGTGCTGGGCCTCGAGGCCGTATGGCTCTGCATGTCGCCCGATGAATCGGGCCGCGCACTGGCATACGATAACACGCTGGTCGTAGCCTTCTCGCTGCTGATGATCCCCTGCCTCGATGTGATCCGTGTGATGATCGGACGTATCCGCCGCGGTAAGAATCCCTTCCTCCCCGACAAAACCCACATCCACCATAAGTTCCTGGCGCTGGGCATGAGCCACCGCACGGCGATGCTGACGATCCTGATGATCGACGTGAGCTTCGCCCTGCTCAACCTGCTGCTAGCCAACAAGCTGAACATCAACATTCTCCTGCTGATTGACATTGCGCTGTGGTGTCTGCTCAACGTCTGGCTGAGCCACATTCTCAGACGCAAAGGCTGGGCCGACTTCTAAAAAGCAAAGATCCTTCAGATAAAAGGCGGCAGAGACACAGACCTCTGCCGTCTTTTTTACACCTTTCTCTCATTTCTCCTGGCGCAAACGCTGCACAATTCCGCCAGGACTGCAAGCCTATTCACAATGACTTTGCCCTCCCCCGCTCGTCGGAACATTGCAGTTTTCCTACCGCTTCTCGTTCTCCTGCTCGCCCTGGCCCCACGCATCTGGTGGTGGTCGCAAAAGCAGTCGCTCTATGGCGATGAACTTACCTCCCT
This sequence comes from Alloprevotella sp., assembly GCA_052272595.1. Taxonomy (GTDB): domain Bacteria; phylum Bacteroidota; class Bacteroidia; order Bacteroidales; family Bacteroidaceae; genus Alloprevotella. The sequence continues at coordinate 79,123 of DAVZJV010000010.1, forward strand.
CTCCCTGACTTACTGCAACCCCGGATGGGGGAGCCGGACGTTCGAGGTCAATAGGGCCTACACAGGGGCCGAACTCCGTCGACTGCTCTATACCGACGGGGGGGAAGGGTTGCAAGGGCTTTGGACAGATCTGCGTTCGCTCTATCGTGACAACGAAGACGCCTCACACGCCAGCCTCTATTACATGCTCCTGCGCTGCTCCCTGACGGGCTGCAGCGTCACAGCCCCCGATGCCATCGCCCGACGGGCCAGCCTGATCAACCTGCCGCTATTTCTCATCTCGTTTGCCGCCATCGCCCTCATGCTCAGACGCTTGTGGCCCGGACGACCGTGGTTGCAGAGCGGAGCGCTGGCTGTCGCTTTCCTCAATCCGGCATCAATATCGCTCACGCTCTTGGTGCGCGAATACGCCCTCGCCGAATGTCTCTTCTCGCTGTGGGGACTGTGGTGTGTCGGCGAACGGTTCCACCTGCGTCAGCCCTCGACGGCCACCGCCAGCCCCTCACCCCGTGGCCTTCGCTGGCTCGGCGGTGTCATGGTGGCTACGGGACTGCTTTCTACGGGTTATTTCAATGCACTCTTTTTAGGATTGACCATCGTTTGGCTGGGCTGGTGCGCATGGCAAAGCGGAAGTCTGCGTAAGGAATGGGTGCCGTTGGCCATACTCCCGCTTGCAGCCCTGCTGTTGAGCTGGGGCATCTATAACGGCTACTTCTCCTTCCTCACCGACGTACGCACGGAGGAGGTCAGTGAGAAACTCCAGGGGCAGGGGTGGCTGGCCAACGTACTGCTGTCAGCGAAATATGGGGGTAAGATGGCCGTATGCTACGTGCTGACGCCCGTAGGATCTCTGATGCTTCTATGGCTTACGGCCCGAGCCCTAAGGAAGAGACTTTGGCACCGACTTTTCCCGCTGCCGCCCGTCACCGGCCTGTGGCTCTGTTCGCTCTGTTGGATCGTGGCAGCGATCTGGCTGTCCCCTTGGAAGTTAACGCACTATTTCTCTCCCGCTATTCCCCTTTTCCTTGCACTCTCCACTGCGATCTGCCGGCCGCTGTTAGGCAATCTTCCCCGGACGGCCTTGTCGGTGGTAGCCCTAGGATTCATCGGTTGCAGCTGGTGCCGCCCCCTGATCGAACACCTCGGCACACTGCAAACGGACCGCTGGCCGCAGCAGGCGAAACAGGTCATATGCTATGGTTCAAACCGCTATGACGAGCAACCGATCGTGCAGCTTTCCCCCTACCTCGGTGACCGCCAGACCTGCACGATTGCCACCACACCGGGCGCCGTCCGTCAGGCGCTGCAAGCGACGCGAAGCGACACGCTTTATATCTTCGGAAACATCGACAGCGAGGCCCTCATGTCCCTCCCCGGCTATAGCGGTAACCAACGTTTCAACGGATGGATGGACCGATACACCTTTGTAATGCACTAGCTAGCCTCAAACAGCGAAAGAGCATAAAAGTTCAAAGGGCTGCACGCCACAGATTGTGTGGTGCGCAGCCCTTTGCTGTAGCATCTCAGGAAAGACGGTAATTTACTTCTTACGTCCCATCAGACTCTCTGCATAAGCCCATAGCGCTGCCGTACGTTCAGACGGCACGGACGTGAGTGCTCCGAGGGCTTCATGCGATTCGGCAAAATGAGCGTCGATGGCCTCACGGGTGAGACGGGGCACCTCGTAACGGTCGTAAAGTTCGGTGACGGCGGCAATCTTCTCCTCAGCCGGCATGGCCTTATCTGCCAAGAGGGCGGTCAGCCGTTGGCGGTCGGCATGGTCTGCCCGACGATAGGCGGATATGAGCAGGAAGGTCTTCTTACCCGCCAGAATATCGCCGCCGATTTTCTTTCCGAAGACTGCGGGATCGCCATAGACGTCTAAGAAGTCGTCTTGCAACTGGAAGGCCAGCCCCAGTCGTTCGGCAAAACGGTAGAGGACGGCTTGGTCAGCCTCATCGGCCCCGCCGAGCACGGCACCGGCCTTGGCGGCACAGGCCAGAAGGACTGCGGTCTTGAGACGGATCATCTCGAGATATTCCGCCTCGGTGACGTCGAGGCGCTTCTCAAAGTTGACATCATATTGCTGCCCTTCACATACCTCCTGGGCCGAACGCGTGAAGAGTTCGAAGAGGGCTGGCTGTGCCTCCGCAGGGCAGTCAAGCAGGTGGCGGAGGGCAAGGATGAGCATCGTGTCGCCCGAGAGAATGGCCGTGTTGGCATCCCAACGCCGGTGTACGGTCGGCTGCCCGCGACGCAGGTCCGCACCGTCCATCAGATCATCGTGGAGGAGGGTGTGGTTGTGATAAGTCTCTACGGCAAGCGCGGCAGGCATGGCCCGCTTCAGGTCGTCACGATAGAGATTGTAGGCAAGCAGCAGGAGCGTAGGGCGCAAGCGCTTGCCGCCGATGGAGAGGACGTAACGGATGGGTTCGTAAAGCCCCTCAGGGGTGGCTGGATAATTGACGCCGTCGAGGGCGCGGTTGATCAGATCAAGAAGGGGCATAAGATAAAGGGACAGAAGTTAAGAATGAAGGAGCTAAGAAGTTAAGCCGAATGTTCTAAAACGGCTGAGAGCGGAGTTCCCTACGCAAAAGCCCCAAAGGGGCGTAGGATTATAGCCTAGGGATTTATCCCTAGGAAACCGTGCTTCTTATTTACTCGCCGCCAATTAAACGTATATCACTGGCAGAATCGGCGGCAAGAACGAACGCGGTGGGGTTAGACCCAGGAATATATCCCAGGCTATTCTCTGACGGTACTCTGGAACTTAACGCCAGGCCGCTCACTCCACCGTCCGCTCGTGGAAACGGTCAAGGAGCCACTGCCGCTGCTGCGCGATGGTGAGATTGGAGTTGTCGAGCAACAGGGCGTCGGGGGCCTTGCGCAAGGGGGCTACGGCACGGTGGGAATCGATGTAATCCCGTTCCTCCACATTGTGGAGAATCTCCTCAAAATCCACCCGCTGCCCTTTGGCGGTCAGTTCATCGTAGCGACGACGCGCCCGAACCTCGGCCGAGGCGGTGACGAAGATCTTGAGTTCGGCCTGAGGGAAAACGACCGTACCGATGTCACGGCCGTCCATGACGAGCCCCTTCTGCTGGCCCATGGCCTGCTGGGCGGCGGTCATCGCCGTGCGGACAAAGGGCAGCGCCGCGATGGGACTGACATGGCTGCTCACCTCCAAGCCTCTGATCTCCTGTTCGACACATTCATCTCCCAGACAGGTCAGCGGCAGACCTGTCTCGGGATCGCGGCGGAAACTCACGACCGCCTCAGGCAGGAGGGCCTCCAGCCGACCGGCATCCACCTCGCCCTCGTCGGTGAAGAGGTGGTGACGGAGGGCAAAGAGGGTGACGGCGCGATACATAGCGCCGGTGTCGACATAGATATAGCCCACTTCGCGGGCCAGGTCTTTGGCCATCGTACTCTTCCCGCAGGAGGAGTGACCGTCGATGGCTACGATGATGCGTTTCATATTGAGTCAGTGAGATGCTTTAGGATTGGAAAGGGTCAGAAGCGGTAACCGGCATCGCAGAAGAGGGAACCGCCCGCCTGGTGATACTGGGCGTAAGAGAGACCGATGTTGAAGCGTTTGATCGTCACGCCGCCACCCGCCGTGATGCCGGCCCAGTGCGACGTGCCCGCCGCGGCAAGTTCGGCGGCGCGACGGAAGTTGTAGCCCAGCGACAGATAGAGGTAGTCGGTCGGCAGCACGTCGACGCCCGCCACGATGTGGTTGAGCGCCTTGCGCGAGAAGCTGACCTTTTTCCCCTCTTCATCCGCATTGCCCGAGACATAATAGCTGCTCTTCCAGCGCGTAAGGTCCACCAGGGTGAGGTGGAATCGCACGGGCAGGTGGGCCATGCCCTTCGACAGGCCCAGCGTGAGGGAGAAGGGCAGGTGGGAACGGCGGTCGGGATCGTAGGCCTTCACCTGGGTGCCGATGTGTTGGGCTGCGGCCGAGAGCGAAAGGGCGGTCTCTTCGTCGTAATAATTAAGACCGATGTCCACTGCCACGGCCACGGATGTATATTCGGCGAGGCTAGACGTCATCAGTTTGAGGTTTGCACCGCCCGACCAGCGGTCGGAGAGCAAGTAGCTGTAACCCGCACCGGCCACGATGTCCTTGGGGTTAAACGTGCCCGAAGCGATGCCGTTCTCATCCGTCTCCTCCATCCGGCCATAGTTCATGTACTGCATGCCGACCGCCAACGTATGGCGTTCGCCGAAGGCCTTGGTGAAATGGGCACCCATCCACGCCGAACCTGAAAGGTAGCTCATAAAGCTCAGCGAGAGCGACAGGTCACTGGCGTTGGCATAGAGGGCAGGATTGGCCCATCCTGCGGCGGGGCTGTCCTCGATGAGCGATACGCTCTGGCCGCCTATGGCTGCGACATGCGACGATACGGGCATGCGCAGCGCATTGAACGAGGAGGAATACTCCTGCGCCGAGCCAGCGAGAGGGATAAGGGCGAAGCCGAGGGCGATGGGCCGTAATTTCATTTACTTCTATCTTTTTAGCAGCCAAAGGTACAGCAAAAAGGCGAATAGGCGTACCTTTGTCCGCCTATTGTAGTAAGAACGTGCGTCCAGACGAATTATTATCCAAGGAGTGGTGCGACCTGGTCTTTTCCGGGCGCAACAAAGCCTACGGAGCTTACCGGCTTCGTGCCGAGGCCGGTAGGCGCTACCGCCTCGCCCTCTGTGCAGTGCTAGGCGTGCTGGCGCTGTGGCTTATAAGTTGGGGGGCACTGGCGCTCTATGAGCACATCCTCATCATGCGGGGCATGAAGGAGGCGGAGGATATCTTCGACCGCCTCAAGCCTTCGGAACTCAAAGAGGGCTATAAGGTGAAGTTCATCGCAACCGCCCGCCTCGCGCCGACCAAGCGCATGTCGCCCAACGCAGTTTCTTCCCATCCCGAGATCGTCGAGGGCATTCCCCTTCCCCAGATCGTCGGACTCAAGGGCCCGATTGACTACGATCCGGAAGACGAAGTCATCACGACCCCCATTGTCGACACGACGGGCATCAGCGACAAGACCCTTCCCGTGGCGAAAGAAAAGATCGTTCCGACCGAAGTGGTTTCGCAAATTCCGACCTTCCCCGGCGGCCCCCGCGCCTTTATGAAATGGCTGGACGAAAACATTGGCTACCCACAGCAGTGCATCAACCGCGGATCGCAGGGCACGGCAACCGCCTCCTTCATCGTAGGGACGGACGGCTATGCAACGGACTTCGAGGTGAAGAATGCCCCCGACCAGCGCCTCTACGGACTCATTATGGGAGCACTCAAACGAATGCCCCGATGGAAGGCCGGCACCGACGAACAGGGCATGCCCACACCCGTCAAAGTGACAGTGCCTATTATGTTTAAGATCTGAAGTAACGCCAGCCCCGCGCTGCGCCCCCCCTTCTTTAGAATATGCTCCACATTGAGATTGACTCCGGCTCCGGCTTCTGCTTCGGCGTGACGACGGCCATCAGCAAGGCTGAGGAGGAATTGGCACATGACGACCGGCTCTGCTGCCTCGGCGACATCGTACACAACGGCAGTGAGTGCGAACGTCTCCACAGCATGGGACTCCGCACGATCGACCACGACGCCCTTCAGACCTTGCCGGAAGGGACGAAGGTGCTCCTGCGTGCGCACGGCGAACCGCCAGCCACATACGCCACGGCAGCGAAGCGCGGCATCCGGTTGATAGATGCCACCTGTCCCGTCGTCCTCCAGCTGCAGCGCCGCATCAAGCGGGTATATTCCGAAGAGCCCCGGCCGCAGATCGTCATCTACGGCAAGCGGGGACATGCCGAGGTCAACGGCCTCGTCGGCCAGACCCAGGGCGAGGCGATCGTCATAGAAGACGTCGAGGAAGCCGCCCGCCTCGACTTCACCCGTCCCACGGCCCTCTTCTCACAGACGACCAAACCGCTCGAGGGTTTCCAGCGCATCGTAGACTATCTCACGGCGCACATCACGCCGCCCGCCACCTTCCGCTACTTCGACACCATCTGCCGCCAGGTAGCCAACCGCCTTCCCAATATCCGCAGCTTCGCCGCCCGGCACGATGTGGTGATCTTCGTCTGCGGACTGAAAAGTTCCAATGGCCGGGTGCTCTACGAAGCCTGTCGACAGGAGAATCCCAAGGCGCACCTGGTGGACAAACCGGAGGCCATCCGGCCCGAGTGGTTCGATGGCGCCGAGAGCGTTGGCATCTGCGGTGCCACCTCCACACCCAAGTGGCTGATGGAGCAATGCAGGGAACGGATTGCCAAACTGAAAGGGATGGAAGGAAATCCACGCCCCTGAGCATACAGACGGGAAATGACAGAGAAGCCCCTCCCCAGCCTTGTGCGGATCGCACGGAGCCGGGGAGGGGCTTTCGTGTAAAGATGCCCGAAGGGAGGAGGGAACCGATCGAGACCCCTGCAAAAGGACTTCTGAGGATTTAGCCCTACTGCCCGCCTCTTTGATGGAGGGCAGAGAGTGTCTAACGAATAGTTCTTGTGCCATAAAAGCGGGAATGACAAGCAGCTTTTCCCGTAATAGGCACCGGAAAAGGCCCCAACAGACCTTGATAAGGCATGTTGGGACCATATTCCCACATTATGTCCCGTCCTTTAGAGAGAACGGAACGTAATGATCCCGGGAGTGCGATTATAAGTTATAGGCGAGAGCCTCCATCAGGTGCTGCGCCGTCGTCTTGGCCAGCCCTACATATCGGGCGATACCGGACTTGAACCACAAGCGCATGGAGCCGAAAGTACGTTCTACCCTGTATCGGAAACGGCTTATGGATAGATTCTTCTCACGCTGTTCTTCAGTCAATCTCATGCCTTTGGAGGCCTTGTGCATGATGCCGTCGCGAAGTCCTCTGGCTTTCAGCGCTTCCCGATTGGCCTTGGATACATACCCCTTGTCCGTCAATGCGATTGCTCCTCTAGGCAGGCTGGCCTTGTCGATCACATCAACGAAATGGGACATGTCGCTTTCGTTGGCACCGGTCACCACGTCGGGCACCATCTGGCGCAAGCGGTTCATGACGCGGTCGCCGCGCACCAAGTGGTTCATGGCGGGCGACTAGTCTATGAGCGAGAGCACATCGCGCCGGGTGAGACCACAAGCCCAATCTTTGAC
>DAVZJV010000011.1:0-199 GCA_052272595.1 Alloprevotella sp.
GATGGAATCTAGTTAGAGAATAGTGGCTGCGGAAAAATGAGCGCTTTCCTGCAACCGCTTTCGGGCGATAAAATTAGGTAAAAGATTGGAATTTGCGGGGCTTTAGGCGCAAACGATGCTTTGGGAGCCTAAAGATGAACAGCGGAGAGCTTGGGACGGTTGGCTCGCAATGATGGTTTGAGCGGGAGAAACAGAAAAA
>DAVZJV010000011.1:299-84710 GCA_052272595.1 Alloprevotella sp.
TCGCGAAGCGTTGGAGATCAACGTTTCGCGATTGTATGTCGTGCGCCTGATAGGAATAGCAAAAAAGAAATGGAAAGAAGTCACTTGCAACGGGATATGTGCGGAATTATCACGAAATCAACGCGCTTGTGCGATTTCGTGGAAGATCCGTATAACATGCTACTACTTTCGGATGCACGTTTGTAGCCAAAAGTGTAGCCAAAATCGCGGAAGATGCGGAACTTTGCAGTCGACGCCTTCTCAGGGCGAGTGGTTATATGAAAATCGTTTTATCATTATCGGATAAGGTCGCCGCATTCGGACGACAGGAAATCCTGCTGACGGCGCAGGTGAGGCTCGGAACCAAGGTTTGCAGGATGAGGGCGAAGAGCGGCGTTTTCGTAGAGGCGTCCTTCTTCTCTCCCGACAAAGGCGTGGATATGTCGCGTAAGCGCCTAATTACGCCCGATGCCCGTGAATGGCATATCGTGGCCCAGAAAAAGCTGGCTGACCTGCTGGCCGCTATTGCTATGGCGGAAACGTCAACGTCCCGTGAACAGATAACGAAGGACTGGCTTCGTGATACGATCGATGCCTATTACCACCCCAAGGTGGAGAAGACAGAGGTGAAGAAGCGCCCGGAGACGTTCTTCACGCTGATGGCCGAGTACCTTCGCCAAAAGGAATACAGTGAGTACCAGCAAAGGAGCTTTGAAGTGTTGGCGCGTGCTATCGCCCGCTACGAAGGCTACGTTAGGGCCACACAGCGTGGCAGAAAACGCTTCATGTTTGCCGTTGACGACGTAACGCGTGAGGAGATTGAGGGGTTCAGGGATTACCTACGCGAGGAAAAGGCGCTGGCAGAGGAAAACCCGATTCTCTTCAAAAAGTTGCTCGAAGCCTATCCTGCCGACATCCGTTCTGAGCGATCGGCTGTGGAGGGAAGAGGCGGAAACACAATTCTGAAGATGCTAAAGGAGCTCAAGACCTTCTTTAATTGGCTATACGAGACGAGGCGTACCGGCAACCGCCCCTTTGACGGAATTATCCTCGGTACGGAGAAGTACGGCACGCCGTATTACCTGACAACGGAGGAACGCGACCGCGTGGCGGACCTGCCCGTCAGTGATAAACGGCTGGCGATACAACGGGACATCTTTGCCTTCCAATGTCTGGTTGGCTGCCGAGTGAGCGACTTGATGCGTCTGTCTGCCGACAACATCCGCAACGGGATATTGGAGTACACACCCCGCAAGACGAAGGACGAGGGCGGTGCGCCTGCCGTAGCAAGAGTGCCGCTGTTGCCGAGGGCGCTGGCCTTGCTCGAGAAGTACCGGGACGTAGACCGCAAGGGAAGGCTCTTCCCTTTCATCACGCCGCAGCGTTATAACGACGCTATAAAGGAATTGCTGACGATGGCTGGAATTACGAGGAAAGTGGAAATCCGCGACAGCCTAACGGGAGAGATAGTGCACAAGCCCATCAACGAGGTGGCAAGCTCGCATATGGCGCGGCGTACGTTTGTGGGGAACCTTTACCAGCAGGTGCAGGACCCGAACCTTATCGGCAAGATGTCGGGCCATGTGGATGGCAGTACGGCCTTTGCCCGCTACCGCAAGATTGAGGACGATACGCTGCGCCAGATTATAGAGAAGATAAAATAAAAAGGCTGAGGCTCGCTTTAGAACGGCGGCTTCCCTTTCCCGTGACGGGTGGGGAAGCCGCTTTTTCGTGCTTATGCGGTACTTAACGCGATAAGTACCCGCAAGGCCGTCCTTAGCTTCTTCCTTCGGGATGAGGCTGGGCTAACTTCGCTGACGATGGCACGCCGCAGCATGGCGCATGCCGACCATCGCGGGTTGGAGCAGTGGAAGCTCGCCTCTTTGACTTGGAGGAGGTCGCAGGTTCGATCCCTGCACCCGCAACGCTTATTATCCCTTATCCGCTTCATATCTATGAACGTTCTTGGCCTCAATCTCGGCAAAGCCGCCTTCGACGCCGTCCTCTCTGGCGATAAGACGGAGGAGGTGCGGGAAATCCGCCCCACAAACGCGAAACGCTACTTTCGCTATCTCCATGACGGCGTGACATACGAAGACGTCTACGAAATCCCCGAGGACGACAAGGAAATCACGCTCGTCCCCGTGCCTTATGATGCTATCAGGTTTTATGAAGGCAAGGGCGCCGATGCCGCCCGGCCCTGGGCGTTGGTCGAGGTCAAGGAAGCCGAGGTGTATATTCTCTCCGATGAGCAGGGCGAGCCTATTACCTACGAATGGAAGGGCGAGACATACCTCGGTGCGGAAATCGAGTATAAGCTCGGCAGCGTTCTGGAACGCTCCGAATAGTCCACATCGTTTCACCTTCTAAATCTTTTGCTGAGTCAACGGAATAAATAGAACCACACCAATCCAGCGCAGTATCACGAACAGATACGGCCCCCGCCGTAATATGAACGGCGCAGGCGTAGGCGGTCGTCTCGTGGCCGCCCGTCAGAAGCAGGCCGCGGCTGGCAATACTACGCAGGTGGGTAACCGCCGGCAGCGTTACAGCGACCTTCGTGCGGCTTGGGGCCTCTCGGCGGGCTAACCGCAGCGCCCCCCATATCGTTCTCTTATCTCCAATTCCCAAGCGCAGAAAGGGCCGAGTGCACGTCTGATAGGCTACGCTGCACCCGACCTTTCTTCGTATTTCCCCTGATAGCTTATGCCCGGCATCATCGACAAAGCAAACGACGTCATAGACTTCGTCAGGTCGCAGAGCGACGAGTGCATCGTCTTCTGCTCCCTAGGGAAGGACTCGCTTGTAGTGCTGGATATGGTCTACCCGCACTTCAAGCGGGTGGTATGCGTCTTCATGTACTTCGTCAAGGGCTTGGAACATATCGAGCGCTGGATTGGCTGGCTCAAGAGCCGATACCCGAAAGTGGAGTTTATGCAGGTGCCGCACTGGAACCTAACTTACGTCCTCCGCAGCGGTCTCTATTGTGTGCCGGACCCGAAGATTAAGCTCTTTACGCTGACCGACGTGGTGAAGGCCGTCCGTATGAAGACGGGCATAAAGTACGCATTCCTCGGCATGAAGATGGCCGACGGGATGAACCGCCGCCTAATGCTCAAGGGCTACGCGTCGCAGCACTTCACAAACAACGGGATAGCCTACCCGCTCGCGGAGTGGGCGCAGCGCGACGTGCTGGCCTACATGCGCCAGCACCTTTTGCCAGAGCCGATACGCTACGGCAAGAAGGCGAGCGGCGGTGTGGGCTTCAACCTCGAATGCTTCCGGTGGATGGAAGAAAACTGCCCCAGCGACCTCGAGCGTTTCTACAAGGTCTTCCCTATGAGCCGCCGCATCTTATGGGACTATCGGCGCAAGCATGCGGAGTACGGGACGAAATAACAAAAAAGGAACCAAGCAGGGCGACCTCTGTATGCTTGTGGCGCAAGGCGAAGAACTTCCCTACAAGGTTCCTAATATGGGCAAACCCGCCAGCAGCCACTAATGAGCTTTATACGCTCGGCGCAGCACCTCTGACGGGTTTCCGATAGCAAAGATACGACGAACCCCTACCGAACCGCCCAAACCCACCCCACAAAATGTTCGACAATAATCAGCCATCTGGCACGCCTCTCAACAAGTACTTCCAGCAGAGCCGGTCGGTGGAGCTCCAGCGCTCCGCCCTCCACTTCGCTGACTACAACCCGCGAACCATCTCCGACGAAGGCCGCAGGCAGCTCAAGCGCTCCATCAAACGCTACGGCGTGGTGGGCGGCATCGTCGTCAACGCCCAGACGGGCAACACCGTGGTGGGCGGACACCAGAAGCTACGCATCCTCGACGAGCTCAACCACTACGACGGCAAAACGCACGAAGGCGACTACCTCCTGCGCGTGGAACTTATCGACGTGGATGCCCAGACGGAAAAGCAGCTCAACATCGCCCTCAACAACCCGAACGTAGGCGGCGAGTGGGACTTGGACGCCCTTGCCCGCTTGGTTCCCGACATCGACTACAAAGCGGCCGGTCTCACCGAGGCCGACCTCAATATGATCGGGTGCGACTATCTCCTCAAGACGCAGGAAGAAAATGCCATCGCCGCCGACCTCGACGACCTTATGGAGCCGGTACGTGCCGAGCACGAAGCCGAAATGGCCGCCCGCAAGGCCGAACGCGAAGTCGCCAAGGCGAACAACGCCCAGTCCGCCGACCTCGCAGGACCGGAGCCGACGTGGGAAGACCGCGTGCAGGCGATGAAGGACCTAAAGGCCAGCGTCAAGGATAAGGCCGCTAACGAGGTCAAGGAAATGGAGGTATACGTCATGCTTTCCTTCGATACCTTCAAGGCCAAGGCGGCTTTTATGCAGCGCTTCGGCTACGATCCCTATATGAAGATACTCAAGGGCGAGGCCTTTGCCGACCAAGTTGAACGGGTAGAGTAAACATGAAGGAATGGGAGAAGGTATATACCTTTATGGGCTCGGAGCTAGAAAGCGAAGGTATACGAGAGACCTGCAGACCTTCGCAAAAAGGGTTATTGCCAGAGGGCGCCGAAACGGTTCATATTACAACTTCGGGAAGACCAACGAAGTCTATTTAAATGACCTAAGGAGACGCGGCATCGAAATAAAATCGGAAAATGCCGCAATCACTGATAAAACAATCCTAAAATATCCGAAGCACCCCAAGAAGAAGAAAGGAGCCACCCTGAATATTAATAGGTTCGTTATGCTAGAGGCGGCCATCAAACACCCTAAGAACGTCTATGTGGACACCCACAGGAACAGGCTTGTGTATGTAGGAGCCGTTAGATATTCAGACGAGAAGGTCTTAAAGGCTATCATGGAACCAAACCAGCGGATTGGCAAGAAGTATTTCAATGAAGTCGTATCCTATGGAGTGGTAAACAAGATCGATATGCGAAGCGAGCAGTACGCTAAAATAAAATAGGGGCTTTCGCCCCTATAGGATTGGCTAAGGAGTTGAACCTTGCAATATCACCGCTTTCGCGCTGCTCGCTGCCGATGCGACCATCAATCCTGTGGCAAAGATAGGACCTATATTCCATATTCCAAACCCGCAAAGCCCCCAAAATCATGGCAAAGCCCAAATTCGACTACGATAGCGACGACTTCTACGACGAGATACTCGCCCTCGCCATCCAAGGAATGACGGACGCCGAGATTGCCGACGCACTCTCCGAACGCTTCGGCGAAACGCTCCTGCCGGCAACCTTCTGCAGCATGAAAAACGGCGGATACAAAGGCTGGACGGAGGAAGAAAACAAGCGCCGAGGCGAACGTATGTCCAAAGTCTTAGCGCGCGGGAGACGCAAAACGCTGGCCGTCGTGCGAGGCGCTTACCTCAAGGCTGCGCTGGGCGGCAAGGTCATCAAATCGAAGACCACCGTGAGGCGCAAGCTCCGCGTGGACGGGCAATACACCGACGACGAGGATATACAGACCAGCGTCACCGAGAGCGAAATGCCCTACAACGTGCAGGCGCTCGCGACCTTCCTCTACCATCACGACCCGGAGTGGCGTAAGGTAGAGCGACGGCTTGATACGGACGCCTCCGATATTCCCGCCGACGCCAAGAAGGGCGTGGACATCGACCGCTGGATCAGAAAGGAGGTGGAGTCCGAATGATACACACGCACGACATCTACAAAGCGCTCTACACCGATACGGAGCACCCCGTCATATTGATTACGGGCGGTCGAGGCAGCGGCAAGAGCTTCGGCGTGGGAACCTTTATCGAGCGGCTGACCTTCGAGAAGAAGCCCCAGCCGGACGGCGAGGCGCTGGCACACCAGATACTCTACACCCGCTACACGATGGTCAGCGCAGCCATCTCGATTATCCCCGAGCTTCTGGAAAAGGTGGAGCTGGACGGAACGGAGCGCTACTTTACCGCCACCAAGACGGACGTGGTCAACCGCATGACCGACTCGCATATCATGTTCCGAGGCATCAAGACTTCCTCGGGCAACCAGACGGCAAAGCTCAAGTCCATCCATGGCATCACGACCTTCGTCTGCGACGAGGCGGAGGAGTGGACCAGCGAGCGCGATTTCGAGACGATATTCTACTCCATCCGCCAGAAGGGAATACAAAACCGCGTCATCATCATCATGAACCCTACGGACTCATATCACTGGGTCTACCAGCGGTTTATCAAGGACACGCACGAAATCGTGGATTACGACGGCGCTCCCGTGCAAATCAGCACCCATCCGCAGGTACTCCACATCCACACCACCTATCTGGACAACCTCGAGCACCTTTCCGAGGAGTTCGTCCGAAGCGCCCGGCTCACCAAGCGCAACGACCCGCAGAAATACGCCCACCTCTTCATGGGCCAGTGGAGTGACGTGGCCGAGGGCGCCGTCTTCAAGAACGTGCACGAGGTGAAGGTCTTCCCCGAGTACGCCGACAAGCTCGGCATCGGCCTCGACTTCGGCTTTGCCAACGACCCGAGTGCCGCCGTACTTTGCGGCGTTTACGACAACCAACTGTTCCTCAAGGAAATCTTCTACAAGCGCGGTATGAAGGCCAAGGACATCGCCAAAGAGCTGCTTCCCTTCGGCCTCCCCGTTTACGCCGACAGCGCCGACCCGCGTTTGATAGATGACATCCAGCTGCAGGGCGTGAACATCTACCCTGCCCACAAATATGCTGGCAGCATCCTTGCCGGCATCGACAAGATGAACACGATGGACATGTTCGTGACGAGCGACAGCGCCAACCTGCTGCAGGAGGTGCACAACTACGTATGGGACAAGGACAAGGACGGGAACTACATCAACCGCCCCGTGGACCGCGATAACCATTGCTTCGTGGCAGGCACGGAAGTAGCGATGCCAGACGGGGGCAAGGCAATCGAGCTGCTACGCGAAGGCGACGAGGTACTTACCGCCGCAGGGCCTCGCAAGGTCACGAGGTTCTTCGACAACGGCGTACGTGAAGTAATACGCGTAAGGCTGACGCTTGGCGGAAAAGAATACGTGCTGGAAGGCACTCCCGACCACCGGATAAAAACTGCATTACAATGGAAACGATTAGACCAGCTCAAGTGCGGGGACGTGCTATTCCTACGCAAGGTAGTTGAAGCAGTCCCGTCTGTGCTGGAATACATCGAGGTGGAAAGCCGCAGGCAGGCGCAGGTATATGACATCGAGGTGGACGGCGAGCACGAGTTCTTCGCCAACGGCATATTGGTGCACAATTGCATGGACGCTGCCCGTTATTACGCACTATACAAACTTTTAGGTCACCGACAATAACCCCACATCATGGCACGAATAGACGACATCCTCGCGCTTCCCGACATCGGCACGCGCATCGAGAAGCTCAAGCGCTCACGCGGCATCTACGCACAGACCGACCGCTGGAGCAACTGGGCCGACTGGAACGAGCTGGAGCATGAAATCCTCACCGACCGCACGAAGTACCCCGACCAGAACATTATCGTCGAGAGGGGGCGCACCATCATCGACCGCAACGGAAAAGCCTACAAAACCGACGACAAGCGGGAGAAGGTCGAGGCAAACCGCATCGCCCTCCCCGTAGAGCAGGACCTTGTCAACATCCACACCGCCTTTGCCGTCGGTACCGAGCCCAAGGTAACGTGCGACAGCGATGACGCCGACTCCCGCAAGATGCTGGCCGCCGTCAAGGCAACCATGCGCAAGAACTTCATGCACTACCGCAACAAGCAGCTGGTCCGTTCCTGGCTGGCCGAGCAGGAAGTCGCCGAGTACTGGTACCGCACGGGCGATGCCGACGGCTTCTGGGCAAAGCTCTGGCGCAAGATAGGCGGGGGGAAAGGCATCGAAGGGCAGGTGCGCCTCAAAAGCACCGTATGGTCTCCCTTCCGTGGGGACGACATCTACCCCTTCATGGAAAACGATGAGATGACCGGCTTCCTCCGGGGGTACAAGGTCAAGGCCGACGACGACTCCGAGCAGCAGTGCTACATGTGCCTCACCGCAACCCACGTTTATACATGGCGGCAGGTTGCCGGCGGCTGGAAGGAAGAGCGCTTCGCCCATGGCTTCGGGAAAATGCCCGTGATCTACATGTGGCGGCCTCAGCCCCTCTACCGCAAGGTGCGCACCCTGCGCATCCGCCTCGAGAAGCTGCTCTCCGAGTATGCCGACTGCATCGATTACCACTTCTTCCCCTACCTTATCCTGCGAGGCAATATCGAGACCTTCCAAGGGAAAAACCGTAACCACATTATCCAGCTGATGGGCGAAGGCAGCTCCGCCCAATACCTCACGTGGAGTCAGGTTCCCGACACGGTGAAGTTCGAGGCCGAGAACCTCACCGACATGATTTATACGCTCACCAACACGCCGCGACTTTCCTTCAAAGACCTCTCCGGCACAAGTCCCGTGAGCGGCGAGAGCTTCAAATATCGCTTCATGGGCTCAAGCCTCGCCTCCGAGGACGAGTACGAGACCATCGGTGAATTCCTCCAGCGAAGGGTGAACTTCCTTGTCACCGCCTTGGGGCAGGTCAATGCCGACCTTTACGGCGCATCGCAGGTCGCCGACATCGTTTGCGAGCCGCAGACCTACAGCATCGATGACCTTTCCCGCAGAGTCTCCACCGCCGTGCAGGCCGTCGGCGGCGGTATCTGGTCGCGTAGGGAAGGCATTATGTTTGCCGGCAACACCGAGCGTGTCGAGGAAGAGCTTGAGTCCATCAGGGCAGAGCAGGCGGCAGCGCTGGCCGCAAAGGGGAAGGGAGACGCGGCCCAAGCGCTCACCGAGATGACGGCTGGCGGAACGGCTGGCAAAGCGGAGCGGACAACGCCCGGCAAGGCAGACGCCAAGAAAACCGCCAAGCCGGCGGAAGCCGAGGCGAAGAAGGCAGCGCCGACGGCACCGAAGGCCGGAGGCGGGCTGTAAGGCGGGTAAATAGCGAGACGCATCAAGGGCGGAGCGCGGTCGATTGTAGACCATGCTCCGCCCTTGGTGTTTGTTAGGGCCGTTCTAATTATATCGATGCCGTCAACAATTCCCGGCCTACGCGATGCAATTCTTCCACAATGAGTCGTTGACGTTCATCTGATGGCGTCCTCGTCCCATTGGCATAAGCTGCCAGAAGACTTTGCTGTATTCCCAGCCGCCTGGCGATGGCTGACATATTAAGTTCAGGATGGGAAACCAAGAGACGGGAGAACCCCGTCGTTTCAGGGGTTGCGCGTCTCATGCGGCCTTTCCTATTTCGTAAAGGAACTCTGGCGCCAAATCTGCTCCGTTAGCCCACTCGATAGTGGAGGTCGTCAGCGCAAATTGGATGAATTGTTCCTTGTCAAGCAATTCGCCGAACACTTCTCCCTTAAGATATGGCTTAAGATCCACAATCTTCGTCACGCCATCGTTAAACGTCAAACGTAGCGTATAGTCCTTGATATAATCCACGTCTATTACTCTTAGCATGGCTAAATCTATTTTAGGGGTTCCAATTTATAGAGTTTTTCGCCCTTTTGGGCTCTATGCCATAGTACGAGCAAATCGCTTTCATGCAAGTCCATCCAGGCATTTACTCTTGAGATGATTTTAGAGGGGGCAGTACCCGTAACAATGCGGTCTGCAATGCTTATCGTAAATTCATGACCAGCGTAAATCACGTGAATATGGGGCGGGTTATGGTCTTGCCAATAGAGGCAAATGATGATACCCAAGAAACGGCAAATCTCTGGCATAGTTCTCTTTTGATTACACCGCAAAGGTAGGATATAAAATTATAACCCCAAGCCTTCCGCCATATTTTTCTTTCGCCGAGGTTAGTCCTCCGCGTGGAGGGTGAGGCGCGCCCCGCATTTAGGGCAGCGCAGGAAGCCGCCGGCCGGCGTCCCCGCGGCTTCTTCCGGGGAAGCGAAGAGCTGCCAGAGCGGGACGCCAAGGGCGGAGGCGATGCGCTCAAGCACGCGAACTGAAGGGTTCCCCGTGATATGCTGGTTTAGAGCGCTTACGCTCATCTCAAGACGTTCGGCAAGGTCCTTGGAAGTGATACCTTGCTCGCTGATTACTTCTCTTATACGCATATGGCTGTGGTTCTAGAAAGTGATTACTTGTGCAAAGGTACCCTACCCGCAAGACGGTGCAAGCTATCGCTTTCTTAAAAATCTGTAATTGCAAGATATTTCTTGTGCAGATACTTGCTTATTGCAAGGTATCGCTTGTACCTTTGCACCGTCAAACGACAAGAAGAACCTTCAGCCCTAGCGCAGCACGGCCAAGCGCACCGCTTTATGACAGACAGCCTCACAACCCAAGTTGAGAACATCAAGAACGCACGCACACCCAAGACGGCCAAGAAAAACGCGCTGCTCAAGCTGGGTTTTACGCCGTACGAAGTAGACCTGCTGCTTGACAGCCTGCCCAAGGCCACACGCGAACGCCACACCTTCACCTTCGGCGTAGAGATAGAGTGCCTTATGCCGCGCCACCGCTTCGCCGAAGCAGCCGCCGCAAACAACGTACGCTACGCCTACGAAGGCTACAATCACGTAGACAACCGCAAGTACTTCAAGCTGGTCAGCGACGCCAGCATTGTAGGCGCAAACCCTATCGAGTGCGTTTCGCCGGTACTTAGCGGCAAGAAGGGCTTCGCCGCCCTTGAGGTCTGCTGCAAGGCCATCAACGAAGCTGGCGCCACGGTCAACCGCTCAACCGGCCTGCACGTACATATCGGCGCAACCGACCTCACCGACGAAGCCTACAGCAACGTCTTCGCCAACTACGCCAGCTGCAGCAGCCTGATAGGCAGCTTTATGGCGCCCTCACGCCGCGACACCCACTGGGCAAAGCGTCTGCCGGGCGCGGTCCACCGCTGCCACACACGCCGCGAAATACTTGAGGCCTGCGACGGCGACCGCTACTATGAAGTAAACCCCTGCGCCTACCTGCGCCACAAGACCATTGAGTTTCGCCAGCACGGCGGCACGACCGACTACGAAAAGATAAGCATGTGGGTCAAGTTCTGCGCCAAGCTGGTCGCCTACAGCAAAAAGCACCGCATTGGTATGCAGCTGCTCACCATCGACGATATACCTTGGCTGAACGCCGAAGAAAAGGCCTTTTTCACCCGCCGTCAGGCCCACTTCACCCGCCTTCTGGCGCCCAGACCCGTTCATTAAACAAACCATGCGGGCGGGCACCGCAAGCCGCCGTGCCTGCCCGCTTTTTACCCAACCACTTCACCAACTGACACCCTATGACCACCTTCGCAATTTACTGCCGCTACAACGATACGCAAGCCAACTTCTTCAAGCGCCGCTGGGGCGTAGTCGCCCACAGCATGCCCAAGCGCCAAGCCCAGCGCTTTTTGCTGGCGCTGTACAACGACCTCAACGACGACCGCCCGGACGCGCCCAACTGGGGCGTAGCCGTGCGCCAGACCGACCGCCGGGTTGACTCCTGCACGCCCACCGCACCAGACGGCACGCGTAGCTTCACCTACGACGGCAGCTTCTACATAATCGTCAGCGAAGACCTTACCGCCGAAGAACTGCGCAGCCTTTACGGCATCTATGTACCCAAACACTAACACCCACCGACCTATGTGCGTTATCATAATCAAAGAACGCGGCCATGCCCTGCCGCCCGCCGACATGCTGTGCGCCGCAGCGACCGCCAACCCTCACGGCTTCGGCTTTGCCACCGAACGGCGCCGCTACAAAGGGCTTTCGTTCGATACCTTCATGAACCGCCTCTGCGAGGTCACGCCAGACGAAACGTGCATTATGCACTTTCGCCTCGCGACCCACGGCAGCATCTGCGCAGCCAACTGCCACCCCTTCGCCGCCGACGGGTTGATCTTCGCCCACAACGGCATCTTACCCATCGTGCCAGACGGCGATATGACCGACAGCGAAACGGCCCTGCGGCGCTGCATCGTGCCGGCCCTGCGGCGCAACGGCTACGACAGCCCTGCCTTTGCCAGAGCAGTGCAGCGCATCTGCGTCGGCTCGCGCTTCGCTATGCTATACCGCGGCCGCCTGCGCCTCTTCGGCAGCTACACACGCGTCTGCGGCTACCTCTGCTCTAACGACCGCTTCACCTACTATATGCGGCGATACGCTCCCAGCTTCGTCTCCGTATGACCCGGCCGAAGGTTCTTCACCACCCGCACACAAAGGGCGCCACAGACGCCTTCTGTGGGCGGGTTTTGCTTACCTTTGCCCAAACATACCGCCAGACAATTACCCACCCGCTAAACCCATACACCCATGCCCAAACAACTCACCCTGCGTATCAAGCGCCAGTACTTCACCGACATTCTGCGCGGCACGAAGAAGTCCGAATACCGCGACGTCAAGCCCACCACCTCTGGCAAGCTAATCTACTTTGTGTGCGACGGCAAAATCTACAAGCGCGAAGCCGACCTGCCCAAGGGCGATATCACCATCGACGCCCACCCCATACCCTACGACACCCTGCAGCTAATCAACGGCTACGCCACAGACGCCCCCCGCCTTGTGGTTGAAGTCAAGAGCGCAGACTTCTACATTCTGGCCGATCCGGACGGCAACGACATCACCTACGACTACAAGGGCGAAGTGTACCTTGCCGCCCAGGTAGAGTACCACCTCGGCCGTATCGTATCGACCGATCATCTCACCCCAGAGATGGCCGAAGCCCTCGCCTCCCGCCCCGCCGACTAAGCTCGGTACAACCCCGGCACACACACCCGCCCAGCCCTTCGCACCTGCCCGCCAGCCGTGCGAAGGGCTTTTTCGTGCCCTTACGCCGGCCGTTCTGCCCACTTTGCGGGCACAATTGCCGATAAGTACCCGCGAGGCACCACCGGCGCCGGCCCCGCCACCCTGCGGGCACCTATCTTTGCCCCCATATGACATCAACCCGCAGCGACATCACCATCTTTGGCCCAGACGGCCAGCAGTTGGTCTCCGTGCCCCTCGGCACGGGGACCAAACGCCGCTACGAGTTGATGAAGGAAGACAGCATCACCCTGCGCTTCGTGCTGGCCAGCCCCGTCCATTTCCCGCTGGGCGCGTGGTGCGACATCGAGGGCGAAGGCCGCTTCGTCGTCACCGCTGTCCAGAGCCCGGCCTACGATGCCACCTCGGGCGGCTGGAGCTACGAGCTGGCCATGGAGGCGCCATACCGGGCATGGGCGGGCAAGGTCTTCAAGTTCCGGCCGGAACTGGGCGGACGCGAGGCGAGCTGGTCGCTCACCGCACCGCTGGCGCAGCACATGGAGCTCTTCCTGCGCAACCTCACCGCGCTGGGGCTCACCTACCGCGGCACGGCCTACAACGTCACCATCCATTCTGACGTAAGCGAGGGAGCGAAGCCCCTGATCTACGCTAACACTTCCCTGCTCGACGCCCTCAGCGCCATGGCCGAGGCGTGGGAGACGGAGTGGTGGGTCACCGACCACGTTATCCACTTCGGCCGGTGCGAATACGCCGACAAGCAGCCTGCCGCCTTCCGCCTCGGGGAGAACATGGCCACCATCTCGCGCTCCGACAGCAAGACGCAGTACGCCACACGCCTCTACGTCTTCGGCGGGGAGCGCAACGTTCCCCTGCGCTACCGCAAGAAGCTCGTCTTCACGGTTACGCAGAACGACGGCGGGCGCTTCCATGACGACAACCGCAAGCTCTCAACCGACTACTTCCAAGAGGCGGACGTCTACCCGGGCGTCAGCCAAGGCGAAGGAAAACCGAGCAGCCCGCCGCGCGTCCGACTCCGCCTGAGGTTCCTTACGGGAGCGCTCGCCACGCGGGGAGAGATCGAGGCTCAGCTCAACCCTACCCATTCGGCTGACGGGCAGAACGACATCTACACCTACATCGTTGGTGGCATCGTGCCTGCCGTGGGCGACACCTACGAGATACTCAACATCCTCCCCGTCAAGGTTCCCGTCGCCTACTTCACCGCTTCCGAGGGCGAAGACCTCACCGTCTCCGGCATCGTCCAGCGCCGCATTATGCTCCCCCTTTCATGGAACGGCGGGCGCAACTGCATCGACGCCAGCGATGACCTCACCGAGGGGGAAGCGGTCGAGAGCGTAGTGACCAACGACGCCATTTATCCCCGCTTCCAAACACCCGACCCGGACCACAAGGGGAAGTACCTCAACGGCCACCCCGTCAGCGCCGTGGCCTCGCTGGCCAAGACCCGCAAGGACGACGAGACGGGCAAGAACGTTCCCGTCACGTGGTACGCCATCGCCGACGACTCCCTCACCTTCTCCAAGAAGTACATCCTCGACTCCTCCCGCGACAGCGAAGGCCTGCGCCTCACCTTCGAGAGCGGCTCGCTGGCCGGCATGACCTTCAAACTCAACTTCTACGACAAGGGCGCGGCGGAATATGCCGACACCGACAAGCGCCAATGGTTCGAGCTGGTCTACAACGAGGACTACGGCCGCGTCCTCCCCGACGAGACGCTCCACCCCAAGGTGGGCGACCGCTTCACCCTGCTGGGCTTCGATGCCTCCTACCTTCCTGATCTCGGCCTTGTCGAGGCGGCCGAGAACGAGCTGCTCGCCTGGGGCAAGGAATACATGGAGAAATCGAAGGTTGACCCCTCGACCTACACCTGCACGATGATGAGCGACTACGCCTACGGGCGCAGTCCCAACGGAGCGCTTGACCCCACCTACGCCTATCGCGCAGCCCTGCAGGTCGGCGACCCCGTGACGCTCTATGCCGCAGCCTTCTTTAAGAGCGGAAGCCGCAGGAGCCGCATCATAGGCTACGACCGCCACCTCGACCTGCCCTACGACAACCCGCAGTACATCGTGGGCGAGACGGCCGCTTATTCCCGCATCGGTGAGCTCTCCGACAAGCTCGACGCACTCACCCTCTCCGGCACCATCGCGGCCACCTCTGGCGGAAGCGGCTCGGGCGGCCCATACGTTGTCAAGACGGGCGACACGACCCCGCTCACCGACCGCAACGTCCTCTCCTCCCTCCGTTCCGAGCAGAGCTACCTCTCGCGCCAGCATGCCGACACCGCCTCGGGCCGCATCACCTTCGCCAGCGGCCTCACCGCCAGCGGCTCCGCCGACTTCAAGGCGCCCGCAACACACGCCGACGACACGGGTTCCGACGCCTTCGTCAGCGGCATCGCGGGAGGCCACGGGTGGCGCATCGGCAAGGACGGGCATATCGAGGCCGACAGCCTCACCCTCCGCAGCTTCCTCGAAGTCCCCGAGCTGCGCTTCAACCGCACGCAGGTCATCCTCGGTGACGAATGGCAAGCCCCCGGCGGAGGCATCATCGAAACGTGCGACCCACAGGTCGGCACGGACGGCAAGCCCGTCTCCAGAGGCAGCGCAACGCTCCATCTGGAGACGGGAGAGGTCGGAGCCATCGCGGTGGGAGACGTCTGCATGGGCTACTTCCACTTCGAGCACGGCACGGGGCACGAAGCCGCCAACGCCACCGCAGACTCGGACGACCTGCACGGCAACATGACCCATGCGGGCTTCGCCACCGTCTACTTCGAGATAACCTCTGTCAGCAGCGTCAACGGAGCCAACTCTGACTTCACGTACATGCTTCGAGGCAACGAGACGGACGAGACGGGCAAGACGGTCTGGACGGCCAACGGCATACACCCGCAGCCGCAGATGCACTTCGTCTGCTACGGCAATCGTTCAGAAAAGACGCGCCAGAAGAGCAGCCTCCGCACCAAGGCCTACACCCGCTATCTCGCAGGAGTGGACAACTACACCTTCACGGAGCAGAGCGTAGAGATGCAGATGGGCGACCTCTCGGGACTGACTATCAAGGGCAAAGACCCCTTCGGCCATTTGGTCGATTACAAGATGGACACCTACGGAGCTTTCCTTGGGAACGTCTACATGAGCGGCCACATCGAGCAGTTCGAGCGCATACGGGCGAGCCTCACCTTCTACGAGACTACGGGACACACCGACATCGCCTATGGCGAGACGTTGAAGTTCCGCTGTATCGTCAAGGACGGCTACGGGCAAGACATCACGGAGCAGTACGTCACATGGACAATCAATCGCAACAGCGGAGACCAAGATGCAGACGGCCTCTGGAATGCCAGCAACGGGGCAAGCCGAGTGGAGCATGGCGAAACGGGCGAGTATGAAGTCGGTGAAGACGGCTCCCCGAAGCCCGTCACGGGCCGCTTCTTCACGCTCCGCTGGGGCGATGACGGCACGACTATAACAGACGACCTTGGAGCGGAAGGCGCGAGTTTCACCGTCACGGCAAGCCCTAGTGCCGAAGCCAAAGCCAAGGGCATGAAGGCCGTCACGGCAATATTAAACACCTAATCACAGCAGGATATGCAGATTAACAAGGCTATACGACGCTACACCCCGCCGCTTGACTTCGTGACGGACATCTACGTAGCGGACGACATCCAGCACTGCCCCGCCATCAATACAACGGACGGAGCCTCCTTCTTTCCTGACCGCACAAAGTACCCGACGAAGATTGTTCCCTTCGTATCGGCAACCGCAAAAGACGGGAGCAGGAAGTACGGCATCGAGTGCGTAAGGGAAATTAAATGGCGGGCATTCTTCAAGGGGCAAACGCTGGCCGATGGGGCGGACGCACCAGAACTGGCGCTCCTGACGGGACAAGGCAAATACTTCGATACGGGTGATTGGAAGCTGGATGAAGACGGCCACTCGCTGCTTTTCAAGCGCAACTTAACGGGCACGTGGAGCTTTTACATGACGGGCAGCTTCGTAAATCCCCTCACGGGAGCCATCACCCCCGTCAAGACCCCTCCCGCCATCCTCACGTGCGCCCAGCAGCCCGCAGAGAGCTTTAACCTTACGGCAGACCGCCCCTCCTCCGAGGTCTACGACACACTTAT
Source organism: Alloprevotella sp. (assembly GCA_052272595.1). GTDB lineage: Bacteria > Bacteroidota > Bacteroidia > Bacteroidales > Bacteroidaceae > Alloprevotella. The sequence goes on from DAVZJV010000011.1 coordinate 17,128, forward strand.
CGACGAAAGCCTCATGGCCGAGTACGCTACGGGAGTCATGCAGGAAGGGCTTACCACAGCCGATGCCCATAACCGCAAGGTGACCTACAGCCTCCGCATCAACGGCAGCACCCAATCCATCGCGCAGGATGACTCAACCCGCCCGTGGGACTTGCTGGTATTCCAAGAGAGCGTCAACGCCAAGGGAGAGACCGTGAGCACGCTGCTCACTCCCTTCGTGTCAGGCAATTATAAACACATGCCTGCTGACCCGCTGGTAACGTATCAACCCAACAAGCCCGAAGTGCGCTACGACGCTTTATTTGCCGACCGCGCTCAGTTCCGCATTTGCGCCCGCGATGCGAAGGACTGCGTGACGGTCTGCGTGTGCGAGGCGAACTCAGCTTCCCCGACTGCTCCACAGCCCAAGACGGCAACGGCCTACATCAAGGACGGGAAGCTCTACGCGAGCGAGGTCGAAGGAAGCACTGCGCTGACTTGCACCACCGTGCCTTTCAATACTGCCATAGATTACAGCGCAGCGTGCGTGAAGGTGGGCACAAACGTCATCGCCAGCGCATCAGCAACAACGGTGGGCTTAACCCTAGTTGCGGTCAATCTGAAGAGCGGAGCGGCAACAGCCATACTTCGCGCCAGTACATTCAACTCCGTTGCAGACATCAACCCCGCATGCACTTTCCTTGCTGACCATGCAGACGACGAGGATACCGCCATCTGCGTTTTCTCAAGAGACGCCATAAGAAGCGATCCGGGCACAGGGCCCATCTTCCGGCTTCTCGCCCAATACTACGGACTCTACGATACGGGGAGCTTGAATATTAGCTACCCTTACCGAGGCTACTTTGCCCTCATCGCGACACCCAGAGGAGGGAAAGCTAACCTCGCGGAGACGCAGTACGGCTGGGCATGGAAGACGGCAATGCCGAGCTTCGAGGGGAAGGGCATCATCGGCGGTGCAGACTTCGACAAGCAGGAGACCACTACGCAGGGCGTTAAGGTGCTTATGGACTACCGAGGACAGGCTCTAACAAAGCCCACCATCGGCCTCAAGATCGATTGGAAACTTAACGGAGTCTATAAGGCGAGCGGGGAGAAGGCCGTCCTCTCCACAGCGGGCATCACATCGGACGACGTGCCCATCGGCTGCGAGATCAACCGCAAGGGCGTGGCCAAAGTCCTCTGCCTCGACGACACGGGGAGCGGCCTTCTCACAGACCAGACGAACGCAATACTCTACACATACTAATTCATCATCATATGGCAACAAACACAAGCGTACAAGGCAGCGTGACGCTTCGCAAGCTCCGCAGCGGCAGCACCGTGGCCGTGAGCATCTGGACGAGCCAGCAGCTTTTCCAGACATACGAGGCGGGGAACGTCAGCAATGTCGGCCCGACGTGGTCTACAGCAAACCCCGTCAAGTGCCAAGTCATCGTGAACGGAACCGCGCTGAATACGGGCGTACAATGGTACATCAACAACAACGAGGTAACGGGCATCGAGGGCGGAGGCTTCGACGTGGCAGACGGAGAACTCACGATTAAGCGCAACTTGGTTGACCTTCTCAAATACCAGAACGGAACGTTGAAAGCCGTCTTCACCCTCGATGGCGCCAGCATGACCAAGACCGCCGACATCACCATCATGCAGGTCACGGGTAGTCAGTACAACGTGATCCTTTCTGCCAACAACGGAGGCGTGGTGGACGCGGACACCACTTGCACCATCACGGCCTCGGTGATCCTCGGGACAAAAACGCTGGACGAGACGACCACCCCGAAGGCTTCGGAGCTTTTCTACACATGGTCAAGCGCTGACAACGACCAGACGGTTTCCTCCCAGAGCGGGAAGGGCAAGAAGACGTGCAATGTCACCGCGGCCATGGTGGACGGCGTGGAGCTTTACTTCTGCTCCGTCAAGGCTTCCGATGCGGTCGACGTTCTGGACACTGGCGCCATCGCCATCACCGACAACTCCGACCCGTACCGACTTAAAGCCACCATCACGGACGCGAACACGACCGCAGGGCATGACAACCAGACGCTTTACGACGTGCCCGAAGCCGTAACCTCGGTAAAGGTGAAGTTCTCAGTAGTCAAGTCTGACGACACGGCAGCTCCCGCCAGCGTGACGAACGGCGCCACATGGCTCATCAAGAAGTATCACTCCGACACGATGAACCTTATCACGGGAAGCAGCGGCACAGCGACCTCTACGGGAGGCAGCACGGTAGGGGACGCGAGCAGCAAGTCCGCCACCGATACCATCACGGTATACGACTGCGACTACCTGAGCAGCGAGAAGCCCGCAGGCGTCACGGCATCAACCCATAACACAAACGTCATCGTGCAGGCCGACTGCACACTAAGCTAAGCCATATGACACAAGAGACTTCACTTAAAACCAAGGCCGTCTACGAACTCGCAGACGGCAGCGTGGCAGTCTGCTACGGCTTCAAGCAGTTCACCGTCAACGTCCGCGGGAAGGACGAGAAGTGGTGGCGCTGCACCCGCATCGACTTCAGCAAGTCCGACCTCTTCGACAACGAGACCCTTCAGCCCGACCTCGACAAGGTGTACACCGCCTTCATCCGCGAGAAGTACAGCGCTGACGAGGTGGAGGCGATGGTCAACAATTACTACGCGTCCATCACCGACATCGAGAAGGACGAAGCCGCAGAGCAGGAATACCTCGACTTCCTCAAATGGCGCAAGGCGCTGAAGGACTACCTCCGCGAGGTCGTAGGCCAATGGTGCGCCGCGAACCCCATGCCCGAACCGCAGACTCCCGAAACGGCCGACTAAACAAAACGAGCCGCCTTGCAGGAATTTCTACAAGCCTTGCAGGATTTACGGGAAGGCGGCTAAATCAAACACTCCAAACGAGCTACAACATGGCAACATATTATCAAAACATCAACACTGTTGCAACGGCTTCCGCTGCCTTGGCCGATGGCGACAAAATACCCCTCATCCAGAGCAACACGCTGAAAACGTGCACCATCGACAAGCTCATCGCGAAGGCGAAGGACGCCTCTCTCACGGCCTTTGAGGCGCAGTACCTCGACTTGCTTACAGAGGGGTGCTATATAGCTACAACGACCGTGAGAAAAACAACACGCTTCTGGCAAATGTTCACGCCAAGCGCATGGGTGGCAGCGAAGAAGGACAAAGCCACTGCCGAGGGAGTGCTGATTACGGATAGCGGCCATAGACTACTTGTCGCCAACACGAGCAAAAACATGAAATGGAGCAGCAAGGCGGGGCTTGTCACCGATGCGGTCACCAGAGCATCCGCATTTAACGACTGGGCAGGAAAGGAAAAGACGAAGGCTATTTCGACTAGTTCAATCTTTGCATCGGACACGGCCAACAATAATGCGGCCAAGTATTGCGCAGCATATTCAACCGCTCATGTAAAGGCTGGCTCATGGTGGCTCCCTTCGTTTGCGGAGCTGTGGATGGTGGCGCTTTTCCGCGACAAGATTAACGCGATGCGCGCCCTTCTGGGCTATGATAAGCTGATCTTTAACTTGTATAGCACATCGACGGAAATAAGCGCAGGCGCCGCCTTCGACCTTAGCATTTACGATTTGTTATGTACCGCATGGAATGGGAAAACCGAAGGATCTTTCACTGCGCTTCCCGTCTCTTCGATTGATAATGGCTTCTTATACGGCCAATCCGCCAACGACTAAACGCCCATCCCCTTATGCCAAGCATCCAGACCAGCGTAGTCCTACGCAAGCAAATCAAGCCGCAGGCGAGCTTCAAGAGCATCGTCTTCAAGCGGAGTGCGGCTACGCCGACAACTCCCACAGGAGGTTCGTTCGGCAGCCCCGTTCCCGCAGGGTGGTCAGACGGCATACCCGCAGCAGGCGGCTCCCCCGTGTGGATGAGTATGCGCGTCTTCACCTCTGACGGCAAGTCTCCCCAGACTTCCGTGTGGACAACCCCCGCAAAGATGATTGACACCGAGGAGTGGGATTACGCCTACTCCTCCAAAGCGACCAAGCCATCACCCCCTCCCGCGACCTCCAGCACGACCCAAACGGGCGATTGGCATGACGAGCCTAAGGATGGCGACATCTGGATGGCCATGCGAAAAAGCAACAACGGCACATGGGGCAGCTGGAGCGTGCTGCGCATCAAAGGCGAGAGCGGAGAGGACGGGAAAGATGCCGACTTCCACACCATCGAAGCTCAGTCGCAGTCTTATCAGACTAGCGGGCCTTATGCGGTATATGTGAAGGTTGACGGGGTTAACGTCCTGAAGACGAGCGGAACGGGCCTACACGGTGTGATCATCAACCCGCACACGGGAGCGGTCATCGACAGCTTCTACTGCAATATTTTCAAGGATAAGGGCAAGACAGATGAGGCAAAAAATGCATACATGGAAATATGGGCGCATCATGCTACATCCTCGGATAAAGTCCTCGTCTTGGTCGTGATGGATGCAGGTTTCTACGCGCAGACCACCGACTATCCCGTCAAGTCCAATCTTTACTACAATTTGCGATATTTCTGGGGTGCGGGAAGCGACAATTTCCTTGACAATATCCCAGACTCCAACGGCCGCCATGCATTCGTCTTTATCGGTCAGGGTGGAATGGAGAAAGGTACGGCATACTACGAACTCGCCAATCCCGTCGCAAACTCTACCACTCCCGCACTCGTTACCAAGAGAGCCTCTGTCGCATCAGGCAAACTCGTACCTAGAGGCCAGAAGGGCGACAAAGGAGATAAAGGAGATAAAGGAGATAAAGGAGACAAGGGCGCAATCCACCGCGTGACGGAGTGGGCCACTGGGAAGTCCTACAATGACGGGACGAAGGTGGAGACGGACGGGTACAAATACCTCGATATAGTGACATACGAAGATAAGGCGTATGAGTGCATCAAAGCCTTCGACAACTCGCAGAGACCTCCCGACCAATTGGTAGGCTCATATTTTAGGCTAGTCCAAACTTCGCAGCCCATCAACACCCCGCTCATCATGGCAGACAACGCCATCCTGAAGTTCGCTTCCTCCCAGCAGATTCTCCTCACGAAGGACAACGCGGTGTATGCAGGCCTCGCTGCGGGCGTGACTTACCCGCTTTGGGTCGGTGGGGCGGACGGGGCGAAGGCGCCATTCCGCGTGAGCGTGGACGGCAAGCTGACGGCTACGGGAGCGACGATTAGCGGGCTTAATTACCGCAACAAGACGCAGATAACGCAGACGACGCTAAGCGCATATTACACCACGGAAACGCTCACAGACTCCGATGGGAGCAGCGTGTCTGCCAAAGTCCCCAACGTTCTGAAGATGGGCAATTGGGTGGAGTTTACGGGAACGGCTATCTCTGATACGCTATTCTTCCCGACCCGCGCGAGCAATGGAGCGGATGCCACGAAGCTCGCCACCGCGCGGTCACTCATCGGCCAAAGCATTCTCCTTTACAACTCTAGCGAGGGAGGTGTGAAGATAGCGGGTGTCACCACTCCGAACTTGGTAGTGTCAACGAACGCCAAGCCTTTCACCCTTCCCAAGGGGTATATGGCTGAAATCACCTGCAAGCTGTCCCGCGAGAGCGGAGGGTGGGAGACTATAGGCTGGTATGTGACGACACTCGCACCATCCGCGTCCTCATCGGGGTTCGCCGACCAGAGTAAGAAGTTAAACGCCTCACTCTCTTATCAGACCACGATATTCAGCAATCGTCAATCAATGGCGAAGGCGGTAACGCAGACGGTACAGGTGTACTTTACGCTCACGGACGAAAACGGATTTACGTGGGAGCGGGCGCAAGGGCTATCGATAACAAGAAATTCATCATCGACCGTACAGTGGGACGCATACAGCATCGGACTGGGAACCGCTTCTTATACGATTTACGAGTTGGGGAACGGGCAATACCGTGCCGACCTCTACCTCAAGTTTCCCGCAGATACGGGAACGCAGACAGCTCTCGGCCCGATCACAAAGAACTTTGAAGCCTCCCTCGCGATGAAGACAGGTACAGGTATCTCTCTCACGACCACACTTGCCACCATCAAAATAGCATGGACGTGCGACTCCTATTCCGCTTAACGTTCTAACTCATCATACTCACGCATCCCCTCCCGCCGATCCGATGTGTATACGGATGGGGCGAATCGTAGACACGTCCTCCCTGACGTGGACACGAAACGGCACTTTCATCGACATATTTTAAACACACACGTCAATAATGTACGTCACTTTACTTAGCGCGGCTGCCGGACAGGCCGTTCCAGACGAGCAAATCAGCGCGCTCTCGCGGGCGAGCATCGATCTGGCGGAGGCCGCCAGCGATTACGGAGCGCTCAAGGTCATATTCGGCTGCTTCATGGTAATATTCCTGCTCCTGATACTCCAACAGCTTTATCAGCAATGGGAGCTACGTAAACGGCTTAAATCCATCGAGGAGGCGAGCGAGAAGACGATGGAGTTCTTCAACGACCTCAACAACCGCACCGTGGGGGCGCAACAGGCCAAGCTCATGGTCGGGGAAACGCTGAGGAAAAACGAGGCGCTCGTAAAATACAATATCCTCAAGATGCGGTTCGAGAACCACCTCGACGATAAGGAACGGGCGGAGGCGAAGATACGCGCTATCGTAGACAGCCTCTTCACGGCGCAACGGGCGTTCCTCGGGAACTTTTATATCCGCGACCGGAGCATCTCGTTCACGGCGGTTATCGAGGATAACGCAGCGCTCGAGAAGATGATGAAGGAGTGGGTGTTTATGCCGGATAAGGACTTCACCGTCTCCAACATGGCCCAGCTTATCGGCATCTACTACGAGGGCATCCGCACCAAAGCTTACAACAAGATTGACGGAATAGAAGACTAGAGTCTGCGTTGCAGGTTGCGCTCGGGATATGTACACGTAAGGGCCTATCCGTCGATATGTCGCGCGGATATGTACACGGATCAGGCCTTTCATCGACACGTTTATTTTTTTCAACGCTATGGCAGATATATCACACTATATTCCCTTCGTCATCCGCTTCGAGGCGGGAGTCACCGACAGCACGGGGCGCTTGACCGCACGCCAGCTCTTCGAGAAGGCCCGCAAGGCAGGATTCGCCGACGCCCCGAGCGACCTCGGAGGCGCGACCCAGACGGGCGTGACGCTCGCGGCCGAGTGGGTCGCCCCGATGCCCCCCTACCGTGCCGAAACCCTCTAACACCCCTCATCACACACTCTCTCTATGCGCAAAATCGACACAATCATCGTCCACTGCTCGGCCACGCCCGAGGGCAAGGACTTCACGGTGGCCGACATCGACCGCTGGCACCGCGAGCGCGGCTTTGACCGGATCGGCTACCACTACGTGGTCTACCGCGACGGCACGGTCCACCCGGGCCGCCCCGTGTCGCTGGCCGGTGCCCACTGCCGTGGTCACAACGCCCACTCGATCGGCGTGTGCTACATCGGCGGCCTCGCCGCTGACGGCAAGACGGCCAAGGACACGCGCACGCCGGCCCAGCGTGCGGCCCTGGCGGCGCTGCTGCGCGACCTGCTGCGCGACTATCCCGGCGCCCGCATCTACGGTCACTGCGACTTCGCCGCCAAGGCGTGCCCCTCGTTTGATGCCCGGCGCGAGTATGCCGGCCTAACCCCTTCGCCCCGCCCATGAGCCGACTTACCTCAAGACTCCGCCGGTGGGGCACGGGCTACGGCCTCTTCGTGCTGGTCTTCGCCCTCTTCGCCCTCGTGCTGGGCGTGGACTGCGATGGTGCGGTAGGCTCTAAGACCCTTGCCGCCCTCAACAGCCGTAACCCGAGGGAGCTCTTTGCCGACCTCAAGCGCGAACGCCTTGCCTTCATCGACCGCATCTGCCAGACGCGGCCGGCGAACAAGAAGTTCCGCAAAGGCTGGATCAACCGCATCGAGGCGCTGAAGTACGTGGGGTGAAGCTTTGCAGTTCCAAAACGAAGCTCTATCTTTGCATCACCTCCTGCTTGCCGTCGCGACTTCGTGAGCAACCTCCAAGTTGTACACAGCAGTCAAGACAGCAAGATAAGCCCCATGCCGAGACCTTCGGTGTGGGGCTTTCCTTTTTTATCTTTACACGAATGAAACGAATTTTCCCCATCCTCTTCCTTATCCTCGCCCTCACGTCCTGCCGCACGACCCACACGGCCACCAGAGAGCACTCCGCGAGCCGTGACACGCTCTATAAGGTGCTCGAACGGCATGACACGCTCATCCTCCGCGACAGCGTCAGCCAGTCCCTCATGCAGCGGGGAGATACCGTCTTCCTTACATGCGAGAAGTGGCGCACACTCTACCGTACCATTACACGCCGAGATACGCTCTACAAGGCTAAGCGGGACACGCTGCGGGTGAGCGTGGAGAAGGTGGTGCAGGCTGCGCCGTCGGCGTGGGCACGGGTGAAGTCGGCGGCTGCGGTTCCGCTGGCGGTGCTGGCGGTCTTGCTCGGCGGTGCGCTGGCGTGGATAAGGGGGAAATAACGGAGGCTATGCAAGGGGGTAGCCCTTAGATGCGTTCAGCTGGCGGAGTTGCAAGTACAGCTCATAAAGCGTGCCCCCTCTATATTTCCAGCGGGCGAGTATCGTGACGAGCTCCTTCATGTCTTTATTGTAGCTCATGCGGCTGTCAGCATGGCGCAGTCCTTTGGCATCGAGTCGATGCCCTCTGGTTAGAAATACGTTCTTCTCTTCGCGAATCAGTCTCCTTATTTCCTTGAACTTGTCGCCCTTAGGCAGGTTCTCGCGCAGAAACTTTTCGATTGCCTTGTAGAAAAGCTCATACTTCTCCTCTGGAGAGTCTATTTCTCCATCAGGTATCAGCTTCGTCATCTCGTTCTCAAAGGTCAGGCGGTCCTGTTCGTCGAAGGCGATAATCGCCTCCTTGATCTCGTCAGCCTTTGCAAAGATGGCCTGGATCTCTCGCTCTTTGTCGATTTCCCGTTTGGCCGTTTGTTCGGCCGTAGTGGTGTTGTTGCTTGTCATGTCGTGTTATACGTTGAAAAGTTCTTTTATTCTCTTGGCATTCTCTTTGAGGCTTTCGGCCTGGAACGTCAGGACATTAATGCCCCGTAGTGCTTTGCCCATGTCAGGGATGTGGCCTCGGTAGCGCTTCCATGCGGATTGTCCATGTCGGAAGCAATAGCTCGCGTAGATGATGGACGGGTGTATTCCCCACTCGCTGGCAAAGGCGTTGAGTGAGGTCGGGGCATCGATGTAAGCAGTGGCAAGGGCCAGTTTGTCGTCACTGAGCAGGTATTGCCTGGCGAAGCGGTCGGCCTTGTCCTCGTTCGTGAGGATGAGGTCGCCTTTCCCATCGCTGACGTGGTATGTCTCCGTTCTGATGTCATCGAAGTCGTAGAGCACGTGATAAAGTTCGTGCATCAACGCGAACCAAAGGGTGGGGTACAGATTGTTCAGATCGGAGATAACGATGCAGGGCTTTCCTCCGACGCTCATGGTCGCTCCGCGCACCTGTTCGCCGCCGAGGTGCGGCTGATAGATAACGGTAACTCCCGTGGTGTAAAGCGACCTCAGCACGGCAATCAGTCCGTGGTCTTCATTCCGTGAATAAGGCCGTATTTTGGGGACGAGCTCCACGAGCTTAGCCCTATCATAGGGGAATGGGTTTCCTATCGCCTCAAATTGCACATATGCCGAGCATACCCAGAAGTCGCGCATTTTGTCGCACGAGTCTCTCCGTGTGCGGCTGAACGCTGCGCCTATGCCCTTTATGGGATACTCGTAGATGCCGCCGATGCCGAAGAAAGTCGTGATGCGGCGGATGATGTCGGTCACGGAGGCATGAGCGGGGAGGAATCCGGATTTTTCGAGCTTCTTCAGATCGAATCTTTCCGTCAGGAATCCCGCATCGCGTGACCGCTGAATGCTCCCGATCGCGTCAGCATTCATCTCGGGAAGGTAGGCAGCTGCAAGCTTGTCGAACTCAATGCCGAGGAAATTAGCTACTTTGATGAAGTTTATTAGGTTGATCTGCTTCACCGTGCCGTTGAGTATCGGGTCGATCACGTTTCTGGGCATATCAAGCAGGCTTTGGATTTTCCTGTCCGATAATCCGAGCCTTGCCTTCTTTTCCTCGTAGAGCTGGCGGAGCGTTTTCGCTTCGAGGTCTTCGGTGTCTGCTGGAATGGGCGGTTTGAGGACTCCTTCCAAATCCTTGTCTATCGTCATGCGCGTAATGTTTTCCGCAAAAATACGGACTTTTCGGCATGGATAATGCCGTTTGCGTAAAATCTTATGCAGTCTTCCCAATGGCGCTGAACCCGATGACCGTGCCGCCTTGCGGACGTTTGGCTTGGCGAGACCTTGCCAGGTATGAGTAGCTGGAAGGGGAAGCTGTCGGCGCAGGGAGTGGAGTGAAGGGGCTGCGGGTAAGCGTGGAGAAGGTGGTGACCAAGAAGCCGAGCTTATGGGAGCGCATCAAGGAGGCCGCCGCCGTTCCGCTGGTTGTGCTGGCGGTCTTGCTCGGCGGTGCGCTGGCGTGGTTGCGCAGGAAGTCGTAACTTCGCGTTACGGGATGTCCGTTTTCACTGAACGGCTACGTGTGACGTAGTCCACTCAGCGTAGGTGTAAAAGGGCATCTTCCGCCAAGCAGCCGTGAGCATGCAAAACGGGGCAGCCGCTGGGGAGACGTCCTCAGCGGCTGTTTTCGTGCGCCCTACCCGCAAAATGAAGCGCCTTTCATATACAACAATCGTATGGAATTATATATCTTTGCAGTATCAAAAAGGCTCGCGAGCACGGGTAATGCCGCGAGCCTTGAGGGTGGCAGGCACGCCACACCCAATTATTAAACATGGCAAAATTAGAACAAAACACCGAGATGCGCCGCACGATAAGCCTCGAAGAGGCGCTTGAAGGGCTGCGCGATGCCGCACAGACAATGTTTGCGGCATATGAAGAAGGGTTGAGGCACTTCAACAGCGTCATCAGCCTATTTGAAACGCCCGAGGCGCGCACCAACCGCCTCGAAGCAGGCGTGATGCACAGCTGTCTGGTTGAGGCGTTTGTCAAGGCCTTCCCCGACTACGTAGTGCCTAACACGAAATACGGCCGGTTCATCCTCCGTATAGCAGAGACGCAAATCATCATCAAGCGTATCAACGAGGCAGGCAAGCCCTCCTATGTCCCCACAATATTGTCGGACAAGATACTGACGCAAAGCTCCGCCAGCCTGTTCGATGACGAAGACGAAGCCGCCAAGGCTGAGCCGGTCTTGATATTCGGCTATACGCGCAACAAGGTAGGCGAGTTCGTAGATCCGCGTATCGTCTACTTCAAAGGCGCCCCCATATGGGTAATTGCTGCCGATGACGTAATGGCCAAGGTAGCCCCCGTAACGGACACTGCCCGCACCGAGCGCATCGTGGTGCGTACGAAGGGCGGCAAAGCCGAAGCGAAAGAAGCGAAGTCGTAACTAACCAGTGGCGTGCCAGCCTTACCCTTTATCTTTTTACAGCAGTGAAGACAAGAAGCAATGATACACAACGCACAATTGACCTTTGCCCGTGAATATCGCGGTCTGACGCAGACGGAGCTGGCCAGACGCGTAAGCGGACTCTCGCAATCCAACCTCTCGCGTTTCGAGAAGGGCTTCCAAACGCTCTCCGCCGAGGTGCTGGAGCGGACTATGGCCGAGCTGGGCTTTCCCGTATCGTTTCTCGACATTGAGATAAGCGAAAGCGCGACGAGCGAGCACTACCGCAAACAAGCCTCGGTGACGGCCTCGGAACGTGCCCGTATTTCCCGTTTGACGCGCCTTGCAGCCTACGAGATAGACCGCATCCTGGACGAGATGGAGACGCCTCCATTCAAATTCCGTGAGCTTGACCTCGATGCCGAAGGCTTCAGCCCGGCGGAAGCGGCGAAATACGTCCGCCAGACGATGAGGCTCGGCGACCATCCGCTGCGGGAGATATGCCATGCGCTGGAGAGCAGAGGCGTCTTCGTCTACGAGTGGAACTGCCCGATCAAGGGCTTTGACGGCGTTTCCTTGATAACGGACGCCGGCTACCGCCTGATAATCGTAGACAGCGAAGCTCCTGCCGACCGCAAGCGGTTTACGCTGGCTCACGAGCTGGGGCACCTGTTGATGCACGCCAGCCCGGACGCTCTGATACTCCCCTCGCGAGACAAGGAGGCCGAGGCTAACGAGTTCGCTTCAGAGCTGCTTTTCCCGTTCGATGCCGCGAGGCGGATGCTGACCGGTCTGCGGGTGAGCGACCTTCCCGAGCTCAAACGCATCTGGCTGGTATCGATGCAGATGATTGTCCGCAGGGCGCTTGACGTGGGCGGAATTGACGCTGCCCGGTATAAGTACCTGATGGTGGAGATGAGCCGCCGGCATTGGCGGACGCGGGAACCTGTGGAAGTGGCGATAGACAGCCCCGAGGTTATCCCGCAAGCCTTCCGCTTGGCCCGGGAGGAGCTCGGCTACACGGCCGAGGAGATGGCAGAGTGGATGCACCTGCCGGAGGATGCGGTGCGGGAGGTCGTCTTCCCGTTTAAAAGGAATGGCGCGGTCTTCGTGCCGGTATAACATAAAGCCTCAACGTTCCCCAGACGTTGAGGCTGTTTTATTGCAGCAAAAGAGAGCCGGAACTCCGCGAACAACGCGGTCAGTTCCGGCTCTCTTGCGTTTCGTACTCCCGGGAGTGGGAATTTCGCAGGCGTCCGCCCGGGTAGGGGACGGGGCTACTTCAGGCAGAAGGTGGCCAGCACGCGGTAAAACCCGATGATGTATTGCCCCTCGATCTCGAAGGGGGGGTAAGCCGGGTTGTTGGAGACGCAGCGGACGAAGTCGGCGCCCTGCTCGGCGGGGAAGAGGCGCTTGATGACGATGCCGTTGACCGTGTCGAGGACGAAGGTCTTCCCCCAATCGATGAAAGCCTTCTCGTTGATTTTCTTGACGATGGCCAGCGTCCCGGCTTGGTACTCCGGTTCCATGGAGTCGCCGACGATACGGATGGCGAAGTCGCCGTCGCGGAGCGGCGTGACGATGCGCTCGCAGATCATCCCCTGTGCGACCGCTTGTGAGAACTCCGAGAGCGTCCCGGCCTGGGCTGCTACGGGGAGGACGGGGATTATTCTGGCGTCGGCGGGTTCTTCCCCTGCTGTGACGAATATGGGTTTGCCTTCTAGGGCGGGCGCGTCCGCGTGGGAGCTGGCCGGGGAGGGCTGGCGTAACATTTCGCCCTCGCCAGTCAGAAGCCAGACGGAATTAATTTCAGGGAAGGCCTTAGTTATCTTGCTCATCATGGTACGAGAGAAGGAGTGCGTACGGCCCTTCTGTAGCTCGTATACCGCTTGTTTCGTCTTCGTGCCTATCCTGACGGCGAACTGTGCGGCGTTTAGGCCACTGTATTCCAGCAACTTCTCGAATCTTTGCTGAGTATCCATACTCAATGTTATTAATGGTTAATATCTTAATTATAATGGGATACCCCCTTGGTTTGAGTAGTATCACATCTTACCTTTGCACCTGTAATCACGAAGGCGCTACTTGATACCGCAAAGGTACTACAAAGCGTAACACGTAAGCACCTTCACCCAGCCCTAGCGCAGCACGGCCAAGCGCACCTCTTTATGACGCAGACAAGAAAGAACGTGTTGAGCCAAGTATTCACGCTGGCCTGGCAGTTCGTAAAGCGCAACGGCTTCAGCCTTAGCGAAGCCCTCAAGACCGCTTGGCGCAACGTCAAGCTCAAGGCCGCCCTTCACAAGGGCATCGTGAAGTTCTACTTCACCAAGGTAGACGGCACCCTTCGCGAGGCTTACGGCACGCTGGCAGACAGCATCACGCCGGACACCGCCGGTCACCGCAGAGCCTGCGACACGACGCAGACCTACTACGACACCGAGAAGCAGGCTTGGCGCTGCTTCAAGAAGGCCAACCTTATCCGCATCGCTTAACCCGCAAACACCGCATACCACTATGACAACCGAGAAATTAGCCCCTGCCCGCCGGCTCACTGACGACGAGGTACGAAAGGTAGCCCAAACCCTCTACAGCAATCTAGATGGTACAGGCATCGACGAGTACGGCATTAGCTTCAATGACGAGATAATCGAACTCGATGAAGACTTCTCCGTCGAGTTAGAGGGCACGGCCAGCCTCTGGCTTAGCGACCCCAAGAACGCGGGCCGCAGGTACGCCGACACCGGCGACGATATGTGCGATTGTGAGCTTGAGGTCGAAATCGACGCCGCCCGGCTTTGGGACGAAGACGGCCCTACGGCCATCAGCGCTGAAGACGTAGCCCGCATCAACAAGCTCTTGTAACCCACACCACCCACCGCCCGGCGGGTAACCCTGCCCGCCGGGTAACCCCAAGCATATGACACGCACCGCACGCCGCCTTCTCAAGGCGCTCGAGATAGCGGCCTTCACGGCCGCAGCCGTCGCCGCTCTGGCCGTAGCCGGGCACAGCGACTTCAACGACGCCATCGTGGCCGAGATGAAGAACAACGGCAGTTATTACCGGCTTTCTGACGCCCACCCGGGCGCTAGTGACGGCGAGCTGGTGAAAATATATATCAAGCAGCGTGACGGCGGCAAATAGGCCGCCAACACCCCGCACGAACCCTTTAACCCCTTCAATGCGATGACACCCCGCACACTCCTCCCTTTGCCCCTGCCCATCACGCTATATCTGGCGCGAGACGAGTGCGGCGGCCTTCATCTTTTCGATGCGCCGCCAGCACGGACGAACTACGGCGAGTGGGAGCCCTCCGGCGACTCCCGTGAGTACGAAGTCCATGAAGCCCGCTTTGCCCTTTACCCGCTGTGCGCCCAAGAGATAGAGCGCCTGACTTGGGCTGGCGGCTACAAAAGCATCACTTTAGGCCGTGTAAGCGACCGCACGGCCTAGGCCGCACCCTTTACACCTCAACCCTTCTCCCCCCCCCCCTCAACCAATGCCCCATACCGCCGCCCCCTCGCCGTGGGTTTCACTTGCCCAGCTGCCAGCGCTTATGCGCGAAGCCGAGGCCCTTGCCGACCGCTTCGTCAGCTGCCTGCGCCCCCGTCTGCGCGACGCGGCGCTTATGCGCCCGCTGGCGGCCATCGTTGACGGCTGGCACCGCGAGGCGGGCGGCGAGAAGGGCTGCGGCGTCGGCCGGGCACTGCTGGGCGTAGCGGTGTTGATGGCGTATTACTCGCCCCGCTCGCTCTCCGGCTGGCGGATACCGCGAGCCCTGCGCGGCCGCATCGCCCGGGCGGTGAGTTGCCCTGCCGGGTACGTGAGCAAGAAGAAGGACTGCATCCTCTTTCTCTACGCCCACGACACGGCATTCCGAGCCGCCTTCGAGGCCGTGAGCATCCGCACGGAGGCATACCTCGGCCTGCTCGAGGCCGGCGACACGGCACACCCGCCGGACCGGCCGCCGGCGGAGTGAAACATACGGGAAGGTCCCGCCCCGGAGAGACACGGATAAGGTCCGGGGACGGGTACAGCCGCCCGGACGGACGAGAGCACCGCAGCGGCCGCTACCGCGCCAACTTGCCGACAGCTATTCATACTCACAATGAATAATCCTTGGACCCCACGTCGGCATGCACGCCCCGGCCGCAACGCGCAAAGCCGTCCGCCCAAACGGCCGGCCCGCTGAGAAGACCAACGGAGGTTCGACTCCCCGCTTCCCACGATACGTTTTCATGGTATCAGATTAAGGTATATGGATGCCCATCCCGGCCTGTGAAGGTAGGGAGGGCAAACGGGAAGGCAGCGGCCGCACGGATAGGCCGCACGGATGCCGAGTCCTCTGCCACGACGCAAATCCATTTAATACTAACTCGGTTGAAAGTTTGCTAGAGCGCGTCACCAGAAGGCAAGGCAATCTACTTGGCCAAACTGCGGTTCGACTCCGCAGCTTCCCACATCCCGCCAGCCCCTGCCCCGGCAGGGCGCTAGGCAAACGTTCTTTGACATACTGCACAACCGCGCGAACGGCGGAGGGAAGGGCGAGACTAACAATCCACGACCCCGACACCAATGGCCCAGTAGCGCACCTACACTTCACGGGAAACTCCCGTGATTTCAAAGTATGATCAGAACCCTTTAAAGGCTCTTGCCCCCTCCGCTACGGCTGACCCGCACACGGCCCCTGCGACCTAAACGCAGGCGGCTGTGCCGCACGATGGGCGCCACGGCATGGGCAGGGCCACCTTATAGGCTTGCGCCGTGCACACGTCCTCAGTCTACTCCATGTCCATCCCGTGTGGCACTGCCGTCGAACGGAGCGCAAGCCCCTCCAACACCCCAACGTTATGCGAAAGTTCTTCACCGGCCCCCTTATCCTCGCGGCCTTGTGGATCAGCCGCCTCCCCTTCCTCGGCATGGCCGAGTGGTTGGCGACGACGTGCCTGGCCTGCGCCATATTGGGCGCAGTCTTCCTCCTTGTCAGCCTCTTCTTCGGCTGGCTCGCCAGCGAGCCCTGTACGGAGCTGAAGCGCAAAGTCACCGACCTGCTCGAACGCGCCGAGCGCTGGCTCAACGGGCTGTGACGGCGTAGAGGGCTGCGGCGGCCGACACAGCAGCGGCAAGGGCGCTCAACCAAGCCGCCCGGGCCGACCGGCGCTGCTCCCTACGGAGCGCCAGAATATCCCGCTCCTCGGCGATAAGGTCGGCCAGCCGGTGACGGACGGCTACGGCGGTCTCGCGGTCGTAAAACTGCCAGATACCGCCGACATACTCCGCACCGCCTCCGACGGCTTTGAGGAACGACTTGGCGAGCTCCCAGCGCTCACGGACTTCCGGGATGGCCTGCGCATCGACCTTCAGGTCTTCGCGTGCCAGCGCCTCGTCCACAAGCCTCGTGAGCGCCAGCATTTCGTTGAGAGTGAGTTTCATATTCCTTGCCTGCCCGGGCGATTGGCGCACGGGCGATGGAGCAAAGGTAACCATAAAGGCGGGCACGCAGCGTGCGCGCACCCTTAGGGTAACTGTGGTATGCGGTAAGATGATAGCTCGTAGAGCGTGCGCCACGACAACCTGCAGTCCGCCTTCCCCACTGCGTGTGGTCTTCGTCATACGCGGTTTTGCCGGCGAAGCGTCGTCGACGTTTTTTCTTGTCTACCGGCGGAGACTTGATTACACCTCCGCCATCTCGGGCGGCCTCACGGGTTGGGGCCGCTCTTTTAGATGAAACGCCCGCCGGCCTTCCCGGGCCACGGCGGCACAACGATATAAACCACAAACCGACAGCGGCTCGCACAGCGCCCGGAGCGGCGCCCACGGAGCCCCGTAAAAACCACACAGCAATGAAAGAGTTGATCACGATTCAACAGAAGCTGCACGCGCCAAAAACGCAGTTCAACAGTTACGGAAAATTCATGTACCGCACGTGCGCCGACATCCTCGGCGCCCTCAAGCCCCTCCTCGCCGAGACGGGCTGCACGCTGACGTTCAACGACACTCTCGAGCTCGCCCTAGACCGCGTATATATATGCGCCACGGTCACGCTCCGCAACGGCGATGGCGAGACCGAGAGCGTGAAAGCCTACGCCCGCGAGGCGCTCAAGAAGGCGGGCAGTGACGAGGCGCAGCTCACGGGCGCGGCATCCAGCTACGCCCGCAAGTACGCCCTAAACGGGCTGTTCGCCATCGACGACACGCCCGACCCTGACGTACTCGCCGCATCCGGGCCGAACCTTCCCGCCATCCTCAAGAGCATACGGGAGTGCGTAGGCATCCCCTACCTCAACGACCTTGTGCGCGACAACCAGCCGCTGTGGCAGGACGTGAAATTTCAAGAGGCCGTAAAGAAACGCCGCGAAGCCCTCAAGCAACTGGCCGCAACACCCAAAGCCTAACGGATATGATCAAGCTAACACCATCCACAGTCTCCTTCGATGAAGAGAGCCACACCTACACCGCCGCGGACGGCACGCCCCTCTCGGGCGTCACGCCCATCGTGAGCTGGCTGCTGCCCGACACCTACACGGGCATCCCGCAGGCCGTCCTCGATCGCGCGGCAGCCCACGGGCACAAGGTCCACGAGCAATGCCGCATGGTGGACAACCTCGGCATTGTCCCCGAGGACGTAGAGTCCCAGACGAAGTATTACGTTGACCTCTGCAAGGAGCACGGCCTCAAGCCGCTGGCCAACGAGTACCTCATCGCCAGCGAGTCCCTCGGCATCGCTTCCTCCATCGATATGGTAACCCGCGACCTCGACCTCTGCGACATCAAGACCACGAGCTCCCTGCATAGGGAGTGCGTGACCTTCCAGCTGAGCGTTTACGCCATGCTCTTTGAGGCGCAGAACCCAGGTCAGAAGGCGGGCAGGCTCTTCGCCCTCTGGGTGCCTAAGCCGCAGTACGGTGCTCCCGAGGCGCGCGAGCTTACCCGAATCCCCGCCGCGCTCTGCACCGAAGCGGTGAAGGCGTACATCGGCGGGAAAGACAGCGAGCCCTACCGCAAAGAGATATTCCCCGACTACGTGCCCGCAGCCAAGGCAGGAGGCGAACCCCTCCCCGCCACGCTCAAGGATGCCGAGGGCGAGATCATCAAGCTCGAGACGGAGCTGGCGAGGCTCAAGGCCCAGCGCGACAAGCTCACCAAAGGGCTGCTGGCGCTGATGGAGGAGAAGGGCGTGAAGAAGTGGGAGAGCGACAGTCTCACGCTGACGTACATCCCCGCCTCCACCCGCACGGCCTTCGACGCTAAGCGCTTCAAGGCCGACCAGCCCTACACCTATGAAGCCTATCTGCACAAGACGCAGACGGCTCCCTCCATACGTATAACCCTCAAATAGTTCCCTGTTATGAACAACATCCGCAACATCCTCGGCCGAGGCGGGGACGTGGCCTTCATCATCAGCTCCTCTGACCTCAAGGAATTTGCCGACTCGCTCATCGCCGATGCCGTCAAGCTGCAGGAAAAGGCGGAGAAGGAACGGGCCGAAGAGGACGGACGCATTACCCGCACCGAAGCCTGCAAGCTGCTCGGCGTCACCAAGCAGACCATGTGGCGGTGGGCCAAGAGAGGCTACCTCGAGCCCGTAGCTTACCGCGGTATGGTTCCCGTCTACAAAATATCTCAAGTACTTGCCCTGCTCGGGCAGAAATAACCCAACAACCTCACCCTATTATGGCAAACATCCTTTCGGGCGTCATCAAAACCATCGAACCCGCCCAGACGCGTCAGAACAAAGCGGGCCAACCCTACACCACGCAGCGCATTCTCCTCGACTGCACGACCTGCGACCGCTTAACCGGCGAACGTTCCAAGTACGAGAACATCGTCCCGCTGGAGTTCTTCGGCGACCGAGCCAACGCCCTCGCGGCTTTCAAGGCAGGCGACGTCGTGACGGTTTCCTTCACGGTCCGCGGCCGCACCTACCAGCGCAAGGACACGGGAGCGACCGACTACATGGCCAGCCTCGACCCGTACAAGATAGAGCTTCGAGGCGCTTCGCACTCCCCCGCCCAAGCTCTCGCCCAGCCTGCCGCAAATTACCAGCAGTCCGCCGTCAACCAGCAGCAGGGCTTTGCCGGCCAACAGCCTCAGCCGGGCTTCGCACCTTCCGCTTACCCACAGCAGCCCGCCCAGCCGGGTTACCAGAACCTGCCGTACTGATATGAACGTACAGCAGCTGATCAACGAGCTCGAGAAGGCCGGAGACCAGACGGCCATCGTCTGCGCCGGGGACGGCACGGGGCTGACGATCTTCCCTGACAGCGTCATCGACAGGGGAGTATTGGCGGAACTCCGCCAGGCACGACACCATCACCGCTAACATCCCAATCCTATGGCACGACTAGACAGCTTCAGATATTTCAGCCACCACGGCGACGCCCGCAACGACCTTCGCATCAAGGGCGTACGTCGCCAGTTCGGCCTCGAAGGTTACGCCATGTACTTCATGCTGCTTGAGATCCTCACGGGCGAGGAGAACCAGTGCATCGACCTCGACGAGATGGGCGAGCTCCTCGCGATGGACTTCGATGTGGACATGGACCGTTTTACGGCCTTCATCGACTACTGCGTGAAGATCCGCCTCTTCAGCCTGGACGGCACGATCCTTTACAGCGAGAGCCTTCGCGAGCGCTTTGCCGAGATGAGCGAGAAGGCGGACGCCATCTCCGACTCCCGTGCCGAAGCAGGCAAGCGCGGAGCCGCAAAGCGATGGAGCAAGAAAGCAAGGGCTACCGAGGCCGAAGCGCCCGTGGATGATTCTACAGCCAGCGCCGACATGGCAAACGATAGCAAAGCCATGGCAAACGATAGCAAAGCCATGGCAAACGATAGCAAATCGAATTTTTGCCATGATGGCAAAATGGCAAACGATGGCTATAATAAACAAAACAAGAATAAACAAAACTACAAGGGGGACGACGACGCGCGTACGCGTACCGCGCACGCGAGCACGTCCACGCCGCCCCCCTCCCCGTCCCCGTCAGAGCCAGAAGGTCTTGCTCAGGTGAAAGCCGCCGCGGCGGCTCAAGGCACGGGGCAGACTGCTGGCTCCCCCCCAAGCCCCCCTCATCCGCCCGAGGACCGCGAGGAGCAATGGCACGACAGTCTGGCGACCAACCGGACCTTTCGCGAGCAGGTCGCCCTCGCCGTGGGGCTACGGCCCGCCGAGGTGATCGACTGGCTCAAGACCTTCCGCGCAGAGTGCACGGCCAAAGGCACGCGCCACGAGGACGAGAACGACCTGCGACGCCATGCCTTCGACTGGCTCCGATGCCACAAGGCCTACAACATCAAATCCGACAAACCCAATGGCGCAGCAAACACACAAGCCCAGAGCCGCAACCGAGTTGTGGAGCGAATGGCAAGCTCAGATGCAGACTACCGCGTCACCGCGCTTTAGCCTCACCCGCCTCACGCCTGCCGAGGTGCTGGAGACGCTCACGCTGGCCTACCGCAGCGAGGTGGAGCGCCGAGGCATGGTCTACGCGCCCCGCACCGACACGCTCACGGCCCTTGCCGCAACGGCCCGCTGGCTCACCGACCCCGACGATAAGCCCTGCCTCCTGCTCATGGGCGGAGTGGGGACGGGCAAGACTTCCCTGGCCCACGCCGTGGGCCAGCTGCTGGACTTCGTCCGCCAGCCCATCCCGCCAGAGCGCCGCGCCAGCGTCTGGGACAGCGTCTATCGCCTCAACCTCCGCCATGCCCTCGAGATCGCCCAGACGGCCAAGGACAGTCCCGAACGCTTCGAGCGACTCAAAACCTCCCCCCTCCTGGGCATCGATGACCTGGGACAGGAGCCCGTCAGCGTCATGGACTACGGCAATAGCCGACTGCCCGCCGTCGAGCTGATCGAAGCCCGCTACCGCTACCGCCTGCCGACCCTCTTCACGACCAACCTCGGCGGCAAGGGGAACGGCTCGCTCCGCGCGGTCTACGGCGACCGCACGGCAGACAGGCTCACGGAAATCTGCCGCATCGTACCCCTGACGGGGGAGAGCTTCCGACAGACGGCACGACTGGATAACACCACCCATTAACCCTTACACCAGACCTATGCAACTGAATTTCAAGAAAGACGTCATCACGGCGTTTCGCCGCAGCGATGCCGTGACCGCAACGCGTTACCAGCTCTCCGCCGCCAACCTCCTCATCGAGACTGCCCACTACCTCATGGACGACATCGCCGACACGCTGGCCTCCGCAGGACTGGGGAGCGGCGAGGCCAAGCACCTGTTCAACGCCTACGAGAAGGCCTTCGACAAGTACCACGCCCTGGTCATGGCCCTCGCAGGAGACGAGCACAAGGCCGACTTCAACAACGGCCTGGAGGCCTTCATCGCCCATGTGGCCCGCCATCTGGGGATAGCGCCCTACGTCACCGACCCCGCTACGGGCAAGGCGGTGGAGCCCCGTCCGATGGCAAACGGTGAGAAGAGCGAGACGGTGATGCCCGAAAAATCGTGGTACGAGGCCGCCGCCAATCTGGAGCTAGACGGCCATCTGACGGACACGCTCCTGCCCCTGGACGCGAAGGGACGGCGGGAACAGCCTGTCTTCTTCCCCGTGATGGCGGCGCCTTCTACCATGGCGTTTTATCTGGGGATGGAGAAGGCCACGGGACTCCCCGCAGAGTGGTTCTTCGGACGGGCGCTGCTCTGCTACTCGCTGAGCAACGACGACCAGCAGCGTGATCTGAAGCTGGTCAACCAGGGTGCCGCCGTGCCGCCCGTGACGTTCTGCCCCAAGGAACTGGATGCCGAGAAGCTGGAGGCGCTGGGGAAGAAGCACGCCGTGCGGTTCCTCACCTACGACCGCCTGAAGGAGGGCATCGACACCATCGCCGACAAGGAGGGGCGCCCGAAGCAGGACGTCTACAACGAGGCGCTGCTGACGTACCTCGCCGCCCACATCCTGCGGGACAAGGAGGGGCTTGAGGCACTGTCGGCGAAGTGTCTGAAGGTCAACCGCGTGAATGGCGAAAACAAGCGCCTCGCAGCCGCCCGCGAGGCGGGCATTCTGAGGGATGCATCGAAGACAAAACCCAACACTAAGCACACGCATGATTGACATAGGAAACACCTACGAGAGCAAACCCGTAGTGGAGCGGGCCATGAGCAAGACCGAAAAGAACAGGCTCAGGGACGAGCGGGCCAAGGCCAGAGCCTACGTAAAGGTGGCCGACCATTCGGTCAGCGTCGCATTCCGCGCCAAGATGGAGGCCGAAAAAGCCATCATCGAGGCGGCGGCAAAAAGATGCGAGAGCGCGCGCCTTATCACGGGGCTATTCCGCCACCGCAAGGCCCTGGGCGTCCTCCGCGCGGAGATCAAGCGCCTGGGCGCTGAGATCAAGAAGCGCGAGCGCGAACTCAGCGAACCGCGATTCAAGCAAAGCCCCGCAGGCGCACCGTCACACGACCCGACGTCCATCCGCTTCCTCGGCGGCAGTCCCGTCAATCCCGATTAAACCTCTGCCAAAGCGCTATGCCGAAGTACGTCATCCGCTTCCACCACCCGATAGACCGCGAGCTCAAGGCCCGCATCAAGGCCTACTTTGGCCTGACGGGCGAGACGGTCAACGGCTTCGCTTCCTGTCGTCTGACAGATCCCGATAAGGCAGCCCACCTCAAGCGGGGCGAGGGGCTGGGGTACTTCCGCATCTTCGCCGTGGAGCCTGATTGACACCCGCTTTAATAACCTTCAAAAGATTAACCCGTTATGATATTCCACAATCCCCTACGTCTCCGCAGTCTGCTGGAGAGATATGCCAAGGCGCGTGCCGTACGGCATGAGGAGCGGCTCCGTGCCCGCATCCGTCACGAGGTGCAGGTGGCGGAGTTCGGCGGCGCGCTCTACCTCACCTTCCGAGGCGTCCCCCTGGTCAAGGGGGACGACATCGCACCCGACACCGACCATGCCAACGAACGAGACATGGCAGGCTTCATCGCAGAGGTCAGGTGCACCGTACAGCACTTCTATCAACGCGAGGAGCGCGACCGCAAATTATAATGATGATCATATGGACAACCAAATTCAGATTTTCAACAACGACACCTTCGGAAACATCCGAATCGCCCAAATAGACGGCGCACCGTGGTTCTGCCTCACAGATATCTGCAAGCCGTTAGGGCTCACTTCAAAGGGTGTAAATCAGCGACTTACACACGGGGTCACGAATCTTTACCCCATCACCGACGCCAAGGGGCGAACGCAGCAGGCGCTCTTCGTTTCCGAGAGCGGACTCTACGACGTAGTGCTTGACGCGCGCAAGCCTGCCGCCAAGGCCTTCCGCAAGTGGATCATCACCGAGGTTCTCCCAAGCATCCGCAAGCACGGCGCTTACATGACAGATTCGGCGATCGCAAAAAGTCTCGAAGACCCTGACTACATCATCCACCTTGCCAAGATCCTTAAGGAGGAGCGCCAGGCACGTCAGAAGGTAGAGCGGCTCAACGCCGAGAACCGGCCCAAGGTGACCTTCGCCGATGCCGTAGCCGGCAGTAATACGAGCTGCCTCATCGGCGAGCTGGCCAAGATCATCCGGCAAAACGGCGTCGAGATGGGCCAGAACCGATTCTTCCGATACCTCCGCGACCATGGCTACCTCATCAGCCAGGGCGAGCGCTACAACCAGCCCATGCAGCGCTACGTAGATGCGGGCTACTTCGAGATCAAGAAGGGCGTGCGCAGCGGTGACGGCGGCGTGATGCACGTCACATGCACCACCAAGGTGACCCCAAAGGGACAAATCTATTTCATCAACAAGTTTCTCCACGCCAAGGAAGAAAACCAACCACAAACAATAACACAATGACAAAAAAAGAATTTCTCGACGAGGTCGAGGGTAATGCCGATCTTATCAACTCTTCCCTTTGCGATTACCAATCGAGCTGCAACGGGGAAAATGGCGAGGGAAGCGCCATCTGTGTAATTGCAGCGACGTATAGCGAGAGCGAGAACGCGTTCAGTTGCGTTATACGCTGCAACGGCGACAAACTCCCGCTTGTGCATGCATTAGTGAAGGCGGCTCAGAAAGATCCGCAAACCCTCGATGTCCTCATCAATGCCGTGAGCGTGCTGCTGGCCGAGGGTTGAGCGAAGGTAAACAACTTAAAACATTAACGAGATATGACAGACAACCCGAACGTGAACCACCCGCAGCATTACACGTGGCTCAAGGATGTAGCAGGCTGCGAGGTAATAGACATCACCCGACATCTGGACTTCGACCTCGGAAACGCCGTGAAGTACATCCTACGCGCTGGCCGCAAGGCGGAGCAAGGGAAAACAGATGCGGAGAAGCGCCGCGAGGACATCGAGAAGGCCGTCTTCTACCTTCAGGACTATCTGAACCACGTCCTGAAAGAAAAGGCCGAGAAGCCCCGCCTCATGGACGAAAAGTTCCTTCAGGATCTCTTGGCGTACAAGGCCAAGAAGCCCGCAGGAAATAAGGCGGATTTCCCGACATTCCAAGGAATACACCCGTAATAACCCATAAATATAAAAATACAAGCTATGGAACAGGAACCAAAGCTATACTACATTAGAGGGCATAAGACCCGTTCCGAAGAAGTCCGCATAACCCTTCAGAAGGCCTATCCTGATGCAAAGATCGCACAATGGGAGATGTGCGACCCATCCTTGCTATATTACATTGATGGGGACGGATGTCTCTGCTACACTGTTGATGGAGACGGCTTTGTGGCCAACCTTCTTAGAGGGTATGGCGAAGAGTTGCATTTGGAGGAGGAAGAAGACGCAAACGAAGACTTGGTTACTCTACCCAAAGACAGCGTGGATATAATCATCCACCTATCCCATAAGGCGCAAGACACCGATGGGAAGATTGACGAATCCTGTTACAACGAATTCATCGCGCAATTGGTCGCGAAATTGATCGAGGGGGTGCCCGCCGTAAAGATGGAAATACGTGAAGTATGACCTGAGCAACCCGCTCCACCGCGGAGCCTTCACCGCCCGTGCCCAGCGCCTCGCCGCGCAGGGTACGGCGCTGGTGGAGCTCAGGGAGGTGCGTCCGCAGCGCTCCGACCGCCAAAATCGCTATCTGCACGCGATCCTCGCCTACTTCGCCATCCAGGTGGGGGAGCGGGCGGAGGAGGTCAAGCGGGAGTACTACAAGCTCGCCGCCAACCGCGAGCTGTTCGCCTACGAAGCGGAGAGCCGCGTGACGCACCGCCCCGTGCTCCGCCTGCGGTCATCGGCCAGCCTCACCACCGAGGAGATGACGCTCTCCATCGAGCGCTTCCGAACATGGGCGGCCCAGACGGCGGGCATCTACCTGCCGGCCCCAGAGGACGAGGCTTCCCTGCGGGCCATGGAGGCGGAGGCGAGCCGTGCCGCCGAGTGGCTGTAATATCCGTAATCCCAACCCTTTAACCCTTTAACCCTTTAACCCCTTCCGATATGCTCGCAGTTCTAACCCTTATCGTCGCCATCTCGTTCTTCGTAATCGCGGCCTTCGTCTGCAATATCATCTGTCGCCGTCTGTACGACATCGAGGCGGATATCGAAGCGCTCAAAGACCGCACGGACATTCACTTCGAACACCTCTCCATGCTGTGGAGAGGAGCGCAGAAGGCTGCCGCCGACACCGAAAAAGCCGAGAACGCCGACAAACCTGAGCCCTGACGCATGCCGACACTTTCCGAAATGCTGGCCCGCCAAGGGCATCCCGTGCGCCATCGGCCGCATGACGAGGAGCACCGCCTGCAGGTCGCCTGCGTGCGGTGGTTCCGTCTGCAGTACCCGCGTCTCCGCCACCGCCTCTTTGCCGTACCCAACGGCGGGAGGCGCGACGCCGTGACGGGTGCCCGCCTCAAAGCGGAGGGGGCGCTCGCGGGGGTGGCAGACCTCATCCTGCTGATGCCGTCACGAACCTACGGTGCCTTGCTCATCGAGATGAAGACGCCCCGAGGCCGCCAGTCGCCTGCCCAACGCGAATGGGCGGAGGCGGTCACGGCGGACGGGCGCTATCTGTACCTTGTCTGCCGCTCGCTGGAGGCGTTTCGTCAAGCTGTACGTGCTTACCTCACTACCCGCTGAACATCAATTGATTAACCCGCAACATCCTAACGCGTGAACTCCAAAGTTACCGAGATCCGCAAAGAGATTTCCGCCATTGAGCACGGCGATGCCGACCTGCATCGCATGCCGTTCGGCGGCAATCCCATCAACCCCGATTAAACCTCTGCCAAGACGCCATGCCGAAGTACGTCATCCGTTTCCACCACCCGATAGACCGCGAGCTCAAGGCACGCATCACGGCTTTCTTCGCCCTTTCCGGCGAGACGGTCAACGGTTTCGCTTCCTGCCGGCTGACAGATCCCGACAAGGTGGCCCACCTCAAGCGGGGCGAGGGGCTGGGGTACTTCCGCATCTTCGCCACCGAACCAGATTAACCTCTTTTCATGACTGAATATGTCTACCGCCGTCTGCGTGCCCGCTACCCAGACGCGTGGCTTGTCCGCTTCTTCCCCCGCTCCGTAGCTGCATTGCTGCGGCAGCGGGGTTTTTCAAAGACGCAAATCACCGCCGCCCTCGAGAGCGGCACCATACCGCAACACCCGTAGTTTTCAGGAAGCTGCAAAAAAACTACTTGCAGCTCCCCCCAAAAACTACCAAAAACCGGAACCATGCCATCACAAATCCGAAAAGACCTCATCCGCCGCTTCCAACACAGCGATGCGGCGGAAACGGCCGTCTATCAGGTCAGCGCCGTAACGCTTCTCATCGAGACGGCCCACTACATTATGCAGGAATATTCTGACGCCCTCGACGATCTGGGGCTGCAGGTCGGAACGGTCAAGCACAAGTACAACGCCTTCGAGCGCGCCTTCGACGCGTACCACGCCATCGCCGTCAGTATGATGGGCGGTGACAAGGAAGTGAGGGGAGCGCTGAGCACTGACCTCGCCTCCTTCATCCGGGCGGTTGCCCGCTCGCTGGGCATCGCGCCCTACGTCACCGACCCTGACACGGGCAAGGCGGTAGAGCCCCGGACGCTTCCCGACGGCTCTACCTGCGAGCAGGTTACCCCGTCAACGGCGTACTACAACGAACTTGCCGAAAAGTCGCTGGCCGAGAGCTTCCGCGTATCGCTCCTCCCTACCAACGAACTAGGCCGGCACGACAAGCAGTGCCATGTGGTGGTGCCGACCTCAGCCAAGTTGATGGAGATTTACCTCAGCATTTCCAAAGGCGCCGGCGTCCCGCTCGAGTGGCTCTTTTCCCGGGCGCTGGCCACCTATCTCGCCGGCGACCCGTCCGACACGCGCACGATCTCCGAAGGGGGCGGCAGTATACCCCTGACCTTCCGCTCCAAGGAACTGACGGACAGCAAACGCACCGAGCTGGGCGAGGCCTGCAAGATGGGCATCACTTCCTACAAGGGTATCCGCGAGGCGGTTTCCCGTATCGCCAAGACGGAGGGAACGACGCAGAGCGATATCATCAACGAAGCCCTCATCAACTACCTCCGCGACCACGTCATCAAGGACCGGGATGCGGTCACCGAGGCCACAGCCAGATGCCGCGACCTCAACCGCCTGCCGCCCTCGATGCGTATGGCCGCCGCGACGAACGGCGCTTCCTTCCACCAATCCCTTGCAGCTCACTTCATGCCTAACCGATAACCACACACAATTATGACAAACGGAAATTCTTTTTACATCCTCTACAGCGACAAGTTCAGACAGGCCAGACTAAACAAATAGAAGCCCTATGATATTCCACAATCCATTACAAGCCCTCCGCACGGCCATCGATGCCGCCATTATGCGCCGTGCCCGCCTGCGCGAAGAGAAGCTCCGCGTGCGCGTCAGCCACGAGGTGCAGGTAGGTGAATATGACGGCGCCCTCTACGTCACCTTCCGAGGCGTGCCCATCGTCTGCACCGGCGAGCTAGCCCTCGGCACCGAGGACGGCAAAGTGCGCGACCTCCCCGCCTACGTCGCCGGCGTAAGGCGCCTTGTCGAGGGCTATTACCGAGAAATAGAAAGACAGCACAAGCTCTAAACCTTCCCATACGTTTCTACGTTTCTATGACACTCCAAGAATTACAAGACCGCTGCATGCAGACCTGCATGCCTACCTGTGACAACCCCGCCTACATGCTCCTCGGGCTGCAGGGCGAGGTGGGCGAGCTCTCCGAGAAGTTTGCCAAGATCATCCGCAAAGGGGCCCTCCGCTTCGCATCCGTGAAGACGTCCGCAGGCGGCGAACTCCACAACCACGTAAGAAAATCAATTTACTTTAGTTATCAACGATTTACGGCACGCCCGTGGTTGACCCCTCTCAGAGAATAGAGACGAATACGGGCCTTTTCGACAGCAAATTGGAGCTTTGAGAGCATTTTACCCGCCTACCGGAGATTTCTAGGCGCCTACTAGTTTTTCCGAGCAGCCTTCCCGTAATGACAAGTCGCCGACTCTGTCCGCCAAGCGCGTCCCTTCTGCAGCCGGGCATGGCCCCGAAAGCGTCATTTAACGTTTTTCCCGTCAAATTATTTTGTCTACAAATAATCACAACCGCGTCCCTTATGAGCAATCATACGAAGCACCCAACATGTAGCGTCTACGTCAAAGGGCGCAGAGTCTTTTCAGAGCAAGAGCAGGAATATATCCGTAACAACCTCCGTGCGCTCGGATTTAGAGCCGTAGCGAAGAACCTCCATGCTTCAACAGTCACTATCGGGAACTGGGCGGAGGGCGTAGGCATCTATTGCCGTAAACGTCGGACTCCGTGCGGAACCAGCCGAATGTCGCCAAGAACGCTCTACATACGCGAGATACTGCTACGTGAATGGGCTGACCATACGCCGAAGGAGCTTGAGGAAAAGTACGGCATCCCGCGCAAAGTGTTTATAAACAAATTCTACAAATTGGGCCTCGATATCGAACACAGCCCGCAGACGTTGGAACGGATACGCCAGGAGAGGAGCAAGAGCCTCGCCCGTAACCGCGCCAAGATGCACCAAATCATCAAGAGTCTACCGCCTGAGGAAAAGGCTAGGTTCTGCGCCAAACGAGGCCGGACCCTTGCCCGTCGCATTGCCTACGACCGCATGCGCGTGATGATGGGCGAGAGGCCGTTGATGAAGCGGAAAATCCGCATATTGTCGCTGGCAGCCAGCCACGCGAAGTGGCACCTTATCCGTACGCACAACTACTTTGTTCCCGAGGGAGAGACTGACCCTTACGCTCTCTACTACGATGCCCAGACACGCCGACGGCCTCTCGATACGGGACGAGGGAGCGAGGCGTATTACATCGAAACGTACGGCTTCAAGTTCTTCCCCGCCGACGAGGAAGACGAAGAACCAAACGAGCAGTAGTGTTCCTACCCCGCCGCACTTAAAACCCGTGTGCGGCGGGGCTTTTTGCGTTATAACCGGCGGTTTGCGGGAACATAACGCGATAAGTACCCGCCAGAAACGCGCCGTTCTTGCCCCTCCATGCGCACGCGCCTAACTTCGCCCTCGACATCGCTTCTAAACAACTAATCTCTTATTTACTAACTTCCTGACATGACCCTTTACGACAATCTACTCTCTCAACTCAAAACCAAGTATGCCAGCCTGGGGTTGGGCGACGGCGTGCTCCAGAGCGTGGCACATCAGCTCGAAGCAGGCCTCGAGGGAAAGGAAGAGCTCATCGGAACCGCCGTCAGCGGGGCCGAACCGCTCCTGAAGACCATGCAGTCGGAACTCGACAAACTGCGCGGCGAAAAGGCCACCCTGCTCAAGCAGCTCGAAACGCTCAAGCAGCCCCAGCCTCAGCCCGTGAAGCCTGCACCCGCCCCCCAGCCGGCGCCTAAGGCCGCAAAGCCCGCGCCCAAGGCGGAGGAAAAGCCGCAGGCCGGCAAGGCTGACGCCCCACACGCTACGGAGGACGCCACCCGTGCGCTCATCGAGCGTATTATGGCCGACCGCATCGAGAGCATCACCGCAGCCTATGACGAAAAGGCACGCAAACAGCAGAGCGCCATCGACGCGCTGGGCGCACGCCTCAAGGAAGCCGACGAGGCTCGCGCCAAGGCGGAGCGCCTCGCTGCCTACAAGGCTACGGCCGTCAGCCTCGGCATTTCCAAGGCTTACGAGTCGGTCATCGACTCCTTTGCACAGATTGCCACCGACCCCGCGGACTTCGAGCAGCGTGTGAAGACTTTCAAGCAATCGCTCACCGACGATGCGGCACGTTCCGCTACGCCTCCCGACACGCCCGAGCAGACCCGGGCCAAGGAGGGCGAGGCTATCGCATCGCTCATCGACGAGGGCACGAAGCAGATCGTGGAGCAGCAGAGTCAGACGAAGTGACCCAGATAACCAACACTCACAACACCAACTTAACGCAACAAAACTATGCCCAGTGGATTTAAATACGTGACCGCTCCCGAGCTCCGGGCCGAGGAGCGCTACGACGTGCAGAGCGGCGTCCGCCGCAGGGGTGCCTATGTGCTCCAGACCGACGGCATCCCGGTAGGTGCCGTTATCCCTTCCTTCGCTCCCGTCTACGCCGACAAGAAGAACAAGAAGGCGTATCTCGTGCGTAATGCCGCCCTCGTCGAGGCCGCTACGGCCACCGACACTGCCTATAAGGTAGGCAAGGGCACGCTCCTCTCCGCCGGTGCCTTCGTAGGCAACGGCTCCAAGGGCGGTGAGGTCGCCTCGGTCGATACTTCCAACGCGCACTATGACGTGGTTACCCTCAAGGCTACGCTCGGCGTGGCGCTTCCCGCAGGTACCGTTATCTCCGAGACGGCTACCGCAGCCGGCACGAAGCAGAAATATGTGGCCAACTCCGCCCTCTACGAACAAAAGAAGGTGGAGGACGGCATCAACACCGTTGCCCTCCTGCGCACCGCAGCCGAGATTGAGCCCTCGAAGCTCGACATCCCCTTCTCCGCAGCCGACAAGGCGGCGCTGCAGGGCTGGTTCGACTTCAACGAGTAATCCCTTCCCACATTAACCTCTCAACGACACATCACCCTTACAGATATGACGCTTACTATTGACAAGCTCTTCAACGACCCCCATATCGTAGGAGCAGTGATTAACCGCGTCCTCCAGACGCGTAACGACACGGTCTATTGGCAGCAGTACCTTACCTTCCGCCGTACGACTACCCGCGTCTTCAAGGATTACATCGGCTCCGTCACGGGCGTTATGGCCGGTTCGGTCAACTCCCGCTTCGGCGAGAAGCCCATCCGTGAGCGCAGGGAAATGGGCGTGGGCTATGGCGAGGTTGCCTATCTGGGCGACCGCTACCAGATTAGCATCGACCGTCTCTCCGAGCTGCAGGACCTTATCGACAAGTTCAACGCAGCCGCCAACACCGAGCAGAGCGCCGCACTCAACGAAATTATCAACTTTATCTACGACGATTATCGTCAGGTGCTCCTTGCCGCTCACAAGCGCATGGACCTCGTAGTGGGTTCCCTTATTATGACGGGCAAGTGCACGGTGAAGAACAAGGACAACCGCGCCGACGCCGACACGCCCGACGTGCTTGACATCGAGCTTCCTTACCGCACCGTTGCCCCCAAGGACGCTGACGTCAAGAGTGACGGCAAGCTGGCCTTCATCTCCTATCTCAAGGACCAGCTCGATGCCCTCGAGCCCGATATGGGCCGCTTCTCCCGCATGCTTATGTCGAAGAAGACGTTCAACAAGTTCATCGTAGGCTCTTCCGAGTTCGGCGAAAAGTTCCGCACGGCATTCGGCTCCAACCAATTCTATCTCAACCCCTCGCTCATCACCAGCGAGCTGGCCAGCAGCGTCTTCCAGGGTATCGGTCTCCCCGCCATCGAGATTAAGAACGACTACGTAAAGGACCAGACGGGCAAGAACGTTCCCGTATGGGCCGATGGCCATATCGCCCTCCTGCCGGACCAGCAGATCGGCTACATGCGCTACCATACGCCCTACGAGGCTACCGACCCCGTTCCCGGCCGCACTTACACGCCTGCCGACGGCGACATGCTTATCAGTGCCGAGCGTGACGGGAACGGCCGTTACATCGAGTATACCGCCGAGTGGATACCGCAGATTGCCAATCCCGACACCATCGGCCACGTTGACCTCACCGGCCTCGCCTAAGCACACCGAACGCCCATGACCGTTGAAGAATACCTCACCGCCAAGCTCGCCGCGCTGGGCTACACCGCTACGGCCGCCGACCTCGAAGACATCGTCCTCGGGGCCGGCGTGCCGCTCGAAGGCGACATCACGGCCGACAACGTCGAGCTGGTGGGGCAGGGCTTATGCAAGTTTATCCCCCAGCTCCTCGCCAGACCGACCAGCATCAGTGAGAACGGCTTCTCCATCTCTTGGAACGCCGACGGCCTCAAACGCCTTTATGCCGCCCTCTGCCGGCGCTACGGCCTGACGGACGAGCTGACGGACGCTCCCCGCATCAACTTCCTCTAATCCCCCCCCCGCAAACGCCCCATGTACTTCACGCCGCACACCCTTCAGGTACGGGACCGCACCATCACCCGTGACGAGTACGGCCGGCCGTTGTTTTCCGCCGAAGGCCAGTGGCGCACCGTCGGCCCGTGCCGCTGTGACGACGTGAGTGCAGAGCGCGACGGAGGGGACAACGGCGCCCGCTACGCTTTCCGCTTCAAGGTGGTTTATCCCCGCGAGGTGGAGCGCGTAGGCGAGGGCGAGGAAGTCCGTTGCATGCGGGTAGACGGCAGCGTGAGGGGACAGGGGACGGTCAAGAGCCCCATGGAGACGAACTATCTAAGCTACCGGGTATTATGGCTAGAATGAAACGTACTACCGACCTGACGGACGCTGAGGCCTTCCTCCGCGAGGGAACGGCCGAGGTCCGGGCGCTTATGGAGCGCGTTGGCCGCGAAGCGGTGGACTATGCCCGCGTGCACGGCAACTACCGGGACCACACGGGGACGCTCCGCCGTTCCACCGAGTACGGCACGACGCCTTACCGGCTGACCATCCGCAGCACCGCCCCCTACGCATCCTACGTTGAGGCCAAGGGCTATGACGTTATCAGCGGGGCAGCGCTCTTCGCGCTCAACCGCCTGCGGGAGGAAGGCGGCAAATAACCCGTCAGATTATGATTACACCGACTGACATCGCCTGCATCGTCTACCGCGACTGCGAACCGCTGGGGCTCTCCCGGGTGCCCGACGGCTGTACGCTGGCCGGGTCGCTCGAGGACGAGCGCTGCGTCATCCACGTCAAGGAGCAGCAGACGGGCAAGTATTGGCGCAACAGCTTCGTTGAGGTGAACCTCTGCGTGCCCGACCTCCGCACGATGGCGGCTGAGGCCGACACCATACGCCTCGGGGAGTTGGAGCATGCAGTGCAATGCCTCTGGGGTGACGGGGTGGCCGACACCTACGACGGCACGCCGTATCACTATCAGCTTCACACGCTTTCCGTGCAGGAAGACCGCACGCTGCGGTGCCACTTCGTCAGCGCACGCCTCCTCTTCGAGGTCTTAAACGTCATGGAACAATAACAACCAACACAAACACTTACGCACATGGCACAGAAACAATACATCGGCATCAAGCGCATCTGGTATCTTGAGCCTATCACCGGCACCACGCAGCTCGCCGCAGCGCAGGTCAAGGCCGCTCTCGCCAAGGCTACGGAGGTCAAGAACTCCCATCAGGACACTTGGGGCTACGAAGAGAGTGACCCCGAAAAGACGGAGTATGTCAACGAGCTCAACGGCCAGACGTACTACGTTGACGTGACGAAGGGCTCCATTCCCACCGTTTCCTTCACGATGGGCGAGTATTCCTATGCCGACAAGGCCGCCCTGCAGGGAGGTAAGATGATCGACGCCGCCGGCGCTGCCGTCACCGACGCGACCAAGGCGGTCGGCTGGGTAGCTCCCGAAGAGCTCACGCAGATCGAGAAGGCAATCATCGCCCAGACCAAGACGGGCAACTATGTCGTCCTTACCCGCGCTGCTGTCACCGCCAAGGGCAACTTCGTAGAGAAGAACATCGGCCTCGGCGTCAGCGCCGCCGCGCTGGAAAACACAGGCGTCGGTTCCGTCGCATGGTTCGACAAGGCCGCCATCGAAGCCGCTACGGCCGCAACGGCCCAGACCACGGGCAAGTAAGCGCCTCTTCTTTCCGACAATATCCACCCACCCGCAAGGGCGGCATCCGCTTGACGCGACAAGTGGGCGCCGCCCTTCTTTCATACCTTTCCCATGCCAACTACACCACAGACCACCGCCACCCGCCTCGTAGCCAGCGCCCTGCTGGGCCTCGATGCGGAAACCGTCACCATCGGCGGGAAGGCCTACACCGTCCACCCGCCCACCATCGAGCGCATCGCCGGTGCGGCGCTCCACCTCACGCCATTCGCCTCCGTCGGCACGCTGGCGGACGCTTTCAACGCCATGGGCGACCTCGCTGAAGCCGCAGAAGCCCTCTCTTGGTTTATCAACGGTGACGGGAGCCTCAAGGCCGAACTGGCCAAGGGCACCCTGCACGAGGTCACCACAGCTCTGGCCGTTGCCGTGAGGTTGATGGACGTAGCGGATTTTTCCGCGCTGTCGGCTTTGGCGAGGAACGTGTCAAGGCTGACAGCAAAACCGAAACTATAGGCAACGACACCTTGCTCGGGCAAATTGCCTCCTTCGTCGATACGCTACACCTCAGCTACGACGAGGTAGTCAGGCACATACCCTACCGCAACCTTATCATTATGCAGCGCGACAAACTGCGCTCCGTCTACGGAGAGAAGATGGAGGAGGTCAGCGAGGAGGAATTCTTCCGTTCACGCGGGAAGGTACCGCCGACGCAGCAAGCGGACAATTCATAATAAACACCTATGAGCACCCTTTACTTTGAAGTGGAGGCGGACTACGACAAGGTCATCCGCCTCCGGCAGGAGATAGACCGCCTCAAGGCCGAGATGGAGTCTTTCTCGTCCAGCACACCGGACGCCCAGATACGCGCCACGGAGAAGCGCCTCGGCGAGGCAACGGCGGAGTTCCGCCGCCTCACCGATGCCGCCGCCGTAGCGGGAACCGAGATGGAGCAAGGCCTGCGCTCACGCCTCAAGGCCGCAGCGCAGACGATGAACTCCCTAACGGAACGTATCATCGAACAGAAGGCCGTCGTGCGCGACACGGCGGCCGATGTCAAGCGCCTCGGCGAAGCCTACAAGGCCGCAGCCAAAAACGGCCGTATGGGCAGCGGAGCGAACGCGGCGCTGACGGAGTATAAAGCCGCCAAGATGGCGCTAGACGAAGACAAAGCCGCCCTCTTCGACCTTACCCGGCAGCAGGCGGAAGCCCGCCTCTCCATGCAGCGCCTCAACGCCCAATACCGCGACTTCAAGCAGGCTGGACGGGAGGCTGCGGACACGGCCAAAGGCGTAGGCGACGAGGTCAACAAACTCGGCGAAAACGCCCAGACGCAAGCCTCTGGCATCAACTCTGCCCTATCTGGCATGAAGGGAACGATTGCCGCCGTTTTCGGCGCCCAGCAAATCTCTTCCTTCGTAAACAAGATGATAGCCGTACGAGGGCAGTTTCAAGCCGCCGACGTAGCCATCCAGACGCTCCTCGGCAGCAAGGCGAAGGCGGACCAGCTGATGGAACAGGTGCGCGACTACGCGAAGATTTCCCCGCTCGAATTTAGCGACGTCACCGCTGCTACGCAGATGATGCTTGGCTTCAATATCGAGGCGGAGAAGGTGCCGAGGTTCCTGCAGGCCATCGGCGACGTCTCCATGGGCGATACCCAACGTTTCAACTCCCTCACGCTGGCTTTCTCGCAGATGTCGGCCGCTGGGAAGTTGATGGGGCAGGACCTGCTGCAAATGGTAAATGCCGGCTTCAATCCGCTCCAGATTATGAGCGAGAAGACGGGGAAAAGTATGACCGAGCTCAAGGACGAGATGAGTAAGGGTGCCATTTCGTCCGAGGCCGTACAGCAGGCCTTCCTCGACGCGACCGACGCCGGCGGGAAGTTCCAAGGTATGAGCGAGAACGCCTCGAAGACTATCTCCGGCCAAATCTCGATGCTGCAGGACGCAACCGACTTGGCTTTCAACGAAATGGGGCAGAAGGCGGAGGGTGTCATAATGGACGGCATCGAGCTGGCTACGACCTTGGTCACCCACTACGAGGAAGTGGCCAAAGTGGTCGGTGCGCTGGCCGTAGCATACGGCTCGTGGAAGGCCGCAGTGATGCTCCAGACGGTTGTGGAGAAGAGCCGGCAGGCTGTAGCTGCCAATGCCGCCAAAGAAGTGGCGCAAATCGATGCCCGCACCGCCGCCGTCGAGGCGGAAATAGCCAAGCGCAAGGAGCTCATCGCCATTATGAACGGCGAGAAGGAAGCCTCAGCCTCATCGACCTTCGTAGACGAGGACAAGCGCCAGAACCCCGACCGCTACCCGCAGCAGGCCGAGCAGACGCCCGGCGACAAGCTGGAGGCTTCCAAGGCTACGCTCGACAGCCTGGATCAGGAAATCGAGAAACGCTACGAAATCGCCAAGCAGGTCAACGACACCGCAACGGCCGAGCTGGCCAACGCCCAAAAGGTCTACGACGAGCGCCGCAAGGAAGTAAGCCTCTGGCACGACAAGCACGAGGCTGCCCTCGACGACCTCGATACGGCGGAGAAGGCCAATGCGCTGGCGGACGAACGGGTTGCCCGGGCGCAGGATTATGTGGACAAGCTCAAGGAAGCCGGCGAGTACGACGGCAGCGGCCAGGGAAGTGCCGAGGACGCGCAGGCTGCAGCCCTCGAACTGCTCTCGGCACGCAAGGCGCAGGACACGGCCGCAACGAACCTCCATGCTGCCGCGACCCGTGCGGACGATGCCCAGACGCGTCTTAGCGCGGCGGGGGTCGCCCAGCACGAGGCTTTCACCCGCGTCAAGGCAGCACAGACCAACGCCGACACGGCTGCGGAGAACCTTCACACGGCCTCCGTGGCCCGGGGCGTCGTGACCCAGCGGGCAGCAACGGCCACTACGACGGCTATGACGCTGGCCCAGCGCATCAACGCCGTGCAGACGAAGGTCGCCGCAGCGGCACACGTCATCTTCCAGAATGCGATACTCTCCGTAAAAAATGCATGGAACGCAATGAAAGTGGCGATGGTCTCCAATCCCATCGGAGCGCTCATCACCATCGTTACGACTGCGGCCAGTGCCTTTTTGATGTTCCGTGACTCGACGGACGAAGCGACGGAGAGCGAGCAGAAGTTCGGCGAGGAAGCCGCCAAGTCTGTCGCCAACGTCAACACGCTTTATGCGGTGGTCAACTCCGCCTCGAAAGACTCGCAGACCTACAAGCAGGCCATGAACGAGCTGACGGATATCTGCGAGCAGTATGGCATTACCCTCAACAAGGAAAAGGATTTGCTGGGGCAGGTGAACGATGCTCGGCAGACGCTCCTTTATTTAATACGGCAGGAAGGTGTAGAGCGCCAGCACGCCAACAGCCTAGAGAGCTTGCAGAAGGCCTATGACAAGCAGTTGGAGGACATTCAGGACAAGATCAAGGGCGAAATAGGCAGTGGGAACGACCTGCAGGATAAGGCTGTAGCCGGGATGATTACGAGCGCCATCGATGCCCGCATCGACTCCCTCAAGGCGCTGGAGGAGAAGGAAACCAAAGCATACCAGGCGTTAAGGGCTAACTCGGACCCCAAGAAGTCCGCTGCACTTCAGAAGGCATACAACGAAGCCGTAGCGGAATATGCCGACGCCCTCGATGGAGTGACGAAGGAGACCATCAAAGTGGCGAATGCGAACGGCATACAGACGAAAAGCGCGGACAAAGTTGCCCGTTCCGTTCGCTACCAAGCCGGTCAGGCAGTTGAGGCCGCCAAGGCACACGATGCTGCGGTCAATGCCGAGAACCAGATGCACGAAGCCAACAAACGGCTCGCTGCGAGCGCTTCGAACCTAACGGGAAAGAGCAAGCGTCTCGCCGACCAGATAAATGCCGCCAAGCTCACCGCCGAGGACTTCGCACGCCAGCTGGACTACATCAAGCAGAACTTCCACACCGTCGACCTCACCCTCCGTCTCAAGCTGGACCAAGGGCAGATACCGCAATGGGTGAAGGAGCAGTTCGGCCTCGGGACCGGGAAGGAAATCACGAAGCAACAAGTCGATACGGCAAAATATCGCGCCTCGCTCGCGAAAGACAACCTCGATAAGGTCAAAGGGAAGAAGGGCATGGTCGTCTCTTATAACGGTGGTAAGACTTATCAATACAAGACCCGGCAGGAGCTTGCCCAGAAAGCGGCTGACAGCAACGCGATTGCCTTGGCGACCACCCAAGCATACGATGAGCAGGAAGCAGCGAAGAAGCAGCAGAAGCCTGCCGGTAACACGAGCAAGACGCCTAAAAAGCCCAAGACGCCTAAAAAGCCCAAGACGCCGAAGGGCGGAGGCTCCGGACGCAATTCCGCCGAGAACGCCAAGAAGCAGGAGGCCGAAGCCCGCAAGCGCATCGAGGAGGAGAACCGCGACTGGGCGGAGAAGCAGGCACAAGAGGCCCGCAAGATGCGCGAGCAGATTGCCCAAGCGGAGATTGACTGCATGGAGGAGGGAACGGAGAAGAAGCTCGCACAGATGCGCCTCGATCACGAGAAGGAACTCGCCCAGCTCGAGGACGAGGCCAAAGACCTGCGCAAGGCAAACCGAAGCCAATCCGAAGAACAAAGGCAAGGACTTCCCAAGAGCAAGGAATATAAAGAAACCGATACGCTCTCCGAGGATCAGACGCGTTACCTGCTGGCAAAGAAGTCGAGCGTTGAGGCGAAATACCAACAGCAGCTGAAGGAGCGAGAGGATGCGGAGCAGGACGCCATGCGCTCTTACCTCAAGGCCTACGGCAACATGCAGGAGCAGCGTCTTGCCATCGCCCAGACGTACGACAAAAAGATTGCCGAGGCCAAGACCGAGGGTGACCGCCGTTCTCTCCAGCGGGAAAAGGAGAAGGCGCTGGCCGACTTCGATGCCGACAAGCTCAAGAAGGACATCAATTGGGACACGGTCTTCAACGACATCGACAAGCTGTCCGTTTCCTACCTCAAGAACCTCAAGGCGCAGCTCAAGGATTACCTCGATGCCCACAAAGACCTTCCCGTAGAGAGCGTGAAGGAAATCGCCACCAAGATGCGCGAGATCGACGACACGATCGATAGCCAGACGAACCACTTCTCTTCGGTGCTCCCAAAGCTCTACGAGTACATACGAGCCAAGAAGGAGGCGGAGAGCTTGCAGACGGAAACCGCCGAGGCGAACATGGGCAGCCTCAGCGCACAGGCCGATGTCGGCTCGCAGCAGGCCGCCATCGCCGCCCAGCTCGGCACGCTAGGCGTCAACATCGCTCCCGTAAACGTAAGGGCTTCGGACAGCGAGAACATCCTCGCCGGCGTCAAGGACAAGGAAGCAGCCGCAAATCTCCGCAAGGAATTCGAGAAGCTGGCCGAAGCGGAGAACAAGGCCGTTTCCGCATCAAAGAAGGCCCGGGAGGCGCAGCAAGACTCCGACGAGGCGCAGGACAAGGCGCAGCTAAACCTCAAGGACAAAGCGGCAATCGCGTCGGAAGCCCTCGGCCTAATTGGCAAGAAGCTCGGACAGCTAAGCGACATCGCCTCCGAGCTGGGCATCGACGAGGGGACCGACGCCGGGAAAGCGCTCAAAAACGGCTCGGCAGCTTTTAACAGCGCCGGCGCTGCGGCCGCTTCTTTCGCCTCCGGTGACTACCTCGGGGCTGCCCTCAACGGCATCTCCGCCGTCAAGAGCCTCGGCGCCGCACTTGGTATCAAGGGAGCAGAGGCCAGAAGACAGGAGAAACTCGCCAAAATCAACTCTAAGCTAAACGAACGGGCAGAAGCGCTTACCAAGTCCGTGGACGGCCTGAAGTCCGCTCTCGAAAAGACAACGGGAGGTATGAAATCCGTAGAGAAAGCGGAAAAGGCGAAGAAAGCCCAAGAGAAGCTGAACCAGACGAAGCGGGAGCAGCTGCAGAAGAATATGAACTCTTACGGCAAGCACCACTCCAGCTCTTACTATCTCGACAAGGACATGGCGAACGGAGGATGGCACGAGCTCAACGCTACGCTGGCAGGTTATTACGCCGATAACCCTAACGCGAAGAAGAACAACTACACCAGCGCCGGCTCTATCTACGCCAACATGACGCCGGAGGAGCTCGACTACATCCGCACCTACAACCCTGCCCTTTACCAAAGAATAACCAAGGCCGGGCAGTACGACAACAGCAAGTATTGGGACGAGTATGCGGACCAGTCGGGAAAGGTCGGCGAAATAGAGGACGCGATGAACCAGAAGACGACGCAGACTACCTTCTCCGACATGCGCAGCGAGTTCTTTGATATGCTGTCGGACATGGACAGCGGTGCAGAGGACTTCTCCAACAATTTCTCCAAGATGCTTTACAAAGCCGTCCTCAACTCCAAGATGAGCGACGAGCTGGACAAAGACCTCGAGGCCTTCTATGACAAATACGCAGAGTATTCCAAGGACGGCCTTACGGATAAGGAAATCCAAGAACTAAGGCAGATGTATAAAGAAATCGGCGAGAAGGGGAAGAAGGTCTCCGAAGAAGCAGCCAAGATAACGGGCTACGATGAAGTGTCCGAGCAGCAGCAGGGCTCGACGAAGGGTTTCCAAGCCATGACGCAGGACACGGCCGAAGAGCTAAACGGGCGCTTCACCGCCTTGCAGGTCTCCGGCGAGCAAAGCGTGGCGAACCTCACCGTCCTCAGCACGAAACTCGACTCCGTCATCCTCCTACAGCAGGCGGGAAGGGACATCGCCAAGGATGCCCGCGACATTATGGCAAACTCTTACCTCGAGCTGCAGAGCATCCGCGACAACACGGCCGCCAGCCTCAAGGCTGTCAAGCAGATGGCTTCCCGCCTCGAAACATGGGACAGCAACATTAAGAACCTCTAATCATCCAAGCATATGGCAGACCTCCTAATCAACGGCAATGATGCCTACCTCGCCTACGGCGTACGTATGGGCGAGGGCTTTCTCGACGCCCTCGGCCTTCCGCCTTCCAACAAGGAATACATCGAGAACGAAAGCCGCCTCGAAGACGGCAAACGGCGTCTACTGACCGACCTCAAGCTCGCCAGCCGCACGCTGACGCTCTCTTTCGTCATAATGGGCGCAACCCACCAACAGTATCTCCAGCGCAAGGCGGCCTTCCTAGCCCTCCTCACCGCCGGCGAGATAACAATCAACGTCCCAGCCGACGGCGAGGCATATTACCGCCTTTCCTTCGACAAGTACACCACCTACGCGCAGAACCGCCGCCGCACCCTCTGCACCTTGGCCGCCCAGTTCACCGAGCTCAACCCGGCCAACCGCTCCGCACCGGCCTCTGGCTCTTGACGTGTGCAGTCTATCTTCACAGGTCCCGCTTTCTACCCCATTTTATCCCTTCCGCCGGAGTTTGTAGCCAATTTGTAGCCAAAAGTGGAAACAGAAAAATCGCGAAGCGTTGGAGATCAACGTTTCGCGATTGTATGTCGTGCGCCTGATAGGACTCGAACCTACACGACCGAAGCCACCAGATCCTAAGTCTGGCGCGTCTACCAATTTCGCCACAAGCGCAATGTGGGTGCAAAGATAATGCTTGCGGTGGGCTGCGACGGCACGCGGGCGGGAGATTTTTGTGCGTTTCGGGTGAGGGTGGGTGGTGCTAGGCTGAGCCGGCATTGCGGATTGTCCTCCGCCGAGTTCGCTCGTTGGCGGGCTGCGGCGGGCTGTCGTCGTGGTGGGAGGCTTCGCGGATATGCCTGATAGTCATGGTAGCAAAGAACGCGCAAATGGCTGAAATGTCGGGGCTGAGGCATTGCTTTCTCTAAAATATAGCTAATGGCGGGCCTGAGGCGTTGTGCAGGTATTACCTTTGCAGCGGAAAGGGTGCGTGCGGTTGTGTACGTCAGGCGTTCGGACAATGTACGGGAGCCTTTTCCCCTTCTACTCTCAATCATGAAGCGTCTAGCAAGCATCTTGACTATTCTCGTTCTCAGCGTGACCCTCATCATGTTGAGCGCGGGCGTGGCCCTTGTCAACTGCACGCACCGTCAGACCACCGGCTTCGCCGCGATGATGGCGGAGTGCGCCCCGACGGCGGGCGAGGGCTGCTGTGCTTCTGAGACTGAGGGCTGCAGTGCGGTGGCGCTACCTGCGGTCTGCGGGCCGCACGTTTCGCCCGAAGGCGCGGCAGGGCTTGCCACATGTCTGCCCAGTCTGTCCGCCAAGAGCTGCATGGAGACGGAGTTGCTCCGTCTCTCCCCTTTTGACACGGTGCAGCCCGTGTCCTTCCAATTCCAGGCTCCCGCCACGCCCTTGCTCTTTGCCTGGCTGGCGTCTGCCCTCCCGCCCGTGACGGTCGGCGATCGTCACCTTCTGGCCCGGTGTGCCGACGAGGTGCATCATGCCCCGCCGCGCACGGTGATGCAGCGGCACTGCGTATGGCGGCTTTGATTGTGAGCCAAACCCGTTGAGGCTGCAAGCTACGGAGAGTCTGGCAGCATGCAGCTTCTCTCTTCCTACTCACAATCTTATCATCTCACCCATACGCTACTTATTCCCAATGAAACATATCCTTCTGGCAACGACGGCCGCCCTCACGGGGCTGACCGTCCAGGCTCAGACATCCCTGCCTTCTGACACGACGCGCACGGCGCAAGCTCCCGAGCAAGACCTTCAGAGCGCCACGGTCACGGCCCGCGCGCCGGGCATGATCCGCATGAGCGGGCCGACTAATAGCCTGCAGATCGGGCGCAAGGAGCTCTTCCGCGCCGCCTGCTGCAACCTGGGCGAGAGCTTCGTCACCAACCCTTCGGTAGACGTCAGCTACTCCGATGCCGCAATAGGAGCGCAGCAGATAAAGTTGCTCGGCCTCTCGGGCACTTACGTACAGATGCTCACGGAGAATCTCCCCAACTTCCGTTCCTCGGCGTTGCCCTATGCTCTGGGCTACGTGCCGGGCAACTGGATGAAGAGCATCCAGGTCTCTAAGGGTGCCGCCTCGGTGAAGAATGGCTATGAGGCCATCACGGGACAGATCAATGTGGAATATCTAAAGCCCGAAGATACCGAGGCGCTTGATATCAACCTCTACGGCAACTCCAAGACCCGCGCCGAGGCAAATATTGACGCCAACGTCCACTTCAACCACAACCTCAGCACCGTCTTTCTCGGCCACTTCGAAAATCAGTTTGAGGAGCACGACGGCAATGATGACGGCTTCTATGACAAGCCCCGCGTGCGGCAGCTCAATGTCATGAACCGCTGGTTTTACAGCAAAGACCGCTACATCTTCCACGGAGGGGGCAGCGTGCTCCACGAGACGCGCCGCGGCGGCCAGATGGGTCACAGCCATGCAGCCTCTGACGCCCCGCTCTATCTGATCGGTCTGGAGACTGATCGCTATGAGGCTTATATGAAGCATGCCGTGGTGCTCGGTGATGCGGAGCGCGGGTCAAACATCGCCCTCATGGCCTCCGGTGCCATTCAGGAACTCTCGGCAGGCTACGGACTGAAGCAGTACGACGTCACCGACCGTAATGCCTATGCTTCGCTGGTCT
The DNA here is from genome assembly GCA_052272595.1 of Alloprevotella sp. GTDB lineage: Bacteria > Bacteroidota > Bacteroidia > Bacteroidales > Bacteroidaceae > Alloprevotella. The sequence goes on from DAVZJV010000011.1 coordinate 61,188, forward strand.
ACGAGACCAACTTCGGCACGGCACACAATCTCTCCGCCGGCTTGAGCCTCAATCACGACGACCTCTCGCAGACCCTCGGCGGCCAGCCTGGCCTGCCCGATGCGCACCGTGAGCGCGAGACGACGCCCGGCGCCTATGCGCAGTATACCTATACGCTCGACACGCGCTTTACGGCCATGGCCGGCCTGCGCGTAGACCGCAGCAGTCTCTACGGCACATTCGTCACGCCCCGCCTCCACCTCAAATATCAGCCGGCCAGCTACTTCACCATCCGCCTCTCGGCGGGTAAGGGCTACCGCACTCCCCACGCCCTGGCGGAGAACAATAACCTGCTGGCCAGCGGGCGCCGGCTCGTCATCGACCGTTTGGAGCAAGAGGCGGCCTGGAACTACGGCGCTTCGGCATCGTTCAACATCCCCATCGCCAGCCGTCTCCTCAAGCTCAATGCCGAATATTACTACACCGACTTCGATCGCCAGGCCGTCGTAGACTACGACTCCGATCCCTCTGAGATACGCATCACCAACCTTCGCGGGCGTTCCTACTCCCACACGATGCAGGTCGATGCGAGCTACCCTGTCTTCAGCGGCTTCACGCTGACGGCCGCCTATCGCTTGACCCATGTGCGCACCGACTACGGCGGTCGGCTGCTCGAACGTCCCCTCACGGGCAAGTATAAAGGGCTTGTCACGGCGCAGTATAAGACGCCGCTTGAGAAGTGGACCTTCGATGCCACGCTCCAGCTCAACAGCGGCGGCCGTCTCCCCGCCAGCCTCGGCCAGCCCGCTTCGCGCTATAAAGGCTTTGAGCAGCTCTCGGCGCAGATTACGCGTGAGTTTCGCAAACTGTCGGTCTATGTCGGCGGCGAGAACCTGACGAACTTCAGTCAGCGCCACCCCATCATGGGCGCCGAAAACCCCTGGAGCGACCGCTTCGAACCGACCCTGGCCTGGGGCCCCGTGCACGGAGCCATGGTCTATGCCGGCATCCGCCTTCGCCTCGAGCGCGACAACCACGATCATTGATAATCCCGCTATACCTCTTAATATAAGCTATATGAAACGCATCCTCTTCCTCTTCGTAGCCCTGTTGAGTTTTGCCTCACTCTCGGCTAAAGATATCAAGACCGTCATTTTCACCACAGAGCCCCAGATGCACTGTGAGAACTGTGAGCTGAAGATTAAGAAAAACATCCGTTTCGCGAAGGGCGTCAAGCAGATCAAGACGAGTGTTGCCGACCAGACGGTGACCATCACCTACGATGCCGACAAGACCACTCCCGCCCTCCTTACCGAGGCCTTTAAAAAGATAGGCTACGCCGTCCGTCAGCTCAAAGAGGGCGAGAAGGTAGCCCGCAATGCCGACGAGGCCTGCCCGAATATGTAGGCCCGCAACGCAAAGCCTCCCGCTGAGGCTTGTCTCTTAACGACGGCCCGCCGCCGAGACCTGCGTGTGATCACACGCAGGTCTCGGCGGCGGGTTGTCGTTATATGGGTGGGGCGCCCTGGCGTCAGTCGTTTCCGTCCTTACCGGCTAAAGCGCTGAAGAGGTCGGGCGTGGTCGGTTCGTCGGGCGAAGGAGCATTCCCCTTATCCTGATCGGCTGCCGTATGTTCCTCCTCCTTCGGCTCCGGGAATCGGGTGGGCTCGAGTTCCTCGATGTCGGCCACTTCGCAGGTCGTCAGGCGCTTGCCCTTGGCCTTGAATCCTTTGACGCCGATGTACTGTTCCACATCGACCACCATCGGGTCGCGGAAGGCGTCGGCTCCGCCGTAGGTCACCTTGATGCGGGGATAGGCCTTGTCGGTGAGGAGTACGAAGCGGGTCTTGGCATTCTCGCCCACGAAGCTCTGCGGGCGGGTCTGCGGCGTGCGCTCCAGGACGAAGCGCTTGACGTAAGGGAAGCCCTGCTGGTCGGCGTCGAAAAGCACGGCGCTCCAGACCTTGTGGGGATCAAACTTCTCCACGCGGAACAGGCCGGTGGCTTCGTAGTGGTTGCCGGCGTCGAAGGAGGTGGTGTAGAAACGGCCCGTGTCGAGGATGACTAGCACGAGGTCCTCGGCATGGAACTCGCCGAGATATTCGCCACGGCCGTCGTAGTTGAGGCGCTGCACGTCGAAGTCAAACCACACCTTGCGCCCGCCCAACGTCGAGACGCCGTGGGCCTTGAGCGTAATCTTGTGCACGTCGACGCGCGTGAGGAGGTTGCCCTTGCTCTGGCGTCCCTTGACGAGCACCTCGCCGAAGTCTTTGTCGAAGGAGATGCGTTTGAGTTTGGGGTTGGGTCGGAAGGTCACCTTGATCGTTTCGGCCTCGCCGTTGGGGTTGGCCGAGAAGTAGAGCACGCGGCTGCCCGGTGTGCCCGTCGTGACGTCATATTCGCGGTCGAGGGTGACGCTCGTGACGTTGAAACGTTTGATGTAGCAGGCGTTGGTCTCGCCGTCGCGGTATACGGCGTTGTAGATCGTGCGCTTGTCGCCGCGCTTGAAGACGGCGATGTGGATGACCTCCACTTTCTTGCGCTTCTCGCGCTTCATGCGTTCCGTCTCGCCGATAAAGACCTTGTCGGCCACGCGGGTGACCTTATAGGTGCCGTCGCGGTAGAAGATGATGACATCGTCGATCGGGGAGCAGTTTTCTACAAACTCCTCCTTCTTCAGACCCGTGCCCATAAATCCGTTTTCGCGGTCAATGTAGAGCTTCTCGCTGGCCTCGATGACTTTGGCGGCCTCGATGTTGTCGAAGGAGCGTATCTCCGTGCGGCGGGGATATTGGGCGGCATATTTGTCGCGGATGAGGGTAAACCAGTTGACCGTCACCTCGACCATGTGGGCCAGGTCGTGGTCGATGCGCGCCACCTCGTCCTTCATGCGGGCGATGAGTTCGTCGGCCCTGTCCTTGTTGAACTTCAGGATGCGGGCCATCTTGATCTCCATGAGGTGCAGGATGTCGTCGCGCGTCACAGCGCGGTAGAAGGTCTCCTTAAACGGCTCGAGGCGGCTGTCGATGTGGGCCACTGCGGCATCCATGTCTTTGGCCTGCTCAAAGGCGCGGTCCTTGTAGATGCGCTCCTCGATGAAGATGCGTTCGAGCGAGGCGAAGTGGAGGCTCTCCATCAACTCGTGGCGGCGGATGCGCAGTTCCTGTTCGAGGAGGTGGAGGGTCGTGTCCGTGGAGCGCCGCAGCACGTCGCTCACGGTGAGAAACTTCGGGTGGCGCTCGTCGATGACGCAGCAGTTGGGCGAAATGCTCACCTCGCAGTCGGTCAGCGCATAGAGAGCGTCGATGGCCTTGTCAGACGAGGTGCCCGGCGTGAGGTGTACGAGGATCTCCACCTGGGCCGCCGTATTGTCATCGACCTTGCGGATCTTGATTTTCCCCTTTTCGTTGGCCTTGAGTATGCTGTCGATGACCGAGGTCGTTGTCTTGCCGAAGGGAATCTCCCTGATGACGAGCGTCTTGGCGTCGATCTTTTCGATCTTTGCCCTCACTTTGACGGCACCGCCGCGCAGGCCGTCGTTGTAGCGGCTCACGTCGATCGAACCGCCCGTGGGGAAGTCGGGGTAGAGCTGGAAGGGCTCGCCGTGGAGGTAGTGGATCGCTGCGTCGCAGAGCTCGCCGAAATTGTGGGGCAAGATCTTGGCCGAGAGTCCTACGGCAATGCCTTCGGCTCCCTGTGCCAAGAGGAGGGGAAACTTCACCGGCAGGGAGACCGGCTCCTTGTTGCGTCCGTCGTAAGAGAGCTTCCACTCCGTCGTCTTCGGGTTGAAGAGCACGTCAAGTGCCAGCTTTGAGAGACGGGCCTCGATGTATCGTGCCGCCGCCGCATCGTCACCGGTGAGGATGTTGCCCCAGTTACCCTGCGTGTCGACCAGCAGGTTTTTCTGGCCGAGCTGCACGAGTGCGTCTTTGATCGAAGCATCGCCGTGGGGGTGGAAGAGCATGGTCTCGCCCACGATGTTGGCCACCTTGGTGTAGCGGCCATCGTCCTTACGCTTCATGGCGTGGAGGATGCGTCGCTGCACGGGTTTGAGGCCGTCGCCCAGGTGGGGCACGGCACGCTCGAGGATGACGTAAGAGGCGTAGTCGATAAACCAGTTCTGATACATCCCCGTAAGCTGCAGCTTGCCTTCCCCGTCGCGTACGCTCTCGGGGTGATAATCGCTGTGGCCTTCCGTCTCGGTAGGTGTGAGACGGTCGTCTTCGGGGTCTTTGGGTTCGTCGCTCATAGATGGGGCAGCCTCTCAGGGGGAGGCCATAAGGTGAAACATGGATTGGCGCGCCTACGGTAAGGTGGCCGTAGGCGTATCGTGGGTGAACCGCAGAGCGGAGCGTAGCAAAGTTACGCAGCAACCCACGCTTGACAAAGCGGGCAGTGCCGAAAAGGGGCGTCCCGTGGGTTGGTGGGGGTATACGAAAGACGGCAGCCAACCGTGCGCTTTGCACAGATAGCTGCCGTATTGTTTACAGTCGGGATGACTGGATTCGAACCAGCGACCACACGCCCCCCAGACGCGTACTCTAACCGGACTGAGCTACATCCCGATGCGTTCAAGAGCTTGGGCTGAGTGCCTTACCTCTCGTTTGCGAGTGCAAAAGTAGAGACTTCTCCGATAATGACCAAGCGCTGAGGCTAAAAATCTTTCATTTTTTTTCTGCGTGACCTGTCCCGCTGCGCCGTCCGCCTGCCGCTCGTTATCGCTCAAAGTGTTGATAATCTTTAGAACTGCGCCAATCTCCGCCCCAGCTGAATCCGTATGCTCGAAATAGCTTATAGCAAAGGTCGTTGTGGGAGATCTTGTGTGCGAAGCGCCGTGTGCGGTCAGCAAAGGGGCGTCCCTCGGGCGGGTTGACGCGGCCGCGGCGCGTGACGTGGGGGTTGTAGAGCGGATTGATGTCTACGGCCCGTCCGTAGGCATGGCGTGAGAGCCGGGTGCTGCCCGCCACGGGGCGGTGGCAGAAGCTCGACGTGTTGTTGGCCGCCATCGAGCGGTGGTCGTCGGCACCATAGTCGTCGATGAGGCGGACAGAGCCGATGGGGTAGCGCGCGGCGTAGAGCCGGCGGAAGATCGAGAGCAGGTCGGCCGCGATGGCCTTGTGGCAGACGAGTTCGCCCGAGCGCACACGGCCCTCGAAGTCGACATAGCGCAGCCGCAGGTGGCGCAGGTCCTTACGCGCTACGGGGCAACCCTTGCGGTAAGACTTTCCCCGCATGCGGGCAAAGACGGCATCGCTCACCGCCTCGACGGCAAAGCCCGCGTCGTTGCGCGGCGGGGCGCCGGCGGGCAGCGGAAGCGACAGGAGTGCCCATAAGAGGAGGAGCAAGTTGCGGATTGACATCAGGAGGAGGGCATTTACGGGTGGTTCAGACCCGGTAGAGAGCTTTTACTCAAAGTAAAAAGACAGCACGACCATCCCCGCCGTGGCGCGGTCGATGCTCTGCGTATAGATCATCTGTGAGGGGTCGGTAAACTCCGGACGGTTCTTCTTGAGCACATTGCCCAAGCCGAAGCAAAACTTCAGTTCAGGTATCAACTTAAAGAAGGGCATATAGAGGTCGCAGCCCAGGCCAGCCTCGACCATGAGGTTGAAGGGTTTGGTCTTGAGCTTCGTGTGGCTGTTTGTCGTCAGGTCATACATCGGTGCCACGCCCCCTACGATGTAGGGGCGGTAGTTGTTGAAGCGCGGGGCGGAGACCTTGAAGTCTACCGGCACGCCGATGTAGCAACTCTTCATGTCCTGCCCGTCGGTCTCGAGGGTGGCGAGGTTGCGGAAGGTGATGTGCTTCGAGCCGAAGTGGAGCGACGGCTGCACGCGCAAGGCCAGCCATGAGGCCATCTTCCACTCCCCCAACACGCCTACGGAGAATCCGAAATTCGTGCGATCCGTCGAGGCTACCCACTGCGCCCCCGTCGTGGGGTCGGTGTAGCCGTTGTTCTCCAGGTTGAGGCTCTGGTCGTGGGCGCCGATGAAGAATCCGTAGTGGAAGCGGCGCTCATCGATGAAGGGCTTGTTTTGCACACGCCGCTTCTGCGCCGCAGCGGTCAAACTGCAGCATATAGCCAAGAGTAAGAAGAGAATAACGGAGTAATGACGCATCGGTCGGAGGAGGATTAGTGGGTGTGCGGAGGGCATACTCCTTATTATATATAACGCGAGTTGCCGCCCTTTATTGCATCGGGTAAGGCGGGGCAGACAAGCCCCCTTCCCTCTCAACGCCATCTGACGCGCTTGAGCAGCAGTCGTCCGCGCCGTCTGACGCGTCCCAGCGAGAGGGCATGGCGCAGGCGGTTATCGAGGAGAATGAGAGCTACGGCACAGAGAATCAGACCGATGCCTGCCGCAAGGCGCTCGGTGAGCGCCTCGCCGAAGATCAAGATGCCGAGCACCGTGGCCGTCACCGGTTCGAGCGCCCCCATAAGCGCCGTCGGCGTAGAGCCGATACAGCGCACCGCCACGGCCATCGTCACCAGCGAGATTACCGTGGGCAGCAGGCCGAGCATCAGGGCGCTCGTCCAGGCTACGGGGGTATCAAGCATCGCGAAGTGTGCGCCGGGCATCGCCAGCTGATAGATCGTCAGGAAACCCAAGCAGAAGAGCATGGCCATAAACGTCAGGTCGATGCCCGGCATCACCAAGCGGCTGCGGTTGATGACAACGATATAGAGCGCATAAGTCAGAGCCGAGATGAGGATGAACACAATGCCCTGCCAAGCGATCGGTTGTCCGCTATCGTCCTTGTAGAGTAGGGCGATGCCCCCGATCGTCAGGATGATGGCCGTCAGAGTCGGCCAGGCCAGCCGTTCGCCGTAGCAGGTCGCCATGATCAGCGCCACGAAGACCGGATAAGCGAAGACCAGTGTGGCGGCCACACCGCTGCTCATGTAGTGGAAACTCTCGAAATAAGTCAGCGACGAGACGGCAAAGGCTAGCCCCAGACCCGCCAGAACGAGCCAGTCGTGACGCCCCACCGTCAGCTTGCGGCGTCTGATGAAGAGCATGAAGGCTCCGAGCAGGATGATGCCGAAGAAAAAACGGTAAAACAATACGCATTCCGCATCAAATCCTTCGCGGTAGAGGTAGCGGGCAAAGATGGGATTTGTGCCATAAGTGATGGCGGAGAGGCCGCCGCACAAGGCTCCCTTGAGTCTTTGGCTGGTCATTGTAGAGGGTCGGTAGTTTTTTTACAAACTGCAAAGGTAGTGCAAGGCGGGCGCTGCGCTTCCAATATCATGCTAGAAGTGGTGAAGAACGTTTCTCTTGGCCTGCAACTGATTGGGTGGCTAAAGGCCGGGGGCGTGGCACACGTGGCTCGGGCGCTGCCCGAAGGTCTCCGGATCGGGCATGAGATGACATTCTCCTTATGCGATGATTCGTGTTATACAGCTCGTTATAGGCCTTTCTCCGAACGCTCGAACAAGCCGCCTTCTAGAAATTCCGAGCCGCCTTCTAGAAATTCCGAGCCGCCTGCTAGAAATTTCGAGCCGCCTGCTCGTTTCTAGTGCTTCCGAAACCTCTTTTAATCCGTTATTTAAGGATTGAGTTGCCAGCGTCTCTCAACGCTTGGATGACGATTTGGGGGAGAAGGGTGGGGCGGTGGTGTGTGGGTGGTTCGTAAAGATCGGTTTATACCCTATGCTTAGGTGCCCCTTCCGACATATTCGCGCACGTTTCCCCCAAACCCGCGTCGGGGGATGGCAAGTCAATAGACCCGCCCGCTCCTGATCAGCAAAAAAAAACGTATCTTCGCCACCATTATGAGCAATACGGCAACCAATATTTACCCCATATTCTCCCGCATGCTAGGCCGCGCCGACAAAGAGCGGCTCCTCGGCCAGCACGGCGTGATGCTCTGGTTTACCGGTCTGAGCGGTTCGGGCAAGAGTACCATCGCCATCGCCCTCGAGCGGGAACTCCAACACCGAGGCAAGCTCTGCCGCATCCTCGACGGCGACAACATCCGTTCGGGCATCAACTCCAACTTGGGCTTTACGGCCGAAGACCGACGGGAAAACATCCGTCGCATCGCCGAAGTCGGCAAGCTCTTCGTCGATACGGGCATCATCACCATTGCCGCCTTCATCACCCCGACACAGGAACTCCGCGACCTGGCGGCCGACATCATCGGCCGCGACAGCTTCCGCGAGATCTACGTGTCGACTCCCATCGAGACCTGCGAGGCACGCGATGTCAAGGGACTCTATGCCCGAGCCCGCTGCGGTGAGGTCAAAAACTTCACCGGCATCACCGCACCCTTTGAGGCGCCCGAGCATCCCGCCCTCTCGCTCGACACCTCCCACGTGCCCCTGCGCGAGAGCGTCAAAGACCTCCTCGAGCTCCTCGGACTCGAGGGTGATCCGCAGACGCTCTAACCCGCAGGTTTTTCCTTATCTCCCCCCGCTCTCTCCTCATCATCCCTCCCCCCCTTATGACTCTCACCATCCACTCGCTCGACGAGATGCCCGCTGCCGCCAAAGCCTTCATCGAGGCCATGGGCGAACGCACCGTCTTTGCGTTTTACGGCAAGATGGGCGCCGGCAAGACGACCTTTATCAAGGCCCTCTGCGAGACGCTCGGCGTGAGCGATACGGTCAACTCGCCGACCTTCAGCATCGTCAACGAATATCGCTCCGACACGACGGGCGAACTCATCTATCACTTCGACTTCTACCGCATCAAGCGCCTCGAAGAGGTCTACGACATGGGTTTTGAAGACTACTGCGACTCCGGCGCCCTCTGTCTGATCGAGTGGCCCGAGCTGATCGAGGAGCTGCTTCCCGGTGATGCCGTGCGCGTCACGATCGAGGAGCAGGCCGACGGGTCGCGTATGCTGACGATGGATGTCTGAATCCGTCGCGTGACGGCGGCCGCGTCTTCCCGCCAGTGCGGAAGTGCGAACCGTCACGAGGCTGACCATTCGCCCATCCCCTTTCCCCATTTTCCCCCATTTCCCGCATGAAGCACCTCCTGACCACCCTGGCTCTCTCGCTGACGGCTCTCTTGGGCACTGCCCAGACGGTCGAGCGCATGGCCGACCTCACGCCCGAACAAAAGGCCGCCGCCACAGCCCTGAAGCTTACCGGCAAACTCTCCACCACGGGCAACTCTGACATCCGCCAGCTGCGCGATCTCTGCTATCAGCTCACCCGCCTCGATCTGAGCAGCGCCGACTGTGAGGCCATCCCCAACAATGCCTTCCACTCCCGTCGGCAGTTGCGCGAAGTGATCCTGCCGACCGATGTCAAGACCATCGGTTCGCAGGCCTTCTATGCCTGTCACTCGCTCGAGGCGATCACCCTGCCCGCCAGTCTCAACCGGGTGGGCGATGCGGCCTTCTCGTCTTGTGACAAACTGGCCACCCTCACCATCGAGGGTACGCCCCATCTCGGCGAGTTTGCCTTTGCCCGCCTGAAAAACCTGCGCACCGTCAAGGTAACCTCTGCCACGCCGCCGCCCGCCGTGGCCTCCACCTTCGAAGGCATCGACCGCCGCAAGGTGCGCCTTGAGGTGCCCCGCGGCAGTGAGGCACGCTATCGCAAGGCGCCGGGCTGGAGTCGTTTCTACACCACACCCGCCGTGGCCGAACTGACCGTCGACCCGACGGCCGTACTCATTCCCCGCCCCGTTATCCTCGAGCTCAAGGGCGGCAAGCCCCTCTCCCTCCACCGTTCGTGGGAGTTTGTCGTGGCCGACGGTCTGGCTGATGAGGCCGTTCATGCCCAGCGCATCCTTGCCGACCGCCTGCCGAAGGTCAAGGCTCCCCGCCTCGCGCCCGAGGGTACGATCACCCTGGCCCTTGACACCACCCTTACCGACCGCGAAGCCTACACCCTCGACGTGAACGAGCGCGGCGTCACGATCAAGGGCAAGACGGTCGCCGGCGTGTTCTACGGCCTCATGACACTCGACCAGCTCCTGCGCGCAGACGGCTCGGAGGGCGGTGCGACAGCCATCCCCCAGCTACACCTGAGCGACTATCCCCGCACCCATATCCGCGAGCTGATGGTCGACCCCTGCCGCACGTTTATCCCCTTCGACCAGCTCAAGGCCTTCATTCCTGAGATGGCGCGCTATAAGTATAACAGCCTCCACCTCCACCTCTCCGACGACCAAGCCTGGCGCATCGAGATCAAGGCCTATCCCAAACTCATCACCGACGCCACCCGCCGCGTAGGCATGGACGACATGCTCGTGCCCATCGAGGGATATTATACGCAAGATCAGATGCGGGAACTCGTGGCCTTCGCCGCCCGCTACCACGTGCAGATCGTGCCCGAGATCGAGATGCCTGGCCATGAGGTGGCCGCCATCCACGCCTATCCCGAGCTGACCTGCGGCGCCAAGGAGGTGCCCATCCGCACGACCTGTGGCGTGAGCAACGACCTGCTCTGTCCCGCCGGCGAGTTTACTTACACCTTCCTGGGTAACGTCTTCCGCGAGCTGGCCGACATTTTCCCCGCCCCCTACGTTCATCTGGGCGGCGATGAGGCCGGCATTCCCCCGCTCGACTGCTGGACCAACTGCCCCAAGTGTCAGGCCCTCAAGAAGCAGCTGGGCATCACTTCCACCGACCGCTCCGAAAACTGGCGTCTGCAGCAGTACCTCTTCGATCGCATCATCGACACCCTCCGCACGAAGTATGACAAGACGCCGATGTTCTGGTACGAAACCGACTTCAAGAAGATCCAGCCGGGCTGCGTCACCTTTGCCTGGCGTCACGGCCTGACCAAGACTGCCGCCGAGGCCGCCGTGGCCAATAATGCCCGCATCATGCTCTGCCCCGGCGAGCACTGCTATCTCGATTACCCCATGGCCCCCGGCGATATGCCCGAGGTCAACTGGGGCATGCCCGTCATTCCCCTGCGCCACACCTTCGACCTCGATCCTTCATGGGGCATGGGGCCCGACTTTGAGAAAAACAATCTCTTCGGCGTGGCCGGCACGCTCTGGAGCGAGTGCATCAACACGCCCGAGCGCATCTATTACCAAGCCTATCCCCGCGCCCTTGCGCTGGCCGAGGTCGGCTGGTCACCCGCCCAGGGTAAGAACTGGGAGAGCTTCCTCCGCCGCCTTACGCCGACCCTTAAAGACATGATGCGCCGCGGCCTGACCTTCTCAATGCAGTACTAAGGCAAAAAAGCGTGACTTTCACGCCAAACTTCCCCGTAAAAGTTTGGTGGTGAAATATAAATCATCGTAACTTTGCGTCAAATTGATGAGTGAGGGGCTTCGAGAAAGTTCCTCACTTCTCTTTATTACCACCTGGCGGCGCTTCGGCTGCCGCTCCACCCACTACCCGCTGATGATAGACAAGAACAAAGTGAAAGCCCTGGTCGACGAGTGGCTCGATGGGAAGGACTACTTCCTCACCGACCTCACCGTCAGTCCTGACGACCGCATCGTCGTGGAGATCGACCATGAAGACGGCGTATGGATCGATGACTGCGTGGAGCTCAGCCGCTTCATCGAGAGCCGCCTCGACCGCAACGTCGAGGACTACGAGCTCGAGGTGGGCAGCGCCGGCATCGGCCAGCCCTTCAAGGTGCTCCGTCAGTATGAGATTCATCAGGGCGAGCGCGTCGAGGTGCTCACCAAAGACGGCCGCAAACTCAAGGGACTGCTAGGCGGTGTCACCCCGGAAGGCTTCACCCTCACCGTTGAGGAAAAGGTGCGCGAAGAGGGGGCCAAGCGCCCCAAACTCGTCAGCCGCGACATCCCCCTGACCTACGACGAGGTGAACTGGACGAAATATCTGATCGATTTTAAGTAAACATATCGAGCCACGCTCCCACACCGGCCCGGCCGGCGAAGCGGGACGGAGGCCGACAAACGACATAAGGTAGCAATGCCCAAGAAGAAACTAGAAACGGCGAGCCTCATAGAGACCTTTGCCGAGTTTAAGGAGAACAAGAACATCGACATGACGACCATGGTCGGCGTGCTCGAGGAGAGCTTCCGTAGCGTCATTGCCAAGATCTTCGGCTCTGACGAAAACTTCGACGTCATCGTCAATCCAGACAAAGGCGACTGCGAGATCTATCGCAACCGCGTGGTCGTAGAAGACGGCGAGGTGGAAGATCCCAACAAGCAGATCTCGCTCTCCGAAGCCCGCAAAATCGAGGCCGACTACGAGGTGGGCGAAGACGTGGCCGAGGAAATCCACTTTGCCGACTTCGGACGGCGCGCCATCCTCACGCTCCGCCAGACCCTCGCCAGCAAGATCCTCGAACTTGAGCACGACGCCTTATATAATAAGTATAAGGACCGCATCGGCGAACTCATCTCCGCCGAGGTCTATCAGACCTGGAAGAGCGAGACCCTCCTCATGGACGAGGAGAAAAACGAGCTCTTCCTCCCCAAGTCGCAACAGATTCCCCGCGACTTCTTCCACAAGGGTGACATCGTGCAGGCCGTGATCGACCGCGTAGACAATGCCAACGGCAACCCCAAGATCTACCTCTCGCGCACGTCGCCCGCCTTCCTCGAGCGTCTGCTTGAGAACGAGATTCCCGAGATCGCCGACGGCATCATCCGTCTCTGCCGCGTGGCCCGCATCCCCGGCGAGCGTGCCAAGATCGCCGTGCAGAGCTACGATGACCGCATCGACGCCGTCGGCGCCTGCGTCGGCGTAAGGGGCAGCCGCATCCACAACGTGGTGCGCGAACTCCACAACGAAAACATCGACGTCATCACCTATACGACCAATCCTACCCTCTTCATCCAGCGTGCGCTCAGCCCCGCCCGCGTCTCCAACATCAACCTTGATGAGGAGAACAAGCGCGCCGAGGTGTTCCTCGAGCCCGAAGAGGTAAGTCTCGCCATCGGCCGAGGCGGTGCCAATATCAAGCTGGCATCCATGCTTACAGAGTATACCATCGACGTCTTCCGCGAGAATCAGAACGACGTGGAGGAAGATGATATCTACCTCGACGAGTTTAAGGACGAGATCGATGACTGGGTCATTGAGGCCATCAAGGGCATTGGCTTGGAGACGGCCCGCGAGGTGCTCAACGCACCGCGCAAGATGCTCGTAGAGCAGGCCGATCTCGAAGAGCAGACCGTCGACGACGTGATCCGTGTGCTCAAGTCTGAGTTTGAAGACGAGAACAAGCCTGCGGCCGATGCGCCCCAGACAGATGCCCCCACAGCGGCTCCTGAAGCCGAGAAGGCAGACGAACCCGCAGCGGAGCAAAGCGCCGAAACGGCACAGCCCGCCGAGACCGAGACGGCTGCTACGGGAGAGGAGAGCTAAGGGACCGTTTCTGACGGACAAGCGTGCCGTCATGCCCCTTGCCTCGCTCAGACACAGCCCCCTTATCAAACCATCTTCCCCTCCCTCACACTCCCAAACGACAAATGGCAATCAGAATCAATAAAGTAATCAAAGAGTTCGGCATCGGTCGCCAGACCGTGGTAGACTTTCTCAACAAGCAGGGACATCCCGTAGCTTCGGACAACCCTAACGAGAAGCTGGACGATACCCAGTACGAGCTGCTCAAGAAGAAATTCGGGGCGGACAAAGATCTGCGCGATAAAACGCAGGAGATGCTCGAAGGCCGCCTGAAGCGTGCCGCCGTCAAGGCAGAGCAGCCCAAGGAGGCTAAGGCTACCCCCGAGGTCATCAAGACCGCCATCCCTGAAGACCAGAAGCCCAAGCTCGTGGTCAAGGGCAAGATCGATCTCAGCCATCCCGGCAAGCCCGCGATGCCCGCTGCCGATGCGACTAAAGCGACGGCGCCCCAGACCGAGGCGCCCAAGCCTGAAACGCCCAAGGTTGAAACACCGGCGGCTTCCAAGGCTGAGGCCAATCCGGCTGCTCCAGCCTCTGAGGAACCGAAACCTGCAGCCCCCGCTCCTGCGCAGCAAGCCGCTCCCGCAGTGGAGAAGCCCAAAGCCGTTGCTCCCGCCCCCGCTCCCAAAAGCGAACCAGCCGACAAGGCCAATGCCATCGGTGAGGAGGAGAACGGGGTCTTCAAACTCAATTCTCACCCCGAGATCACCGGTCCCAAGGTGGTAGGCACCATTGATCTGAACGCCATCAACCAAAGCACGCGTCCCCGCAAGCGCGGTCATCGTCCTGCAGGGCAGGGCGGAGCCGGAACGGGCGACGGCGCACGCAAGAAGCGTCAGCGCATCGGCGGTGAACGCGTCGATGTCAACAATGCTGCCAACCAGCCGCGCGGCGGCCAGGGGGGGCAGCAGGGCGGCAACCGCCGCGGCGGTCAGGGCAGCCAGCAGGGCCCCAACGGCGGCGGTAACCGCCGCGGAGGCAACAACCAAGGCCAACAGGGTGGCGGAAAGCGCGGCGGACGTCGCGGAACGCAGCCCGCTGTCAACGAGGAAGACGTAGCAAAGCAGGTTAAGGAGACGCTTGCACGCCTTACCAACAAGCAGAAGGGCAGCAAGGGCGCCAAGTATCGTAAGGAGAAGCGTGAACAGCAGCATCTCCGTGCCGAGGAGGAGCGCCGCGAAGCCAAGGCTGAAAGCAAGGTGCTCAAGCTTACAGAATTCGTGACGGCCAACGAGCTCGCCCAGATGATGGACGTGCCCGTTACCAAGGTCATCGCTACCTGTATGAGCATCGGCATCATGGTCTCCATCAACCAGCGCATGGATGCCGAGACGATCGACCTCGTGGCCGGAGAGTTTGGCTTTAAGACGGAATATGTCGCCGCCGATGTGCAGGAGGCCATTGCCGAAGAGGCTGACGCCCCCGAAGATCTCGTGCCCCGCGCTCCGATCGTCACCGTCATGGGCCATGTCGACCATGGTAAGACTTCGCTGCTCGACCACATCCGCAAGACCAACGTGATCGCCGGTGAGGCCGGTGGCATTACCCAGCACATCGGTGCCTACAACGTGACCCTCGAGAATGGTCGCAAGATCACCTTCCTCGATACCCCGGGTCATGAGGCCTTCACCGCCATGCGTGCCCGTGGTGCCCAGGTGACCGATATCGCCATCATCATCATCGCTGCCGACGACGACATCATGCCCCAGACCAAGGAGGCTATCTCTCACGCCGTAGCGGCCAACGTGCCCATCGTCTTTGCCATCAACAAGGTCGACAAACCCCACGCCAATCCCGACAAGATCAAGGAAGGCCTTGCCGCAATGAACTTCCTCGTTGAGGAATGGGGTGGTAAGTATCAAAGCCAGGACATCTCCGCCAAGAAGGGTACGGGCGTCAACGAACTGCTCGAGAAGGTGCTCCTCGAGGCCGATATGCTTGAGCTTAAGGCCAACCCCAACCGCAAGGCCGTCGGCACCGTCATCGAGTCTTCGCTCGACAAGGGGCGTGGCTATGTGGCCACCATCCTCGTCTCCAACGGCACGCTCCACGTGGGCGACATCGTGCTGGCCGGTACCAACTTCGGTCGCGTCAAGGCGCTCTTCAACGAGCGTGGTCAGCGTATCGACAATGTTGGCCCCTCGATGGCCGCCACCCTGCTGGGCTTCAACGGCGCCCCCCAGGCCGGTGACCAGTTTCACGTCATGGATACCGAGCAGGAGGCCCGTGAGATCGCCAACAAGCGCGAGCAACTCCAGCGCGAGCAAGACCTCCGTACACGCGAGGTGCTCACCCTCGAGAAGATCGGCAAGCGTCTCAAAATGGGCTCTTACCACGAACTCAATATCATCGTCAAGGCCGATGTCGACGGTTCTGTCGAGGCCCTTGCCGACTCCTTCATCAAGCTCTCTACCGAGCAGATCGTCGTCAAGGTCATCTACAAGGGCGTCGGCCAGATCAGCGAGAACGACGTTACCCTCGCCGCAGCCTCCGAGGCCATCATCGTCGGCTTCCAGGTACGTCCCTCGCAGCAGGCCCGCAAGCTCGCCGAGCGCGACGGCGTAGAGATCCGCCAGTACTCCGTCATCTACGATGCCATCGAAGATGTCAAGGAGGCCATGGAGGGAATGCTCGAGCCCGTCATCAAGGAAGAGTTCACCGCCAACATCGAGGTGCGTCAGGTCTACAACATCAGCAAGGTCGGCCTCGTGGCCGGTGCCTATGTCATCGATGGCAAGGTTACCCGCACCGACAAGGCACGCCTCATCCGCGAGGGTATCGTCATCTTCACAGGCGATATCAAGGACCTCAAGCGCTTCAAGGACGATGTCAAGGAGGTCAGCACCAACTTCGAGTGCGGTATCTCTTTGGCAGGCTGCAACGACATCAAGGAGGGCGATATCATCGAGACCTTCCGCGAAGTAGAGGTGAAGCAGAAGCTCAAGTAAGACGCGCACAAGGGCGACGCCGCGTCCGTGAGACCATCCGCACGGCGCACGCCTTCTCTTAGCATATAAGTTTGCCCCTATTGCCGACAGTAAGATGTCTGCGATGGGGGCAAATCTGTTTGGGTCTCGTCGGCGGCTCGGGTGCTTGCGCAAAGCACGACAATGTCTCGGCAGATTGGTGGAATGGTTACGAAGTGACTTGTGTTTTACCCCAAATCATTACAAATGATTACTTTTGCGGATTGAAGGAACGTTCCGCCTCATGCCCTTCGTAAGGCAGCCAACGGAGCACAACCCATCACTAGCTAGCTATGACTGAAAACCAGACTAACGCCAATAATCCTAACGAGGAGAGTCTCGTGGTCAATGGCCACAAGCTCTCCATCGAGGAATATCTTGATCAGGACGAGAGGAAGGATCTGCTGCGCTTGCTTACAGCCGGCTCGGTAGACGACGGTAAGAGTACGCTCATCGGTCGCTTGCTCTTTGACTCCAAGAAGCTCTACGAAGACCAGCTCTCCGCCCTCGAGCGCGACTCCAAGCGTGTGGGCAACGCCGGTGCCGGACAGATAGACTATGCCCTCCTCTGCGACGGCCTCAAGGCCGAGCGCGAGCAGGGCATCACCATCGATGTGGCCTACCGCTACTTCTCGACCAACAAGCGCAAGTTCATCATCGCCGACACCCCGGGCCATGAGCAGTACACGCGCAACATGATCACCGGCGGCTCGACGGCTAACCTGGCGATCATCCTCGTCGATGCCCGTCTAGGCGTCATCACGCAGACGCGCCGCCACACCTTCCTCTGCTCCCTCCTGGGCATCAAGCACATCGTGCTGGCTGTCAATAAGATGGACCTCGTAGACTTCAGCGAGGAGACCTTCCGCAAGATTACAGCCGACTTCGAGGCATTCATCAAGCCCTTCGACATCCCTGACGTGCGCTGCATTCCCCTCTCGGCCCTCGAGGGAGACAATGTGGTGACACGCAGCGAGCGCACGCCTTGGTATGACGGCCCGGCTCTGCTGGAGTTCCTTGAGACGGTGCACATCGGCAACGACCACAACCTCAACGACTTCCGCTTCCCCGTGCAGTATGTGCTGCGTCCCGACCTCGACTTCCGTGGCTTCAGCGGTAAGGTCGCCAGCGGCGTTATCCGCAAGGGCGATGAGATCGTTGCCCTCCCTTCGGGCAAGCACAGCCATGTCAAGCGCATCGTTACCTATGACGGCGACCTCGACTATGCCTTCCCCCCGCAGTGCATCACGCTGCAGCTTGAAGACGAGATCGACATCTCGCGCGGTGAGATGATCGTCAAGCCCGACAACCTGCCGACGATCGGTCGCCACTTCGAGGCCATGCTTGTCTGGATGGATGAGCAGCCGATGGACGTCAACAAGTCGTTCTATCTCAAACAGACGACCAATACCACCCGCTGCCGCATCGACCGCTTCGCATATCGCGTAGACGTGAATACGCTTGAGCACAGCCAGACGGACCACCTAGAGCTCAACGAGATCGCCCGTGCAACGCTCGTAACCTCTAAGGAACTCTTCTTTGATCCTTACAAGCAAAACAAGCCCACAGGCGCCTTCATCCTGATCGACCCGATCACGAACAATACCTCGTGCGTCGGCATGATCATCGCTCCGGTCAAAGAGAGCGATCTCCACAGCGACGATGCCCTCCCGACGCTCAACCTCCCCGCACTGGGCATTGGCCCCGAGCACTATGATGCCATCGAGCGTGCCGTGGCTGACCTCAGCCGCCAGGGCCTTGAGATAAAGATTATAAAGTAGGCGGTGCCGAGCCTCTTAAGCTCGCTTCACCCTTTCCACTCTCATATAAAGCCTTCCCCGATAGCCGCTGCGCAGTACGCACAGCCATCGGGGAAGGCTTTTTTTATCTATCGCGGCTTTGCATGAGTTGGTCCTCATCGGCGCAACGTAACCATCCGAATTAGGTCGTCTTGTGCATGACTTCACGAGCGCTTACTTATGCGGCTAGAAGTCTGAGACCTCTGCAAAAGTAGGCAGAGGATTTGCTCATATGCGGGATTCTTAGTGTCGTTATCCCATGAAAATCAAGACTTCCACCTACAGCTTTGCTGATTATAGCGCAAGCCGCCGCAAGATACGTTCCCGGTTCTTTAATCAGATCAACCGACTGATTGATTGGGAAGCCGTCCGCCGTATTCTTGATACGGCCCGTCTGAAGCCTAAACGCAAAAAGGACGGACGCCCCGCCTATGACAGCCTCGTGCTCTTTCGCATCGAGCTTTTGCGTGTATGGTATGGACTGAGCGGTGATGGTGCGTCTTATAACGCCGCTGATGCGGAAACCAATCAGGGACTGGCGGAGATACTCCGCAGGAGGAAGAAAGCCAAACGCAAGCGGGGATTGGGGTTGTAACCGGATCGGCTTCAAAATCACATCGGCTATACGACTTGTTACGGTCGTATAGCCGATGACTTGGTTATTGTTATGTCTGAAATTTCGCTTATTTGTTGCGGCAGGCACGGATGAGGTGTCTATTTTTACGACTTTCAGGACTTCCGTTCCCTAAATTCGCATCAGTAGAGTTTTCCACTGCTGTTGATGACCAGCACCCACCAACGGATACGGTTTGGAAATCAGGATAAGTCGAGGTCTGTGGCATGGATGTAAACTGACAATACTTCGGTAATTCTTTAGTGAAGTATTGACATAACTGTTATATGATGATTGAATTATCTCAATATTTTACGCGGATTGGTCCGGCAACAGAGTTGAATAAAAGGTCGCCGTTAGCAAGATACTGAATGATGGCGTAGGCACCATTGGCTCGGTTGTTCTTGCCCAATATGCTGCGGTGACGTGTGGTACCATTCTTCCAGTCAAGTCCTGTAACCTCCCAGCCCGAAGCATCGTTCCAGCCACATACAAATACCATCTCCGACTTGGTACTTACTGCAGGAATCATACTTATAGAACTTACATCGCTGCGAGTCCACTTACTTTCCCACTTGTTCTCCTTTGTGTTCCAACGTACACACTCAGCACCTTGAGGACCTTTGACAATAGGACCAATAGCAAGTACACCAATAATTTTGTCGTTTATTTCCTGATTCGTAACATTAATGTTGTTTACCACAAAGGCATCATAGCCCCCTGCTACAACCGACTGTTCTGACTGTATCCACTCAGTTGATGTAGGCAGACCGCATGTAACCTCGTGCATACCAGCTATACGCTTGTCGTAGCCTGCCACTTGCTGTGCGTCTGCGGGGATTTCGTCACGCCAAAAAGCCACCAGCTTCATACGCTTAGAGCCATCGGTAATAACCACCAGTTTATCCTCGTCTTTGCCAAAGCCCATAAGTGTAGGCGTTGAACCAGTGCCATGTCCGAGTTTGATACAAGGAGCTTGCGGTCCACCGTCGTAATGAGCTTGCCATGCACCATCAGCCTGTGAGGTAGAGAATTTGCCATCCTTGCAGATAAGTTTCTGCATAAGGCCTTTTCCGCCAGGTGTGCGATTATTACTTGCAACGTAAACACCACCATTTTCGTCGACACTGATAGAGTTCGTGAGCACTTGGTCTGACGGGAGAGCGTATGAATCCTCAATTGTAGTAAGCGCACGATTCAGCACAAGGAGTCCGTTCTGAGCAGCCACAATAAGGTGTCCGTCATAGGTCATAGTAGCGCCTACGAGCGTAAAAGAGTTGAAGGTAAAATCAGTGAGTCTTATTTGATGATCCAACACAATCCCTTCCTTGGGGTTGTTTGGATTGGCAAGGCGATAGCGTGCCATCACCTGTCCTGCATTGGTGTAAGCATAGTTGTCCTTGTCGCACAAGACATAATTGCCGTTGGCCATCGACATCTCTGGCATCGGGCCCAATATGCCGGTAACCGTCTTGGAAAGTTCATCGTAGGAGGCATGGTCGGCAGTCATACTTGTGAGTTGTTCACGGGTCTTCATCGTGATCCCCGGCAACCCGACCTCGGCAACCTTTTCAAGTTTGCCGTCGCTTATGTCAAGATACGACACGCGGTCGCTACTCATGCCCCACATATACTTGGGCGAAGTGGAAGCAAGCGTCATCAAATTGACAGGACCGCTCCATGTCATCTGACACTTGTCGAGGTCTATATTGAAGACACCGTCCTTGACGCCGTATGAAAAGGCATCTGTTTGAGCCGAATTGAAGTGCGTGATGCTATACTCTTCCTGTGCAAGCCAAGGATTAGGCTTAGGTTTTGAAACTTGTGCCAAAGGAACTTCTGTAGGGTTGCCGCCACCGCCACCAGTAGGAGCAGAATCATCAGAACACGAAGCCAAAGACATAACGCCAATGGCACACGCGATTAAATAAAGATGTTTTTGCATGCTGAATTGTTTTTTTGATGGTTTATGTTCGAAATGAATAATGCAAAGATAGAAAGCCATTAACCATCAAAACCATGAAAATCATCACTTATGTGTCACCTTTGCAGAAAGGGTACGTCACTGAAAGAAAGGTTACACTTAGCCCTATTATGTAACTTATATACAAAGGTTACACCTTGCATACAGTAACAAACGTACACATAATCAGCACATTATCGTTGACGACGCCACTCAGCGGGAGTCAAGCCTGTCCTTTCCTTGAAAAGACGCTGAAAATACACACGCGATGAGAAACCGCACTCCATAGAAACCACCTCGTTACTATATTCGGGGTGTTCAGTCATGAGAGCTTTTGCCTCCTCCATACGAATACCCGAAAGCCATGTGCGGAAACTCTTACCATATAAGGAAGTCAGATACGAAGCAACGTCGGCACGATTAACCTTAATGCGACGAGCAAACGAGGATAACGTCAAATCGCTATCTCTAAAGCCACCCTCGCTTCGCCATTTGCTAATCGCCGTATCTATTTCGGCTATACGCTCAGACCCAATCTCCTTAAATACTTTGGCAGCGGCAGTCTCCTCGTTCGTCTCGGCTACAATTTCAGTTATTCCATCGGACATACTAAATCCAAGCGCCGTAAAACTAACAATAAACAGCGAAAGCGAAATCAGTCCCAAAGGTCCAAAAACAAAGAGTAACGGTCGCGACAATATATAAAGAGGCGAAATTACAGCAAATGCACACACCACAAAAAGCCCAATGCGCATAAAGCGCTGGTAAGCATCTGCTGGATTACCAAGTTCGTTGTCGAGCCGGTGTTGAACATTACTAATTCTCCTTAGTGGTGCCCATATATAATACAGTAAAGTAAAGAAAAATAAGGCATCAGCAACATATAGCATAGTACCAATATGCAGACTGCCATTTGAAATAACACCTGCGACTATGCACAATACCATAAGAGCATATCCAACAACACCATAGCGCATAAAACTCCAACGTTTATGCCCAGCGCGCAGAATATTAAGCTGCGACCATGACAACAAAATAGCCGAAGGTGAATAAAACAGCAGATTAAACAGAACACCCACATCGTTCCCCTGTTGTCGCCAGCCCAACCGCATCTGACATATGTAGTGTACAATAAACAATAGTAATGCTACAACAATCATCCAACGCGACTGCTCAAACTGTCTGTTACGACAAGTTACATAGTAGCGCGACACAAATACAAAAAAAGCAAGCATGGCCATCACAACCATGCATGTATATTGAAGAGCAATAAGATCTAAGCAAGTGTTCAAGATTGTATGTGTATTAAATAGTTTAATGTAAGCCTGATGAGATATAAGTGTCTGAAAAATAGTGATTGGTGAAAAGTTGTTGCAAGCTTTGGGTGTTAAATATCAATAGTTTACAAACGATAATTGCCATGATTACCAAGGACAAAGTTACTGATATTTTCTGTACTACGGACGGCTTCTGCAAAGTTTATGATATTGTTTCTTGGTCGATGGATGTCAAAATTGAAGTATATGGCCATGCAGCCTTAGGCTGCCATTCAATGAGATCTTTAGCAATCTAGCTAATTAAAGTTCGGCTCAGCTGGCATCGAGACATTACATAAATTAATTTCGTATAGTTGGTATTGAACATTAACGACTTAATTTTTGATCCATACGCCTAAGTACTCAGAAGTTCTTTTACAGCGGGGGCGAAATATAAAATTGAGCAGGCGCGTGATTTTCCCTCTTGAAGTGTCTATCTTCGCTTCTGGAACTTGTAAAGCAGAACGAGATAATCTATTCACTCACTAAAACGTCAAGCGTATGAAGTACACATTATTCTCACTCATGGCCCTGTCTTTCGGGCTTAACGTACAGGCTCAGGTAAGCGATACGCCAAGTCGGATACCTGATTACTGTCATGATACTGCTCCAATGGGTTATATCTACGGAGAGTTCGCGGCCGGCGGTGAGACGAAATTTACCGTCTGGGACGGTACGAACTGGAATGTCTACGACAGCGACCTCAAGCTGGAAAAGCGCTTTCCCGTTACCTTGCCCGAGCGTCACGGCGGCTATACCCTCACGCGCAGACGTGAGGGCGTGAAATTTGCGGACGGTTCGATAAGATATATCGGCAATTGGGTTGAGGAACGAGAAGTAAACGGTGGTGGCGGCGGCTATAGTTTCGGACGTTTATTCCCTGATGGTGGTGAATTTCCCGAGTACAACGCCATGTGTCTCACGCAGCACCTCTTCAACGATGACGATGACTATGAGTATATCACATTCGTATGGAAACCCGAGGCTGGCGAGTCTTACGAGACTGATAGAGACGGAGATGGCGAGATCGACGAAATCCGTACCATCTATAGGGATGTCGTTGACAAGGTGCAGATTGTGCAGGATAACGGTAGAGTCTTGCAGACGATTGACGACATGCCATATGATCCACTTTACTGGCTGGAATTGGTGAAGATGAAGGACAAGTATTACCTGCGGTATTATGAGGAGAGGACCGATGGTCCGAGCTATGTTTGTTTCCGTCGCATCGATCCCAACAGCTCGACAGCGGTGCAAGAGGTGTCGGCCCGCATGAAGGTCGCTGCCCGTCCGACGATCGCTTCACCTGCCGATCGCATCACGGTGACGCTTGAAGGCAAGGCTGACGTTCTGCGCGAGGTAACCGTCACCGGTGCCGACGGGCGCGTGGTCTGGCAGACTAAGGTCGCTGCCGGCGAAACGTCGCTCAGCGTGCCTGCCAATAGATTGGCTCCCGGGCTCAATGTCATCAACGTCAGCGGGCCGCAGAGTAATAGCTGCAAGGTCATCGTGAAGTAACGAGGCCGGCGTTTGAGGCAGCTAAAAGGAAGGGGCGCGGTAATTCCGATACGGAATT
>DAVZJV010000012.1:0-77839 GCA_052272595.1 Alloprevotella sp.
ACGCATCGTCCGTCAGGAAGGCATGGCGGGTGCCGGCTTGTTGCAGGAAAGCGCTGGGATTATCTCGGCCAAGGACACGGGTGTTAGTGGACGACTTATTTGCCAGGGCACGTTCTGAGGGCTAAAATGGTCTGTACCG
Source organism: Alloprevotella sp. (assembly GCA_052272595.1). Lineage (GTDB taxonomy): Bacteria > Bacteroidota > Bacteroidia > Bacteroidales > Bacteroidaceae > Alloprevotella. The sequence continues at coordinate 140 of DAVZJV010000012.1, forward strand.
AACAAATTCCCTTTTCAAGGCTAGTTTTAAGATCTACCTACACACTGCCGCCCTACCTCTTGGAGCAGCTGTTTATCAGGATTTTAGGGGTGTAGGTAGCTACGCAGTGCTGCCACTTTACTGCCACCACTACTGCCACCCTACTGTCACCCGCTACTCCTGCGGGGAGCATGGGAGAGGTGGCAGAAGGGTGGCAGTAAGGGAAAGTCACCTACACCCTTAGATCATTGATTTACAACGCATCCAGCATGATGGGTGGCAATGTGTAGGTAGTTTACGATTCGTGGTGCGCGATGTCTGAAATGCGGTCACATTCCCGACTTTCGGCAAGCGGCTCGGCGCGACGACGGGAAGGCGGCTCGGCGCGACGGGAAGGCGGCTCGGCGCGACGGGAAGGCGGCTTGTTTTTTCTGCATACGGCCTCGGTTATTCCGCCCCGTCTTCCCTCATGCGTTGTAGGAATCGGGCGAGGGTGCTGCGGTCTACGCGACAGATTTTTGCGATCTGTCGCTGTGAGATGCCGGCGGCGAGGAGTTCGACGACGAGCGTGCGCTTGCCGTGGAGCTTATACTTTTCGGGTGCGGTGCGTCGCCCTTTGGGGCGTCCCAAGACGGCGCCTTCGGCCTTGCGGCGGGCCAGGGCCTCGCGGGTGCGCTGGCTGATGAGGTTGCGCTCGATCTCCGCTGAGAGGCCGAAGGCGAAGGCGAGCACTTTGCTCTGTATGTCTTCGCCGAGGCGGTAGCCGTCTTTGATGGTCCAGACACGGCACTCCTTGGCCATGCAGATGCCCAAGATCTCCATGATCATGAAGAGGCTGCGGCCGAGGCGGGAGAGTTCGGCACTGATGATGAGATCGCCCTTCGTGACGCGCCGCAAGAGGCGTCCAAGTTCGCGTTTGTCATAGGCCTTGGTACCGCTGATGGTCTCTTCGATCCAGCCATCGACGGCCATGTGTTCGCGACGGCAAAACCTGTCGATTTCGAAGCGCTGGTTTTCCACCGTCTGCTTGTCGCTGCTGACTCTGATGTATCCGTAAATCATATGTTTGATGGGATGAATGATTGATGTCCGATAAAGGTATCCATGCGAAGCGATGCGCCAAATACTGACAAAAGGCAGGGAGCGGCGGCGGCCGTCACGGGCGATTCGTGCTAATCATTACTAAATCGGCCTTCGGGTAAAACGGTGTAACTATTTTTGGCGTCACGAACACTTTTGCACAACGAAGCATGACTAGACTATCTATCCGCAAATGCCTCTGCGCTGCGGCCCTCTCCGTCCTCGCCGCAACGGGCGCCATGGCCCAGGTTATCAATCTCCCCGCTCCGTCTGCGCCCCTCACGTCCTGACACCTAGAACTCTCTACCCCACTCAATGATGAACAACAATATCTGGCAATGGATTAAGAGCATAGCCCTCTTCGTGGCCGGTATCGCACTGGTGATCTGGGGCTACCAGATCAATCAGGAGAAGCTGAGCAGCGCGAGCGGCGATGCCGCTACGACCGACACGGCACAGGCCGACAGCCTCGGCGGCGCCGAGAGCGCTGACGGAGCTACGGGCGCCTCGGCGGTGCGCCATGAGGAGACAGCAGCCTCCGCGTCCCCCGCCACACAGCAGCCCGCTGCCGCCGGTGAGGCCGTCCGACCCGCCGATGCAGCCGACGGCGCTACAGGGGCCTCGCCCCAAACGGCACACAAGCCGGCGCCCGCCAAGAAGGGCCACACCAAGGCCAAGGAGAAGGCGCAGACGGCCGCTGAGGCCGACGGACACACCGGCGCCACGGAGCAGAACGCCGCCGCACACGCCGCCAAGGCAGCAGCAAAGACGCCCACCAAGACCATCGAGAAGGCGCCCGCCAAGAAGGAAGAGGCCGCACCTACCGACGGCAACACAGGCGCCTCACAGCTCAATCACTAAGCGCAGTCGACAGGCTCACCCCATCCTCCATCCCCCCACTCCTCCCCGCCCGCCCGGCGGTGAGCCGATGGTTGTACGCCCCAGCCTGCACACGCCGTGGCCGCCTCCACTCCCGAGAAGGCGCCAAGGCGACCACCCCTCACTTAACTCACGCTCACCCCGAACATGCTACATATCCCCTCGATGAAGGGCCTCACGCGCGATAGGGCCGTCAAGCCGCTACCGGTGCCTGAGGTCTGCTACGTATCGCTGAGCCAACACATCGGATGCCCCGCCACCCCCATGGTCAAGGTGGGAGACCGCGTGCTGATGTACCAACCCGTCGGCCGTGCTGCCGAAGGGCTCTCTGCCATGGTCCATGCCCCCGTGTCGGGCACGGTAGAGGCCATCGGCCCCGCCACCCTGGCCGGGGGACGCAAGGCGGAGGCTGTCACCATCCGCAATGACGGACGCGATGAGGCATTTCCGCTCAAGCCCCTCGATCTGGCGCACCTCACCCCGCAGCGCCTCATCGCAGCGATCAAAGCGGCCGGCATCGTCGGCATGGGGGGCGCACAGTTTCCGGTCGCCGCAAAATATGAGGTAGGCGACCGCTGCGTCGATACGCTGATCATCAACGGCATGGAGTGTGAGCCCTACCTCACGGCCGACTACGCCCTCATGGCCTCCCGCGCCGAGGCCATCGTGCGGGCCATGGTGCTGGTCGGCTCTCAGCTCCACGTCAAGCGCGCCGTGCTGGCCATCGAGCGTCAAAACCGGGATCTGGTGAAGACTTTTGCACCTTATATAGAAGAGGTGCGTGGGGTCAACGTCAGCATCAAGGTGTTGCCCGACGGCTACCCGCAGGGCAGCGAACTCCAGCTCATCCGTTATGTCACGGGCATCGAGGTGCCTAAGAGCGCCCTGCCGCGTGACTACGGCGTGGTGGTGACCAACGTCGCCACGCTCCACGCCATTTGGGAGGCGGTCACCACGGGACGCCCCCTCGTCAAGCGCATCCTCACCGTCTCGGGCCCCGGAGCGGGCGAGGCGATGGGAAACTACGAGGTGCGCATCGGCACGCCGGTGAGCCACATCGTCAGCTCACTCGACATCGACGCTACAGACTGCAACGTCATCCTCGGCGGCCCGATGATGGGCCAGTTCGTCACGGGCCCTTCAGCGCCGGCAGCCCCTGGCGACACCGCCGCCGCGACGCCCCTCACCAAGGGCAGCTCAGGCTTGCTCTTCCTGCCGGCTCGCGAGGCCAACGCCACACACTGCATCCGCTGCGGCTATTGTGCCGAGGTCTGTCCGATGCACCTGCAGCCGATGCGCTTCGCCGAACTGGCCCGCCGCGGCCATCCCCAGCAGATGGCGGCCGAACGCATCGATGCCTGCCTCGTCTGCGCGGCCTGCGAATACGTCTGCCCCGCCCGCGTGCCGCTCATCAGCGCGATCAGGGAGGGGAAGGCCCACATGACCCAAGCGAAACGTTAAGTCCGACGCGGCGAAGGAAGCTTCCCGTCACCTCGGGCAACCCCCATCGGCCACGGTGGGCGCACACAAGCGCCTTCACCCGCGACACACAACCCTAGCCTTCCGCCAAAACTCCATTTCCCCCCATGATTCTCACCAATCCCTACGTCCGCACAGCCGACACCACCGCCAAGGTGATGACGGACGTCATCATCGCCCTGCTGCCCTGCGTCGTGATGGCGGGCCTAGCCTTCGGCACCGCCGCCCTCGGCCTCATCGCCGTGTCGGTGGGTTCGGCCCTCGCGACGGAGTTTGTCTTCACCCTGCTCTTCGGCGACCATCGCCCCAACCTCGGCGACGGCAGCGCCGTGGTGACCGGCCTGCTTCTGGCCTTCACCATCGGAGCCTTCACGCCGCTCCATGTCGTGGCGGCCGGCGCGGCGGGTGCGGTGATCTTCGGCAAACTCCTTTGGGGCGGCCTCGGCCGCAATCGCTTCAACCCCGCCCTCGTGGGCCGCGAACTGATGACGGTCTTCTTTCCCGTAGCGATGGCCTCGGGGAGCAATTGGTATAACTACGCCGCGGTCAACTACGCCTCGCTCTCCCCGACGGGGTGGGCCTGGTTTGACCACCTCTTCTTCAGCCCGGGCGGCGCCGTGGGGGAATACTCCGTCGTGATGCTCATCATCGGCGGCCTCTACCTGCTGGTGCGCCGGCGCATCACGTGGCACGTACCCGTTGCCCTCTTCACCGTCTTCACCCTCGGCGCGCTGCTGGTCGGTGGGGTGCAGGGCGATGTGGCCGGTTTCTCCCTGGGCGGCGTGATCCTCGGCGCCGTGTTTATGGCGACCGACATGCCGACGAGCGCTACAACGCCCGGCGCAAAACTCTTCTACGGCGCCCTCATCGGGCTGAGCGCCGCCATGCTGATTGCCTTGGGCGATAAGTTCACCTACATGTCGTTCTCTATCCTGATCGTCAACGGCTTTGCCCCGCTCATCGACCGCGCCCTCCGTCCGCGCGTATGGGGCACGCCGTTGCAGCCCGGGCGCAGCGCGCTGTGGTGCGTAGGCCTGCTGGCAGCCGTCGTGGCCGTGACGTGGGCCGTGAGCCGGCTCGTCAGCGTAGGGGGCATGACCTACGTCGTGCTGGCCTTTGTGCTCTACTGCATCGGCCGCTATATCATGCTGGATCTTAAGCCGCTGAGCCGACAGACGGCTTAGGCCGCCGTTGATAGAATACCTGCCCCACCGCCAACCGACGTCAGACACACCGGTCGGCGATGGGGCTTTTGTTACATCGGGTAGGCACTTGTGCCCAGCTCAGGCCGACCATAACCCGAGGCTACCCAGGCAATAGGCAAAACGATAAACAAAACCGTGAAGAATAAAGAGTTTCCGCAACGGGACTTCTCAGAAGTTTAGCTATATTTGCCCCCGTAAATTCCTTACCCCTACTAGCGCTTCAAGCGCAATAGGCCCTGCACAAGGCACGGGCTGCACTTACGACGGCTGCGACCTCGCGCGGCCGCCATCTAGACTTCGCAAAATTTATTTTTATCACAAATCCATCTATCAGTAAACATCCACTATGAGAAAATCCCTACTCACAGTGTTGGTTTGCCTACTGACCGTGATGACGGCCCTGGCCGACGCCCCCTTCCGCAACCATCGTTACGATGCGTTTAAGGTATTGGGGAGCAGCAAGGGCAAGATCGTCTTTGTCGGCAACAGCATCACCAACATGAACACCTGGTGGGAGTCGTTTGGCGACACCAGCGTGGTAAATCGTGGCGTCTCGGGCGCCGTAAGCGATGAGGTCATCGCCAATCTTGAGACCATCTTGGCCGACAAGCCCGCCAAGATCTTCTATATGATCGGCACCAACGACCTCGGCACGGCCGGCATCAACTCGCCCGAGCGTGTGAGCAAAAACATACGCACCATCTTGGCCCGCACCAAGAAGGAGTCGCCTAAGACGCAGGTCTACTTCCAGTGCATCCTGCCCACCGTGGCAGCCGGTGCCGGCGTAGCCGCCCGCAGCGAGGCCGACGAGAAGGCCACCAACGACAGCATCAAGAAGCTCTGTACGGAGTATGGTGCCACCTACGTCGACCTGTGGAACGAACTCTATCCCATTCTGCAGAAGAACCGTGAATATACGCTTGACAACATCCACCTCACCGGCCAAGCCTACCGCATCTGGTGCAAAAATATCGCCCAGCAGGTAGGCTTTAACTGCACTTACCCCGATGATGCGAAGAACAACTTCGGCGGTCTGGGTGGCGTCCATGGCGAGCGTGCCAGCGTCTTCGCCATGCTCCCCGTCAAGGCGGGTGACATCGTGATCCTCGGCGACGCCACGATCAACGGCGGCGAGTGGCACGAACTGCTCCACTCCGACAAGGTGCGCGCCCGCGGCACCGGCTGGGGCGTGCCCGGCTGCGATCTCGCCACGATGGGCAAGATGACGCAGGGCATCTTCAAGGGCCGCAGCGACAACGGCGAGCCCTCGCAGGTCTATATCTATATGGGCATGGGCGATCTCGTGGCCTCCGGCGCCCAGATGACCGACGTGCAGAACAAATATAAGATGCTCGTTGACTCCGTGCGCAAGTATGCGCCCAACGCCAAGCTCTACTTCATGGGCCTGCTGCCTTACAGCAACGCCCAGAACGCCACCAACCTCGTCAAGCCCTTCAACACCTATCTCGAGGGCCTGCCCAAGACGGTGAGCAACGCTGAGTATGTAGACTGCTTCACCCCGCTGGCCAACGCCGACGGATCACCCAAGAGCGAGTACTTCACCGGCGTCTACCTCTACGGCAAGGGCTACGCCAAGCTCTCCGAGATCCTCGCCGCCAAGATGGGCAACGGCACGAAGGGCACCACCGAGGCCGAGGCCGCTGCACGCCTGACGATGTGGAATGCCCGCACCACGGCGGCCAACGCCCTCACGAAGGCGACCAGCCTGCCCATCGGCACGAAGCCTGGCGAGTATACCGCAGAGAGCGTCAGCGCCCTGACCGCCAAGGCCGAGGAGATCTATACCCTCCTCGCAGCCGAGACGACTGACACCGCTGCGCTCAAGACCAAGGGCACGGAGCTCAACACCGCACTCACCACAGCGCTCGAAAAGCTCAACCTGCCCACGGCCAGCACGCAGGACAACGAGGTGTGGTATGAACTCTACACGCCCCTGCGCAGCAACCGCTACCTCACCTCCAACGGCGCGGGCAACGCCGCCACAGGCGTAGCGCCCCGCACGGGTTATGCCCGCAGCATGTGGAAGTTCGTCAAACGCAACGACAACACCTACGACATCGTCAACCGCGAAGACAAGACCTACCTCAACCCGGTAGCCAACTACAACAGCGTCATCTCTACGGTGAAGGCCGCCCCCTCCACAGGTTGGGAGCTGAGCTATGCAGCCACGCCCGGCTACTTCATCATCCGCTCGGGCAGCGTAGAGCTTAACCAGACGACCGCAGCCGAACAGTATCAGCAGATCTTTAACTGGAGCAGCGATGCAAAGGGATACGACCGCAACGACACGGGTTGCCAGTACGCCATCGTAGCAGCCGGCGCCCTCGTTGAAGAGCCTGAAGTTGGAATCGTCAAGACCACGACGGTCACGGACGGCAAATTCGCAGAAGGCACCACGTGGTATACCCTCCAGATGACTGCCGGCGGTCTCTACATCAGCAACCCCGGCACCGCCGCGAGCATCAGCCTCAGTGAGGCCACGACCGAACTCAACGACAAGGATCTCTGGTGCTTCACCGGCAACAGCAAGACCGGCTACCGCATCTATAATAAGGAGGCCGGCCCCGCCAAGGTGCTCGCCGCACCCGCTACGATGAGCGGTAAGACGGGCAGCACGGCCTATGTCATCCTCAAAGACACCGCCAACCTCGGCACCTACAAGGCCGACTGGCAGTTTACCTCCACCGACGTGCTCGGCAAGGACAAGCCGGCCTATTACATGAACCCCGTTGGCCAGACCTCCAACAAGGTCAACAACCGCGGTGGCGTCGTAGCCTTCTGGACCGAAGGTGCCGATGCCGGTTCTGCCATCCAGATCCGCCTCGCACAGGCCGACCTCAAGGTAGCCGTTTCGACCGGTACGCTCACCAACCCCAACGGCTTCTCCAAGACTTGGACAAGCACCGCTACCGATCCCAGCCTGACGCTGAGCGTTGGTGCCAACAACATCGCCAAGGACGGTGACAACCTCGTGGCCTATGTCGGCCAGGTAAGCGGTCCCTATACCCTCAGCGTCCCCACGGGCTATGCCATCACGGGCTACTCCTTCAATGTGGTCAACAAGACCAAGGGTAGCAACAATACCATCACCGCAGGCACGCAGACGCTCACCACGAGCGACACGGAGCAGCTCTTCAGCGTGAAGGATATCAAGGAGGGTTCTACCTCTACGACCTTCACCCTCAGCGGTGCCAACACCGGTGTCGTGCTCAAGAACTTCTTCGTCACCGTGACGCGCACGGAGGCCAAGCCTGAGAGCTGGACCGACATCTTCCTCATGAAGCCGGGCATGACGGTCAACCGTATTCCCGCCATCGGCACGGCCCACAACGGCAACCTCGTCGCCGTAGCTGACTACCGCTACACCGGCGGCGACATCGGTATGGTAGGCAAGAACCCCACCGACCTCCGCTTCCGCATCAGCAAGGACAACGGCAAGACCTGGGGCGATGTCAAGACCCTCGCCAAGGGTCAGGGCAGCAGCGCCAAGGACGACATGCACATCGGCTTCGGCGACCCCTGCATCGTGGGCGACCGCGAGAGCAACCGCGTATTGGCGACGAGCGCTGCCGGTCTGACGAGCTTCCCCAGCGGTACGCGTCAGAACCACCTCTACTTCGTCAGCTTCCTCTCTGAGGACAACGGCGAAACCTGGGGCGAGCCCGTCGACCTCACCGAGCAGATCTACAAGCAGTTTGACGATAGCAAGGCCTATGGCCCGATCAAGAGCTTCTTCGTAGGTTCGGGTAAGATCCATCAGAGCCGCTACATCAAGGTGGGCGACGCCTACCGTCTCTATGCCGCTACCCTCGTGAAGGATAAGAACGGCACGAACATGAACTTCGTGATCTACTCCGACGACTTCGGTAAGAACTGGAAGGTGCTCGGCGGCGTCGAGCAGTCACCCATCCCCTCCGGCGGCGACGAGCCCAAGGCCGAGGAGCTGCCCGACGGCAGCGTGGTGATCAGCAGCCGTGCCTACGGTGGCCGTTATTACAACATCTTCAACGCTACCGACATCGTCAAGGGTGAAGGCACTTGGGGCACCTCAGCCTTCTCAGGCCAGGCCAACAAGGGTGTCTACGGTATCGCCCAGTCTTGCAACGGCGAGATCCTCGTAACTCCCGCCATCCGCAAGGCCGACAACAAGCAGGTATACATCGCCCTGCAATCCCTGCCCTTCGGCAGCGGCCGCACCAACGTAGGTATCTACTACAAGGAACTGGCCACCCTCGCCGACTTCGCCACCCCCGACTCCCTCGCCAAGGATTGGGACGGCCGTCGCCAGTGCTCAACGCTGGGCTCTGCCTACTCGACGATGTGCATCCAGAAGAACGACTCCATCGCCTTCCTCTATGAGGAGGAAACCTATGGTGCCGGCTACAACATCGTCTATAAGACCTACGACCTCCAGACCCTCACCGACTCGCTCTACCGCATGCCCAAGGCAGGTGAGTTTGATGTCGACGCCTTCTTCAAGACCTGTGGTCCCGCCAAGGTGGACATTGCCAAAGCCGGCGCAGGCAAGTATGTCGGCATGATCGACGAGGCGAAGGTCAGCGACATCGAAGCAGCCGCTAAGGCCTTCGAAGCCAATCCTACGCAGGATACCTATCAGGCGATCAATGCTGTCATCGCAGCCTCTCAGGTGAAGCTCGTCAGTGGCGGTGTCTATACGCTTGCCAACAAGAAGTACACCATTCACCCCTACCTCGTGCCCAACGGTACCGGTTACACCAGCAAGGCTGCCAGCGACACGACGGGTACGGTGAAGTTTACCTTCCAGGTCAATGCCGACGGTTCGTGGAAGATTTACAACGCTGACACGAAGCGCTGGATGGCCCCGACTAACGGTACGTCTGTAGCCATCACCTCCGTGACGGCTGAGGATAAGGCTGGTGACTATAACGTTACCTCCTCTACTGGCGGTCTGAGCTTCCTCACCTGCACCAATGCTACGAATAGCGGCTACCTCTGCCCCCATATCGACGCCAGCAATAAGCTCGTCGTCTGGGAGGGCAGCGCCGACGCCTCGCAGTGGAAGATCCTCCCTGTGAGCGTGCCCGACACGCCCACAGGCATCGAAGACGTCATCACCCCCGAGACTCAGGGTACGCAGCGCATCTACGACCTGCAGGGTCGCCGCGTGACCAATCCCGCACGAGGCATCTACATCGTCAACGGCCGCAAGCAGATCATCCGCTAACCCGCCGCAGCCGCCCCTCATGCGCTAGCCCGCTAGCGCATCACCAACGCCAAACGGGCGCCCCGGTCACACACAGACCGAGGCGCCCGTTTGGCGTTTCGTTACCATCCGTAGTCCGCGGTCTCGTCGAGCATAAGGCACAAAAAAAATCTCAGGCTTAGACCTGAGATTTTTTGTTTCGGACCTCCCCGCTGCGGGGCGCCCCGTCGGGGCGGCGGATCAGAGCTTCTCCATGTCCTCGAGCGTGCGCTCCATGATGCCCGCGGCAAGGCTGTCGGCAGCCTGTACGATGCAGACGAGGGGATAGAGGGTGCGGGCCGTGTCGTAGCTGCGCTCGTCTTCGTAAGAGTTCATGTTGAGACCGAAGGCGCCCATGTGCCAACGGATGGCAAGCATCTCGGCATCGGTCATCTCGAGGCCGCTGCACAGGAGGAGCACGAGCGACTTCTCACCATGTCCCATGGGAAACTTCTTATAGCTGACGTTATAGCCGGGCACGTCTTCCCAGACGCCCATGGCGTTTTTGCGGCGCTTGGTCGTGGGGATGTAGATGTCGCTCTTGCAGACGTCGTGGAGCAGGGTAGCGATGATGACGCTCTCGCGGGGCACCTCCTTGTCGAGGGTCGGGTCGAGCTTGGCCATGCCGTCGCGCACGGCGAGTCCGGCGTGGCAGGTGTTGAGGGAGTGCATGACTAGGCCCCCCTTGACGTTGAGGTGGTGGCCGGCGGAGGCGGGGGCTTCGAAGAAGCCCATGTCCTCGAGGTCGGCAATGACGTCGTCAATGCCTTCGCGCTTTGTCTCGCGCAGGAGGTTGACGAACTCTTCCTTAAAACGTGTGATGTCGATGTCCATGGGTGCAAAGGTAGCAGCTCCTCAAACAATACGACGGGCATACGGTGGCTTTTTAGTACCTTTGCTCGGGACTACGGCCACTCCCGGCCGCAGTCGGCCAATCTTATATCCCGCTATGCGTCCCTACTTCCTTCTCTCCAACGACGACGGTGTCGATGCGCCGGGCCTGCAGTTTCTCATCGAAGCGCTGCGCCCCCATGCCGACCTGCTCGTCATGGCACCCGACGGCCCGCGCTCGGGCTTCAGCTGTTCCATCACCTCGACGCGTCCGCTGACCTACCGCACGCTGCGCCAGGAGGAGGGTCTCACGGTCTGCGCCTGTTCGGGCACGCCGGTCGACTGCGTCAAGATGGCCATCAACCTCTTTGGCAAGGGCGAGCGCCGCTTCGACCTGGTCATCGGCGGCATCAACCACGGCGACAACTCATCGGTCAATGCCCACTACTCGGGCACGATAGGCGTGGCCATCGAGGGGGCGCTGCAGGGCTATCCGTCGATAGCCTTCTCGCTCTGCGACGAGCGCCACGATGCCTGCTTCGAGCCCCTGCGGCTCTATCTGGTCGACCTCTCGCTCAAGGCGGTGATGGCGGGCATGCCGGCTTTCACCTGCCTCAACGTCAACTTCCCCAAGGCGGAGAAGTTTCAGGGCGTCAAGGTCTGCCGCATGGCCCGCACGCGCTGGATCAACGAGGTGAAGGAGCAGCGCCACCCGCGAGGCGGCAACTACTACTGGCTTGTGGGAGAAAACGAAGAACTCGAGATGGAGCCCAAGGCTCAGGACACCGACCGCTGGGCACTCCACCACGGCTACGTGGCCATCACGCCGACCCAGCTCGACGTCACCGCCACGGAGCTGCTCGACGTGTACCGCCAGATGTTTAGTTAAGGGGGACGGCCAGCCTCAGGCGTTCAGCCCCTTCTCCCCGAAGCGCCCCGTTACATTTTCCCCTCCCCACCCTCAAGCACGACAAGATGCGCTATTTTCTCATCGCCGGTGAAGCGAGCGGCGACCTCCATGCCTCCCACCTGATGCAGGCTTTGCAGCGGGAAGATCCCGAAGCGACGTTTGCCTACTACGGCGGCGATCTCATGCAGGCCGTTGGCGGCACCCTGCTCCGCCATTACAGAGATCTGGCCTACATGGGCTTTATCCAGGTGGCGCTCCATCTGCGCACCATCCTGCGGGGCATGAAGGACTGCCGCAAGGCCATCGACCGGTGGCGCCCCGATGCGGTGATCCTCGTAGACTATCCGGGCTTCAACCTCTCCATCGCCCGCTACGTTAGGCGTGAGTCGCTCTGCCCCGTCTACTACTACATATCGCCCAAGATCTGGGCTTGGAAGGAAGGACGCATCCGCGCCATCCGCCGCGACGTGACGCGCCTCTTCTCCATCCTGCCCTTCGAGGTGAAATTTTTCGAAGAGAAACACCACTACCCCATCTCCTACGTCGGCAACCCGACGGTCGACGAAGTGAGTGCCTGGCGCACGAGCCACCCCGACGTGGCCCGCGAGGAGCGACTGCTCGCCCTACTCCCCGGCTCGCGCCGGCAGGAGATCACGCACAACCTCGGCCGTATGCTCGCCGCCATCGCCCCCTTGCTTCAAGCCGGATGGCGGGCCGAGATCGCCGTAGCCCCGTCGACCAACCGCTCGCTCTTCGACCGCATCATCGAGGGCGGCGACGTGCCCGCCGAACGGGTTAAGCTCATCGAGGGCAATACCTTCGACCTCCTGGCCCGCGCACAGGCCTCCTTGGTGACAAGCGGCACGGCAACGCTCGAGACTGCCCTGCTCGGCACGCCGCAGGTGGTCTGCTACCACATGGCCTTCCCCCGCCTTGTGCGGGCGGTGCGCCCTTACTTCCTCAAAGTGCCCTTTATCTCTCTGGTCAATCTCATCGCCGACCGCGAGGTGGTGCCCGAACTGGTCGCCGCCGACATGACGCCCACCCGTGTGAGGAGCGAACTGGAGGCAATCCTCCCCGGCACGCCCGGCCGTGAGGCGCAGCTCGCAGGCTATGCCGACATGGCCCGCCGCCTCGGAGACCCCGGCGCACCCGAACGGGCCGCACACGAGATGGTCAGCCGGCTGAGGGGCGCAACGCCTGAGCCCTCCTGAGGCGGCGGAAGGCGGCGGAAGCCGTCTGCCGGCCCTCACTCCTCCCAACATTTCCCCACCCCACCCTCCTCTCATGCAGAGATCTCCCCATTTTCCCTCCCGGCTGCGAGCAACGATCGCCCTGCCGGCCTCTAAGAGCCTGAGCAACCGCGCCCTGCTGCTCTGTGCCGTCAGCGGCGGCCGCGTCAAGTTGGAGAACCTCTCCGACTGCGACGACACACGCGTGATGGTGCAGGCGCTGGCCGACCGTCCCGCCACGGTCGACATCCTCGCCGCCGGCACGGCGATGCGCTTCCTCACGGCCTTTTTCGCCGCCACGCCGGGAGCCGACCACGTCATGACGGGCACGGAGCGCATGCGCCAGCGCCCGATCGGCGTGTTGGTCGATGCGCTGCGCCGGCTCGGTGCAGACATAGCCTATGAGGCCGCGGAGGGTTATCCCCCCCTCCGCATCAAGGGGCGTACCCTGCAAGGCGGACGGCTCAGCCTCGCGGCAGGCGTCAGTTCGCAGTATGTCTCCGCCCTCCTGATGACGGCCCCGCTGATGACTGAAGGCCTGACGCTGGTGCTCGAGGGCGAGATCATCTCGCGGCCCTATATCGAGATGACGCGCCGGATGATCGCCGACTTCGGCGGCCGCTGCGAGTGGATCGATGACCATACGCTCCATGTCGCCCCCGGCCTCACGCCCGCCCAAGGGCTGACCTACACGGTAGAGAGCGACTGGTCGGCCGCCTCTTACTGGTATGAGGCCGTGGCCCTCACGGCCGATGCCGGGGCCCGCCTCACCCTGCCCCACCTTCACCGCACAAGCCTGCAAGGCGACAGCGCGGTGCAGCGCTTCTTTTCCCCGCTAGGCGTCGTGACCCGCTTCGACGAGGCGACCGACAGCGTGATCTTGTCGAAGGCTACCGAGCTGACCGCCGACACGGCGCCCCAGCCTGCCACACCCCTGACCTTCGACCTCTCAGGCCAGCCCGACCTGGCGCAGACCCTCGTAGTGACCTGCGCCATGCTGCGCCGTCCCTTCCGCTTCACCGGCCTGAAGACGCTCCGCATCAAGGAGACCGACCGCATCGCAGCCCTGACGGCCGAACTGGCGAAGTATGGCCTCGCGCCGGGCGTCGAGGGCGATGATGCCCTCTACCTCACTGACTACCCGGCGTGGACGCCGCATTATGACGGTCGCCCCATCGCCACCTATGCCGACCATCGCATGGCCTTGGCCTTCGCCCCCACGGCCCTATGCTGCGAGGGCGTGACGATCGCCGACGCCGAGGTGGTGAGCAAGAGTTATCCGAGCTACTGGCAGACGCTCGAAGAGCTGCCCAACCTCTAAATGTGCATTACCTCATGCAGATTTTCTTGATCGCCTTTGCCTGCATCATCGCGCTCATCGGCGTGCTGCGCCTCACGCTGGGGAGCAAAGGCCGGGCCGCGACTGATGGTGACGCCCCCACAGCGGCCGGCACGGACTGCGCCTCCGGGCGCCCGGAAGGGTGCTGCGGCCTCCATGCCGTCTGCGAACGCGCGCAGGGCAAGACGCAGCCCGCCGTTAGCGAGACCGACTATTATGACGATGAAGAACTCGACGCCTACGCCGGCCGCCGCCCCGACAGCTATACGGCGGAGGAGACGGCAGCCTTTGCCTACGTCATGGAAACGATGCGTCCCGGCGAGGTGAGCGACTGGGTCAGGGCCCTCCATGCCCGCGGCGTGATGCTACCGGCATCGCTCCGCCCCGCTGCCCTCAAGCTCATTCGCGCTGAAGAGAGCGCAAAACCCTCGGGCCAATTGGCTTGACGCTCTATTAATTAAAGACTTTCCCCTATCACGTCGCTCATGATCCTCACTTACGCCTTTTTCCAGAATGCCCTGCTCGGTGCCCTGCTTGCCTCGTTGCTCTGTGCCGTGGTGGGCACCTATGTAGTGACGCGCCGTCTGGTGATTGCGGGCGGCGGCATGGCTCACGCCTCGCTAGGGGGTGTGGGGATGGGTGCCTACTTCGGTTTTTCCCCGCTGCTCGGCGCAGCGCTCTTCGCCGTGGCTTCGGGGCTAGGTATCGACCGTCTGAGCCATACGCACGGAGTGAGGGAAGACAGCGCCATCGCCATGCTCTGGACCTTCGGCATGGCGGTGGGCATCCTCTTCGCCTACCTTGCCCCGGGCTTTATGACCGACCTTCCGTCCTACCTCTTCGGCGACATCTTGAGCATCTCGCGCCTTGACATTCTCGTCTTGGGCTGCCTGACACTGGTGGCCATAGTCTTCTACCTCACCCTGCGCGGCACGCTGATCATGGTGGCCTGTGACCGCGCCTTTGCCCGCACGCAGGGGATCCCCGTAGCGGGTGTCGAAGCGGCGATGACCGTGCTCACCGCGCTGACGATCGTGGCCAGCCTCCACATGGTGGGCATCGTGATGGTCATCTCGCTGCTGAGCGTGCCGCAACTCACGGCGGCCCTTTTCGTCAAGACCTATGACCGCATGGTGTGGCTCTCGGCAGCCTTCGCCTATGCCGGTTGCTTGGGTGGACTCTGGCTCTCTTATGCGGCGGACGTGCCGGGGGGCGCCTCGATCATCCTCGTGAGCATTGCCCTCTACGCCCTCAGCCGCCTCATCGCGGGCCGTCGCAAGCTGCCGGTGGAAGAGCCGGGATCCGACCCGCAGCCCCAGGGCAGGTAAAATATATCCCCGCCCCCTTCGTTTCTTCTATTATATAAGGAACTCACCAAAGTGAATCGTCTCAAAGCGCTCCTCCCCTTGCTCACCGCGCTCGCGCTGATGTTGGCGCTGGTTGCCTGTTCGACGAAGAAGAACACTGCTTCGTCGCGGCGCTGGCATGCCTTTACGGCGCATTACAACACGGTCTTCAACGGCCAGCAGGCTTTTATCGAGGGAGAGAAGGCTAAGGTCGAGGGTCACAAGGACGACTATACGGAGTTGCTCCCCGTCTTCCTCGTCGGCGTGGAGGCCTCGCGCACGGCGGGCAAGAGCAACTTCGAGACGGCGATAACGAAGTGTCAGAAGGCCATTACCCTCCACTCCATCAAGCGCCGCCCGCAGGTGAGCGCCGGCAAGCGCCAGAGCGCCAAGATGCGCCAATATTTGCAGCGCAAGGAGTTTAACCCCTTCCTCAAAAACGCCTGGCTCTTGATGGGGCAGGCACAGTTTGAGAAGGGGGAATTTCTCGAGGCGGCAGCTACCTTCTCTTACATAGCCCGCCTCTACACCGCCGAGCCCGCCGTGGCATCCGAAGCACGGCAATGGATGGCACGCTGCTACGCCCAGTCAGGCTGGCTCTACGATGCCGACGAAGCGCTCTCGCGCGTGCGCCGCGACTCGACCAACAGCCGCACACGCCGCGAACTAAACGCCACTCAGGCCGACCTCTTGCTGCGTCAGAAGCGCTATGCCGACGCACTGCCCTACCTCACTCGCGCCGCACGCTACGCCCAAGGCTCGCTGCGCAAGGCCCGCCTGTGGTATCTCGCAGGGCAGCTCAACCGCCAGCTGGGCAACGACCAAGCAGCCTACAGCGCCCTGAACCGATGCATCAAGCAGAGCCCGCCCTACGAACTGGCCTTCAACGCACGCATACTCCAAACGGAGGTGGCCGCAGCGCGACCCGGCGGCGAAAAGAAGATGCTCACACGCCTCAAACGCATGGCGAAGCAGAGCAAGAACAAGGCTTACCTCGACCAGATCTACTATGCGATGGGCAACATACACCTCGCACGCCGCGACACGACGGAGGCCATTGCCGCCTATGAGCGGGGCCGAGCCAAGGGCACGCGCAAAGGGGTGGAGCGCGGCGTACTCCTGCTGCGTCTCGGCGGCATCTACTGGGACCGCCACCGCTTTGACCTGGCACAGACCTGTTATAACGAGGCGCTCGGCGTGCTAGACAAGTCGCGCGAGGGCTACGAGGAACTCTCCCGCCGCTCACAGGTGTTAGACAAACTGGTGCCCTACACTTCGGCGGTCTATCTGCAGGACAGCCTGCAATACCTCGCCCGTGCCGACGAAGCCACACGCAACGCCGCCATCGACCGCGTCATAGAGGCGCTCAAAAAGAAGGAAGAAGAGGAGCGCCGTGCACGCCGCGACTCGGCTGCACAGGCACGCGCCGAGGCCAACGGCCAAAACGGACAGGACACCAACACGCAGACCAATACGCAGCGCAACAACAGCCGCGACAACCAGACGTGGTATTTCTACAACCCCACGGCCGTCATGCAGGGCAAGGAGGCCTTTGCCCGCCAATGGGGCAAACGCAAGAACGAGGACAACTGGCGCCGCTCTAACCGCTCGGTGCTCGCACCCGAGGGGGGCGAGGGCTTTGACTATGCGGCCGACGACTCGCTGCGGGCCGCGGCCGACTCGCTGGCACAGATCGATGAGACGGCGGCCGACTCAGCCAAGACGCTGGCGCCCGAAGACGACCCCCACCAGCGGGCATACTATCTCAAGCAGATACCCTTTACGCCCGAAGCCCGCCAGGCCTCTGACGAGATCATCATGGACGGGCTCTACAACGCCGGCGTCATCGAGAAGGACGACCTCGAAGACTTCCCCCTCGCAGCCGCCACCCTCGAGCGCTTGACCGACAACTATCCGACCTACAAACAGATGGCCGATGCGCTCTACCAGCTCTTCCTGCTCTATTCGCGCTGGGGACGCACCGACCGTGCCGCCGCCATGCGCAGCCGTATGGCCGCCGATTATCCCGACGACGAACGGACGCGCCTGATCAACGACCCGGACTTTGAGCACAACGCCCGCTATGGCGTCTCGATCGAAGACTCCCTCTATGCCGCCACCTACCAGGCCTACCGCCACCGCGACCTCACGACGGTGGAGCGCAACTTCCGCCGCTCTACGGAGAAGTTTCCCACCGGCCTCAACCGCCCGAAGTTTATCTTCATCCACGCGCTGAGCCGCCTCGCCACGACTCCCTCGTCGGAGATCATCAGCGAACTGCGCGACCTGGTGTCGAAATATCCCGAGGCCGACGTCAGTACCCTAGCGGGCATGATCGTCAAGGGGCTCGAGAGCGGCCGCAAGCCCGGCACGGGGACCTTCGACCTGAGCGGCCTCTGGGACCGCCGCACCTCAGCGGCAGACTCGACGGCGGCAGACGCAGCGCGCGGACGCGACTTCTCGCCCGAACGCATAGCGCCCTACTGCTTCGTACTGGCCTACCCCACCGACAGCATCGACTCCAACAAGCTGCTCTATGAGATGGCGCACTTCAACTTTGCCACCTTCGTCGTGACGGGCTTCGACATGACGGTGCTCCATGAGGGAGGTCTCTCACAGTTCCGCGTGAGCGGCTTCACCTCCTACGACGAGGCACGGGCCTATGCCCAGCGCGTCTTTGCCGACCCGCAGCTCGTGCCCTTCCTGCGCAAGGCCCGCGCCCTGATCATCTCGAAGGAAAACCTCGACCTGCTAGGCGTAACACGCAGCTTCAACGAGTATCAGCAATACTACGACAAGGTATTCGCCCCCATCAAACTACGACCGGGCCAACCCGTCGAGGAAGAGACGGAACGCAAGGAGCGCTATGAGGACGAACTCACGCCTGAAGAACTTCGACGCCTCCAGCAGCACCCGACCGATGACACGGACACGGGCGGTGCCGACGACGGCGGCGAGTGGTATTGATCTGGGCACGCCAGCCCGGAAGTTGCCGCGAGGCCGTTATGACGTGTAGTCGCCCTCCGACGTCATAAAGGCCTCGCGCCTGCATACGTTTCCTTAGAATATTCTCCTCCCTCCCATGTCAACCATCTCACCCTTCGCCTCTCCCCTTTACCTCATGGCCAAACCGGCCGGAGCGCGCTGCAACCTGGCGTGCCGCTACTGCTATTATCTGGAGAAGGACAAGCTCTACGGAGACAATCCGCGCGAACTGATGAGCGACGAACTGCTGGAGAAGTTTATCCGCGACTACATCGCCGCACAGACGATGCCCTCGGTGCTCTTCACCTGGCACGGCGGCGAGACGCTCATGCGCCCCCTCACCTTCTACCAGAGAGTGGTGGAGCTGCAGCGCAAATATGCCGGCGGACGCACCATCGACAACTGCCTCCAGACCAACGGCACGCTACTCAACGACGAGTGGTGCCGATTCTTCCGACAGGAGGGCTGGCTCATCGGCGTGAGCATCGACGGGCCGCAGGAGTTTCATGACGAATATCGCCGCAACAAGGCGGGACGCCCCTCCTTCCACCAGGTGATGCGGGGCATCAACCTCCTAGAGCGCCACGGGGTGGAGTGGAACGCCCTGGCCGTCGTCAACGACTTCAACGCCGACTACCCGCTCGACTTTTACCGCTTCTTCCGCGAGATTGGCTGCCACTACCTACAGTTCACCCCCATCGTCGAGCGCCTCGAGACGCACGCCGACGGCCGCACCCTCGCCGCCCCCGATGAGGCGGGCCGGGGGGGACTGACCGATGAGAGCGTCACCCCCGAGCAGTGGGGCGACTTCCTCGTCACCCTCTTCGACGAGTGGGTACGCAATGACGTGGGCGAAACCTTCGTACAACTCTTCGACGCCACGCTGGCCAACTGGATGGGCCAGCCGCCCGGCATCTGCACCCTCGCCGAGACCTGCGGCCATGCCGGTGTGGTGGAGTGGAACGGTGACGTCTACGCCTGCGACCACTACGTCTTCTCCGAATATAAGCTGGGAAACATCCAGACAGACTCGATCATCGAGATGATGCACAGCCCCCGCCAGCACGCCTTCGGCCAGGCGAAGCGCACCACCCTGCCCCACCAGTGCCGGGAGTGCGAGTGGCGCTTTGCCTGCCACGGCGAATGTCCCAAAAACCGCTTCATGCGCACCGCCGACGGGGAGCCGGGGCTCAACTACCTCTGCACTGGCTACCGCCGCTTCTTTGCCCACGCCGCCCCCTACATGGACTGGATGAAGCGCCAGCTACTCCACCAGCAGGCGCCCGCCGACATCGTCGAACTCCTCAGGCGCGACCCGCACCACTTCGGCTAAAGCCTCCACTCGGGGGCAAAGCCCCTAGACATACACGAGACGCACGATTCTCAGCTGAGAACCGTGCGTCTCGTGTGTGTATGAGGGCAGCCGCGAAACGGGGGCGCAGCGCCTCAAGTCAAGGGCTCAGGGGAACATCGCCGCCAAGCGAGATACCCGGCCGGATCATTCAGGCCTCCTTATGAGCCTCGACCCACTTGCGGGCATTGACGAAGGCCTCCATCCACGGGGTTACGTCGTCATGACGGCGGCCGGCGGGATAGTAAGCGTTCTGCCAGGGGTAGAAGGCTCGCTCGAGGTGGGGCATCATGGCCAGGTGACGACCGTCGGGGCTGGCGATGCCGGCCACGCTGTAGGAGGAGCCGTTGGGATTGCCGGGATATTCGTCGTAGGTATATTTCAGCACGACATTGTAGGCGTCCTCAGGCAGGGGGAGGTCAAACTTCCCTTCGCCGTGGGCCACCCAAATGCCGAGGCGGTCGCCCGAGAGCGAACCGAACATCACACTGCGGTTGGTCGGCACGGTGACGCCCAGGTAGGCGCTCTCAAACTTGTGGGAGTCGTTGTGGCGCATGTGGGCACGCTCGGTCTGCTCGGGGTTGATGAGGTTGAGCTCGACCATGAGCTGGCAGCCGTTGCAGACGCCGAGCGAGAGGGTGTCCTTGCGGGCATAGAAGCGGTCGAGGGCAGCCTTGGCCTTGGGGTTGTAGAGGAAGGCGCCGGCCCAGCCCTTGGCCGAACCGAGCACGTCAGAGTTGGAGAATCCGCCGCAGAAGACGATCATATTGACCTCATCGAGCGTCTCGCGTCCGCTCACCAAGTCAGTCATCGTCACGTCCTTGACGTCGAAGCCGGCGAGGTAGAGCGCATAGGCCATCTCGCGCTCGCCGTTGGTGCCCTTCTCACGGATGATGGCGGCCTTGATGCCTGAGGGCTCGCGACGGTCGGGATCGATGCCGAGGCTCTCGAAGGTGCCGGTGAAGCTCTTGTGGAAGTGGTACTCCAGGGGCTGCTCCTTATAGTGCTCGAAGCGGGCTTTAGCACAGCCGTTCATGCTCTGGCGGCGGTCGAGGAGGTAGGAGGTTTCATACCATACGTCGCGCAGGTAGTCGATGCCGAACTGGTAGTCGGCGTCGTGGAAGCTGACCATCACCTGACGCTCGTCAGAGGGACGGCCAAGCTTGATGTAGGCCACGCCGGCCTCGTCGAGGAGGGCCTTGAAGTCCTTCTTGTAACGGTCGTCGACCTGTACGACCACGCCGGGATTTTCGGCGAAGAGGATCTTGACGAGATCGTCGGAGGCAAACTTGTCGAGCTTGACGTCGAGGCCGCCGTCGGTATTGGCGAAGGTCATCTCGAGCAGACAGGTCAGCAGACCGCCGGCCGAGATGTCGTGGCCGGCCAGGATCCAGCCGCGCTTGATGAGGCGCTGGAGAGCGTCGAAGGCCGTGCGGAAGTAGTCGGGATTGGTCACCGTCGGCACATCGCTGCCCACGCAGCCGAGGCTCTGGGCAAAGGCCGAACCGCCGAGGCGGAGGGTGTCGAAGGAGAAGTCGATGTGGTAGAGGGTAGACTTCTTCACCGGCTTGATGACGGGGGAGACTACGGTGCGGATATCGCTCACCTCACCGCCGGCACTGACGATGACGGTACCCGGAGAGATGATCTTCTCGCCGCCGGGATACTGCTGCGAGAGGGAGAGGGAGTCCTTGCCGGTGGGCACGTTGATCTTGAGGGCGCAGCAGAAGTCGCTCAGCGCCTCAACGCCGCGGTAGAGGCGGGCGTCTTCACCCTTCTGCGAGCGGCAGGGCCACATCCAGTTGGCCGAGAGCGACACGCTGTCGAGGCCTTCGGAGAGGGGGGCCCAGACGATGTTGGTCAGTGCCTCGGCCACGGAGAGTACGGAGCCGGCGGCGGGGTCGGCCAGACCGGCCTGCGGAGCATGGCCCAGTGCGGTGGCAATGCCCTTGCGGCCACGATAGTCGAGCGCCACGACGCCGCAGTCGGCCAGGGGGAGCTGAAGCTCGCCCTGCGTCTGCTGCATGGCCACCTTGCCCGTCACGGAGCGGTCGACCTTGTTGGTCAGCCAATCCTTGCAGGCTACCGCCTCGAGCTGGAGCACGGTGGTGATATAGTCGTCGAGCTTAGCGACCTCGTAGGTGACGTCCTTATATTTACGCTCCACGGTGACGTCGGTCATGACCGTCTTGGGAGAGTGGCCGAACATCTGGGCCACGTCGAGGTCGAAGGGGCGCTTGCCGTCAGCTTGCTCAAAGGCGAAGTGGGCATCGCCCGTTGTCTCGCCTACGACATACATCGGGGCGCGCTCGCGTTCTGCGATCTTGGCCACGTGGGCGATGTGCTCCTCACGGATGAGCAGGCCCATGCGCTCCTGGCTCTCGTTGGCGATGATCTCCTTGGCCGAGAGGGTGGGGTCGCCGATGGGGAGCTTGTCCATGTGGATCAGGCCGCCACACTCCTCAACGAGTTCGGAGAGGCAGTTGACGTGGCCGGCGGATCCGTGGTCGTGGATGCTCACGACGGGATTGACGTCTTCCTCACAGAGGGCGCGCACGAGGTTGTTGGCACGCTTCTGCATCTCGGGGTTGGCTCGCTGCACGGCGTTGAGCTCGATGCCGCTCGAGTAGCGCCCCGTGTCGACCGAGCTGACAGAGCCGCCGCCCAGACCGATGCGGTAGTTGTCACCGCCGACGACGACCACCTGGTCGCCCTTCTTGGGCGTGCCTTTGAGGCAGTCGCGCTTCGTGCCGTAGCCCACGCCGCCGGCAAGCATGATGACTTTGTCGTAGCCATACTTCTCGCCGTTCTCCTGATGTTCGAAGGTGAGCACGGAACCGGCGATGAGGGGCTGGCCAAACTTGTTGCCGAAGTCAGAGGCGCCGTTGCTGGCCTTGATGAGAATCTGCTCGGGCGATTGGTAGAGCCACTTGCGCACGGGGAGTACGTCTTCCCACTCGCGGCCGCCGTCGAGACGGGGATAGGCCGTCATATAGACTGCCGTGCCGGCGATGGGCCACGAACCTACGCCGCCGCCCATGCGGTCACGTATCTCGCCGCCCGTACCCGTCGAGGCGCCGTTGAAGGGCTCGACCGTCGTGGGGAAGTTGTGGGTCTCGGCCTTGAGGGAGATGACGCTCTCGATGTCCTTGACGCGGAACCAGTCGCTCGTGGCATGTTCGGCCGGAGCGAATTGTTCCACCACGGGGCCTTGGGCGAAGGCTACGTTGTCTTTATAGGCTGAGAGGATGTGGTGCGGATTCTCCTTCGTCGTCTTCTTGATCAGGGCGAAGAGGGATGAGGGCTTCTCCTCGCCGTCGATGATGAAGGTGCCGCCGAAGATCTTGTGACGGCAGTGCTCGGAGTTGATCTGCGCGAAGCCGAACACCTCGGAGTCCGTCAGCTTGCGTCCCAGCTGCTTCTCCACGCCGTGGAGGTAGTCGATCTCGGCGGGTGAGAGGGCGAGGCCCTCCTGCTCGTTATAGGCCTCGAGGTCGTCGATGGTGAGGATGGGTGCCGGCTTGATGTCGACGGTGAAGATGTTCTGGTCAAGTCCGTCATACATGCGCTGGAGCATCGGGTCGTGCTCCGCGTCTTTAGACTTGACGGGGAAGTATTCCTCAATACGCGCAATGCCGCGAAGCCCCATATTCTGGGTAATCTCCACGGCATTGGTGCTCCAGGGCGTGATCATCTCGCGGCGGGGTCCTACGTACCACCCCTTGAGGGCAGTCCCCTCCAGGAGTTTGGCCTCGCCGTAGAGCCAGCAGAGTGCCTGCTGCTCCTCGGGGCTCAGCTTATGGTCTACCTGCGTAGCGATGATGCTGTCCGACGGTGTTTGGAAGAAGAGAATCATAGAGCGTGTGGAGTGTATCTGTTTATGATAGTGCAAAGATAGCATAAGGGGGGCGCAAAGCTCTTCTAAAAGCCGTGCGAATTTCGCAAAGTCCATCCGTCGCCCCGCCCGTAGTCAGGGTGTATGACGCCTCTGGGGGCGCAAACGAAGCTGCCGCACAACAGCTCCCCCCGTAGGGGGAAGCGCCGTGCGGCAGCCTGTAGCTAAAGATGTGATAATTCGTAGCGTGAATGGGAAGCTTCCCCGCACCGCTTACTCGCCCGGAGCGATAGCGCCCGAGGGGCAGACGTCGGCGCACGTGCCGCAGTCAACGCAGACACTGGGGTCGATAGAATACTTCTCGCCCTCGGAGATAGCACCAGAGGGGCACTCGTCGATGCACGTACCGCATGCGACGCAGTCATCGCTGATTACGTAAGCCATGATTGTGTAAGAGATAAGATTGTTATGTGAGTTGAGTAGTTGTCCTTGCCTAAAACGTCAAGGCACGCCCCCCGCTTGAGGAGCGTACCGACCCTTAGACACGGCAAAGATAGTGCGCGAAGGGCGGAATGCCAAGTCCAGAAGCGAAGTTTTTCTCTCACGCCCTGCCCGCGCGCCCCTTGAGACACTGGGCGCCGAGAGGAATTTACCGCCCGCCGACAGGTGCGGCGCGTCCGCTGCCTAGGCACATTCGGCTTAAGTACCGCTGCCGCCTGACACCTAGCCGTTTTTTCCCTACCTTTGCCCTACCGATAGTTTCTCCTTATTTATTTTATAAGTATGCTCACGATCCACAACGACGCGCTCAGCGTCACGATCAGCCCCGTAGGCGCGGAGGTGCAAAGCATCACCGACCGCAAGACGGGCCGCGAATACCTCTGGAGCGGCGACCCCAAGTGGTGGCACGGGCACTCCCCCATCCTCTTCCCCATCGTCGGTGCACTGTGGGACGGCGTGTGCCGCATCGACGGCCGCGAGGTGCGCATCCCCAAGCACGGCATCCTGCGCCAGGCCCTATGGCGCCCCGAGCCGATGGGGCCTGACCACGTGCGCTTTGTCCACATCAGCACGGTGGGCGACTTCGCCGCCTTCCCCTTCGCCTTCGTCATCACGGCCGACTACCGTCTCGAGGGCCGCAGCCTCATCGCGACGATCGAGGTGGAAAACCCCGGCGGAGCCGACATGTGGTTCCAGCTCGGCGGTCACCCCGCCATTGCCCTCCCCGACTGGGACGAGACACACGACGTCGACGGCTACCTCCGCTTGGAGGGCAAACCGGAGTATGTCGTGCGCGCCGGTGAACAGGGCTGCATCGAGCCGGGCCGCCACGCTGTGCCCCACACGGCCGACGGGCTTGTTCCCCTCACGGTGGAGACGTTTGCCCACGAAGCGCTCATCTTCCCCGACCATCAGGTGACGGGTGTGACGGTGCTCGACCGCGAACGCCGCCCCGTGGCCCGCGTGACGAGCGGATCCGACGTATGGCTCTTCTGGAGTCCGCAGGGTGTCCACACGCCCTTTATCTGCTGCGAACCGTGGTACGGCCTCTGCGACAACCAGGGATTCAACGGTCCCGTGAGCGAACGCACGGGCATCAACCGCCTCGCTCCCCACACCACGTGGCAGGGCGGCTATACGATCGAGCTGCCTGAGGCATAAGCAATAAGAAGCACGCACCATCACCGACGAAGCGCACCCGCGCCCCCTCTCGCAGTGAGAGGGGATGCGGGTGCGCTTTTTGTCTGTCAGGCGCGGAGCGCGGGGGCGTTAGCGCTTGAGGTTGGGGCTTTTCTCTACCTCGGTGTCGGGATAGGGTGCATAGATCGAGGCGTCGCCCTGCCAAGAGCCGCTCACGACGATGCTCTCGACATACCAGGGCGCTGCCGACCGGAGCGGCAAGGGCGGGCACGGCACCCGCCGTCAGCAACATGAGACCTAGTGAGAGCGGCAACACGCGTTGCAGGCGCTTGTGCCGCGAGGAGGATGAGAGAGAGGAGGGCGGTGAGGGGTAGTCCGAGGAGAAGAGTTTGCTCATAGCCGTTCAGGATATTGACGAACACTATATGATTTGCGTATTCCGTCTGCAAATACAGCAAACGCTCACGCTTAGCCAAGATTTAGCCCGAAAATATCAATCTTACATGCAAATATCGCCCGAAGCGCCCTATCCCCCCCCGCAAAACCCGGCGAGGGGGCATTCTGGGCAGAAAGGCTTAACTTTGACTCGTCAACTGGCCGCCCTGCCCGGAGGCCAGTGCCTTTACCCTATTAAGAGACCGATGATTCCGACCCTCGACTATGTCAAACAGAAGTTTGACGAATACAACGCCCGCTGCTTTGCGGGCAGCCTCCGACCGCTCCCTGTCCGCCTGACAAGCGCCCGCAGCTACCTGGGCCAGGTGGTCTGTAAGCGGCGGCGCACGCTGACGGGGACGTGGGTACACTCAGACTTCGAGCTGCGTATCAGCACAAAGATCGACCGCCCCGAGGCGGTGGTGGAGGACACGATCCTGCACGAGATGATCCACTACTGGATACTCTCCAACGGTCTGCGCGACACGTCGGCCCACGGTCGCCTCTTCCGAGCCAAGATGGAAGAACTCAATGCCCGCTACGGCCGCCACATCACCATCACCCATCGTGCCAGCGAGGCCGAGCGGGCCGCCGACACGGAGCGCCGCACACACCTCATCTGCCTCATGCGCCTGAGCGACGGACGAGAGGGGTGTTTCGTGGCGGCTCAGACGCGGCTCTACGAACTTTGGGAGACGGTAGCCCGCCTGCCCGGGGTGGCGCAATGGCAGTGGATGCTGACGACCGACCCTTTCTTCAACCGTTTCCCACGCGCCCTGCGTCCGAAGCTCTACCGCCTCACCGGAGCAGAACGGGCGGCCCACCTGAGCGATGCCCGCCCGCTGACGATGCGGGGCGACAAGCTCGTCGTCGGACGCTGAGGGCCTCGGGGGTGCCTGCCCCGCCGAGTCGGGACGCTGCACGGGGGGCGTCCGGCAGAGCGAAACGCCCCGCCGGAGGGGAAGGCGGCTACGGAAAACGGGAAGACTGCTCGTCGCGGCGAGAAGCCTTCCCGTTTTTTCTTCATGCGGTAGCGTTTCAGCCCTGTCGCAGGCCGCTCATTGCAGCACGCGGGCCTTGAGGATGCGCACATCCTCGTCGGGGCGGTTGCGCTCGTCGCGCGCCACCCACTGTATCTGGTCGATAATGTCGTAACCCTCGACGGCCTCGCCGAAGACGGTGTAGAGCCCGTCGAGGTAGGGCATGCCGCCGATGGAGCGGTAGGTTTCGCGGATCTGCGGCGTGAGCTTCACCTTGCCCTCGGTGACACTGTCGAGGTAGGCCTGGGCACGGTCGAGGCCGACATCGTCGTAGAGGCGGCCGGTGACGATGTAAAACTGTGAGGCGGAGGAGGCGCGCTGGGGGTTGCGGGCATCGTCTTCACGTGCTGCGGCAAGGGCGCCGGCCTTGTGATAACGGGCGGGGAAGCGGATCTCGGCGGGCACGGTGTAGCCCTCGGGCGAGTCGCCAAGCGCCTCGCCGGGGCGGGCATGGCGCGAAGCGCTATCGCCGGCCTGGATGACGAAACCGGGGATGACGCGGTGGAAGAGCAGGCTGTCGTAGAAGCCCGCACGCACGAGGCGCAGGAAGTTGTCGCGGTGGAGGGGCGTGTCGTTGTAGAGTTTGACGACAATGCGCCCCTTGGTCGTCAGGAGTTCGACCTGATGCTCGAGGGTGTCGGCCGGCGCGTCCTGCGCGCGGAGGCTGAAGGGGAGGAGACTGAGGAGGGAGAAGAGGAGGAGGAGGTAGGGACGCATGGCTTGATCTAGAAGTTAAGGAGTTAGAGGAGTTAAGAAGTTAAAGGAGTTAACTTCTAATAGAAATACAACCGCTAAATCTTGTCCAGCCCATGCGTAAGCTTCCGCCAATAATAGAGGAGCGGGTTGGTGTACTTCAGCTGCTTCCACGGGCGGCTCTGGTGAGGCCGGTGGACGACGGGGAGGGAGGTGAAGAGGTAGTTGGTCAGGCCCTGCTCACGGCTCTCGTGAGAGATGGTCACGTCAAACCAGTTTTTCTCCGCATTGAGCCGGTCGAAGTCTACCCGCCGGAGGAGCTCGGGGGTGAGGAGGGAGCAGCAGAAGGAGCAGTGCTTCTTGACCTCGTGCACCCCTGGGGCGAGGCCTCGGGCGTAGAGGTAGGGGTAGTTGACCGCCCCGCCCTCATCGACGGTGACGGCGGCTGCAATGCCGCAGTCGGGCCGCGCCAGAGCGCCGTCGTAGAGCCCTTGGAGGGTGTCGGGGCGCACGGTGACGTCGCTCTCGATGATGCAGAGCGCTGCGTCGAACTTCAGCGCATGGCGCCGCGTGAGCTGGAGCACGAGGAGGTAGTTGGGCGAGGGATGGTCGGTGAGGTCGGCCAGGTGGACGACGTCGAAGCCCAGCTCGAGAGCGGCCTCGTCGAGGCGGCGGGCATTGTCGGGGGTAGAGAAGTCGTCGTAGACCGTATAGGTGTGGGGCACGGTCAGGAGCGAAGCCTTGACGGCCCGCACGGTGTCGAGCGTCGTGTCGATGGAGTCCTTGACAGGAGTGATGATATGCAGCGCTTGCATGAGTCGTAAGTGGGGGATTGAGGAGTAAGTATGTGCAAAGTAAGCGATTATCGGAAAGAAACGCGTACTTTTGCCCAGACAATTCATGCCCGCGGCCTCCACAATGCAGGGGAAGGCGGGCCAACGATGACAGATTGTTATGGCAGAAAACTATAGCCTCAGCCACCTGAAGGAACTCGAAGCGGAGTCTATCCATATCATCCGCGAGGTGGCAGCGGAGTTTGAAAACCCCGTGATGCTCTACAGCATCGGCAAGGACTCCAGCGTCATGGTGCGCCTGGCGGAGAAGGCATTCTACCCCGGCAAACCGCCCTTCCCCCTGATGCACATCGACTCAAAGTGGAAGTTTAAAGAGATGCTGCAGTTCCGCGACTGGTATGCCAAGAAATACGGCTGGCGCCTGATCGTGGAGAGCAACATGGAGGCCTTCCGCGCCGGCGTGGGCCCCTTCACCCACGGCTCTAAGGTCCACACCGACCTGATGAAGACGCAGGCCCTGCTCCACGGGCTCGACAAGTATCACTTCGACGCAGCCTTCGGCGGTGCCCGCCGCGACGAGGAGAAGAGCCGCGCCAAGGAGCGCATCTTCTCCTTCCGCGACCAGTTCCACCAGTGGGACCCCAAAAACCAGCGCCCTGAGCTCTGGGACATCTACAACGCCCGCATCCACAAGGGTGAGAGCATCCGCGTGTTCCCCCTGTCTAACTGGACGGAGCTCGACATCTGGCAGTACATCCGCCTGGAGCACATCCCCATCGTGCCCCTCTACTTCGCCAAGGAGCGCCCCACGGTGATCATCGACGGACAGATCATCATGCCCGACGATGACCGTCTGCCGGAGCAATACCGCGACCAGATCAAAATGCGCAAGGTAAGATTCCGCACCCTCGGATGCTGGCCTCTGACCGGCGCCGTGGAGAGCGATGCCGACACGATCGAGAAGATCGTGGAGGAGATGATGACCACGACGAAGAGCGAACGCACGACCCGCGTCATCGACTTCGATCAGGATGCCTCGATGGAGCAGAAGAAGCGCGAAGGCTACTTCTGACCCCAGATGCACGAACGCACACATTATTATATATAAGACCCTACCGACGGCCGCCCGGCCCTCAGCCCCCCCTTCACACGCTTGACGGGAGGAGTTGAGGACCGGGCGGCCGCGTCATTTTATGCCCTACGACACGGCAGGCGGAAGCGAAGCGCGCGTACGAGTATAAATTTATTCAAGAAAAGCAAGAGAAGCACCAATCCATATCCCCGAGAATCGATAAATTTGCAATCTCAAAAGATGCAACTCGGACATTTCCATTGCATCATAGTCCCGGGCTGCGCATCAACAACCAGCTCACCGCTTCGCACTACCGAAGAATAACACCACAGGGCTTTTTGAATCTTCCTCCCGCGTGCAAAATGATCCCACCGGCGCCGGAGATAACAAGCCGCAACTATTACACTTATTACACTGACATATTACCCTTTTACATCACAGCTATGCACAACAGAACGCTACGAAAACTTCTCGGAATGGGCGCCCTGTGCGTAGGAGCCGCGACCGCACTGTGTGGTTGTACTGACAGCTCTTACGACCTCGACAAGGTCGACCTGACCATGGGACTGGGCAGCGACGGACTGACCCTCAAACTCGGACAGACGGAGACGGACTACCTCAGCGACATGCTCTCAACGGATGAGAACGTGAAGCTCGACCATGACAACCTCTACTACATGGTCAACTCGAGTGAGGCAAACACGACGTTCCACGTCAATGAGACCGACCCTGCAAAGATCGACAACCAGACGATCCGCACTCGCACACGCATCATCGACTATGCACTGGCTGGCGGCACTAACGGGGCAGCCATCACCATCCCCGCAGGACGTACGCTCACGGGACAGGCTGTCGGTGTGCCCGTAGAGGTAAAGGTAAATATCGATGGCGTAGAGAGCGAAGTAAAGGAGATGCATAGTGCCCGCATCTCCACGGTGCGCGGCGCTGAGCGTGAAGTCAAAGCCTCTCTGACGTTTAACATTGTGAAGAGTGCGGGCGTTGACCTGCAGATCAGCGAGCTGAGCGACTTCACCATCCAGCTCCCCCCATACGTCAAGAAGATCAACAGCGTGAGCAATGAGTGGACAATCCAAGGCAACTCTATCCACGCTGACCGCGTCACTAACCCCAACGATGTGATCGAAGTGACCTTTGACGAGATTGATCTGAGCAAGGGACAACTCAGCAACGGCAGCTTCGAGATGAGCGGCGAGTCGACCATCGCCACGATGAGCGGTAAGGTGTCCTTCCGGGCCAACAGCACCTTTACCATGCATGAGGGTGACTATGCCGACATGCAGACCCATATCGACTTCTCAACGGGTCAGAACATGTACGTGCACAGCATAACGGGCATCTTCGACCCCGAGATCACCACGAGCATCGATCCCATCGACGTGGTCGACGACCTGCCCGACTTCCTCGACGACCCCGATGTGAAGATCAGCACGACCAACACGACGATCCGCTTCCAGGCAAACACGCGCACGCTGCCCTTCAACGTGCAGGTATCAGCCGATCTTACTTCTGTCAAAGAGGGCGATGGTGCCTTCACTTATACTGCACACCTCAAAGATGGCCTCATCGCCAAGGGCCTAGACGAGGCTACAATCTATTATTATGAGGGCGACTCGCCCTACGATCCCGAGGGTATCGCTGCAGGAGCCGACAAGCGCCCCACACAGCATCTCGGAGGCCTCTTCGAGCGTGTGCCCGACCAGATCAACGTCGACATGAACAATCGCAAGATCCGTCTGGTGCAGGAGGCTGCTACCGCCATCCTTGGTCAGGATTATTACATCAACGGTTCTGCAACGGCCTTCGTCCCCTTCAAGTTTGACAAGGGCCTGACGATCGTCTATAAGGACTCTACCAACTCCTTCAACGACGACGTGAAGGACTACGCCGCCGAGGGCATCCGCGTGAGCGGCGATGCCGTGACCACCATTCCCCTCGACCTCACCGCCACACTGACGGCCATCGGCCTCGACGGCCGCGAACTGCCGGGCGTGAAGTTTAACGAGGTGACGATCACCGGCTCTACCGACGGCCGCGCCGAGACATCGACCCCGCTGACGATCAATGCCACCCTCTCTGACCCCAAGGAGCTCGGCAAGATCAACAAACTCCGGATGAAGATTCGCTGCAAGAACGACCGCGACATCAACGACGGCGGACACGCTCTCTACTCCACGCAGTACCTCAAGTTCCAGAACCTTAAGCTCCGCTTGACGGGCAAGGTAATCGGTGATTTCAACTAACGACTGAAGCAAGCACATCAAGATGAAAACAAAGATACTTGGCCTGCTGATGGCCACCGCTTCCCTCCTCCCCGCCAGCGCGCAGGACTTCCGTTCGGCCTACTTCATGCAGACCTCAACGACCAAACATGAGATGAACCCCGCCCTGCTCGACGAGAGCTTCGTCACGATGCCCCTCCTGCCATTGGGCTACCTCAACGTCGGCACGACGGGCAACGTCGGCCTCTCCAACTTCGTCTATAAGATGGACCCCAGCTGGCAGGGCTATGGCGAGCACGGCAACACGCTCACCACCTTCATGCACCCCAACGTAGACCGCGCCGACTTCCTCGACGGACTGAAGGACAACAACCGCCTCAACGTCAATCTGAAGTATCAGCTCGCCGGCGTGGCATTCAAGGGCTTCGGCGGCTACAACGTCATCGACCTCAGCCTGCGCAGCAACACGGGCGCCGCCGTGCCCAAATCGCTCTTTGCCTTTATGAAGGACACGGGCGAGGAGGATCACTACGACATCTCCGACATGGGCCTGCGCACCGAGAACTATATCGAGCTCGGCCTCGGCCACTCTCACAAGATCGGCGACAAGCTCACCGTGGGCGGCAAAGTCAAGTTCCTCTGGGGCCTGGGCTACGCCGACTTCAACGCAGAGAACATCAACGTCAACCTGGCCGACGGCACGTGGCAGATAGACGGCAACGCCAAGCTGACCACAGCCGTGATGAAGACGGACATGAAGTATAACGACAATCCCGACAAGATGAAGGACGGGCGCCGCCGCTTCGACGGCCTCGACGACTTCAAGGGCGGCCTCGCCGGCTTCGGCCTGGCCTTCGACCTCGGCGCGACCTACAAGGTGCTCGACGAACTGACGGTGAGCGCCTCGCTGACCGACCTGGGATTCATCAACTGGAGCACCGCCCAGCAGGCCACATCGCAGGGCACCTGGACCTTTGACGGCTTCAAGCAAGACATCCCCGCCGGCGGCTCCGACCCCAACGCCAAGGACCTGCAGGACCAGTGGGACGACATACAGGATGACCTCGAAGACGTCTTCTCCCTCTACGAGGACGGCGCAAAGGGACAGACGCGCGCCCTGGCCGCCACGCTCAACCTCGGTGCGGAATACACCCTGCCGGCTTACGACAAGCTGCGCTTCGGCTTCCTCTATACGAGCCGCATCGCCGGGAAGTACAGCCACCATCAGGGCATGTTCGCCGCCACGGTGCGCCCCCTCAAGTGGGTTGAGGCAACGGCCAACATGGCCTTCACCTCCACCGGC
Source organism: Alloprevotella sp. (assembly GCA_052272595.1). Taxonomy (GTDB): domain Bacteria; phylum Bacteroidota; class Bacteroidia; order Bacteroidales; family Bacteroidaceae; genus Alloprevotella. The sequence continues at coordinate 33,054 of DAVZJV010000012.1, forward strand.
GTGACGGGCGGTCTGACGGTTGACCTCCGCGCGAAGCACTTCAACTTCTTCGTAGGCACCGACCGCTTCTTCGGCAAGCTCAGCAAGCAGGGCATCCCTGTCAACCACGCCAACGCCAACCTCGCCCTCGGCATGTCATTCCCCCTCTAAGGAGAACTGCCCTCAGGGCACTACAACACGGCGGGCTGACTGCTCCCCCTCACCTCGTGTGATCGGAAGCGGTCAGCCCGCCGTGCGTTTGTCAGATGACGCCGTGTGATGACGGCATCCTGCAGTGCGTCTGCAGAAAAGCGAAGGCGCCGCAGCGCCCCGCTGGTCAATAAGCCACCTTGTCGCCCTTGGCGCGCCAGGCATCGAAGGGGGCCTCGCCCTCGGGAATGATGAGGGGTTCGGTCGCCAGGCGCCGCTCATGGAGCGGACGACCCAGCTCGTCGTAGATAAAGGCATCGTCGAAGCCCGCACGGGCGGCATCGGCCTTGGTCGCGGCGAAGTAGAGGCGGTCGAGATGGGCCCAGTAGATGGCGCCCAGACACATCGGGCAGGGCTCGCACGATGAGTAGATGTCGCAGCCCGTGAGGTCAAACGTGCCAAGCTTCGCCGCCGCGGCACGGATGGCCTGCACCTCGGCATGGGCCGTCGGGTCGTGGTTGGCCGTCACGCGGTTGACGCCCTCGGCGATGATCTCGCCGCCGCGGGCGATCACAGCCCCGAAGGGCCCGCCGCCCTGCCGCACATTGTCCACCGCCAGCGCCACGGCTCGGCGCAGCAGGTCGGCAGGTGAGAGCGTAGATGAGGATATTGTCATAGAGATATCGGGATGATTACCGGGCGAAGATAACCCTTTCCCCGCGCCCGGCCCGCCTACGCAACCAGAAAGCGCTAACTTTGCGGCAAACAAACACTCCCCAAACGATCAATCTCACACCGACATCATGAACATCGTAGACAGATTTCTCAAATACGTCAGCTTCGACACCCAGTCGGCCGAAGACGCCGGCAAGACGCCCAGCACCGACAAGCAGCTCAAGCTTGCCGAATATCTCAAAGACGAACTGACCCGCCTGGGGCTCACCGAGGTCGAGATGGACGCCAACGGTTACGTCTATGCCACCCTACCGGCCAACACCGACAAAGACGTGCCCACCATCGGCTTCATCTCACACATGGACACCAGCCCCGACTGCTCGGGGGCTAACGTCAAGCCCCGCATCGTCAAGGGCTATGACGGCGGCGACATCGTGCTCGACGCCGAAGACGACATCGTCACCTCGCCCAAGAAGTTCCCCGAACTCCTAGACCACAAAGGCGAAGACATCATCGTCACCGACGGCCACACCCTCCTCGGTGCAGACGACAAGGCCGGCATCGCCGAGATCGTCACGGCCATGGAGTATCTCCTCGCCCACCCCGAGATCAAGCACGGCAAGGTGCGCGTAGGCTTCAACCCCGACGAAGAGATCGGCCTCGGCGCCCACAAGTTCGACGTCGAGAAGTTCGGCTGCCAGTGGGCCTACACCATGGACGGCGGCGAGCTGGGCGAACTGGAGTATGAGAACTTCAACGCCGCCTCGGCGAAGATCGAGATCAAGGGCGTGAGCGTCCATCCGGGCTATGCCAAGGACAAGATGGTCAACGCCGCCCGCGTGGCCGCCGAGCTGGCCGCCTCGCTCCCCGAGGCCGAGACGCCCGAGCACACCACGGGCTACGAAGGCTTCTACCACCTCTTGGGCATTGAGGGCAACGTGGAGCGCGCCACGCTGACCTACATCATCCGCGACCACGACCGCCAGCGCTTCGAGGCCCGCAAGACCTTCATCGAGCAGGCCGTAGCCTGGACCAACGCCCGCTACGGCGCCGGCACGGCCGCCGTCACCCTCCACGACCAATACTACAACATGCGCGAGAAGGTCGAGCCCATGCCCCACATCATCACTCTCGTCACCGAGGCGATGAAGGAGATCGGCGTGACGCCCGCCGTGCGCGCCATCCGCGGCGGCACCGACGGCGCCCAGCTCTCCTTTATGGGTCTGCCCTGCCCCAACATCTTCGCCGGCGGCCTCAACTTCCACGGCCCCCACGAGTTCCTCCCCATCCCCTCGCTTGAGAAGGCGAGCGAGCTCGTCGTCAAGATCATCGAATTGACGGCCAAGCGCTAAGCGCCCTGCGCGCCGGGCAGCCGGCGGCCATCGTCTCAGGGAGCGCAGAGGCCTCAGGCGTCTGCGCTCCCTTGTCATACGGACCTTCCCCACCCTATCCCTCCACCTTTATGGAAAGTTTCATCTCCGACCTCGCCCTGATCCTCATCACGGCCGGCATCGTCACGGTCATCTTCAAGCGGCTGCGCCAGCCTGTCGTGCTGGGCTACATCGTGGCGGGCTTCCTTGCCGGGCCCCACATGCCCTACACCCCCTCGGTCACCGACCTCTCGAGCATCCAAACCTGGGCCGATCTGGGCGTCATCTTCCTCATGTTCACCCTCGGATTGGAATTCTCGTTCAAGAAGATCGTCAAGATGGGCATCGGGCCGGTGATCGCCGCCTGCTCGGTGATGGTCTGCATGATGAGTCTGGGCAACGGCGTGGGGCGGCTCTTCGGCTGGAGCACGATGAACAGCCTCTTCCTCGGCGGCATGCTCGCCATGTCTAGCACGACGATCATCTATAAGGCCTTCGACGATCTCGGCCTGCGGCAGCAGAAGTTTGCCGGTGAGGTGCTCAGCGTGCTCATCCTCGAAGACATCCTCGGCATCCTCCTCATGGTCGTGCTCTCGGCCGTAGCCGTCTCGCGCCAGTTTGAGGGGGCGGAACTGGCGGGGAGCCTCCTGCAGCTGGGCTTCTTCCTGATCCTCTGGTTTGTCGTGGGCGTCTACGTCATCCCCATCTTCCTGCGCAAGGCGCGTCAGTGGCTCAACCGCGAGACCCTCGTGGTGATGAGCATCGGTCTGTGCTTCCTGCTCGTCGTTTTAGCCGAGAAGGCGGGCTACAGCGCGGCCTTCGGCGCCTTTATGATGGGTTCCATCCTGGCCGAGACCGTCGAGGCCGAACGCATCGAGCGCGTTGTAGCTCCGGTCAAGGACCTCTTCGGCGCCATCTTCTTCGTCTCCGTCGGCATGCTCGTCGACCCGCAGATCCTCGTGCAATATTGGGCTCCCATCCTCGCCCTCTGCGCCACGATCATCATCGGTCAGGCCGTCTTCGGCACGATGAGCTTCCTCTTGAGCGGCCAGCCGCTGCGCACGGCGGTCCAGGGCGGCTTCTCCCTGGCTCAGATCGGCGAGTTTGCCTTCATCCTCGCCTCGCTGGGCATCAGCCTCCACGTCACCAGCCCCTTCCTCTACCCCGTCGTCGTGGCAGTGAGCATCATCACCACCTTCCTCACCCCTTACATGATCCGCGCCGCAGGGCCCGTCTGCGGGTGGCTTGAACGCATCGTGCCCAATGCGGTGCTCCAGCGCCTCGAGGGACAAGGGCATAAGGAGCGGACACGCGCCGACGCCACCGGCGACGCCCGCCTCTGGAAGAAGCTCCTCACCGCCCTGGTCAACCAGGTGGGCGCCTACCTCACCCTCTCCGTCGCCGCCATCCTCATCGCCCTGAGCGTGCTCCTCCCCGTGGGCCGCGGCATTCTGGGGCACTGGGCGGGCAATGTGGCCTGCGGCCTCATCACCCTCCTCGTGGCCTCCCCCTTCCTCCGCGCCATCGTGATGCGTAAGAACCACTCCGACGAGTGGAAACGCCTGCGCCGCCGCAGCCTTATCGACCGCATAGGCCTCTGGGCGACCCTGCTCGGGCGCTTCGCCATCGCCACGGCGGCGATCTACTACGTGCTCAACTTCCTCTCACCCTTCCGCTGGTACTGGCACATCCTCGCCGCCGCCCTCCTCACCCTCCTCATCGTCTGGTCGCGCACGGTCAAGTGGGTGAGCATCAAGATGGAGCGCACCTTCCTCCAAAATCTCCGCTCGCGCGACGTCATGGCCCGCCGCGAGGCGAGCGACGGCGAACCGGGCTATGCCGGCCGCCTCACGAGCCGCAACATCCACATCGCCTCGCTCGAGCTCCCGGAACTCACCGCCTGGGCGGGCAAACCGCTGCGCGAACTCTCCTTCGGCCACGACGACGGGGTGATGATCGCCGCCATCGTCAGGGGGGCGCACCGCATCAACGTGCCCGACGGCCAGACCATCCTCTTCCCCTCCGACCGCCTCGAGGCCATCGGCAGCGACGAGAGTCTCCAGCGCTTCTCCAAGCGCATGGAGCGCGAGCTCGTCACCCTCGAGCCTGCCACCGACGGCCTCCAGCTCCGCCGCCTGATCATCCGCGAGAGCAGCCCCTTCCTCGGCAAGGCGCTCAGCGACAGCGGCCTGCGCGACACCTACCACTGCATGGCCGTAGGCTTTGAAGACGACGAGGGCAACATCATCCCCGCCTCGGCCGACCGCGTCATCTCCCGCGGCGACACCCTCTGGGTCGTGGGCGAAGACTACGCCATCCTCCACCTCCTCGGCCGAGAGTGAGCCCCCGCCCCGGAGGTAGATCCCCCGACAAACCGCACAGACGCAGCAAAGCCCTCAGACGCACACACCCGTGCGTCTGAGGGCTTTGTCGTAAGCGCAAGTGCCGCCTCAGCGCGGCAGCTCCTTCAGCTCCTCATCGATCCAGCGCGGCACGCGCGGCCCCATGAGGCGCCAGAAACCGTTCCAGCAAAGGATGCGCACCTGGTCGAGGAGGAAGGTGGCGAAGTAGATGGCCAGCGCCAGGCCGAAGGCCACGGCCAGATAAGTCACGCCGCTCCAGCGGGCATAGACCCACTGGCTGAGTGTGATGAAGTGGGGCCATACGGAGGCCGCCGTATGGAGCAGATAAATCGAAAAAGCCGAGGCCGCCAACTTATTGACCCACCGGCTCTTGAAGCGAAGGCGGCTGAAGTAGGGCACCAGGAAGCAGGCCATGCCGATCACCAGCGGCGAGTTATACATCATAGCGCTCCCGTTGATTTCCCCCATTCCGCGCACAGGGAATGGCAATAACAGCACAAAGGTCAGCACCACCATCAGGCAGAAGCCGCCCAGCAGCCAGCCGCGCCGCATCGAAGCGATGCGCCCGCCATGATAGAGGTGCACGTAGCGGGCCAGCATGTAGAGCGCGATGAAGGACATCGTGGAATAACCGGCCCGGAAGTCGCTAGCTGCACGGATTACACAGCCATAGACGAACTCGAAGGCCAGATAAGCCACGAGGATGATTTCCACCTGCCGCCGGGAGGCGCGGGCTAGAAAGGCGTTGCAGAAGGGGGCCAGGATGAAGAGCGCTATATACGACTTCACAAACCAGCCTTCGCCGCCGAGGAGCAGTCCATGCCAGACTCCTTTAATGATAGCCGTCGGCGAGGCGGGCTCCACCCCGGCCACGAGGAGGACGAAGTAGGATCCGAGGGTGAAGAAGAAGACCTGGAAGAGCAATTTGGCCAGCCCCTTGAGCTTCGGATGAATGCCGAACCAACCGGAGATAAACACGAAGATGTTGACCGCCCCGATGCAGAGACTCTCGAGAAACACGCGCGTGACCGCATTGAGGGGTGCAGCCTGCAGATCGGCCGCCGTGGGAATAGAGAGGCTCTTAAAGTTGAAGTGGAGACCGAGCACCATCAGCATGGCCAGGCAGCGGAGCAGCTCGATGCCGCTCTCTCGCATGGGAGGAGAAGGGGGCTGACTACCCCCCCGTTAAGATTTATTTTCATTTCGCTTGAGTTTTGTGTATAAATTCAGTTCTGAGGGACAAGGCGGACGGACAGGCCGTCGAGGGTGATGAGCTCTTGGGCCATGAGGTGGCGCAAGGCGTGGCTGCGCGCTTCTTCGCCAATGGGCAGGCGGGCCAGGTCGGCGAGGGTATGGGGGGCGCCGTCGGCTAAGGACTGCAAGATGAGCTGGCGGGCCTCGTCGACAGCGGGAGCGGTCTCCGACGCCGCCGAGCCCTGACGGTGTTGGCGGCAGACATCGCAGTGGCCGCAGTCGGGAGCGTCGTCGGCGAAGTAGTGGAGGAGGTAGCGGCTGCGGCAGAGCTCGTGCTCGCTGAAGTAGCCGATCATCGCCTTGACGCGCTCGCGGTAGAGGTCGCGGCGGTCTTCGTAGATGGTGCGGGGTATCTCCACCTCCTCGGCGTCGATGCGGCTCGTGAGGTAGGTGAGCTGGGGGCAATGCTTTCGCGGCACGTAGTTGATCAGCCTGTAGCGCGTCAGGCGGCAGAGCGACTCATAGACCTCGTGGGGCGTCATGTCCAGGGCTTCGCCGATGCGGTCTTCCTCGATGTTGACATAGTCGGCGAAGAGGCCCGTTTGCCGGCGCAGCAGGTGGGTCACCACCCGTTCGTCGGTCGGGCTGAGATAGTCGACGCCGTAGAGGTCGTCACGACGGCAGACGAAGAGCACGCGCGAACTCGACGTGTCCTCCAGCTCGAAGCGCAAGTAACCTGCCTGCCCCAACAGCTCGAGGGCGCTCACAAGGGTCACGGCGTAGTGGTGGAAACGTCGGCAGAAGTCATCGATGTGGAAGTCGAAGGTGCGCCCCGCGGCCTCGCCCTCGGCGATCTGATAGTAGTTGGCGAGGTCTTGGTAGACCTTGCGAATATACGACCTTTCGGGGAAGGTCTGCGCCACGCGCTGCGAGAGGGTGCGTGCGTCGAAGCGGTTGTAGAGGAGCACGGCATAGGCCGTCTCACCGTCACGCCCCGCACGGCCCGCCTCTTGGAAGTAGGCTTCGACCGAGTCGGGCACATTGTAGTGGACGACAAGGCGCACGTCGGGCTTGTCGATGCCCATGCCGAAGGCGTTGGTCGCCACCATGACGCGCACGCGGTCTTCCTGCCAGGCCCGCTGTCGCGTCTCCTTTTCAAGGGCGCTGAGCCCGGCATGGAAGTAGAGGGCCGGGATACCCTGAGCCATGAGAAGCTCAGCCACCTCGCGCGTGGCACGGCGACTGCGGGTGTAGACGATGGCCGAACCGGGCACGCGCTTGATCAGGTCGACCGCCGTCATTGCCTTGTCGTCGCTCTGGCGCACGATGTAGTGCAGGTTGGGGCGGGCAAAACTCATGCGGTAGACCCTGTGCTCGCTGAAGCTCAGACGGTCTTGGATGTCGTCGACCACGCGCGGTGTGGCGGTGGCCGTCAGCGCCAACACCGGCACGCCGCGCAGTAGCGCCCTCACCTCGCCGATGCGCAGGTATTCGGGGCGGAAGTCATAGCCCCACTGCGAGATGCAGTGCGCCTCGTCGACGGTGATGAGACAGACCTTCATGTGCTTCACCTTGGCGAGGAAGGTCTCGGTGACGAGGCGCTCGGGGGAGACATAGAGAAAGTCGTAGCCGCCGCAGACGGCATTGTCGAGCGTCAGGGCGATGTCGCTCCGGGTCATGCCCGAGTAGATAGCCGCCGCGCGGATGTTACGCCGACGAAGGTTGTCGACCTGATCGCGCATCAGGGCGATCAGGGGCGTGATGACCAGGCAGAGGCCCTCCATCGCCAGCGCCGGCACCTGGAAGGTGATGCTCTTGCCTCCGCCCGTGGGCATGAGTCCCAGCGTGTCGTGGCCCGAGGCCACGCTCTCGATGATCTCCCGCTGGATGCCGCGGAAGTCGGGGTAGCCCCAATACTGCTGTAAGATCTGGCGGAAGTCAGGGGTCATGAGGGGAAGGGGAAATGGTGATGGAGGCTCTTGGGGCGACTTGGCGGATGGGCTACTCCGCCGCGGTGGGACGGATGTCGTCGATCTGCAACTGCACCTCGCCGCGACGGTGGGTGTTCTCCTCGATGGTGTAGCAGATGTCAAAGGCTCGCTTGGTCTTGATGTAGCGTGCCTGCGAACTCTGTCCGAAGGCGATGCCGTTCATCACGACGCTGCTCTTGTTGTCGACGAGTTCGAGCTTGATGTGCTCCTGTCCGCGCCCCACGACGCGGCTTGTGCCGTAGTCGTAGACGTGGTCTGTGGAGAAGACGGGCTTGGGGTTGCCGGGACCGAAGGGGGCGAGCCGGCGCAGCTGCTGATAGAATTTGAAGGTGATGTCGCTGAAGTCGAGGCGGGCGTCGATCTTAAGTTCAGGACGCGTCTGCTCGGTGAGGATGTGTTCGGAGACGTAGGCTTCAAAGCGGCGGGCAAACTCCTCGACGTGCTCCACGCGCATCGTCAGGCCGGCGGCGTAGGTGTGGCCGCCGAAGTTTTCGAGCAGGTCGCGACAGCTCTCTACGGCCTTGTAGACATCGAAGCCCGTCACCGAGCGGGCCGAACCGGTGGCCATGCCCTCCGAGCGGGTCAAGACAACCGCCGGACGGTAATATTGCTCCGTCAGGCGCGAGGCGACGATGCCGATGACACCCTTGTGCCACGCCTCGTTGTAGATGACAATGCTGCGGCGGTCGGCAAGCGAGGGGAGCTCCTTCACCTGCTCGATAGCCTCTTCGGTCATCTGCTTGTCGAGATCTTTGCGGGCTTCGTTGTAGAGGTTGATACGCCCGGCCATCTCGAGGGCAGTGGCATAGTCTTTCTCTACGAGCAGGGCGACGGCCTCTTTACCGTTTTGCATTCGGCCCGAGGCATTGATGCGCGGGCCGATCTTAAAGATGATGTCGCTCATCGTCAGCTCGCGCCCCGTCAGTCCGCAGACACTGATGATGGCCTGCAGGCCGACGCTGGGGTTGGTGTTGAGTCCGCGCAGGCCATGATAGGCGAGGATGCGGTTTTCCCCCGTCACCGGCACGATGTCGGAGGCGATGCTCACGGCACAGAGGTCGAGCAAGGGGAGCAGGCTGGAGAACTCCAAGCCGTTGTTCCGGGCAAAAGCCTGCATGAGCTTGAAGCCCACGCCGCAGCCCGAGAGGTGGGTGTAGGGATAGTGGTTGTCGAAGCGTTTGGCGTTGAGGATGGCCACTGCGGGCGGCACCACCTCGTCAGGCACGTGGTGGTCGCAGATGATGAAGTCGATGCCCCGCTCCTTGGCGTAGGCAATCTCCTCAACGGCCTTGATGCCGCAGTCGAGCACGATGATCAACCCCACGCCGGTCTCGGCTGCGAAGTCGACGCCGCGGCGCGAGACGCCGTAACCCTCCTCGTAGCGGTCGGGGATGTAGTAGTCGATGTTAGAGTAATACTGCCTGAGGTAGCGGTAGACGAGCGCCACGGCGGTGCAGCCGTCGACGTCGTAGTCACCGTAGACGAGGATGCGCTCCTTGCGCCCCATGGCTTCGTTGAGTCTGGATACAGCCACGTCCATGTCGTCCATGAGGTAGGGATCGTGTAGCTGTGTGAGCTGCGGGCGGAAGAAGTGGCGGGCTTCAGCGGGCGTCGTGATGCCCCGCTCTAGCAGGAGGCGCCCCATAACGGGGTGCATACCCAGCTGGCGGGCCAGCGACGCCCCCGCCGCAGCTTCCTGGGCATCCGGGGCCTCGTAGGTCCATTGATAGTTCATATCGTTGCGTCATTTTGTTTGCTTAGGGGAATGGATAGGGAGGAGGAAGCGGACCACGTGGGGCCACAACGCACGAGGCAGGCGGGTGTCTGTAATCGCCCTATCGCGAGATCGGGCTGATCTCCACGGGGCTCAGAGCCTGCACCATGCTCCGGCAAAGGCGGGGCGAAGCGAATCGCACCGGTCTACGCCTAATTTAATCCGCTAAGTTAACCATTATCCCCGACACGAGCCCTACGATGGCCGACCTTTCTCACCCCGGCATGGGAGGAGGGGAAGGAAGGGCGCATAACGAAGTGCCCCCCGCACGAAGCCGCTCCGACGGGAGGGGCATCATGCGGGGGACACCATGACAAACAATAGCTGTTGTGGTTGCTAGCTTGTATCAGCTCTGCAGCTCACGCACAGCGGAGAGGCACTAGACCTTGATCTCGACCTCGACGCCGCAGGGCAGCTCGAGCTTCATCAGTGCGTCTACGGTCTTAGGCGTAGCGTTGTAGATGTCGATGAGGCGCTTGTAGGTAGAGATCTCAAACTGCTCGCGGCTCTTCTTGTTGACGAAGGTCGAGCGGTTGACGGTGATGATGCGCTTGCGCGTGGGAAGGGGGATCGGACCGCTGACGATGGCGCCGGTGATCTTCACGTTCTTCACGATCTTGTCGGCAGACTTCTCTACCAGCGTGTGATCGAAGCTCTTGAGCTTGATACGGATCTTCTGACTCATTGTGATGTGCTAGTAATGTTTGGTTTTGTATGAAACTCCCTGCGCTCGCGCGGCGGATAAGAGTCATTCGTTATCCGCCGGCGGCGTGGGGAAAAAGGTTGTTTGCTTGAGCTTAGAGGCGGCGTGATTACTTCACGAGGTCTACGCGACCCTTAACCTCCTCGAGCACGGCGCGGGCGATGCTGGCCGATACGGGAGCGTGGTGATCATACTGCATCGAGCTGGTGGCACGACCCGAGGTGATCGTACGCAGGGCGGTTACGTAGCCGAACATCTCGGCCAGGGGAACCAGAGCCTTGACGATGCGGGCACCGCTGCGCGAGCTCTCCATGCCCTCGACCTGACCGCGGCGCTTGTTGAGGTCGCCGATGACGTCACCCATGTTCTCCTCGGGGGTTACGACCTCGAGCTTCATGATGGGCTCCATCAGGACGGGACCTGCCTGGGCGCAAGCGTTCTTATAGGCCTGCAGGGCAGCGATTTCGAAGGACAGCTGATCGGAGTCAACGGGGTGGAACGAACCGTCGAGCAGCTCTACCTTGAGGCTATCGAGAGGATAACCGCCGAGCACGCCGCTCTTCATGGCGTTCTCAAAGCCCTTCTGTACCGAGGGGATGAACTCCTTGGGGATGTTACCGCCCGTCACCTTGTTGACGAACTGCAGACCGCCCTCCTTGAAGTCCTCATCGACGGGACCTACGTTGACGATGATGTCGGCGAACTTACCGCGACCACCCGACTGCTTCTTGTAGACCTCGCGGAGGTTGACAGTCTTGGTGATGGCCTCCTTGTAGTTAACCTGGGGCTTACCCTGGTTACACTCAACCTTGAACTCGCGCTTCAGACGGTCGATGATGATGTCGAGGTGGAGCTCACCCATACCCGAGATGACGGTCTGGCCCGTCTGCTCGTCGGTCTTGACGGTGAAGGTGGGGTCCTCTTCAGCCAGCTTGGCGAGGCCGGTGCTGAGCTTGTCGAGGTCCTTCTGCGTCTTGGGTTCTACGGCGATACCGATCACGGGATCGGGGAAGTCCATAGACTCCAGTACGATGGGTGCATCCTCGTCGCAGAGGGTATCACCCGTGTGGATATCCTTGAAACCTACGCCTGCACCGATATCACCGGCGTCGATGACCTCGACGGGGTTCTGGTGGTTGGAGTGCATCTGGAAGAGGCGGGATACGCGCTCCTTCTTGCCCGAACGGCTGTTGTAGACGTAAGAGCCTGCGGCGATCTTACCGGAGTAGACGCGGAAGAAGGTCAGACGGCCTACGTAGGGATCGGTAGCGATCTTGAATGCCAGGGCGGCGGTGTGCTCGTTCTCGTCGGGCTTGCGGTCTTCCTCCTCGCCGGTCTCGGGGTTGGTACCCACGATGTTGGGGGTGTCGAGGGGAGAGGGGAGGAACATGCAGACGTAGTCGAGGAGCGTCTGTACGCCCTTGTTCTTGAAGGAAGAACCCTGCGTCATGGGCACGATGTCCATGGCGAGCGTACCCTTGCGGATAGCGGCGATGATTTCCTCCTCGGTGATCGTCGAGGGATCGTCGAAGAACTTCTCCATCAGGGCCTCGTCACACTCGGCAGCGGTCTCGACCATCTTGTCGTGCCACTCCTGGGCCTCGGCCTGGAGCTCGGCGGGGATATCGTCGATCTCATACTCGGCGCCCATGGTCTCGTCGTGCCAGAAGATGGCCTTCATCTTGATCAGGTCGACGATACCCTTAAACTTCTCCTCCGCACCGATGGGGATGGAGATGACGCAGGGATTAGCACCGAGGATGGTCTTCATCTGACGTACGACTTCGAAGAAGTCGGCACCCGAACGGTCCATCTTGTTGACGTAGCCGATACGGGGTACGTTGTACTTGTCAGCCTGACGCCATACGGTCTCTGACTGGGGCTCTACGCCGCCTACGGCGCAGTAGGTAGCCACGGCGCCGTCGAGTACGCGGAGCGAACGCTCTACCTCGGCGGTGAAGTCAACGTGACCCGGGGTGTCAATCAGGTTGATCTTATACTTGTTGTTGTTCCACGTCCAGGAACAGGTCGTGGCGGCGGAGGTGATGGTGATACCGCGCTCCTGCTCCTGGGCCATCCAGTCCATGGTAGCGCCACCGTCGTGCACCTCACCGATCTTATGCGTCTTACCCGTATAGAAGAGAATACGCTCAGACGTGGTGGTCTTACCGGCATCGATGTGGGCCATGATGCCGATGTTACGCGTCAAATGTAAGTCGTGCTTTGCCATCGTAGTGTGATGAATGCTCTAAGGGATAGTGTGTGTTTAGAAACGGAAATGAGCGAAAGCGCGGTTAGCCTCGGCCATGCGGTGCATGTCTTCCTTACGCTTGAAGGCGCCACCCTGCTCGTTGTAAGCGTCCATGATCTCGGCAGCGAGTTTGTCGGCCATGGTCTTGCCGCCGCGCTTGCGGGCGAAGCTGATGAGGTTCTTCATAGAGACGCTCTCCTTACGGTCGGGACGGATCTCCGTGGGCACCTGGAAGGTGGCACCGCCGATACGGCGGCTCTTAACCTCTACCTGGGGCGTCACCTTGTCGAGGGCTGCTTTCCAGATCTCGAGGGGGCTCTTCTCGTCCTCCTTCAGCTTCTCGCCGACGATCTCGAGGGCCTTGTAGAAGATCTCGTAAGAGATGTTCTTCTTGCCGTCGTACATGAGGTGGTTAACGAACTTGGAGACCTTCTGGTCACCGTAGACGGGATCCGGGAGGATCACGCGCTTCTTGGGCTTAGCTTTTCTCATTGTGAGAGTTGTTGGTTTTTAAGGGCTGCCGTCAGTCACTTCAGCTCCCCGTCGGGACGCTTACTCAACCTCTGTGCAAACCAATTGTGAGATGAGAGAGTGAATGCTTCCTGAGCGGAAGAAGAGCTCCGCCGGCATGGTCAGCGTGCGCACTGCGACGCGACGCGTCCGTGCCGGCGGAACTCAGAGGGTCTTACTTCTTACCCTCTTTGGGGCGCTTGGCGCCATACTTCGAACGACGCTGCGTGCGGTTGGCCACGCCGGCGGTATCGAGCGTACCGCGGACGATGTGGTAGCGCACACCGGGGAGGTCCTTCACACGGCCGCCACGCACGAGCACGATGCTGTGCTCCTGGAGGTTGTGACCCTCACCGGGGATGTAGGAGTTGACCTCCTTGGAGTTGGTCAGGCGCACACGGGCCACCTTACGCATAGCCGAGTTAGGCTTCTTAGGCGTGGTCGTGTAGACACGCACACACACGCCACGACGCTGGGGACAGCTGTCGAGCGCAGGCGACTTGCTCTTGTCGCTGGCTACGCTTCTGCCCTTGCGTACCAATTGCTGGATAGTTGGCATTGTTTGATTTTTAAATTGTTATATATTATATTATTGATATCGAGTGGATTGGAACGAAAGGGCATAATGCACCTTTCGGGCGGCAAAGTTACACACTTTCGCCGACCTGACCAACAGCCAACGCCCGCCTTTTTTGTGCAAAAGTTCGTCCGCCCCGGCCGGCACAGCCGGAGCCTCTGCGACGGCATGCCTTCGGCGCGCGGCGAGAGGGCGTCTGCTTCTGGCGGCAAGGCGGCCCCTTTCGGCGCCAAGGTATCATGACGGGCGGGCTGGATATGCCGATGCCGAAGGAGGGGCGACCGCCCGGACGCACGGGACGCAAACCGCCGACGGCCACGGTCACGCCGCCCGCACGCTGCACACGCAGGCTTACACGCGCGCGCCCTTGCGCACACGAACTCACGCGCAAGCGCATACGCACTCACACAGGCCTGCACCCGCACGGGGGCGCGCGGGTACACATGTTAATTCTTCCTTCTTGCTTCTCTCTCTTCTTTTTCTTTTGGTTCTTTTCTTTTTCTTCTCTCTCTTCATTCTTCCTTCTTACAGGGGAGGTGACATGTTACAAAATGACACCCACCTTAATAGTCAGTATATCAACGACTTGAACTATGGAAAACTGGTGACGGGATAGGTGACACCCCAAAAAGTGTAAGCGGAAACAACAGAGTACTGCAACACGGTCTAACCTCCTGAGTATCAACTAATCTTGCTCTGCCTTAGGCACATCTTTTGCCTTGAGGTTGTTGCCGTCGCAAAGCTGCCATTTTCCCTTCTTGCGACGGGAGAAGTGACATGTGACAAAATGGTACTTCCCTTAATAGTCGGTCTTTCAACGATTTAAGCCGTGGAAAACGGGTGACGGGATAGGTGACGCCCCCAAAAGTGTCAGCCAAAATGGCAGGATAGTATAACGTAGGATAAATCTCTGAGCTTCAACTCATCTTACCCCGTTTTAGGCACGTCTCTTGCGCTTAGAGCGGTTGCCGGCGCGAAGGAGCCGGGAGACCGAAGGCCCCGAACGGGGTGTCAGACTCCGCAGCCCTCCGCCAAGGCAATAACCAATCATCGAATATCAATCATAAAACCATACTTACCATGTCTGCTATCAAAGCTTATTCTCAGAATTGGATGCCGAGCGTCTTCGGCGACTTCTTCGACAATAACGAGTGGATGCCCAAAGCCAACTCGACGGCTCCCTCGATCAACGTCATCGACAATGAGCACGACTACGAGGTGGAGCTCGCCGCTCCCGGCCTGACGAAGGACGACTTCAACGTTCATGTCAACCAAGACGGCGAATTGGTCATCAACATGGAGAAGCGTGAGAACAACGAAGACAAGAAGGGCAAGAAGTACCTTCGCCGCGAGTTCTCCTACACGAAGTTTGAGCAGACGCTCATCCTGCCCGATGACGTAGACCGCAAGCACATCGAGGCCGAGGTCAAGAACGGTGTGCTCACCGTCAAGCTGCCCAAGGTCGACAAAGAGGCCGCTGAGGTCAAGCACGTCATCGAGGTGAAATAAGCGACTCCCCCACTTCGAGAATCTCTCCCCGCTACGTCTGTCCGCTGGTTCCGCACAATTTCAACTTGTCCGCGTGAGCCGCGCGGCGGATCGCCGCCCCGCCTGGTGTCACACACATCTCCCAGCGTGTGTGACGTCGGGCGAGGCTTTTTTGTGCGGTCCTGCGAGTGCGGAAGGGAGGCACTGGCGCGCACAAAGTGTGCACTGAAGGCTTCGCCCATTGGGCCGCAGGGCGTAACTTCGCACCATCCTTCGCGCCCGCCCCGCTGACAGCCCGTCCGACAGGACGCCCGCGAGCTTGTAGATTATCTCACACTCAAACACGTCATTCACGCAATGGACAAGACTACGCTCGGCGGCCATGCCTCGATGCTCGGGGCCAACGTCATGTGGGGTCTCATGTCGCCCGTCTCGAAGTATGTCATGGCGGCGGGCCTCGTCAGCCCGCTCATCGTCACCGACCTGCGCATCGCAGGTGCGATGGTGCTCTTCTGGCTCGTTTCATTCTTCATGCCCTCCGAGCATGTGGGCCACAAAGACCTGCTCCGCCTCTTGGGGGCTGCGCTACTGGCCATCGTCTTCAACCAAGGGTCGTTTATCTTCGGCGTGGCCCTCACCACGCCGGGCGAGGCCTCGATCATCACCACGAGCATGCCCCTTTGGGCAATGGTTCTGGCGGCGATCTTCCTCAAAGAGCCCGTGACGGGTAAGAAGGTGCTCGGCATCGCCGCCGGCGCAGCGGGCGCCCTGCTACTGATCATCGGCAGCCACAGTTCCGCCGCGCCTCAGAGCCGCTCCGACACGGCCGTCTGGGGCGATCTGCTGGTCCTGACGGCACAGCTGAGCTATGCCTTCTACATCGTCATCTACAAGGGCTTCGTCAAACGCTACTCGGTCGTGACGGTGATGAAGTGGATGTTTACCTACTCCTTCATCTGCCTTCTGCCCTTCTCCGCACCGGCGCTTACCCGCACACCCTGGACCGCACTCGACGCTTCTCAGTGGGCGTCGCTGGCCTTTGTCATCGTGGGCGGCACCTTCCTGAGCTACATGCTCGTGGTCGTGGGGCAGAAGGCGCTGCGCCCGACCGTGGCCGGTATGTACAACTACGTGCAGCCCCTCGTGGCCTGCATCGTGGCGGTGCTCTGGGGAATGGACACCTTCACGCCCATCAAGGGCGTAGCCGCCCTGCTGATCTTCGGCGGTGTCTTCCTCGTCACCCGCAGCCGCACGCGTCAGGAGGTCGAAGCCTATGAGGCTGAAAAGGCGAAAGAAGCCCCGAAGGCGGCGAACTAAAGGCAGCCGTCGCCAGTCATTCGTCACGCCGCTCGCGACACAAGCTCCCGGCAGCGTCATCATCCCCCCATTCTCACCCCTCCCCCATGCTCACTCTCATCCGCCTCACCGAGGCCCGGGCCCGGCGCCCCGAACTGCGGCTTGACAGCCCGGTCAACTTCACCCTCAGCGAGGGCGAACACCTGGCCCTCATCGGCCCTAACGGCGGGGGCAAGTCGCTCTTCGTGGCCATGCTCACCGGGGCTCACCCGCTGCTGGGCGACGCCATACGCTACGACTTCGGCCCCGCAGCCGCCCGGCGCGTGAGCCGGCAGGTGCGCCACATCACCTTCCGCAATGTCTACGGCACGAGCCAGCCGGCCTACTACCAGCAGCGCTGGAACCAGTTTGACGAACAGACCTTCCCCACCGTGGGCGAGGTGCTCGAGCGGGCACGTACCCTCGAGGCGGCCGACCAGCCGGCGGGCGATGCCGACGACGAAGCCGGGCGATCCCACCTGCGGGCCGACCTCGACGCCTTGCTGGCCGAGACGGGCATCACGGAACACCTCGCCAAGCCCGTCAACCTCCTCTCGAGCGGCGAACTGCGACGCCTCCAGATCGCCCAGATGCTCTGCTCGCTACCCAAGGTGCTGATCATCGACAATCCCTACATCGGCCTCGATCGCGAGGCCCGCGCCATGATGAGCCGTCTGCTCGAGCGCCTCTCGCGCGTGGTAACCCTCGTGGTGGCGGTGAGCCGGCGCGAAGACGTGCCGCCCTGCATCACACGGGTCGTACCTATCTATAATAAGGTCGTGGGCGAGAAGACATCGCTCGCCGCGTGGGCGGGCACGCAGGCTGAGCCGCTAACGGAAGCGCGGCAACGACCTGTCGGGGGAACGCAGGCGATGACCGCGCAGGCATACTCGCTCACCACGGCGACGGCCAACGCAACGGCCGACGTGCCCCCGGTGATCGACTTCCGCCACATCACCATCCGCTACGGCGAGCGAACGATCCTCAAAGATCTCTCATGGTGCGTCAAGCAGGGCGAACACTGGGCGCTCACGGGCCCCAACGGGGCGGGGAAGAGCACCCTCCTCTCCCTCGTCTGCGCAGACAACCCGCAGGGTTATGCCTGCGACATCAGCCTCTTCGGCCGGCGCCGCGGCACGGGAGAGAGCATCTGGGACATCAAGCGGCGCATAGGCTACGTGGCGCCCGAACTCTTTACCACCTACCGCAAAGACCTCCCGGCCATCGACATCGTGGCGAGCGGTCTGCACGACACGATCGGCATGTATCGCCGCATCGGCGATGACGAACGCGCCACTTGCCACGCCCTGCTCGAACGCTTCGAAGCGACGGATCTGGGGCCGCGCAACTACCTCACCCTCTCCTCGGGCGAACAACGCCTCATCCTCCTCATACGGGCCTTTGCCAAGCGTCCCGACCTGCTGATCCTCGACGAACCCTTCCACGGCCTCGACACGCACCGCCGCACGCTGGCGCGCCGGCTCATCGACGACTACATGGCCGACCGCACCAAGACGCTCATCATGGTGACCCACTACGAGGAGGAACTGCCCCGCTGCATCGACCACCGCCTCACCCTCGTTAAGCACAGCTAGACACCGGGCACGTGCCGCCCTGCCCTATTCCTTTATATATATATCCCGAACCTTTCCCCCACCCTTAAGCCCAAGCGCATCCCCGCCATGCCTCAGATCACTCCCCTCACCGACCTCAGCACGCCGGGTCTCGACGTCTACGCCCGCCTGACCGAAGCGCAACTGCGCAACCGCCTCGACCCGGCACGCGGCATCTTCATCGCCGAGAGCCCGAAGGTCATCCGCATAGCCCTCGCGGCGGGTTACAAGCCGCTCTCGCTGCTCTGCGAAGCACGCCACCTCACGGGCGACGCCGCCGACATCGTGGCACGGCTCGCCGAGGACACGCCCGTCTACACAGGCGAACGCAAACTGCTGGCATCGCTGACGGGCTACACGCTGACGCGCGGCGTGCTTTGCGCCCTGCGCCGCCCCACCCCGCCCCCCGTGGCCGACATCTGCCGCGGCGCGCACCGTCTGGCAGTGATCGACGGCGTAGTCGACGCGACCAACGTCGGCGCCATCTTCCGCTCCGCCGCCGCGCTGGGCATCGACGGCGTGGTCGTCACCCCCACCTCGTGCGACCCGCTCAACCGCCGCGCCCTGCGCGTGTCGATGGGCACGATCCTGCAAGTGCCTTGGACGTGGCTCGAGGGCCCGGTCAGCTCGTTGCACGACCACGGCTTCGCCACCGCCGCCCTGGCGCTAAGCGACGACTCCCTCGCCCTCGACGATCCGCGCCTGAAGGCCGTAGAGCGTCTGGCCCTCGTGCTCGGCACGGAGGGCGACGGACTGAGCCGCGAGGTGATCGACGGGGCCGACTACGTTGTGCGCATCCCCATGCAACACGGCGTCGACTCCCTCAACGTAGCCGCCGCCTCGGCCGTAGCCTTCTGGGAGCTGAGGGTCTGACCCCTCCGCTCCGCCTCCACCCGACTTTATCTCCCCCCGCAATGCTTGCCTACCTGCTCTCCGCCTACCGCGACCCGCAACACCTGGCCCGCCTCATCCGCGCCCTTGACGACGGCGAGGCGGACTTCTTCGTACACATCGACCTGAGCGTCGACGACCGCCCCTTCCGCGAGGCGGTGGGCTCGGGGGTGACCTTCGTTCCGCGCCACCGCGTGCGCTGGGGCGGATGGGAGCAGGTGGAGTATCAGCGCGAACTCCTCAAGGCCGCCCTCCGCCGCACGGAGTCCGAAGGACGGAGCTACACCCACCTCGTATGCCTCAGCGGGCAGGACTATCCGCTCTGGAGCAACAGCCGCCTACGCGACTTCTTCAAGGCCCGCGAGGGGCGCCAGCTGATCTGCGGCTACGACCTCACCCACGGCACGAGCGAGGCGCAGCAGCGTAAGTTTACCCGCATCCACCCATTCCGCGACCTCCCTTGGCAGAGCCGCTGGCTCAGAGACAAGGCCGTCGTCCTCTCGCGCCACGCCCTCGCGCTGCTGGGCTTCAGGCGCCGCCCGACGGTCGAGATCGGCGGTCGGCTGTGTCCCGTCTTCTTCGGTTCGGACTATTGGGCCCTCACCCCCGACTGCGCCCGCTACGTGGTCGACACGCTCGAGCGCGAGCCCGCCGTAAGCCACTACTTCCGCACCACCTTCGTGCCGAGCGAGCTGTGCATACAGACACTCGTCTTCAACCACCCGGTCTTTGCCCCCGCCGCCCTCCTCACGACAGGCGACTACCCGGGCCTGACGGCCCTCACGCCGCTGACCTACATCAACTATGGCGCACAGATCAAGGTGCTCACCCTCGCCGACCTCGCCACCCTCAAGGCCTCGGACAAGCCCTTCTGCCGCAAGGTCGTCACGGGCGTGAGTGACGCGCTGGCCGATGCCATCGATGCGGAGCGGAGCGAAGATGCACCGGCTCCTTCAGCTCACGGCACCGCAAACCACCGATAGCACGGCTTCGGAAGCCATCGGGGACAGCCGCCCCTACAAGGCCTGCCTATGGGCCGAAGGGCGTCCCGTCCCCAACCCGCTCTCAGATATAAAAAGTTCACCGCCGATGCGGAGCGCTTAGCACTCCGCATCGGCGGTGTCATTTTACGAGTAATAGTGTTGGCCCGGCAAACGCGATCGCACGGACGCTGATTTATATCGATGAGGAACGAGCCTACCCGATTCCCCCGCCCAAATAGGCGGCCTCGTCGGGGTCGGCCCAGTCGTAAGCGGAGAGATCGTAGCGATCGAGGAGATTATCGCGTGCCTCGTCGGCCGTCTCGCCCAGGGCATAGCCCTGCGAGCGTCC
This sequence comes from Alloprevotella sp., assembly GCA_052272595.1. Classification (GTDB taxonomy): domain Bacteria; phylum Bacteroidota; class Bacteroidia; order Bacteroidales; family Bacteroidaceae; genus Alloprevotella. The sequence goes on from DAVZJV010000012.1 coordinate 53,250, forward strand.
CAAGAGGTAAGCCATAAAGAGTCCGTCTTCGGTCTGTTCGACCACGACGCTCGGGGCGTCCATCATGTCATAGCTCATAGTACGTATCTTGCTTTTTCCGTTTGGCAGTGCAAAGATCCCGCCGCAACGTTGCACGGCCGTATCCCTATGGTGAAGAAAGTACGAACGTCGGAGCGGTGGGCATGGAAGAAGACGAAACGATACAAATCCCACCATCCAACATCGCACAATGATGGTATATTCGCCATAATCCTGCCCTTATAACACAAAAAGTGCTTAACTTCACCCCGCGATATCGGGCTACGTCCCATCTCCCATCCCTCGAGGGAGCGTCATTTTCCTTTGTCCTACACGCGCTCCCTCTGACGACACTAACACCTAATCCCTCCAGCTTATGCAGAAAACGCTACGCTCTCTTCTCTGCCTCGCGTTGCTGAGCCTCGTGTGCCTGATGCCCCTCGGGGCGTCGGCCCAATCCGCCGGGCACCGTCCGCAGCTCACGCGCGAGGAGGCAACGCGGCTCGCCGCCCGACTACCGGGCGGCGGCAAGACCACGCTTGCCCTCCCCCATGCCCTGCGCCTCACGGCGAAGGCTTCGCGACCCGGCTACGCCGCCATGCCCTCACGCAGTCTCAAGGCTGCCGGCGCCGCGGCCGGACGAACGCTCTGGGGCAACGTCATCTACAGCAACACCTGGCCCGAAGGCGCCGATGCAGCCGACACCTACGGCATCTATGCATTCACGGCGACAGAAGCCCCCACCTTTACCCCCCTCGTCGTGGCAGACAATGTCGACGCCACCTACGGCGGCGCCATCGACGGCGAGGGCATCTTCCACGCCTGCTACGTCATCGAGATGTTTGGCTACAAGATGGCCTATTACTCCGCTTATAACACGGCGGACTGGTCGTCGGTGGGCAATCCCTATAAGATGCTCGACGACTATTCGCTCCTGGCCTCAACACTGGCCTATGACGGCGTGACGGGCCGCATCTACGGCAACTTCCTCACCGCCGAGGGCGACGGCCAGGAGTTCGGCTACGCCGACTACGCCAACTTCACCCATGTGGCGCTGGGCAAGGCCAACACCGACCTCGTCACCATGGCCGCCACGCCCGACGGCAAGCTCTACGGCATCGACCTCGAGGGCACGCTCTACCGGATCAGCACCGCCGACGGCACGACGACCGCCGTGGGCTCGACGGGCATCGTGGCCGGCAGCTACATACAGTCAGCCACGGCCGACCCCAAGACGGGCCTCATCTACTGGGCCACCGTCAGTCCCTCGCAGCAGAGCGCCCTCTACCGCATCGATCCCCAGACGGCCAAGGCCGAGAAGGTCACCGACTTCGCCGGACAGGAGCAGATCGCCTTCCTCCACGCTCCGACGGAGATCGAGGCGGGAGCGCCGGCCCAGCCGGCTGATGCTAAGGCTACATTCGACAAGGGCTCGCTCAGCGGCACCGTGACCTTCACCGTCCCCACCCTCACCCACGGGGGCGAGCCGCTCAACGGCACGGTCAGCTATACGCTCGTGGTCGGCGGCCAGAAGCTCACCGGCACCGCCAAGCCCGGCCAGGCCGTCAGCCTGCCCATCACGCTCGAGGCGGGCGAAGCGCAGTTTGCCCTCACCCTATCTAATGAGGCCGGCAACGGCGAGGCGGTGAAGTTCACCAGCTGGATCGGCCCCGACACGCCCCGCCCCGTCACCGACGTGAGCCTTAGCGTCGATGAGGCGCATAAGACCACCCTCATCTGGAGCGCACCGACCGAGGGCGTCCACGGCGGTTACGTTGATTCCCAGACACTGACCTACGACGTAGTGCGTCAGCCCGACAGCGTCGTCGTGGCCCAAGCACAACGGAATACGACCTTCAGCGAGCAGCTCAACGTGAGCAGCTACGACGTCTACTATTATGAGGTGACCGCCCGTCAGGGTGACCTCGCCGCCACGCCCGTCGCCTCTAACAAAGTGGCGCTCGGCAGCGCTCTGACCGTTCCCTACGCAGAAGACTTCTCCGGCAACGGCTTTGACAAATATACCGTCATCGACGCCAACGCCGACGGCGTGAGCTGGCGTCTGAGCTATGGCATGGCGGCCTATGCCTATAGCGACGACAACGATGCCGACGACTGGCTCCTGACGCCGCCCATCCACCTCGAGACGGGAAAAATCTACGAACTGGGCTACATGCTCCAGGGCGCAACCTTCTACACCGAACGCTACGCCGTGGCCTATGGTGAGGGGAGCGACCCCACGGCCTATGCCACCCTCGTGCCGCCGACCGACATCGCCCCCGCCGCCACGGCATCTGACCTCACGCAGAGCCTTACCGTGAGCCGCACGGGCGACTACCGCTTTGCCTTCCACGCCCTCAGCCCGGCGGGCTATATGGGCTTGGCGCTCGATAACATCAGCGTGACGCTCGCCGCCCTCGCCACGGCGCCCGACTCCGTCACCGCCCTCACAGCCACGGCGGCGCCCGAAGGGAAACGCTCCGTCAGTCTCAGCGCCAAGGCACCGACCCGCACCGTAGCGGGCCAGCCCCTCACAACCCTCAAGGCGGTCGAACTGCGTCGCGGCGACGAACTGATCCACACCTTCACCGCCCCGGAGCCGGGCGCAGCGCTGACCTACACCGACGATGCGGCCGCACAGGGCTTCAACACCTACACCCTCACGCCGGTCAATGCCGACGGCGCGGGCCTCAAGGCTTCGATCAAGGTCTATGCGGGCCTCGACGTGCCGGGCACGCCCACCGGCATCATCCTCACCGACCATGCCGACGGCACGGCCACCCTCACATGGACAGCCCCGACGGACCTCGGCCCCAATGGTGGCTATGTTGATCCCGCTGGCCTGACCTACAACGTCTACTCCATCGGAGCGAGCGGCAACCTCATTCCCCTCGAGGAGGGCATCAAGACCACGACCTACACCGTCAGCGACATACCGCAGACGGGTGCGCAGGGCATGGTGCGCTATGGCGTCAAGGCTGTCAACGCCATCGGCGACGGCACCTCGGGCATCTCCTCGATCATCCTCTCCGGCGCTGCCGAGCAGCTGCCCTACCGCGAATCGTTCGGCGGCGGCACGACCTCCAGCTACTGGTCAGTCGGCGGTTCGGGCACGGGCCGCTTCGCCATGACGACCGACGAGTCGGCCGATGCCGACGGCGGTTCGGTGGCCTACACACCGCAGGCGGCGGGCGAGCTCTCCACCTTCTCTTCGGGCAAGGTGAGCATCGCGGGCGCCATCAACCCCCACCTCACGCTGAGCTACTACGCTCAGCCGGGCGCCGCGCTAAGCCTGCTGATCAACGCATTGCCCAACGGCCGCACCGACTCGCCCGTCGAACTGGCCCAGATCGACTACGCCACCCTGACGGGCGAAGCGGGCTGGCGCGAGCTTACCTACGATCTCTCGGCACTCAAGGCTGAAAACAGCTACGTGCGACTTGTCTTCGTGGGTACAGGAACGGCCACCGACACGCCGATACGCCTCGACAACATCGCCCTCTACGACGAACTGGAGCACAACCTCGCCGCCTTGCCCCTCAACCTCCCCGCCACGGTCAAGGCGGGCACGACGCTCCAGCTGACGGCCGAGGTGGAAAACCAGGGACTTCGCGAGGCCGAAGCCTATGAAGTAGTGCTCAAGGTCAACGACACGGCCGTAAGCCGCCAGACTGGCAAGCAAACCGCCGCAGGCGCTAAGGCTGCCTATGCGTTTACCTACGACGTGCCCATCACCGCCCCCGACACGCTGCGCTTCGCCACGGAAGTGGTCTATGCCCCCGACCTCAATCAGGCCAACAACGCTTCGGCGCCGGCAGCTGTCAGGGTGGTAGCACCGACCTATCCCCTCGTCACCGGCCTCGCCGCCGAGGTGAAGGCCGAGGGTGTAAGCCTCACCTGGACGGAGCCCACGCTGACGCAAGGCCCCGTGACGGAAGACTTTGAACGCTACGAGGCCTTCACGACTACCGACTTGGGCGAGTGGACGACCATCGATGGTGACGGCAACCCGCTCTACGGCTTTGCCGGCACGAGCTTCCCCGGCCAGGGCGGTCCGGCAGCCTTCTTCGTCTTCAACCCCTCGCTCGTCGAGGGCATCGACACCGACGACCGCGCCACTCCCTACTCGGGTAAGCAGTTCCTCGCCAGCTTCTCCTCGAGCTTCGGTCCGAGCGACGACTGGCTCATCTCGCCGCCCCTGACGGGCAAGGCTCAGACCGTCAGCCTGCAGGCTGCGGCCTGGACGACCGACTACGGCGCCGAGACCTTTGAGATCCTCTACTCGACAACGGACAATGCCCGTGAGAGCTTCACCTCGGCAGGCACTTTCACCGTCAACTCCGCCAACTGGAAGGAGTATAGCGCCGAACTGCCCGAGGGCGCGAAGTACTTCGCCCTGCACGTCACCTCTGACAATACCTACATGCTCAAGATCGATGACATCAAGTATGACAAGGCCGACTACGTGCTGACGGGCTACCGCATCTACCGCGACGGCGAACCCCTCGCCACGCTTGACGGCCCGCCCCCGGCCTATACCGATGCGACCGCACCCGACGGCCGACACGCTTACCAAGTGACGGCCCTCTATACGGTGGGCGAGTCGGCCCTCACCGAGGCTGTCGAGGTAAACCTAACGGGCATCGAAGGCGTCACCGCAGCAGGCGACCTCATCATCGAGAGCTTGAAGGGCGGCCTCAGCGTGACGGCCCCGGCCGGCACGGCGCTGACCGTCTACGGTGCTGACGGCCGCGCGGTCTTCACCGCTACGGCCACGGGCCATGCCCAGCGCATCGCCCTCACGCCCGGCACCTACCTCGTGCGCGGCGGCCACGCCACGGTCAAGGCAGTCGTGCGCTAACCCTCAGCCCCCGGACAGACACAGGTCCGCACAATGACAGCGGCCCCCACCGATTCGCTCGGTGGGGGCCGTTTCATATTGGCAGCTATTACGATCCGCCAAACATAGCTCATCGCTCCCGACATACTGAAAACAGCGTGTTGGGAGCGATGAGTTAAGTTTAGCGGACAGTAATAATTTGCGGCAATTCCTTGCGGGTGCCGGCCTTACTCATATCTCAACGCCTCGATAGGATCGAGGGAGGCAGCCTTCTTGGCCGGATACCAGCCGAAGAAGATGCCCGTGGCGGAGCAGACGGCAAAGCTCAGCAGCACGCTCCAGGGCTGGATCTGGATGGGCCAGTGGGCGAAGACGTTGATGCCCACAGCCGCACCGATACCCACGATGACACCGATCAGGCCGCCCGTGACGCTGAGCATCACCGACTCGATGAGGAACTGATTAAGGATGTCGATGCCGCGGGCGCCGACCGACATGCGCAGGCCGATCTCCTTGGTGCGCTCGGTGACGCTGACATACATGATGTTCATGATGCCGATGCCGCCCACGACGAGGGAGATGCAGGCCACGACGAGCAGCAGGACGGTCATCGTGTCGGAGGTGGAGTTCATCATCTCGGCCATCTCCTGTTGCGAGCGGATGGTGAAGTCATCGGCCGCATCGCCCTTGAGCTTATGATTCTCACGCAAGATGTTGGTCACGTCGTCGATGGCCAGGTCGGTCATCTTCTCGGTGATGGCGGAGGCATTGATTCCCTCAAGATAGGTGACGGAGAGGATGCGCTTCATCACCGTGGTGTAGGGCGCGAGGACCATGTCGTCTTGGTCCATGCCGAAGGAGTTGTAGCCCTTCGACTTCAACACGCCGACGACGCGGAAGGGAGTGGTGTTGAAGCGGATGACCTGGCCCACGGGGTCTTCGCCGTTGGTGAAGAGATTGTCGGCGACGGTCTTTCCGATGACGCAGACCTTGGCACTCGACTTGATGTCTTCGTCGGTGAACATCTCTCCGTCATCGACTTTGAGCTGTCTGATGTCGAGATATTCGGGCGAGATGCCGTAGAGGGTTGAAGGGGTGTTGTTGTTGCCGTTGATAAACTGTCCCGACGAGCTGACGCTGGGTGAGATGTGGGCGAGATATTTCGCCTCGTCCTTGAGCGTCTCATAGTCTTTGAGCTTGAGAGTCTGCATCTCCGAGGCATCTTGTCGGGCTCCACCGGGGCCTTTGTCCTGGCCGGGGCGTATCATGATCATATTCGAACCCATCTCGGCGATGTTGGCCTGTATGCTCTTCTTCGACCCCTGCCCGATGGCCATCATGGCGATGACGGAAGCCACGCCGATGATGATGCCGAGCATGGTGAGGAAGGAGCGGAGCTTGTTGGCCGCGATGGCTCGCAGGGCGATCTTAAAGAGGTTGGTGATGTTCATGGGGAGAATGTATGTCGTGATCCCGTGATTGCTCGGTCAGCTGATCGCGGGAGAGAGGCTCTGTAGGCGCTAGTCCTGCGGCACGGGGAGGGCGGCAAGGGCCTCGGCGGCCGACTCGATGTGGGGGTTGAGGGTGTCTTCCTTGATCTGGCCGTCGCGCAGGAAGATGTTGCGCGAGGAGTAGCGGGCTATCTCGGGGTTGTGGGTGACGAAGATGATCGTACGCCCAGCACGGAAGAGCTGCTGGAAGAGCACGAGAATCTCGAAGGAGGTGCGCGTATCGAGGTTACCCGTGGCCTCATCGGCCAGAATCACTGCGGGGTTGTTGACCAGGGCGCGGGCGATGGCCACGCGCTGCATCTGTCCGCCCGACATCTGGTTGCTCTTATGATAGAGGCGCTCGCCGAGCCCGACCATCTTGAGAGACTCGATGCTGCGCCGGCGCCGATCGGCAGCCGACACGGAGGCGTTGTACATCAGGGGAAGCTCTACGTTTTCTACCGCTGTGGTCTTTGCCAAGAGGTTGTAGTTCTGAAAGACGAAGCCAATCTTGCGGTTGCGCAGCACGGCGCGCTCGCTCCGCTTCATCGTGCGGACGCTCACGCCGTCGAGATAATACTCGCCGTTGGTGGGCGTGTCAAGGCAACCGAGCTGGTTGAGCAGGGTCGACTTGCCCGAGCCGGAGGTGCCCATGATGGTGACGAACTCGCCCTCGTAGATCTTAAACGAAACACCTCGCAAGGCGTGTACCGTCTCGTCGCCTACCTGGAAGTTGCGCCTCACGTTGTCGAGCTCGATGACCACCTTGCGCCCCTGCTGCGAGGGTGCGGCGGGGGCCGCCTGGGAGTTGGCGGTCGAGGCTGTGGTAGCTGATTGTGTCATGACGGGGAGAGATGGTGAGGGGTTACTTCTTTTTGTTCTTACTGGGCGGCCCGGGGGCGAAGGGGCTCTTCTCGTCGGAGCTCTCGGCGGTAGCCTCGGAGGCGGCTGTATCGTCAGCCGTCTTCTCCTTCATATCTACCACCACTACGGCCCCTTCCTTGATACCGCTGAGGATCTGCGTACGGGTGCCATTGGTAATGCCGGTCTTGACGCTGTAAGCCTTAAACGTGCGTCCCTCGCGCACCCAGAGTTTGTGCGTACCCGTGCAGTCGACGATTTTGTCTTGCGAGCCGACGGTCTCCTTGGTGGGGGTGAAGCGCAGCGCCTTGGTCGGCACGGAGAGGATGCCCGTCTGCTCGAGGGTGTAGATGGTCACGTTGGCCGTCAGGCCGGGCTTGAGCTTGAGGTCGGGGTTGGGTGCCGAGATGACGACCTCGTAGGTGACGACGTTGTTGTCGGTCGTGGCCTCGTTGCGCACTTGGGTGACGGTGCCCTCAAAGGTCTCGTTGGGATAGGCATCGACAGTGTAGGTGACGCGCTGGCCCTCGCGCACTTCGCCGATGTCGGCCTCGTCGACCTGGGCGATGACACGCATGTCGGTCATGTCTTTGACAATGGTGAAGAGGGTCGGCGTGCTATAGCTCGAGGCTACGGTCTGGCCTTCTTCCACCGACTTGCTGAGCACGATGCCGTCGATGGGCGAGGTGATGGTAGCATAGCCTAGGTTGGTCTTGGCCGTCGAGACGGCCTCTTGGCGCTGGGCCACGGTGCTCTGCGCCTGCTGGAGGGCGAGGCGGGCGGTCTCGTAGTCATCGGCACTCACAAGGCCCTTCTGATAGAGAGCCTTGAGGCGGGCATAGTTGGCCTTCTGATAGCTCAGGTCGCTCTTGGCAGCCGCGAGCTGGCTCTCTGCACTGCGCAGCTGGCTGATGAGGTTAGTCTTGTCGAGCTCGGCAATGACCTGCCCCTTCTTGACGGTGCTGTTATAGTCGACATAGATCTTGTCGATCAGACCCGACACCTGCGTACCGACGTCGACGGAGGTGACGGCCTCGATGGTGCCCGTCGCGGTGACGCTGTTGCCGATGGTGGCACGCTCGACCTTGGCGGTCTCATAGCTCACGGCGTAGGGGGCCTGTTGCTGTTTGTGATAATAGTATATGCCGCTGCCGATGAGGGCAAGGGCTACGAGCGCGAGGAGGCTCTTCTTCCAGTTAATCATGATCTTCATCTTCATAAGAACGAAAGGGGGAGGGAATGAGGTGTTGCAATGATAGGGAATGGGGCGCCGCCTGCGGCATGGACTGCGAGGCTTGCTGCGGCGCCGGGGCGGCTCACTTACTCAACGTGCTGAGGTCGCTGCCGGCATAGAAGGCCAGCAGGTTGCGGTTGAGGAGGGCCGTATATTTGTCTTGCAGCATGGTTTGTTCGGCCGTGAGCAAGTTGGCGCGGGCGGTGAGCAGCTCGGCCATGTTTTTAAGTCCCACGGAGAATTGCTCGGCCATGAGCTCATAGCTGCTCTGCATGGCGGCGGCGTTGTCGCGTGCGGCGAGGTACTTCTCCTGACTGTTGTGGGCATTGAGCCAATAGGTCTCGATGGTTTGGTAGAGCGTCTTCTGCGTGTCTAACAGATCGAGCTGGGCTGTAGTTTCCGCCACCTTGGCACGTTCTACGGCGCTTTTGGTCTGTCGGTTGTCGAAGATGGGAATGCTCACCGACACGCCCACCATGGCGTTGAGGTTGTTCTTGAGCTGTTTGCCAAAAGCCGTTTGACCGCTCGTCATGTGGCTATCGCCCAGTGAGCCCTGCAGGCTGACGGTGGGATAGTAAGCCGAGCGCGCCATTTTGGTGGCCAGCTGACTTTGCTCGATGGCCAATTGGCTCTGCTTCACCTCAGGACGGTTGTCGAGCGCGGCGGCATAGACGGCGGCCTTGTTGGGAATGGCCTGCAGCACCTGTTCGTCCGTGACGCTGAGCGGTGCCACGTCGAACGTGGCGTCGGCCGGCAGCTCGAGCAACTGCTTCAGCTGCGTTTTGGCGTCGGCAATCTGCGTTTCCACGTTCACCAAGTCGTAGCGCCCCTGGCTCACCTGCGACTGCAGCTGCGCGAGGTCGGCTTTGGCCATCTTACCATGCGCCACCATCTGCTCGCCACGCGCTAAGACAAGAGAATCTTGTGAGAGCAAAGTGCGGTTGACCTTGGCGGCCTCGGCCATGTAGAGTATCTGCACGTAGAGCTGCGCGATTTGCTCTTTGATGGTATTGGCCGAGGTTTGGGTGGTCAGCGAAGCGAGGCGTGCGCTGTAGTCGGCGTTGGTGACGGCCATACGTGTCTTGCCGCCGTTCCAGACGGTCCAAGAGGCGTTGATGCCGTAGGTGCCGCTTTGGAAGACCTTATCGGCCGCCGAACTGGTGATACCGCCGTTGACGAAGTTGCCGCCCGTGCTTTGGAGCGGTCGGTAGGTGACGTTTTGCGAGAGGCTACCGCTGAGGCTGGGCAACAGGCCCGCCTTGGCCTCCGTCACGTTGATGGCCGCCGTTTGCTCGCTGGCGCGGCTCTTGCGCAGCTGCACGTTGTGGCTCACGGCGTAGTCGATGCACTGGCCCAGCGTCCACTGTGCGGGAAGGACCGCGGTGCTGTCTTGTGCCCGCAGCGGTTGGCCGAGGGTGAAGAGCAGGGCCGTCAATGCGGTGGCTGCGCCTTTCAGAAGGGGTTGCATGCTTAACATAGGTGCGTTGGGTTTGTTTTGATGCTGCAAAGGTAGAGGCGCGCCGAGGCACCGCTCGGGCTGCAGCACTTTTTCACATATACTATTAGACGAACGCCTCCTTTTCATCGATTAACGCGAACGCGCCCCGCCGCACAGACGTGATTTTCATGCCGAAAGCCCCGCACAGGCGCGGTCTAAACGCCAGGCGTGGCGGCAGGAACACGTCCCGCCGCCACGCCTGTGAGTAGCCTTGGCTTTTGTAAAAATAGGCCGGTGCCTCAGTCGCCTTGTGGCCGCTGCAATGCCTCGCGCTCAAACGCCGTCACGACCTGCTTGAGGTCGGCGGGAATCTTAGACATCACGAAGTCATACACCTCGTCGGACACCTCTTTATAATAGGCGACCGCCACGGCCCCGGTGATGGCGCCCATGGTGTCGGCATCGCCACCGAGCGACACCGTGAGGCGAATGGCATCCTCATAGTTGCGGCTGTCGAGAAAGGCCACGAGGGCTTGCGGCACCGTCTCTTGACAGCTGGCTTCGAAGGCATAGGAGGGTCGAATGTCGTTGCAGGTACGGCCCAAGTCATAACCGAATGTCTGCGAAACGTAGCTACGGATCTCCGCTTTCGTAGCGCCGTGGCGCGCCATGAAGACGGCGGCCGCCGTGGCTTGGGCGCCCTTGATGCCTTCGGGGTGATTGTGAGTGACGGCTGTCGCCGTTTGGGCCATTTGCAGCACTTGCGACAAACTATCGAAGAAGAAGCCCACGGCGCTCACCCGCATGGCGGAGCCGTTGCCCCATGAGTTGTAGGGGCCCATGTCGTCTTTGTCGAGCCAATCGCCGAACATATTTCCGTACGAGCCCTTGGGCCAGCGATACTTTCGGCCCCAGTAGCGCATACGTTCTGCCAAGGTGGCGGCGGTATACGCTCCTTCCGCCTCACCGCGCAGCAACCAGTCGGCCACGGCGATGGTCATGATGCTGTCGTCGGTAATCTCCATCCTAGGGTCGAGCAATGGGAAGTGGTAGTCCTTGGTGGGGTTAAATTCGTAGATGGAACCGACCACATCGCCGGCTATTGCTCCTAAAAGACAGGCTTTTTTCATATGGGAGAAAGTTAGTGTACGTTTGTTTCCTTGGCGAGCGGTCCTGGGGCGGCTTTGGGCTCGCGCTTCACATGGTCGGCGCGCGTGCCGTCTGTGGAATTATGGGCCGAAGGTCACCGTAACGTGTTCGTAGCCCATGGCTTGGAAAATGCGCGTGAAGGTTTGGCGGCCGTTCTCCTCGGCTCGTTTCAGGTTCTCGCGGCTCAATGCGCGCACCTTCATCTGGGCTGCGGCGCGGCGATAGAGGTCGTCCATGGCGCGGGCATCCCAGCTGCCGCGCTCGTGGAACACGCGCACGGCGGCCTCGTTGATAAAGCGCTCGTCGAGCAATTCTACGGGCGGCAAGTGCAGCGTCACGCTGCGGCCCTTGGTCTCCGACCAAGGGTCCTTGGCTTTGTCGAGGTTGATGCCCAAGCGCAGCGTACCGCTGTAAATGTTGCAAAGCTCGTCATCGCGTAGCAGGCGACGCGGGCGTACGGTATCAACCATCTCCTCCGTGGCAATGCGCAAAAACTCCCACTGCCTAATCTGATCGATGCGCGTCACTTCTTGCCCCGTAGCCTCAATGCGTCGGGCGCGCTCCACCCGCAAGCGCAGCAGGTCGGTGTGCTTGAAAACGAGCCACGTCCCCACGCACAAGGCGAGGAGCAAGGCTGCAAGCACCAGGTATCTCTTGATCATGGCTCAGTTCATTACTTTAATGAGAGCGGGCGCGTCATCCTCGTCCAATCCTTCACGAAAAACCACCTTCACGTGGGCCTCGTTGTAGCCCAGCCGCGCAAACATGGGTATGAGCACGTTGGCGGCCTGCTGGCGACAGGTTTCCACCAGTCCCATTTGGGGCACCGACTGAATGATTTGTTGCAGACCTTGCCGGGTGAATTGAGCCAGCTCGGCGTGTGAAAAGTCGGAACGCGTGAGGGCCACATATTCCTTCGTGCCCACGTGGTCTATTTTAGAAGCCGTGAGTTCCAGCTGTGGATCAGGCAGGGTGATAGTCAGAATGCGTTGGCCGTTCACCGAATCCGTACGCACGTTGTGGGCCGAGAAGCGACTGAAGTCTACATAAGCTTTCAGCGTAGCGTCTATGGGGATGGCCACGCGACGCTCTCCCACAGGCAGTTTGAGGTCGAAGTCATTGGAGAGCAGCTTACCCTTCAGGTGCGTCTCGTCGTCGAAGAGCACAATCTTGTGAACCTGCACCTCAGAGGTGTAGAGCTTGGCGCTACCGCTCACCTGCATGATGACGGCCGCCAGACCATCTTTTTGTTCCGTCGCCTTGTCCGATCGTTTGCAGCCCGACAGCGCAAGGCAAGCCGCGACCGTCAGCCATGCACAGACAAAAGCGAGTCTTGTTTGGCACAGCCCAAGCGTGTGCTTGGCGTAAAGATTACTCATGGCTTCTGCTAGTTTTGCGTGAGTTGGATGAAAGTGCTGACTGAGCGACAGCGGATGTGTAAAAATACGAAGAAGGCCACACTCCGAATGTATTGGCGCCGTTTTTCTCGACCTGAATCTCATGCTCAATGTGCGAAATGTGCAAATAGGCTGCAAAAAGAAGTGCCCTCTTACCGACGCGACGCACCGCTCCAAAGGCATGTGGAATCGGGGAGAAGGCCCCTGCGGCGGGACGTTTGCTCATCCTTTTCATGGTCCGCCGACTTGTGCGGAACAAGTCGGCATGTAGAAAAAACAGATAGGCGTCTTGTAAAAACAGATAGGCGATCCGTAAAAACAGATAGGCGATCCGTAAAAGCGCATTCGCCGTAAGATGTGGCAGCGAGGCGGCTGAGCGGAAAACAGCGGAGTAAGGAGGAATCGGCGGACGGGATAAGAAGAAAGCTCCCGCCTCAAGACTGTATGGGGTCGAGGCGGGAGCCAGCTAGCGGGCCACGAAGGCCAATGGTGCTTTGTATGGTCGAGGAGGTTTGTGCTTGTTCATGGGCCTTGCTCGCTTCGGTGCGTTGCTCCGTATCGGTCAGACCGTTTTTAAAGAAGCGCACACCCCGGGCCAAGCCATCATGAGTTCGTGAATGTGTTTGCCGCCGTAAAAATCCTGCACCCTCCATGTGAGGTGGGGTTGCCCGCTTCCACACCGAAGGCGTATTTGGCGGCAAATCGGTACAGCCTCCGAAATGATGTGAACGGAAAAGCCCCCGGCACAGCGTGGAAACGCTGTGTCGGGGGCTTCGATGATGTTCTTTTGCCTCCGGCCCTATGTGCGCGTTGACTTAAAAGCGCTTTGGACGCAGCGGCGGCGGCAAGACTTAGATCGTGCGAACGTCTTCGGCGAGCTTGGCAGCCTGAGCGGCTTCGTACTCTTCCTTGTCGGCGACGATGATCTTCTGGAACTCGCGCAGACCCGTTCCGGCGGGGATGAGGTGACCGCAGATAACGTTCTCCTTCATACCCTCGAGGTAGTCGGTCTTGCCGCTGATGGCAGCCTCGTTGAGCACCTTGGTCGTCTCCTGGAAGGAGGCAGCCGACATGAAGCTCTTGGTCTGGAGGGCGGCGCGGGTGATACCCTGGAGGATTTGCGTAGAGGTGGCGGCCATGGCGTCGCGCACCTTGACAAGCTTGAGATCACGACGCTTGAGCTGGGAGTTTTCGTCACGCAGCTTGCGGGCCGTGACGATCATACCCTTCTTCATCGTCTCGCTGTCACCGGCATCGATGACGACCTTCTTGCCCCAGATGCGATCGTTCTCTTCGGCGAAGTCGAGCTTGTCGACGATCTGCTGCTCGAGGAAGCGGGTGTCGCCCGGATCGTTGATCTGGACCTTGCGCATCATCTGACGGACGATGACCTCGAAGTGCTTGTCGTTGATCTTAACGCCCTGGAGACGGTAAACGTCCTGCACCTCATTGACGATGTACTCCTGCACGGCCGTGGGGCCCTTGATGGCGAGGATGTCGCTCGGGGTGATGGAACCGTCGGAGAGGGGTGTGCCGGCACGCACGTAGTCGTTCTCCTGCACGAGGATCTGCTTGGAGAGGGGCACGAGGTATTTCTTGACCTCTCCGAGCTTGGAGGTGACGATGATCTCGCGATGGCCGCGCTTGACGGCGCCCATGCTGATCTCGCCGTCGATCTCGGAGACGACTGCGGGGTTGCTCGGGTTGCGGGCCTCGAAGAGCTCAGTGACACGGGGCAGACCACCGGTGATATCGCCGGCCTTGCCGACCACGCGGGGGATCTTGACGAGCACGTCACCGGCAGCGAGCTTCTGGCCGTCCTCAACGACGATGTGGCCGTTGATGGGGAAGCTGTAGGTGCGGATGACCTCGCCCTTGTCGTCGAGGATGTTGGCGGTGGGCACGTGGCTCTTATCCTTAGACTCGATGACGATGCGCTCACGCAAACCGGTAGCCTCGTCTTCCTCAACGCGATAGCTGATACCCTCGGTGACGTTTTCGAACTGGATGGTACCGGCGTTCTCGGTGACGATTACAGCGTTGAAGGGGTCCCACTTGGCGATGACCTTACCCTTCTCTACCTTGTCGCCCTCATGGACGAAAAGCTGAGAGCCGTAAGGAACGTTCTGCGTAGAGAGGACGATGCCGGTGTTCTCGTCGATGAAGCGGACCTCGGCAAGACGGCCGACCACAACCTGTGCGGGCGTGCCTTCCTCGGTAGTGACGTCGACGGTGCGGAGCTCCTCGAACTCTACGCGGCAGTCGTTCTTGGCCACGATGGTGGCGTTGGCTGCGGCGTTGGAGGCGATACCACCGGCGTGGAACGTACGGAGCGTCAGCTGCGTACCGGGCTCACCGATAGACTGGGCAGCGATGACGCCGACGGCCTCACCCTTCTGGACCATGCGAGAGGTAGCGAGGTTGCGGCCGTAGCACTTCATGCAGACGCCGTGCTTGCTTTCGCAGGTGAGGACGGAACGGATCTCGACGCTCTCGATGCCGGCAGCCTCGATGGCAGCGGCGATGGGCTCCGTGATCTCTTCGCCCGAAGCGACGATGAGCTTGCCGGTAGAGGGATCAACCACGTCGTGTACGGAGACACGGCCGAGGATGCGCTCGCTCAGCGAGGAGATGATCTCGTCGCCGTCCTTGAGGGCGGTGCAGACGAGGCCGCGGAGGGTGCCGCAGTCTTCCTCGGTGATGATGACGTCGTGAGAGACGTCGACGAGACGACGGGTGAGGTAACCTGCGTCGGCCGTCTTAAGGGCGGTATCGGCCAGACCCTTACGGGCACCGTGGGTGGAGATGAAGTACTCGAGCACGGACATGCCCTCCTTAAAGTTAGAGAGGATGGGGTTCTCGATGATCTGGGCACCCTCGGCACCGGCCTTCTGGGGCTTGGCCATCAGACCACGCATACCGGCGAGCTGGGCAATCTGGTCAGCAGAACCACGGGCACCGGAGTCGAGCATCATGAAGACGGCGTTGAAGCCCTGGTCGGCTTCGGTCATCTGCTTCATGAGCGTCTTCTTGAGGTCGGTGTTGACGTGGGTCCACGTATCGATGACCTGGTTGTAGCGCTCGTTGTCGGTGATGAAACCCATGTTGTAGTTCATCGTGATCTGCTCGATCTCGTCGTTACCGTGCTGCACGATGTCAACCTTCTCCTTGGGGATGATGATATCATCGAGGTTGAAGGAAAGACCGCCGACATAGGCCTGACGGTAACCGAGGTTCTTGATACCGTCGAGGAACTCGCAGGCGCGGGCCATACCGACCGTCTTGATGACGAGGGTGATGACGTCGCGGAGCGACTTCTTTGAGATGATCTCATTGACGAAGCCACACTCCTGGGGGATGATCTCGTTGACGATGACGCGGCCGACGGAGGTCTCGACGATGTGGCGGATGCGCTTGCCGTCCTTGTCGACGTCGTCGACAAGGACCTTGACGGGAGCATGGACGTCGACGCGGCGCTCGTTGTAGGCGATGAGGGCTTCCTCAGGACCATAGAAGGTGAGGCCGCTGCCCTTGGCACCGGGACGGAGCTTGGTGATGTAGTAGAGACCGAGCACCATATCCTGCGAAGGCACGGTGATAGGTGCGCCGTTGGCGGGATTGAGGATGTTGTGGCTCTGGAGCATGAGGACCTGTGCCTCGAGGACGGCCTCATTGCTCAGCGGGAGGTGGACGGCCATCTGGTCACCGTCGAAGTCGGCGTTGAAGGCCGTACAGGCGAGCGGGTGGAGCTGGATGGCCTTGCCCTCGATCATCTTGGGCTGGAAGGCCTGGATACCGAGACGGTGGAGGGTCGGGGCACGGTTGAGCAGCACGGGGTGGCCCTGCATGACGTGCTCGAGGATGTCCCAGATGACGGGCTCGCGACGGTCGACGATGCGCTTGGCGCTCTTGACCGTCTTGACGATGCCGCGCTCGATGAGCTTGCGGATGATGAAGGGCTTGTAGAGCTCGGCGGCCATGAGTTTGGGGAGACCGCACTCGCCCATCTTGAGCTCGGGGCCTACGACGATGACGGAACGTGCGGAGTAGTCGACACGCTTACCGAGGAGATTCTGACGGAAGCGGCCCTGCTTACCCTTGAGCGAGTCGGAGAGCGACTTGAGGGGGCGGTTGCTGTCGCTCTTGACGGCAGAGCTCTTGCGGGAGTTGTCGAAGAGGCTGTCGACGGCCTCCTGGAGCATACGTTTCTCATTGCGCAGGATGACATCGGGAGCCTTGATTTCGAGCAGTCGCTTGAGTCGGTTGTTGCGGATGAGGACGCGGCGATAGAGGTCGTTGAGGTCAGACGTGGCGAAGCGGCCGCCGTCGAGGGGCACGAGGGGGCGCAGGTCGGGCGGTGTCACGGGGATGACCTTCATGATCATCCACTCGGGCTTGTTGCGGTCGCGGCTGGCGCGGAACGACTCTACGACCTGCAGGCGCTTGAGGGCCTCGTTCTTACGCTGTACGGAGGTGTCGGAGTTGGCACGGTCGCGCAGCTCGTAAGAGAGCGCATCGAGGTCGATGCGGGTGAGGAGGTCGTAGACGGCCTCGGCACCCATCTTGGCGATAAACTTGTTGGGGTCGCTGTCCTCGAGGTAGGCATTGTCCTTGGGGAGCTTCTTGAGGAGCTCGAGGTATTCGTCCTCGGTGAGGAGATCCTTCTCTGCCACTTCGTCGGAGAGCACGCCGGGCTGGATGACGACGTAGCGCTCGTAATAGATGATGGTGTCGAGCTTCTTGGTGGGGATGCCGAGGAGATAGCCCATCTTATTGGGCAGGGAGCGGAAGTACCAGATGTGGGCCACGGGCACGACGAGCTGGATGTGGCCGGCACGCTCGCGGCGCACCTTCTTCTCCGTCACCTCGACGCCGCATCGGTCGCAGACGATGCCCTTGTAGCGGATGCGCTTATACTTACCGCAGTGGCACTCGTAGTCCTTCGTCGGGCCGAAGATACGCTCGCAGAAGAGGCCGTCGCGCTCGGGCTTGTAGGTGCGGTAGTTGATCGTCTCGGGCTTCAGCACCTCGCCGTACGAATTGGCCAGGATCTCTTCGGGAGAGGCGAGACCGATGGTGATCTTCGTAAAGTTGCTCTTTATCTTATTATCTCTTTTAAAAGCCATTTTCTTGAGAATGTGATGAGATGGTTGATGTGTGTATGCTCACGCTGTGTGCGGTGGAGAGGGGCTGAGCGCCTTATTCGAGGCGGATGCTCAGGCCCAGACCGCGCAGCTCGTGGAGTAACACGTTGAGCGATTCGGGGATACCCGGCGTAGGCATGGGATCGCCCTTGACGATGGCTTCGTATGCCTTGGAGCGACCGGTCACGTCGTCAGACTTGATGGTCAGGATCTCCTGCAGCACGTGGGATGCACCGAAGGCCTCGACGGCCCAAACCTCCATCTCACCGAAACGCTGACCACCAAACTGTGCCTTACCGCCCAGAGGCTGCTGCGTGATGAGAGAGTAGGGACCGATGGAGCGGGCGTGCATCTTGTCCTCAACCATGTGGCCGAGCTTAAGCATATAGGTCACGCCGACCGTTGCCTTCTGGTCGAAGGGCTCGCCCGTGCCGCCGTCGTAGAGCTGCATGGAGCAGTAGCGGGGCAGGCCGGCCTTGTCGGTCCACTCGCAGAGGTCTTCGAGCTTGGCACCGTCGAAGATCGGGGTGGCGAACTTCACGCCGAGCTTGCGGCCTGCGGCGCCGAGCACGGCCTCGAAGATCTGGCCGAGGTTCATACGCGAAGGCACACCCAGCGGGTTGAGCACGATGTCGACAGGCGTACCGTCGGCGAGGAAGGGCATGTCTTCCTGACGGACGATCTTGGAGACGATACCCTTGTTGCCGTGACGACCGGCCATCTTGTCGCCGACACCGATCTTACGCTTCTTGGCGATGTAGACCTTGGCCTGCTGGATGATGCCGGAGGGGAGGTCGTCGCCGATAGTGATGGTGAACTTCTTGCGCTTGAGGGCGGCGTCGAGCTGGTTGTACTTCTTGAGATAATTGATGATGAGCTGACGGGTCAGCTTGTTGGCGTGGTCATCGTCGGTCCAGCCCATGAGCTCTACGGAGGCGTAGTCGATGCCCATGAGGACTGACTCGGTGAAGGGGCTGCCCGGAGCGATGATCTCGGAGTCGATGTTGTCCTTGACGCCCATACACTTCTTATCGCCGATGAGCGAGAGGAGCTTGCCGACCATGACGGCCTTGAGATCGTTGACCTCCTTCTCAAACTCCTCGTCGAGCTTCTGGAGCGTCACCTTGTCGGCGGCCTTTGCGGTGCGGGTCTTCTGCACGCGCGAGAAGAGGCGCTTGCCGATCACGACGCCCGAGAGTGAGGGGTTAGCCTTGAGCGAAGCGTCCTTGACATCGCCGGCCTTGTCGCCGAAGATGGCGCGCAGGAGCTTCTCCTCGGGGGTGGGGTCGCTCTCGCCCTTGGGCGTGATCTTACCGATGAGGATGTCGCCGGGAACGATGCGGGCGCCGATGCGCACGATGCCCTGCTCGTCGAGATCTTTGGTAGCGTCTTCGCTGACGTTGGGGATGTCGTTGGTAAACTCCTCCATGCCGCGCTTCGTGTCGCGCACCTCAAGGGAGTATTCGTCTACGTGGACAGAAGTGAGGATATCCTCGCGCACCATGCGCTCGTTGAGCACGATGGCGTCCTCATAGTTGTAACCCTTCCAGGGCATGTAGGCCACGAGGAGGTTGCGACCCAGTGCGAGCTCGCCGTCCTCGGTGGCGTAACCCTCGGTGAGGATGTCGCCCTTCTTGACGTGCTGGCCCTTTTTGCAAATGGGGCGCAGGTCGATGGTCATGTTCTGGTTCGTACGGCGGAACTTGGGGATGGTGTACTCCTTGACGTTGCTGTCGAAGCTAACGAACTCTTCATCCTCCGTGCGCTCGTAGGCAATGCGGATGGTGGTGGCGTCGACGAAGTCGATCACGCCATCGCCCTCGGCGGTAATCATCGTGCGGGAGTCTTCGCAGACCTGCTTCTCGATGCCCGTACCGACGATGGGGGCTTCGCTGCGGACGAGGGGCACGGCCTGGCGCATCATGTTCGATCCCATGAGGGCGCGGTGGGCATCGTCGTGCTCGAGGAAGGGAATGAGGGCTGCGGCGATCGAAGCGATCTGCTGCGGCGATACGTCCATGAGTTCAACCTGGGCAGGGGGCACAACGGGGTAGTCGGCATCCTGGCGGCACTTTACTTTGTCGCGGATGAAGGTACCGTCATCGTTGAGGGGCGCATTGCCCTGGCCGATGATCTTTCCCTCCTCCTCTTCGGCGGAGAGATAGATGATATCGTTGTTGTCGAGATCCACCTTAGCGTTCTCAACCTTGCGATAGGGAGTCTCGATAAATCCGAGTCTGTCGATCTTGGCGTAGACACAGAGCGAGGAGATCAGACCGATGTTGGGGCCTTCAGGGCTCTCGATGGGGCAGAGACGGCCGTAGTGGGTGTAGTGCACGTCGCGCACCTCGAAGCCGGCACGCTCACGCGACAGACCGCCGGGGCCCAAGGCGGAGAGACGGCGCTTGTGCGTCACCTCGGCCAGGGGGTTGGTCTGGTCCATGAACTGCGAGAGGGCGTTGGTACCGAAGAAGGAGTTGATCACGCTCGAGATGGTCTTGGCGTTGATCAAGTCCATCGGGGTGAAGACCTCGTTGTCGCGCACGTTCATGCGCTCGCGGATGGTGCGGCTCATGCGGGCCAGACCGACGGCGAACTGGTTGGAGAGCTGCTCGCCTACGGTGCGGACGCGGCGGTTGCTCAGGTGGTCGATATCGTCGACGGTGGCCTTGGAGTTGATCAGCTCGATGAGGTACTTGATGATATCGATGATGTCTTCACGCGTCAAGACGCGCACGTCCATGCTCGTATGGAGCCCCAGCTTCTTATTGATGCGGTAGCGGCCGACCTCGCCCAGGTCGTAGCGCTTGTCGGAGAAGAAGAGGTTGTTGACCACCTCGCGGGCAGAAGCGTCGTCGGCAGGATCGGCATTGCGGAGCTGACGGTAGATGTAGCGCACAGCCTCGTTCTCCGAGTTGGTCTGGTCCTTCTGCAGCGTATTGAAGATAATGGAGTAATCGGAGCTGCCGGCAGCCTCGCCGTGAACGAGGATGCTCTGCATGCCCGAGTCGAGGATCTTATCGATGTCTTCGGCCTCGAGCACCTTTTCGCGCTCGAGTACGACCTCGTTGCGCTCGATCGACGACACCTCACCGGTATCCTCATCAACGAAGTCCTCTACCCAGCTCTTGAGCACACGGGTAGCAAGCTTGCGGCCGATGGCCTTCTTGAGGTTGGTCTTGTTGACCTTGATCTCGTCGGCCAGGTGGAAGATCTGGAGGATGTCCTTATCCGACTCAAAGCCTACGGCGCGGAGAAGCGTCGTCACGGGGAGCTTCTTCTTACGGTCGATGTAGGCATACATCACGTTGTTGATGTCGGTGGCGAACTCGATCCACGAACCCTTGAAGGGGATGATACGGGCGGAGTAGAGCTGCGTACCGTTGGCGTGAATGCTCGAACCGAAGAACACGCCGGGAGAGCGGTGGAGCTGAGAGACAACGACACGCTCGGCACCGTTGATGACGAAGGTGCCGTTGGGGGTCATATAAGGAATCGAACCGAGGAATACATCCTGCACGACCGTATCGAAGTCTTCGTGCTCGGGATCGGTACAGTAGAGCTTGAGCTTGGCCTTGAGCGAAACGCTGTAGGTAAGGCCGCGCTCGAGACACTCGGCGATGGTGTAGCGGGGCTCGTCGACATAGTAGTCGATGAACTCCAAGACGAAGTTGTTACGCGTGTCGGCGATGGGGAAGTTCTCGGCGAAGACCTTATACAGACCGTCGTTTTTGCGCAGCTCGCTGGGCGTGTCGAGCTGGAGGAAATCCTGGAAAGACTTCAGCTGTACGTCAAGGAAGTCGGGATAGGGCATCGGGTTCTTGACGGACGCGAAGTTGACGCGTTGGTTGATTACTCTGGAGGGCATTCGATTATCTCTGAATGTTTGAGGTGTATGGAGGAAATGTATAGACGCAAAAAGGTTATGAACCCTCTACCAGAAGGTTCATAACCCAACCCTTGTGTAAGGGGTTATAGCTTAAGCGAGTTCTACCTCGGCACCGGCCTCTTCGAGGACCTTCTTGAGTGCCTCAGCCTCTTCCTTGGCAACGCCTTCCTTCACCTTGCTGGGGGCGCCGTCTACGAGGTCCTTAGCCTCCTTGAGGCCGAGACCGCAGTGCTCCTTAACGGCCTTAACGACCTGAAGCTTAGCGGAGCCAGCAGCCTTGAGGACTACATCGAAGGAGGTCTTCTCAGCGGCACCACCTGCAGCGCCACCCTCAGCGGGAGCAGCAACAGCAACAGCTGCAGCAGCGGGTTCAATACCATACTCCTCCTTGAGGACGTTAGCCAACTCGTTTACTTCCTTCACTGTCAAATTAACCAATTCTTCAGCGATAGCTTTGATATCTGCCATTTTCTTATCTTGTTTGTTTTGTTCGTGATTAGGGGTGATTGTGTGTGTCGGCGGCACGCCGCCCGACGGTTACTCGGGGCGCTCGCCCAAAGTGGTAAGTACGCCGTGGATCGTCTGGCTTGCGCTCTGAAGGGCGCTGATAACGTTCTTGGCGGGAGATTGCAGCAAGGAGACAACCTCTGCGATAACCTCGTTCTTGCTCTTGATAGCTGCAAGGGTCGGGAGCTGGTCGGCACCTACGTAGAAGCCTTCCTCAGCATAAGCTGCCTTCAGAGCGGGGATGCCGTCCTTGGCAACGTCCTTGATGACCTTTGCGGGAACGTTAGCGGTCTGGCAGAAGAATACGGCGGTCGTACCCTTGAGTACCTCGTAGAGGGGCGTGAAGTCCACCTCACTGGCCTCAAATGCCTTGTGCAACAACTTGTTCTTCACTACGACCATCTTCACGCCGCTCTCGAAGCACTTGCGGCGGAGGGCTGACGTAGCATCGGCGTTCATGCCGCTTACGTCAACGAGGTAGAAGTGAGGGTATTCCTTAAGCGTTTCACCGAGATGCTCGATGATAAGTCCTTTATCTTCCTTCTTCATTGTGCTAGTGGGTTATTAAGCTTCATCTACCGACTTGGTATCGACCTTGATACCCTTGCTCATCGTAGAGGAAAGATAAATGCTCTTGATATACGTACCTTTGGCGGCAGCAGGACGAAGCTTGATAATTGTGGCGATGAATTCCTTAGCATTGCCGAAAATCTGCTCCGGGGTGAAGCTGACCTTACCGATAGAAACATGGACGATACCGGCCTTGTCTACCTTGAAGTCGATCTTACCCTGCTTTACCTCACGGATAGCCTTGGCTACATCCATGGTCACCGTACCACTCTTGGGGTTAGGCATCAATCCGCGCGGACCGAGTACACGGCCCAGGGCGCCGATCTTACCCATGATAGCAGGCATCGTGATGATCACATCGATGTCGGTCCAGCCACCCTTGATCTTCTCGATATACTCATCGAGACCTACGTAGTCAGCGCCGGCCTCTTTGGCAGCAGCTTCAGCGTCGGGGGTGCAGAGGCAAAGTACGCGCACCTGTTTGCCGGTACCATTAGGCAGTGACACAACGCCACGAACCATCTGGTTGGCCTTACGGGGATCTACGCCGAGACGTACATCGATATCGACCGAAGCGTCAAACTTCGTCGTCGTGATCTCCTTAACCAGGGCTGATGCCTCCTTAAGGGTATAAGCCTTCCCTGCTTCAATCTTGTCAGCGACCGACTTCTGATTCTTTGTCAGTTTACTCATTGTTCAATTGAAGTGATTAAATGTTCTCAGGGAAGTCACCCTTAACTGTGATACCCATGCTGCGAGCCGTACCGGCTACCATGCGCATGGCGCTCTCTACGGTGAAGCAGTTGAGGTCGGGCATCTTGTCTTCAGCGATTGCCTTAACCTGGTCCCAAGTGATCTGAGCGATCTTGGAACGGTTAGGCGCAGCTGAACCGCTCTTCTTCTTGGCTGCTTCCAGCAGTTGAATTGCTACAGGAGGGGTCTTTACCACAAAGGTAAAAGACTTGTCATTATAGTAGGTAATGACAACAGGCAACACTTTGCCGGCCTTGTCCTGGGTGCGGGCATTGAACTGCTTGCAGAAATCCATGATGTTGATACCCTTAGAACCCAGCGCGGGACCTACGGGAGGAGATGGATTTGCAGCGCCGCCCTTAATCTGTAACTTGATTAATCCAGCAACTTCTTTAGCCATTGTAAATAATAGAATTAAAAGAAAGACGAATGAATCACAACCCGACGAGTGCGTAACAGACACTCGCCTGCGGCGTTACTCCTTCTCTATCTGCATAAAGCCGAGGTCCAGTCCCGTATTGCGGCCGAACACCTTGACGGTGAGCGTTACCTTCTTCTTCTCCTCGTCGATCTTTTCGATCAGACCAGTGAAGCCGGAGAAGGGGCCATCGATGACCTTGACACTCTCGCCGACCATGTAGGGCACTTCATCTTCGATCGGATTACCCTCCGACTCGTCGACCTTGCCCAGAATACGGTTTACTTCGCTCTCGCGAAGCGGGGTGGGATTGTCCATGCCGCCCAAGAAACCCAAAACATTGGGCGTATTGCGCAGTTCGTGAACAGTTTCACCGACCAGACGGGCCTCTACAAGGACATAACCGGGGAGATAAAGACGCTCCTTGATTACCTGCTTGGTACCGCGGAGTTGCTTCACCTTCTCGGTCGGAATGAGCACCTGCTTCACATGACCGCCAAGGCGGCCATTGTTGATCTCGGCGTCAATATACTCTTTGACCTTGCCCTCTTTACCACTGATGGCACGCAAGACATACCAGGCCATTTCAGCTTTGGGAGAATCTGTCGCTGCCATGTGTGACTAAATTTGCGGGTAGATCAATTGCATAATGTCCTCAAAGACCGTATCCATAAGGAATACCACGATTGCTATGACGATGGAAGCAGAAAGCACAACAATCGCGCTGTGCGTAAGCTCCTTACGGCTAGGCCATGTGGTCTTATGCGATAGTTCGTCGTATGAATCTTTGCAGTATGCAACTACTTTCTTGAACATAAAAGATTTTATAAGCACGGGAAGAGAGGCTCGAACTCCCGACACCTGGTTTTGGAGACCAGTGCT
>DAVZJV010000013.1:0-76104 GCA_052272595.1 Alloprevotella sp.
TCTAGACGTTAAGATTTGGGGATAGCCCCAACGGGGCGTGAGGCAATAGCCTAGGAATTTATCCCTAGGACCACGATCCACCTCCCGACTCGTCGCCGATTCCGTCATTCAGATGTATTTGTTTCCGCCTGGCGGATTGAGGGATAGCCCCAACGGGGCATGGCATCGGAGCCCGGGGTGTCAACCCGGGGACCCTCGTTGTGCCAACCTTTAGCCCTGAAGGGGCGTCGCAATGTGCGCACGCCTGCCCATACATGCAATACGCAATGCATGGAAGCGACATCGCAATACTCATCATATAAGCCTGTATCACGACAGACACATATTGCCATGCCCCTGTGGGACAATGCAGATGAGGCCCCTCTCCCAAGACGTTTGTCTGAAAAAGGTGTTACAACGCTTCGCTTACCGATAGACATGCTGTAATTTTGCGAGGCAAACGACAGGGCCGTGCCCCGCCCCTCACGGGGTGCTGACAGGCCGTCACGTTTGCGATCATTTCTACAATCAATCATTCAGATTATGAGTCAGACTGTCGAACTGAAGCCCAAAGTGGTCTTTGACTGCTTCAAAGAGATAAACAATGTACCCCGTCCCTCAAAGCGTGAGGAGCAGATCATCGCCTTCCTCAAATCGTTTGGAGAAGGACTCGGTCTCCCCGTCACCGTCGACGAGACCGGCAACGTCAAGATCACCAAGCCCGCCACACCGGGCTATGAGGGCCGTAAAACGGTCATTCTGCAGAGCCACATGGACATGGTCTGCGAGAAAAACAAAGACGTGACTTTTGACTTCGACCACGACGCGATCCAGACCTACGTGGATGGCGAGTGGCTGAAGGCTAAAGGCACGACATTGGGAGCCGATGACGGCATCGGCGTGGCCATGGAGATGGCCATCCTCAAGAGCAACGACATCGAACACGGGCCGTTGGAGTGTGTCTTTACGCGTGATGAAGAGACCGGTCTCACTGGCGCCTTCGGAATGAAGGGCGACTTCATGCACGGCGATTACCTCATCAACCTCGACTCTGAGGACGAAGGTCAGATCTTCGTCAGCTGCGCCGGCGGTGTGCGCACGACGGCCACTTACCCCTTCCCCACGGAGGCCATCCCCGCAGGTTACCTCACCTTTGCCCTGACCATCAAGGGGCTCACGGGAGGCCATTCGGGCGATGACATCAACAAGAAGCGCTGCAACGCCAACAAGCAGCTTGTGCGCTTCCTCGTCAGCCAGATGGAGGCAACCGACCTGCGGCTTGTCGACATCCAGAGCGGTGGCCTGCACAACGCCATCCCTCGTGAGGGGCACGCCTTGATTGCCGTGCCGGCAGACTACAAGGAAAAGCTGCGCATTGCCCTCAACACCTTCACCGCCGATCTCGAAGAGGAATATTGCGAAACGGAGAAGACCATCCAGGTAATCCTCGAATCGCACGAGCCGGCAGCCACCAAGGCCATGGAGCCAGCAGCCATGCGCAAGATGCTGCTCTCCCTCCATGCCGTGCACAATGGCGTCTTCGCAATGAGCCAAGAAATCGAATGGCTCGTAGAGACCTCCAGCAATCTCGCTTCAATCCGCCTAGAGGGTGACCACGTGACGGTGACGACGAGCCAGCGCAGCAGCGTGGCCAGCGCCTGCCAGAACATGGCGAGCGTCGTGCGCGCAGCTTTTGAGCTGGGAGGCGCCAAGGTAGTAACCAACGAAGGCTACCCCGGCTGGAAGTTTAACCCCAACAGCCACATCCTCAAGATCGCCACCGAGAGCTACAAGCGCCTCTTCGGTAAAGAGCCGAAGATCCTCGCCATCCACGCGGGTCTGGAGTGCGGCCTCTTCTCCGAGAAGTACCCCAAACTCGACATGATCAGCTTCGGCCCGACGCTGCGCGGTGTACACTCGCCCGATGAGCGCTTGCTTATCCCGACGGTGGACATGGTTTGGCGTCACCTGCTCGATACATTGAAGCACATAGACTGATCCGGCGTAATAAACGAAGCCAGCCATCCCACACAACACATACGCCCCGTCAGGGCATTCCCTGTACGGGGCGTTTCCTTGAACCATAAGTTTTAACAGCAGGTCTCATCTTGCAAGACGGCACTGCCTTCGCTGTCAGGACGGAACCTTTCTGAGGTATCCCCCATCCCCCAATCCCTCACCTTCGGCCCATGAAACACCTTCCCTTGCTTTTAGCACTGGGTATCCCATTGGGGATGCAGACCTCGTGTCTCGATGAGGATTACACGACCTCGGCGGCCGATGCCGTAACGTTTAGCCGCGACACCGTGGCCTTCGACACGATCATCAGCGGCATCCCGACAGGCACTTATCAGCTAACGGCATACAACCGCAGCGACAAAGCACTTCGCATAGCCCGCGTGGGACTCGGACTGGGGGCAGAGTCACCCTTTAAAGTCGTCGTCGACGGCACCTCGCTCACCGCAGGCGAGGCCGGCGGTTTCGAAATCGGTGCCCGAGACAGCCTCATCGTCTTTCTCATGGCCAATACGCCGGCGACGGATAATGATGAACCGGTAGCTGTAACGGACAAACTCACCTTCCTGACCGAAGCGGGAGCCAGCAGCGAGGTAGTGCTTACTGCCTCGGGACAAGCTGTGACCACACTCACCGGCCGGCGCATCACGGCCGACACGACCCTGGGCGGAAGACGTCCCTACCGCGTCACGGACAGTCTGGTCGTTGCCCCCGGCGCTACGCTAACGCTTGCCGCCGGCACACGTTTTTATTTCTCGCCTAAGGCACAGCTCATCGTTCACGGAACGCTTCACATCGCCGGAAGCGGCCCCGATGATACACAGCGCGTCACCCTGCGCGGAGACCGCATGGGAAACATGTTTGCAGGACAGGCCTACGACCGCATCCCGGGGCAATGGGGCGGCGTGGTGTTCACGGGTAATTCCTACGATTCGACCATCGACTATGCCGACATTCACAGCTCCACAAGCGGTGTGCGCGTTGACTCGGGCGATGTGAGTCGTTCGAAACTCGTCATCCGCAACTCAATGATCCACAATACGACCCTCAACGGATTGAGCATCCGTGGGGCACAGGTCAGCGTCGGGAACTCCCAAATCACCAACGCCGGCGGGGACTGCGTACACATCAGAGGCGGACGCACACAACTGGTGCACTGCACACTGGCACGTTTCTTCGTTTTCAGCGGCGGAAACGGGCATGCCCTAGACTTTGCCAACTACGATGGCAAGGTACGGCTACCGTTGGAAGAGCTCACCGTGGTCAACAGCATCGTAACAGGCTATCAGGACGATGAACTCATGGGCAGTCAGAACCCCGACTACAAAACCGACGCCTACGCCTATGCCTTTTCCCACTGCCTCCTCACCACCCCCGAGCCGTCGGAAGCAAATGCCGCGCTAACGAATTGTATCTACGACGTAGAGAACGATCTGGTAGACGAGGAAGGAAAGCCCATTGTGCGCGAACGTAACTTTCTCCCCCTACCCGATCTGAAACATTTGACCTTCAGCTTCGCCCTCAACCCGCGCTCCAGAGCGGTCGGAACGGCCGATGCAACTGTCACCTCCGCAACCTTCCCCAATGACCTCCTCGGTACGCCGAGAGGCACTGCACCCGATATGGGCTGCTATCAGCATATAACGGAAGAAAAGGCCACAAACACACCCTAACCCTTCATGCCTGACTTTTCACCCAATACTTCCGGAACCCGCAAAGGCGGAAACGGACCTAAACGCCCCTACCACAACAAGCAGAAGGAGCAAGCAGTCGAAGACTCCTTCGGTCGCTTACAACCCCAAGCTGTCGAACTCGAGCAGGCCGTACTAGGCGCCTTGATGATCGAGAAAGACGCCTACTACCGCATCAGCGACGAACTACGCCCCGAGAGCTTCTATGATAACCGCCACCGCATCATCTTTGAAGCTATCCGCCGCCTCAACATCGAGGAGAAACCAGTAGATATCCTTACGGTAGCCAACGCCCTCGAAGCGGAAAACAAGCTGGAGGAAGCGGGAGGGCGAGCCTACATCCTCGAACTGAGCAGCATGCTGAGTTCGTCGGCCCACCTCGAATATCACGCACGCATCATCGCCCAAAAGGCCACGGCACGAGACCTCATCAGCTATACCTCAGCCATACAAGGCAAAGCCTTTGACCCTACACAAGATGTAGACGACCTGATGCAGGAAGCTGAAGGCAAACTCTTTGAGCTCTCGCAGACAAACCTCAAAAAGGACTACACGCAGATTGACCCCGTCATCAAGGAGGCCTATGACATGCTCCAGGCAGCTGCGGCACGCACTGACGGTATGAGCGGTATCCCCTCGGGCTTCACCGAGTTGGACAAGATTACTGCAGGATGGCAAAACTCCGACCTGGTCATCTTAGCAGCCCGTCCCGCCATGGGTAAGACGGCTTTCGCCCTCTCGATGGCCAAGAACATTGCAGTTGACCAACGAATGCCCGTTGCATTGTTCTCGCTCGAGATGTCGAATGTACAGCTTGTCAACCGTCTCATCGTCAATGTCTGCGAGATCAAGGGCGAAACGCTTAAAAGCGGCCAGCTCAAGCCCTACGAATGGCAACAGCTCGACGAACGCGTCAAGGCCCTCGTCGGAGCCCCGCTCTATGTTGACGACACCCCTTCGCTCTCCGTCTTCGAACTCCGCACCAAGGCGCGCCGCCTCGTGCGCGAACACGGCGTGAAGGTGATCATGATCGACTACCTCCAGCTGATGAACGCCTCGGGCATGAGCTTTGGCTCCCGCCAAGAAGAGGTGTCGACCATCTCCCGCTCACTCAAGGGACTGGCCAAAGAGCTCAATATACCGATTATCGCCCTCTCACAGCTCAACCGTAGCGTGGAGACCCGTGCGGAGAACGACAAGCGTCCCCAGCTGAGCGACTTGCGCGAATCGGGCGCCATCGAACAGGATGCCGATATGGTGCTGTTCATCCATCGCCCTGAGTATTACAAGATCTATCAAGACGAACGAGGCAACGACCTGCGCGGCAAGGCCGAGATCATCATCGCCAAGCACCGTAACGGTTCGGTGGGCAGCATTCTGCTGAACTTCCGCGGCGAGTTTGCCCGCTTCACCAACATCGGCGAAGGAGACGAGATCGGCGGAAATTTCAATCAAGGCAATACGGGGAGTGCCCAAGCGGGTGACAACCTGGTATCCTCCGCAATCCAAGGAGTCCCCTGGGGGGAGAATTTCCCCGACATCAACGAGGCACCGCGCAATGCACCGCCGCGCCCTGAAGATATGCCCTTCGCCCCCGGTGAAGGGGTGGACAAAACGCCATTCTAACAATGACACCTACCTCCTTCGCATTGGTCATATTCCTACGATCGAGATAGGTGTTACTTCATGTATCACCCATATCATTAACTATACACACTATGAACCAACACTCTCCCATCCGCCACGGCCAAACACTACGATGTCAGGCACTGCTACTGCTGGCATTGACTTGGGCACTCATTGTGCAAGCACAAGCGCCGACCGGCTATTACAGCGCGGCAAAAGGCAAAAAGGCCGCCGCCCTCAAAACAGCACTCGGCGCAATCGTAGGTCCGCACACCGAACGCAGCTATAACCAGCTGTGGCAAGACTTCAAGACCACCGACGTGCGACCAGACGGCACAATTTGGGATATCTACTCAAACGCAACGTCCTACAGACCCGGAGGATCGGCACAAGGCGCCAACTACAGGAAGGAGGGCGACAGCTACAACCGTGAGCACTCCTTCCCGAAGAGCTGGTTTAACGATGCGAAGCCGATGTACACCGACCTCTTCCATCTCTACCCCACCGACGGCTATGTCAACAACCGCCGCTCAAACTACCCCTACGGCGAGACGAAGGGCGAGCGCTACATGTCGGCTGACGGTTTCAGCAAACTCGGTTCGTGCACGGTGCCCGGCTATACAGGCATCGTCTTCGAACCTGCAGACGAATATAAAGGCGACCTGGCGCGCACCTATTTCTATATGGCCACGGCCTACGACAACAAGATCGCGGGCTGGCACTCCGACATGCTCGCCGGCAACAGCTATCCCGCCTTCTCCTCATGGGCCCTGACAATGCTCCTCCGCTGGGCCGCCGAAGACCCCGTGAGCGACAAAGAACGCGCCCGCAACGAGGCTGTCTACAACATCCAGCACAACCGCAACCCCTATATCGATTACCCCGGACTCGAGCAGTATGTATGGGGCGAGAAGACTACGACCGCCTTTGACCCGGACAACTACACGGGGGGCACGACCGAACCCACGGAAAAAGTTGTTGTTCCTACTGTCAACCCGGAAAGCGGCATCGTCACCGTAGGGACAACCGTTACCATTACGACCCCGACAGAAGGTGCAACTATCCATTATACACTTGTGGACGGCTCAAGCCAGACGATCAGTGAAGGCGAAGGTGCTTCTCCGCTAGAAGTGACAATCACGACACTGCCCGCCAAGCTTTCGGCCTACGCCACCAAGGGCACCAAACAAAGTGAAACCATTACGGCAAGTTACCGCGAACAAGCCCAACCCGGCGATGGCGAGCTACCTGAGACCTATAACCTGCTGACCCAAACGGGCCAGTTGGAAGACGGGCTCACGGTTGTCATAGCTTATCCTGCCAAGAGCGTAGCCATGAGCGAGCAGCTCGAATCCTGCCGCTTCTATGGTCCCGTCAGCATCACGGACAATGGGCAGGAGCTGAAACTGCCCCAGACGGAGACGACACCCGCACACACCTTCACCCTCTCAGAGAGCGCTGCTAAGGCTTGGACATTTCTAGATGATACGGACGGATCGTACCTGGCTCTTACGAAGAGTGACAACGCCCTCCACAGTGCAAGCGATCCGACAGAAGAGACTGCGCAGTGGACCATATCCTTCAACGCCGACGGCAACGCCGAAATAACCTCCGTAGCCTATCCCGACCGCAGCATCTGCTACAATGTGTCCTCGCCGCGCTTTGCAGCGTACAAGGCCAGCAGCAAGCAAAAACCCGTAGCGCTCTACGGTGGCAAACGCACTGCTACCGGCCTGACAAATGTTACTCGGGACGGGCAGACCACCCAGGCTGTCTACGACTTTACGGGGCGTCGCGTAGCCACGCTGCAGAACGGCAGCACAGCTACAGAACGATCTCTGCCAGCCGGCTTATACATTGTAGGCGGACGAAAAGTATTGATAAAGTAAGCCTTTATAGATAAGCATACACCCCTCTAAAATACAAGATTCTGCGGCCATCTCATCATGCAAACAGCCGATGAGATGGCCGCTCTTTTACCCCTACCCCAACAACGCTCCAGAAAGCTCAAAAAACCAAAAGCTTACGCCCGTTTCTTGGTACTACGACAAGCTTTGTCTAATTTTGCACGATAAAAGCCCCGTATGCCCTACGGGCACAATCATTGAGACACCGACACAAGACCCATGCGGAAGTTCATCACCCACATTGCCCTGGGAGGGGTCCTCGCCCTCAGCCTCTGCGCTTGCAACGACTACAACAACCTCGTCAAGACGCAAGACTACTCCTATAAGTATGAAGCTGCCAAACAGTACTTCATGGAAGGGCAGTATAACCGCGCCGCAACGCTGCTGAGCGACATCATCTCTATCCTGAAAGGTACGGATCAGGGCGAAGAATCACTCTATCTGCTTGCGCAGTGTAACATGAACGGCCACGGCTATGAAGCTGCGGCCACGACTTTCCGCAAATATTACCAGACCTACCCTCGAGGCCGTTATGCGGAACTTGCAGCTTTCAACTGCGGCAAGGCCCTCTATCTGACAACGCCCGAGCCTCGTTTGGACCAGACGGCCACCTATGAGGCCGTAACGGAGTTTCAGAATTTCATTGATAACTATCCTTCGAGTTCACTGCGTCCTGACGCACAAGATTACATCTTCAAGCTGCAAGACAAGCTCGTCGAAAAGGAATATCTCTCCGCCAAACTCTACTATGACTTGGGCACCTACATCGGAAACGGTGTAAACGGCAACTACGGGGCCTGTATCGTCACGGCGGAGAATGCGATCAAGGATTACCCCTACACTAACCGTAGAGAAGATTTCGCAATCCTCATTTTGCGCGCCAAGTTTGCCCTTGCCAAGCACAGCGTCGAGAGCAAGAAAGAGGAACGCTATCACAACGCCATCGACGAGTATTACGGTTTTGTAACGGAATATCCCGAATCAAAATATCTTGCCGAGGCTAAGAGCCTCTTTGCAAAAGCGAACCGTTATGCAACGTCGGATGATTCCGGCGCCACAACAGACTTGACTGCCCCTGCCGACACGACAGGGACCTCGGCCAGATAAATCCGCTCAGGAAAAGCAAACTACATCACAATCCCCATAACAAGCTAGAGACAATGGATTATAAGAAGAGCAAAGCTCCGGTCAACACCGTGACGCACAACATCATGGACTTCTGCGACGGCACGAACAACATCTATGAAAGCGTCGTCATCATGTCAAAGCGATCCAATCAGATCGCCGTACAGATGAAGGAAGACCTCAGCAAGAAGCTCAAAGAGTTCGCCTCTGCCAACGACAACCTCGAAGAGACCTTTGAGAACCGTGAACAGATCGAAATCTCACGCTATTACGAGAAGTTGCCGAAGCCCACGCTGATCGCAGCCGATGAATTTCTCCACCACAATATATACTTCCGCAACCCCTCCCACGACCTCGACAACCTCAACGACGAAGCATGATCCAGCGCATACAGTCAATCTACCTGCTGCTGGCGGCTCTCGCTACCTTGGCTGTTTATAAGGCACCGCTCTTCTCCCTCACTGACCCGAGTAAGCGAACCGGCATAACCCTCTTCGGTTCGGGGTATGAGTCGATGGGCGTAGCCAGCCATTTTGTAGACGGGCGGATGCCATGGGGTGTCATCGTACTGACAGCCCTCGTTGTCATCCTTGCCCTTTGGAGCCTCTTCAGTTTCAAGAATCGTAAGCGCCAGATAAAGCTCATCTGGTGCACAATCATAGCAGAATTAGTATGGTTGGGAACGGCGGCCGCTTATGCTTGCTCGTTGGCCACACGCACGGCATTGACGATGAACGTGAAGTGTGGGTACTACGCACTCCCTATACTCACACTGATCTTTCTCATGCTAGCCCTGCGCGGAGTGCGTCATGACGAGCGACTCATACGTGCGGCTGACCGCCTGAGGTAAAACTCAAACAAGCCAAGACAAGACAACTCCATGTCCGTCAATAAGGTAATACTCATCGGAAACGTCGGTTCGGACCCTGAGGTGCGATACACGGACAGCGGTATCTGCACTGCACGAATCCGGCTGGCCACCTCCACCCGAGGCTACACTCTCGCAGGCGGTACCACGGTACCCGAGCGTACAGAGTGGCACACCGTGCTCCTGTGGGACGGGCCGGCCAAGATAGCAGAGCGCTTTGTACACAAAGGCGACAAACTCTACATCGAAGGAGAACTTCGCTACCGCAACTATACGGACCGAAAGGGTGTTACCCACTATGTCACCGAGATCTGGTGCAACAACATGGAGATGCTCAGTCCCAGACCCACTGCCGCTGCACCTTCAGCAACACCCTCCCCGACAGCTAGTCCCAGCAACGGAGGCTTTGCACCCCCTACGACCGAAAAGTCATCATTCTAAGAGCACGACGGGAGCACTACAAGCAGATCGCCACATACAAACACACTTACAGCGCCTTCTCCCACAGTTTTTGCGGGTGAAGGCGCTTCCGCATAGACACCTTGATGCACAATACACGTATGACCTCTAGCCTAAGCGTCTTCACGGCGGAAGGTGCTGAAGGGTTGAAGGCATTTCCACGCTATGCCCCGGAGAGCTACGACGGGAAGACCTCCACGGAAATTGCGATTTGGACACACAACCTGCCGCTCTCCGTGCTCGCTGAAATGCTGGGACTAAGTTCAAACGGTGCAAAAGGCCGTGAGGAAGTTGCTCCACATGGGTGCACGAAACGACGCATTGAGCTGCTCAGTTCACGCGCGCTTCTCAATAGCTTGATTGGAGACGCAAGGGTACTGCGCCACGGATCGGACGGCCGTCCATTTCTAATCCCCAAAGCCGGCACAAAGGAAAGATCTGGTGACACACACATCAGTATTTCCCACAGCGCGAACCATTACGCCCTTGCGCTCTCATCGGTCCCCATCGGCATTGATGTCGAACAATGGGGTGAGAAAGCCTTACTTGTCCGCAGTAAATTTCTCACGGCAGAAGAGCAGTCTCTATTATTCTCGCAGGATTTCGCCCATAGGCTTGCCCCACTCTCACAAGCGCAAAGAGCAACCCTGGCATGGAGCGCCAAAGAAGCCGTATTCAAGCTTTGGCACGACAGCAGTCTAACGATTAGCGACATCAATCTCTCTGACTACAACGACGAGACACAAACACTGATAGGACGGAGCGCCCAAGGCAAGCACCAAGCCCTTGTAAAGCTCTGCTCAACACCCGCGTATGCGCTCACCATCGCAACCCTGATTTAAAGACCACCATCCAAGCACCATCAACATGGCCGACGGAAACTACAACCGCAATATCCTACCCTACCATCAGTATCTAAGCGGTCTCAAGGCCGGTAAGGCACAAGAACGCGCATTAGCCCAAAGAGCTTTTTCCCGATGGCTCGAGAAGCACCCCGAGCTCGCACGTGAGACGGAAGAAAAACGCTTCCACGATCTGCTTATCGAGGAAGAAACGCCCAAGGCCAAGACGGTTCAATAAGCAAAAGCCTAATGTCGCCCTTACGGCTTTTGGACGTCAACACAGGGATGTAACTGATTTTTTTGTACTTTTGCGTCAATCCAAACCGCGCAGCGGCTCCGTTTTATGCCCTTCCACGCCGATTTCACCCTCAAGGGAGGTCTGCGGACCGCAGTTTTCATAAAGAATATAGCCGATAATGGAACACTCTAAGGATTTAATGAAGCTTGCTGCTGACAACATCCGCGTCTTGGCCGTAAGCATGGTAGAACGCGCCAAGTCGGGGCATCCCGGTGGAGCGATGGGCGGAGCCGACTTTATCAACGTGCTCTACTCTGAGTTCTTAACCTTCGACCCCGACAACGCCAAATGGCGTTGCAGAGACCGCTTCTTCCTTGACCCCGGCCATATGTCGCCTATGCTCTATTCCCAGCTGGCACTTATTGGCAATTATTCCATCGACGACCTCAAGCAGTTTCGCCAGTGGGGAACGCCCACACCGGGACACCCCGAACTCTGCCAGGAACGCGGCATCGAAAACACCAGCGGCCCCCTCGGACAGGGACATACCTTTGCTGTAGGCGCAGCCATCGCAGCGAAAGCCCTCTATGCGCGTACGGGGAATCCCGGATTTAACAAAGAAAAGATTTACGCCTATATCAGTGACGGCGGCATCCAGGAAGAGATCTCCCAGGGTGCCGGTCGCATCGCAGGCCACTTGGGGCTCAACAACCTCATCATGTTCTTCGATGCCAACGAGATACAGCTCTCCACCGACACGGCGGCTGTCATCTCGGAGAACACGGGCATGAAGTATCGCGCCTGGAACTGGAATGTCATCGAGATCGATGGCAACGACTGCGACCAGATCCGCCAAGCCCTTAAGGCTGCAAACGAAGAAGAGAGCCGCCCGACCCTAATCATCGGCCACTGCGTCATGGGAAAGGGTAGCCTTAAAGCTGACGGAACGTCTTACGAGCGCAACTGCAAAACACACGGAGCCCCACTCGGCGGCGATGCTTATACCAACACCATACGCAACCTCGGCGCAGATCCCGAAGATCCCTTCGTCATTCGTCCTGAAGTGGCTGAACTATATGAAGCACGCAAGGCCGAACTCCGCTCGATCGTGGCAGCACGAAAGGCTGAAGAGCAGGCTTGGGAAGAAGCCAATAAGGAAAAGGCCGCACAGCTTGACGACTGGATGGCAGGAAAGCTCCCCAGCATCCCTTGGGAAGAAGTTGAGGTAAAGCCCAACAGCCCGACCCGCAACGCATCGGCTGCCTGTCTCTCACTCCTGTCGGCACACGTCCCCAACATGATCGTCTCCTCCGCAGACCTCTGCAACTCGGATAAGACCGACGGTTTCCTTGCCCATACAACGGAAATCAGCCGCACGAACTTTGCCGGAGGTTTCCTCCAGGCCGGCGTCTCCGAATTGACGATGGCCTGTGTATGCATCGGCATCATGCTCCATGGTGGTATGATTACAGCTATGGGTACGTTCTTCGTCTTCTCGGACTACATGAAGCCCGCCATCCGCATGGCAGCCTTGATGGAAGTGCCGGTTAAGTTCGTATGGACGCACGACGCCTTCCGTGTAGGTGAAGACGGCCCCACCCACCAGCCTGTAGAACAAGAGGCACAGATACGCCTCATGGAGAAGCTCAAAAATCACAGCGGCCGCGACAGCGTACGCGTTTTCCGCCCGTGCGATGTCCACGCCGTGATCGAATGCTGGCGCATGGCAATGGAAAACAATGACACCCCCACAGCCCTTATCTTTAGTCGGCAGAACGTCAACGACCTCCCCGCCGGTACGAAGTATCGCGAAGGCGTGGAGCGTGGTGCATATGAGGTTGTCAGCGAAGAGCATCCCGATGTAATCCTCATCGGATCAGGTTCGGAAGTAAGCACCCTTGCCGAGACAGCTACCCTTCTTAAGGAAGAAGGCATCAAAGCCCGCGTAGTGAGCTGCCCGAGTGAAGGTCTCTTCCGCAATCAACCTAAGGAATATCAGGAAAAGCTACTCCCAACCGATGCCAAGATATTCGCACTTACGGCAGGTCTACCCGTCACCTTCCAGGGGTTGGTAGGCGCCCATGGGCGCATCCACGGCATGGAGACCTTCGGATTCAGCGCACCCTATAAAGTATTGGATGAGAAGCTCGGCTATAACGCTCCTAATATCAAGCGCGAAGTAATAGACTATCTCAACGGTAAATAACCCTATATCCGATTATAATGGCAGACATCAAGCCAATAGGCCTAGCCAGCGATCACGCCGGCTTTGAGCTAAAGGAATTTGTCAAGCAATACCTAACATCACTGGGTCTCAACTATAACGACTACGGCACCTACAGCACCGAGAGTTGTGACTACCCAGACTTCGGCCACGCTCTGGCCAGAGGCATTGAGCAGGGCGAAGTAGACCGTGGCATTGCCATCTGCGGAAGCGGTGAAGGCATCTCCATGACGCTCAACAAGCACCAACGTATCCGCGCTGCCTTGGTTTGGATGCCTGAAATCGCCTCACTCGCCCGCCAGCACAACGATGCGAACGTTCTTGTCATGCCCGGCCGCTTCATCGATCAGAAGACAGCTGCAGAAGTAATGGACCGCTTCCTCAACACCGACTTTGAGGGCGGACGCCACGTAAGACGCATCGAGAAGATGCCAGTCTGATCCTTCGCCTAGTGTGATCGTCATAGAAGTGTTGCAAAAGATCGATTTGCCTGATTTGTAGATAAATTCAAGCGAAGCTGCGCGTCATTGGGCAATAAGCACTATCTTTGCACCCGCTTTAAGCAACCGAGCGAGGCCGAGTGCCTCAAGCCCCACTAACTACGGGGTCGTACACTTATCGCACGATCACACATTTCACTAACAACATCATTAGCTAAGCACACACACAAATGACTAAATTAGAAGTTGTCAAGGCTGTGGCCAAAGAGACGGGCGTTGACAGAGCAACGATAACGAGAGTGATTGATTCGTATGTAGGCACAGTTAAGGATAGCCTCATCAATGGTGAAGCTGTAAACTTCCGCGGATTCGGCACCTTCTATCTCAAGCACCGTGCAGCCAAGACGGGACGTAACATCACCGCCAACACAACCATCCTCATCCCCGCCCATAACATCGCAGCATTCAAGCCCGCCAAGGAATTTGCAGCAGCAATCGTTGAGGCCGGTGTTGAGGAGCAGAAATAAGACAACCTCATTTTACGACATTATACAATTCACATAATTAACCCTCAAACGTAATAGGATATGCCTAACGGAAAGAAGAAGAAGAGACACAAGATGTCTACTCACAAGCGTAAGAAAAGACTGCGCAAGAACCGTCATAAGAGCAAATAAGCACTGACGGCTCACCGAGCGCGTCTCAGCACCGACGAGCAAGCGAGCAACTATCGCTCCACACACAAGTAGGGAGCCGACACTCTCTTGCTCGTCTTTTGTTTCTATCAAGCGGATGACAGCAGCCACCCCATATCGTTCTCTTGGCGCGCAGAGAAGGCTGCCTCCATCTCACATTCTACATACATAGTTTATGACAAGCGAAGTAATTGTAGATGTCAAGTCTAAAGAGATATCCATTGCGCTGCTCGAAGACAAGCGCCTCGTGGAGTATCAACGCGAAGGACGCTCAGAGCATTTCTCTGTAGGCAACATCTATCTGGCAAAGGTCAAGAAGATCATGCCTGGACTTAACGCTTGCTTCGTAAATGTCGGCTTCGAACGAGATGCCTTCCTCCACTATCTGGACCTCGGCCCACGCTACCACGCACTGGAAAAGTACCTGGAGCTTATAGGAGACGGTCGCCGCAACGTACAGCTCGACCACCTTGGCCGCACGCCGGAACTAGGTAAGGAAGGTAATATCCAAACGACTCTCAAAGTAGGTCAGGAACTTCTCGTACAGGTCGTGAAGGAACCGATCAACACCAAAGGGCCCCGACTCTCGGCAGAGATATCGTTTGCCGGCCGTTTCCTGGTGCTCATCCCCTTCTCAGACAAAATCTCCGTCTCCTCAAAGATTCGCTCAGGAGCAGAGCGCACCCGCCTTAAGCAGCTCATCCAGAGCATCAAACCGAAAGGATTCGGCGTCATCGTACGTACGGTGGCGCAAGACATGAAAGTAGCTGAGCTCGACAGCGAACTGCGCATCCTCCTCAAGCGTTGGGAAGGCGTCGCCAACACGGTCAGGCGCACACGCTCACAATGTCTTAAACTTCCCCGCCTCGCTTATGAGGAGACAAGCCGTACAGTGGCGTTACTACGCGACCTCTTTAATCCCTCTTATCAGCACATCTACATCAATGATAAGGAGGTATTCGAGGAAGTCAAAAGTTATGTCACGCTGATTGCCCCGGAGTGTAAAGACATCGTCAAGCTCTATAAGGGCACGGTACCCATCTTCGACAACTACAACGTCACCAAGCAGATAAAGACCTCTTTGGGACGCACGGTGACCTACAGCCGCGGAGCCTACCTTATAATCGAACAGACCGAGGCTCTTCACGTTGTAGACGTTAATAGTGGAAACCGTTCTAAAAGTCCTGACGGGCAAGAGGCCAATGCCCTCGACGTCAACCTCGGCGCTGCGGACGAATTGGCTCGCCAGCTCCGCCTGAGGGATATGGGCGGTATCATTGTGGTAGACTTTATCGACATGAACCTTGCCGAGAACCGCCAGGCTCTCTACGAGCGAATGGTCGAAAACATGCGCAAAGACCGCGCACGCCACAGCATCCTGCCGCTATCAAAGTTCGGCCTCATGCAGATCACGCGTCAACGCGTACGCCCAGCAACAGACGTTAAGGTTGAAGAGACCTGTCCGACTTGCGGCGGAACAGGGAAGATCAAGCCCAGCATACTCTTTACTGACACGCTGGAGATGAAGATCGACCAACTTGTAAACAAGTATGGCATCAAGCGGTTCAACCTCCACGTTCACCCGTTCGTCGCAGCCTATATAAACCAAGGCATCCTCTCCATCCGCCGCAGATGGCAGATGAAGTACGGATTGGGCTTTAAGATCGTTGCCAATCAAGATCTGGCCTACCTGCAATACGCATTCTACGACATCCACGGCGACAAAATCGAAATGGAACAGAAGCACGACATGAAGTAAGCGCTCAGCCGAGCTCTATGCCTCAATTGTAAAATCGGGCACGCTCTCTCCGACAGATCGGAAGAAGGCGTGCCCGTTTTCATTATATCAGCTTTCAGCACAAGTTGAGGCCTGTACAAAAGCGCTCAGCCGGCCACCAGCTCTACCCGCCCGTCTTTTACTTCAAAGAGCCGATAGCTACTGCGCGTAGACTCCAAGACACGCTCAAGATGGTCACGG
Organism: Alloprevotella sp.; assembly: GCA_052272595.1. Taxonomy (GTDB): domain Bacteria; phylum Bacteroidota; class Bacteroidia; order Bacteroidales; family Bacteroidaceae; genus Alloprevotella. The sequence goes on from DAVZJV010000013.1 coordinate 16,089, forward strand.
CGGGTATCTGTTATAAAAATCTGACCAAAATCCTCTTGACCCACAAAACTTATAATGTTGGCAACACGCCGGGCATCTAGCTTGTCAAAGACGTCATCAAGCAAGAGGAGGGGGACTCGGCGATCTCCCCGACTTCGGAGGTAGGCATACTGCGCTAATTTGAGCGCAATATAGAAACTCTTCTGCTGCCCCTGCGAAGCTTCGCGCTTCATATCATAATCCCCCAAACGCAGTGCCAAGTCATCCTTGTGGACGCCATGGAGCGAATACCCCACAATGCGGTCACGAACGCGCGAAGCCCGCAGTTGTTCGAGTAACGGGCCGCGAGCGCCATGGCTTATATAAGAGAGATTCACCCTTTTCCCCTCTTCCACCCCTGCAATGCGGCCGTAAAGCTCGGAAAATACAGGTGCGAATTCCTCGACAAAGGCAGCCCTTGTTTGATAGATCGCTTCCCCGTCTGTCGCCATCATTTCGTCTATCACATCAAGCACTGCCGGCTGCGGCTCCTCATCGGCCTTTAATAAAGCATTTCGCTGCTTAAGCGCTCGATCGTAGCGAATCGAGGCCTCTACATAAGCAGGTGAGAGCTGCATGATCACCATATCCATGAATCGGCGACGCTCCTCACTGCCACCTGTGATCAGCGCAGAGTCGGCCGGAGCTATCATCACCAGCGGTATGCGGCCGATATGGGCAGAAATTCGCTTGATGTCACGGCCGTCAACCTTAATGCGCTTCGGACGGCCACGTTGGGAAGAAGCGACTACGTGTAGTTCGGCTCCACTCTCTTCCGTATAATCACCCTCCACCAACAAGAAGTCAGCCGCATGGAGGATATTGAGGCCGTCATGCGCACAACTGAAGCCACGACAGAACGACAGATAATAGATCGCATCAAGAATATTGCTTTTCCCCATGCCATTGGCCCCGACAAAGCAGTTTACATTGCCGGAAAAATCGAGAGTCGCGCTCTCTATATTACGATAGTTCGTGATGCACAGGTGCTTGAGCAACATAGTAGTCAAATGAGATTGATAGGCCGTCCCTAATAGACCGACAAAATTACGCATACTGGCTTGCCCCCTTGGCCGACAAGCCCTGATAAATGCCAGTCAGACCAAAAAATAGGCTTCCCACTTCACCACAACAGCCAAAAGTAGTATTTTTGCCCCGCTTTGCACCTAGGCGCCCTGTCTCTAAGAGCTTTATTAGAAGCAAGGCATGGGGCTTCCTTCAAGCTCTTCACTCCGATAAAAAGCAAACCATCTATATGAGCACCTCTCAAAATCATCGCGAATCACTCGACGTAAACGACCGCATTGCCAGGTCTGAAGCCTTCATCATCAAGTACAAGAAAACCGTTATCACCACGCTCGTGGCGCTTGTCGTTATCGTGGGCGGCGGCTTCGCATGGTATTACGGTTATGAGAAGCCGCGTGAAGAAAAGGCTCAGGAACTCCTCGGCGTAGTCATGCAGCGATATATCATGACGCAAGACCTCGAACACGCCCTCAAGGGTGAAGGCAAAACCGCAGGCCTAGAGAAGATCGTCAAGCAGTACGGTTCGACCAATGCGGGCAACGTTGCTAAATATCAGGCAGGCATTTGCGCTTACCGCCTCGGCAAGACAAAGGATGCGATCAAGTATCTCGAAAGCTTTAGCCCGCAGGGTGATGAGACGGTGTCTCCTCAGGCTCTCTTTGCACTGGCAAACTGCTATGCAGCGGACAAGCAACTTGACAAGGCCGTGAAGACCTTCAAGGAAGCTGCCGAGGCTACTGACGTACCCGCACTTTGCTCTGAGTATCTCTTCCAAGCCGGAATCATTCTCCAGAGCCAGGGGAAGAAGGCCGATGCGCTCAAGCTCTATCAGGAAATCAAGGATAACTACCCGACTGCTCCCCTCTGCACCCAGCAGCAGAACGGAGTATTGCTTGATGCCGTCATAGACAAGTACATCGAGAACCTCAAGTAGTCCTCTTACCGAACACACGCTAACCCAACATAGGCAAGCACCCTGGCGGAGCGCCCCTCAACCGCGAGCGCACGACGGGCGCTTGCCTCTTTACTTTCCATCTATCACTCCCACCACATGTCAAGCTCCAACTTCACCTATACATCTCCTTTGAATGAGACCATTCCCGATGCCAGCGAGATGCGCCTGGGCATCATCGTAACGGAATGGAATAACGACATCACCGATCGGCTGCTCGAAGGAGCGAAAAGCGAACTTGAGCGTCGCGGCGTGACCCCCTCAAATCTGACGATCAAGCGCGTTCCAGGCAGCTTTGAACTGATCTACGCTGCCTCACAGCTTGCAAAGCACGGCCACGTCAACGGCATTATCATCCTAGGATGCGTCATTCGCGGCGACACCCCCCACTTCGACTACATCTGCCAAGGTGTAACCCAAGGTATTGCAGCGCTCAATGCCACAGGCGACATCCCCGTCATCTTCGGCCTTCTCACCGTCAACAATCTTGAGCAGGCAGAAGAGCGTGCAGGTGGACGCCTCGGCAACAAAGGCGAAGAATTTGCCCTCACTGCAATTAAAATGGTCGACTACGCTTGGAAGTTACAAAAGTAAGACGTACTTTTGCAGTGTCAATGATAAAGTGCATTGACACATAGGGCAAATACCAGAGTGGCCAAATGGGGCAGACTGTAAATCTGCTGGCTTACGCCTTCGGTGGTTCGAATCCATCTTTGCCCACCCTACAACGAGCGGCGTCGGAGAGAGCGATCTCACCGACGCCGCTTTTCCTTTACTTACGCCCCACCTGCTGCAGGCAATAACTGCTCCCTCCGAACGTTACTATAGGAAACAAGATGTACAGCTCCCGCACCACGCCACATACTTCACGCAGCCACCGGCAAACCATCACCAGCCTGCTTTCCGTGCTGCTGACGGCTCTGCTCCTCCCGCAGAGCCTGTTGGCACAGCATCGCATTACGCGCATCTTCGGCACCATTCGCGATGACCGCGGCGAGCCCATCGAGCTGGCCACAGTGCGTGTTGAAGGCCAAAACGTCTTGACACTCAGCAATCTGAAGGGAGCCTACAGCCTGACTTGCACTTCCAGCGACAGCGTGCGCCTCGTTTACTCCATGATCGGCTATGAGACGCGCAAGCGCCTGCTGCGCTCACCGAGCGACTCGCTGCGCCTCGACATTGTGCTGCCGATTTATGGTGGCGGTACACTCGGAACGGCTGTCATTACGGGCCAGACAATACAGACCGGTTCGACTCAACGCATCAAGAAACCAGAGACACGTCTTGCCCCTTCAACGACAGGCAATGCTGTAGAAGAGGTCATTGCAACCCAGGCGGGTGTGTCGACTCACAACGAGCTTTCCTCACAATATAACGTACGCGGGGGCTCCTTTGATGAGAATTGCGTCTACCTCAACGGCATAGAAGTCTATCGTCCCCTACTCGTCCGATCGGGCCAACAAGAGGGTTTATCAATTATCAATCCCGACATGGTAGAGAGCATCGGATTCTCCTCGGGTGGTTTTGAAGCACGCTATGGCGACAAGATGTCTTCTGTGCTCGACATTACCTACAAGCGCCCTGAACAGTTTGAGGCCTCGGCCCAGGCCTCCATTTTGGGAGCTGGCAGCTACGTCGGATGGGGAAACAAGCATGTCAGCCTCATGACGTCCGTACGTTATAAGACGACGCGTTACATGCTTGGCTCTACCGACACCAATGGAGAGTATCAGCCTAACTTCCTCGACTATCAAGCTTATCTATCTCTTCGTCCCAACCAGCGTTGGTCGTTTGACCTTTTTGGCAACATCTCCGACAATCACTACAACTTTACCCCCAAGGATCGCGAGACCTCCTTCGGCACGATGACCGATGCAAAGAGCTTCAAGGTCTACTTCGACGGGCATGAGAAAGACTGCTTCCGCACCCTCTTCGGAGCCGCGACCCTCACACGCCACTTCAACCCCGACACCTATCTTGCCTTGCAGTTCTCCGCCTACGATTCTCGCGAGCAAGAGACCTACGACATTCAGGGAGAATACTGGCTCAACGAGGCTACCACGCAGGAAGAGCTGGGCGTAGGAACCTATTTGGAACATGCACGCAACCGCCTACACGCCAACATCTACAACGTAGGCCTCCGCTTCCGAACGAGACTAACAGCTCACACCCTCCAAGCCGGCATCAACTATGTAAGAGAGCGTGTTGACGAAAACTCCCGTGAGTGGGAGATGCGCGACTCTATGGGATATTCCCTCCCATACGATCCGCAAGTACTCCGACTCATCTACAGCCTCCGTTCCAACCAGAACTTCACGAGCAATCGCATCGAGCTCTTCGCACAGGACACATGGCGCCTCAAGACGGGCATAGGCTTGCTCAACCTTACCTATGGCCTGCGACTCAACCACTGGAGTTGGAACGGAGAAACGTTACTCTCGCCTCGCGCCTCTATCGGCCTGCTCCCCTCCTTCTCTGATCACTGGGTCTTCCGCTTTGCCACAGGCTTCTATTATCAAGCCCCGTTCTATAAGGAAGTGAAAGACACGACCATCGCCGCCTCAGGCCTCGCCACGGTCAGTCTCAACAAAAACATCAAGTCTCAGCGCTCCATCCACTTCGTGCTCGGTTCGGACTACACCTTCCGCATGGCTGATCGCCCCTTCAAGTTTACGACTGAGGTGTACTATAAGGCGCTCTCACACCTCATCCCCTACTCCGTCGACAACGTGCGCACGGTCTACTACGGCCGCAACGTTTCCTCAGGCTTCGCGACAGGCATAGACTTCAAGCTTTTCGGCGAGTTCGTCCCAGGCACAGACTCCTGGCTCACGCTATCTCTCATGCGCACGAAGGAGAAAATAGACGGACGGTGGCTGCCTCGTCCCACAGACCAGCGCTACAACGTCTCGCTCTATTTTACGGACTATTTCCCAGGGACGACACGCTGGCTTCTCACGCTCAAAATGGCCTTTGCCGACGGTCTACCCTTTGGCCCGCCCCGTAGTAAACGTACCGAACAGACGCTACGCGCCCCGGCCTACAAGCGCGTAGATGTGGGACTCAACTACCGCCTGCTAAAGAACGATGATCGCCATGTTAGCCGTCGCCCATGGCGAGCCTTCAAGAACATCTGGCTCGGCCTGGACTGCTTCAACCTCTTGGGCATCGATAACGTCAACTCCTACTATTGGGTAACCGACATCCATAACACACAATATGCCGTACCCAACTATCTGACCGGCCGTCTGCTCAATGTGCGCTTGACCTTCGATTTCTAGTCCTAAGAGAAGGGGCGCCAAATCCTCTACATCTAGGAGAGGCACAACCTCCATCGCACGCAGCAGAAGGGTCAGTCAAACTAGACGATGCGGCGACTTGGCGGCGTTTGCATATCCACCCACCGATCAGGCGATTAGGTAAAACGAGAAGGCTTCTAGTTTTTTCTAGAAGCCTTCTCGTTTTACCGATAAGGCGTATCGTTTTTCGCCTCCTTGAACCCGTTTTCCCGACAATCAACACCCTACCGATGAGACATTAGAAGCTACTGTGTCTCAATCAGATAAAGGTAAAAACAACGAGGATCATACCTGCACCTTACTGCCCCGCTTCAATCACCTACGGCCTAGTTTCGAAGGAGTTAAAGGGGCCAAAGGGAGAGACAGGTGCCAGATGCTTCTCCAAACGGGCGCAGAGCGGTAGGCGTCGCCCAAAACCTTTGTACAAATCTTTGTCTGAAACGTGCCTTACATTAACTTTGCAGTCGGAAACGGGCGCTAGACACTCCGACAGACCTGTCTGGGCATGTATATCAAGCACCTCGCAGCCCCGCTGCTTCGCCTTCTTCATCGCGAAGCTCCCCTCCCTACATTCCCTTTCTCCTTTTTACGATTCGGAAGACAGCCGCAAAATCTGCCTAAGTGTGTGCACACATTATCATTAGGTATTGTGTCGCGATGCGCCAAGCGATTCCTCTGTCGACCCTCCCCATACCAACTTAAGCATACGCTTGCACGCTCTCTCGACACGAGGGCCTAAGGAAAACAAGCAGAGACACCATCGAACATGGCGAACTTAACCAAACAACAGCTACTCGAGCTCAATGACGAAACGCTTCTTGAGACTGCACGAACACTGGGTATCGAGGTCAATGAAGCAACAGACCGCACAAAGCTCATTTATGACATCTTAGACCGGCAGGCAGAGACCTCCTCAGGCACTGCTACAAAGACAAAAGCCAAGGCTACCACACGGAAGGCCACGGTCACAAAGAGCGTCAAAACAACAAAGACCCGCAAAGCCAAAACCACAGAAGAAGAACCGACTCCTTCACTCTTTGACAATGCTGTCCCCGCGATGGATGACTCTTTCCTCCAACCGCCCACAGCTTCTTCTTCAAGCATCACCCCGCTAGCCCCCGCAGCGGAAGAAGTGGAAGCCTCCCAAACGACAAAAGCCCAACAGGGCCGTAAGACTGTAAAAGCCAAAGATGAAAAGGCTACAGCCGAGGCCAGTGTACCACAGGAAATTACAGAGTCTGAAGCAGGTGGAGCCGAACAAGCGCCCGACGACGATGCGTCAGAAAAGACGATCGCCCCTGAGGCTATCGACACAGCAAAAAGTCAGGCCGCAGTCGAAACGTCATTGTCCGATACAGGAGAAAATGAGAGTCCCACACTAGACGAGGAGGATCAGCAGCCTCACCCCAGTGGCAATGACGATGTGCCGTCCTTCATAGCCGATCAGCTCCGTACAAAATCTGCTCAACAGCAAGCCACGGCCAGTACAACTGAATTAAAAGAGCTGACGACAGCCTTTGCACCGAACATAGACAAAATGTCAGACCAGCCTAACGGTTCGGCCGACATGGCCTCGTCACAGGTAGAGCCGGCCCCCGCAGATGCAATTGCCGCCAATCCCAACAACGCTCCAGACCTTATCATTATTAAGGATATCCCCCTTATCTACGAGGGCGCCGAACTCAACGTTCCCTCGCAGATCGAAACTGCACGAGAGGCTTTGGGCCGCACGTATGCAGATGCGGAGACGGTAGCCCCGCAGGATTCGCCTGTAAAGTTCCATCGTTTCAAGGACGACCCCATCATGCAAGCCCGACTTGCAGAAGCGACCGCTCGCGCCAAGGCCGGAGCTGCCCGCATTGTAGAGAAGGAGATGGGCTCTCCTGCCGGCGAAGCCCCCGCAATGGTCCCCCCCCAACCCTTTCTCCCCGGTCCTGAGACCTATCTGCTCGATGGGCGCGGCGTCTTAGAGATCGTGCCTGAGGGCTTCGGTTTTCTCCGCTCCTCCGACTACAACTACATGGCCTCACCCGACGATATCTATGTCGCTCCCGCCCAGATCCGTCAATACGGTCTCAAGCCAGGCGATGTCGTAGAGGGTAAGGTTAAGATACCCAAGGAGGGCGAGAAGTTCTTTGCCCTAATTGAGGTAGTCCGCATCAACGGGCTTGAACCTTCTGATGTTCGCGATCGCATCTCCTTCGAACATCTCACGCCGCTCTTCCCCAACGAGAAATTCAAGCTCTGCACCGGCACAAAGGCCGATCCGACCTCCGTGCGCATGGTCGATCTCTTCACCCCCATCGGCAAGGGACAACGTGCCCTCATCGTTGCCCAGCCCAAGACGGGTAAGACCACGCTGATGAAGGATATTGCCAACGCCATTGCCAAGAACCATCCCGACACCTACCTCATGATGCTTCTCATCGACGAGCGTCCTGAGGAGGTTACCGACATGATGCGCACAGTCAAGGCCGAGGTCATCGCCTCCACCTTTGACGAACCGGCAGCCCGCCACGTCAAGATTGCAGGCATTGTGTTAGAAAAGGCAAAGCGAATGGTCGAGTGTGGGCACGACGTCGTCATCTTTCTCGACTCTATCACCCGTCTGGCCCGTGCCTACAACACCGTTGCTCCCACCTCGGGCAAGATTCTCTCCGGTGGTGTAGAGGCTAACGCCCTTCAGAAGCCCAAACGCTTCTTTGGTGCAGCACGCAATATCGAGGGAGGCGGCTCACTCACCATTATTGCAACAGCCCTGATCGATACGGGGTCAAAGATGGACGAGGTGATTTTCGAAGAGTTCAAGGGAACCGGCAACATGGAACTGCAACTCGACCGCAGCCTCTCCAATAAGCGTATCTTCCCCGCAGTCAATCTCATAGCCTCTTCGACGCGCCGCGACGATCTCCTGCAGCCCGCCACGACCCTTCAGCGCATGTGGGTACTCCGCAACTACATCGCAGAGATGACACCGCTTGAAGCCATCAGCGATGTCAAGAAACGCCTTGAGATTACACGCGATAATGAGGAGTTCCTCGCTTCGATGAACGGCTAACTCAACCAACTCACTCGGCAGACGCTGGATACCAGCCTACGGATTCACAATCCCGCAGGCCGCTATTCAGCGTCTGCTTTGCATTACATATAAATAAAGGTAAATGAATCGGTGGGACTTCCGCATACATAGGGATTGCAGTATTTTTGCCGCGAATTTTACTTGATAGGACCCAATGAATTACGCCCAGCATCTTTTTGACAAAGAGCGCTCTCTGCGCAGCTGCATGGCCGCAGCATGGACAGCAGGCGTGCGTCAGTGGCGCACGTGGCTTCGCCCGTTGTGGGTCATGCTGGCCCTCTACGGTCTGACCGGTGCCTTTGCCTTGGAGTTGACAATACATTATAGCTGCCTACACGTCCTACCTGCCCTGCGACTCTACCAGATAGGCGGTGACCCGGTCCTTATTCACTTCTATCTTACCCCCACCCTAGCTGAGGCACTCAGCCTGGCCTTCGCATGGATAGTCTTTGCTTTGACAGCCTATGCCGAATGGGGACGCTTCGTCCGCACACTCCGTACCTTTGACCTTACGGGGGAAACTTCTTCAATCAACCTCTTCCCACTTACCGGCGAAGAGCGTCATACGGGGCTACGAGCTCTCTGCATGGATATTACGGTTTCCATCGCTGCGCTCTTACTTTTATGTGTGACTATTACGTTGTCGCTGAAAGTTACCCTTTGGCTCGGCTTCCTCGCACTGCCCATTCTTCTATTCTTCTGGAGCGCCAGCCCCATCGCCCGCACAGCCCATAGCACGCTGGGCCTGCCTTTCGGTACAGCACTCCGCATCGCTTGTCGCCAGTCCTTCGGTCCAGCTTGGGTCGTACGCTTTATCACCGCATTCCCCGTTTGTGCGACGCTTTTGATTTTCGGCCTTTGGCCGCTCACCTATGCCCTCGCCTCGTGGGCAGGCTATGACTCCCTATTGCGCAGCGACGGCACCGGACTTCCCGCCTACCTTCCCGTTCTGTTCATCTTCCTCAACGCGCTCTCCTTGGCATGTATCAGGCTAGCGACTCATTACGCCGGAATCACACAGACTCTCTGCCTCTCGGGACGGCTGCGGGAAAAGGGAAACTAACTAATCTCACGCTAACAATCACTCTTACGCTACCATATGTCATCATCAGTAGACATCCGCGAGCTCAATGCCCGCATTGAGGCCGAGACAGGCTTCATCACCGACCTCACAGAGGGCATGCACCGCACCATCGTAGGGCAGAAGCATCTGATAGACTCTCTCCTGATCGGCCTGCTGGCTGGCGGCCACATCTTGCTTGAGGGCGTCCCGGGTCTAGCCAAGACGCTAGCCATCAAGACGTTGGCTTCACTCGTCGAGGCCAAATTCGGCCGTCTGCAGTTTACCCCCGACCTGCTCCCTGCCGACGTCATCGGCACGCTTATCTACAGCCAAAAGGATGAGACGTTCAAAGTAAAACGCGGTCCGATCTTCGCAAACTTCGTTTTGGCCGATGAGATAAACCGTGCCCCGGCAAAGGTGCAAAGCGCCCTGCTTGAAGCGATGCAGGAGCACCAGGTAACAATCGGAGACAATACCTATCAGCTCCCCGAACCGTTCCTCGTGCTCGCCACGCAAAATCCGATAGAGCAAGAGGGTACTTACGAGCTCCCCGAAGCGCAGACCGACCGTTTCATGCTTAAGGTCGTCATCAGCTATCCGACGCTCGAGGAGGAGAAGCGCATCATCCGCGCCCACCTCAACGATAGTTTTGAGACACCGCGCCCTGTAACAGACCTTAGTCGCATCATGAAGGCCCGTCAACTCGTAGGCGACGTCTATCTCGACGAGCGCATCGAGCAATACATTGCCGACATCGTCTTTGCCACGCGCTACCCGGAACAATACAAGCTCCCGGATCTGAAAAACTACATTTCCTATGGAGGTTCGCCCCGTGCCGGCATTAACCTGGCCCTAGCCGCCCGCGCCTGCGCCTTCATCAGACGTCGCGGCTATGTCGTGCCTGAAGACGTGCGCGAGGTGGTTGCCGATGTCCTCCGCCACCGCATCGGCTTGACCTATGAAGCAGAAGCTTCTAATGTCACCCCCGACCAGATCATAGAAGAGATACTCGGCAAGGTAGAGGTGCCCTGATTCCTGACCACAGAGATGGGAGAACAAGTAGATACAGCCACCAGGCTTGATACGCCATTTTCCTTCCCCTGATAGCATGTCCGAATTAACGGCACTTTTTCTAAACCTCTAAAGGTCTTAACCGGAAGTTCCATTACATAAAGAAGCATTCATGGAAACGTCAGAACTGTTGCGACGCGTCCGCTGTCTGGAGATCAAGACCCGTGCACTGACCGACAACATCTTTGCCGGTGAATACCACTCGGCGTTTAAGGGACGGGGTATGTCGTTTGCAGAAGTACGCGAATACCAGCCCGGTGATGACGTGCGCGATATAGATTGGAATGTCACGGCCCGCATGGCAAGACCTTACGTGAAAGTCTTTGAGGAGGAACGTGAGCTCACGCTCATACTCCTCATTGACCTTTCAGCAAGTCAGACGTTCGGCACACGTCAACGTACCCAACGGGAACTAGCAACGGAGATCGCCGCTACCCTGGCCTTCTCAGCCATGCAGAACAACGACAAAATAGGCGTCATCTTCTTCACCGACCGCATAGAGAAGTTCATCCCCCCGCAGAAGGGGCGCAAACACGTGCTCTACATCATCCGCGAACTCCTTGACTTCCAGCCCCAAGGCAAACGCACCGATGTCGGGATAGCCCTGGAGTATCTGATGCGCGTTGTGACAAAGCGTGCCATCGCCTTCGTTCTGAGCGACTTCCGCGATACCGCCGATTTTACTCGTCCGGTCTCTGTAGCAGCCCGCAAACACGATCTTGTGAGCATCCGCTTCTACGATCGTTTCATGGAGCATCTGCCCGATGTGGGCCTGCTCAAGGTCGTTGATCCCGAAACGGGACACGAGCAATATATCGACACCTCATCATCGGCCGTGCGACGTCATCACGAGCTCACACAGGCTGCCCGCAACGCCCGCCTTACTGACTTCTTCAGGCGAAACGGTGTAGACTACATATCCATAGCTACAAGCGACGATTTCGTGCGTCCGCTTATCAACCTTTTCTCACAGCGTTAGTCCCCTCACACCTCAGCCTTATGCTCCGTCATCTTCTGTCAAGTCTCGTACTTCTCTTATGCGCAGCCGTGCTATGCCCGTCAATACAGGCACAGGTTGTCGTGCAGGCACACCTCGATACGGCCAGCATCCTCATCGGCCAGCAGGTACAGCTTCACGTGACCTGCAATGTGCGTCCGGGGCAACGGGTCACCTTCCCTTACTACCAACAGGGCGAGATGCTCACCCAAGGGATTGAGGTCGTCAACAACGGCCCGATTGACACCCTGCGAACCGATGGCGGCCAACGCCTGATCCTGCGCAGAGACTATGCCATAACTTCCTTCGACTCAGCTCTCTACAGCCTCCCCCCCATTGCCATTACAGTTGACGGCCGTCGCTACGCATCACGAGGAAACATCGGTCTGAAGGTCAGCACCGTAGCGGTAGACACCGTCCACGTAGACCGTTTTAAGGGTCCCCACGCTGCAATCGACATGCCCTTCCGCTGGTCGTGGCTCCCCACCGGGCTGGCACTGCTGGCCATACTCTCCACCCTCGGGACGCTCGCACTGAGCATCCGCCGCGCCGACCCGAAACTCATCACCCGCCGTGTCGTCATCATGCCCCCTACGCCTGCCCACGTCACAGCGCTCAAAACCATCGACGAAGTGAAGCGCCAGACACAAACAGACACAAAGAGCTATTATACTCAACTTACCGGGGCCTTGCGCACCTATCTCTCTGAACGTTTCGGATTCGACGCTCGCGAGATGACGACACAAGAGATACTCGACCAACTCTATGCGCTCGGCCATGAGGACGCATTGATCGAGCTCCGCGACATCCTCCTTACAGCCGATCTGGTAAAGTTTGCCAAGCACACGGTCTCTCAGTCTGATCAGGATCGCAATCTTCTCCAGGCAATGGACTATGTCAAGTCTACGAAGTACGTTCCCCCTATCGCTCCCAAGCCTCGCGTGGAATACGTAGCCCTCGGCGGCCGCGCTCAACGCGGACTCCGTCTGGCAATGACACTCGGTGCGGTGCTTTGTGGTACAGCCGCTGTCGGCCTGACCTGTACAGTATTGGGATTGCTCTACTGCTGTTTCGCCTGACAGTAAGCTCCCCCTTGGCTCTAGATTCTGCATGGCCTGCCATTTATCTCTTCCCCTCCCCCTGTTATCATCATGACTTTTGCAAGTCCGCTATACCTGCTGCTGCTTCTGCTGCTGATTCCGTACGTCTTATGGTACTTCCTGTTTAAGAAGCACCATGAGGCGACACTGCGCGTAGCGACGGCAGAACCTTTCCGCCACTCCCCCAACACTTGGCGCACGCGCTTGGTTCGACTGCCTTTTGTGCTCCGCATTCTCTGCTACACCTTACTGGTCATCGCGATGGCTCGTCCCCAGACCTCCCACTCTTGGCGAACGGGCGAAACGGAGGGCATCGACATCATGCTGGCAATGGATATCTCGACCAGTATGATGACACCTGATATTTCCCCCAATCGCATCACGGCCGCAAAAGATGTGGCGCTAGAGTTTATTTCTAACCGCCGAAACGATAACATAGGCTTGACGCTTTTCGGAGGTGAAGCCTTCACGCAGTGCCCTCTGACGACAGATCATGCCATGCTTGTGCGCACATTCAGCGGTGCCAACTGCGACCTTCAGGCCAATGGCATCATTCAACCGGGCACGGCTATCGGCATGGGACTTGCCAGCGCTGTAGCCCACCTCAAAGACAGCCCGGTTAAGAGCAAGGTCATCATCCTGCTGACTGACGGCGCCAACAACACGGGGGAAATCTCCCCCCTTATGGCGGCCGACATGGCTCGAAGCGAAAACATCCGTGTCTACACCATCCTCCTCGGCTCTAAAGGTAAAGTCAACGTCCCTGTTGCCCAGCTACCAGACGGTGAGGTCTACTCCACCCAAGTCGATGCTACGGCAGATCCGACAACGCTCAAGGATATCGCAGCCGCAACGGGAGGCACCTTCTATCGTGCCACCTCTCGCACTGCCTTGCGACAGGTTTACGACGATATCGACAAGCTCGAGAAGACGAAGCTCAAGGTCAACCGCTACGACCGCCGTTACGAGGCCTACCAGCCCTTTGTTTTCGCCGCCCTTGGTTGCCTACTGCTCTATCTGTTGCTCAGTGCGGGCCCGCTGCGCCGCAATCCCTGAAATGCCTGTCCGTTGTCCTTCTCACTGACAAACCTCTATGTTTCAGTTTCTTGACCCGCAATATCTCTACCTGCTCCTCGCTCTCCCCGTGGTCATCGCGGTCTACGTGTGGGGTTGCATCAAGAGTCGTCGCCGTTTCTCCCGCAATTGCGACGACCGGCTCTTCCATTCCCTCACCCCTACCCGCTCTCCCTTCAACCGCCACCTGAAGTTCGGGCTGCTCATCATCGCTGCAGCACTGCTCACCATCATGCTCGCCCGCCCACAATACGGGATTAGCAAGCAACATGATACGACCAGCGGTATCGAGGCCGTTGTAATGGTCGACGTCTCCAACTCGATGCTAGCCCGCGACGTGCTGCCCTCCCGGCTAGATCGTGCCAAGCTTCTTGTTACCAATCTCATCGAACGGATGCAAAACGACAAGATCGCCCTCGGGGTTTTCGCCGGTGAAGCCTATCCGCAAATGCCCATGACGTCAGACTACGCCTCTGCCAAGCTCTTCATCGATGCCCTCTCAACGGGTATGGTCACCATGCAAGGCACGGACCTCGGAGCTGCGATCAATTTGGGCATCAAAAGCTTTACAGATCAGCGCAATGTCGGGAAGGCAATCATCCTTATCACCGATGGTGAAGACCACGTAGATGGTGCGGAAGAGGCTGCAGCAGCTGCTGCAAAGGCGGGCATCAATGTCTACGTTATCGGTGTAGGCACTACGGCCGGTGCCGAGATACCTACAGCAAGTGGCTCCCTCACGGATCCCGATGGGCAGCCTGTACATACGGCTCTCAACGAGAAAATGTGTCGCGAAGTGGCCCGTGCCGGGCATGGCGTCTACCTACATCTTGATGCGACCAACAGCGCACAGGAAGAACTCCGGACGCAACTTGCCAATCTTAAGCAGGGCTCTACGACAACTTCGTTCACGACACGCGACGAACAGTTTCAAGCTGTAGGACTGATCGTCCTCTTGCTGCTCATCATGGACGCCTGCATCCGCGAGACGCGATACAACTTCCTACGCCGTTTCAAATTGTGATATTCCAGCTATGCTCTTCCAACCTTTCTCCCGTCTTCTTCTCCCCGCCTTCCTCCTTATGACGGTTGGTTTTTTATCTTGCCCTAAACTTGGCGCACAGACGAGAGACTACCGCCTTGTCCACCGAGGCAATCAACACTTCAGAGCTCAGCGTTATGACCGGGCTGCAGCCAGCTACCTCAACGCCTTGAAGCATAACGCCTCCAATAGCCGTGCCATTTTCAACTTAGCCGATACATACCTTACACGTGGCAATACCCGTGTGGCCGACAGTCTCTTCGCACAAGTGGCTCAGACAGAGCGGAGCGCCAACGTCCGCGCCATGGCCTGGCACAACCGAGGTTACATTGCACAGTCTCTTGCCCTCAATAATCCAGAGCAGCGACAACAACTGCTACGCCAAGCTATCGAACACTACAAGCAGGCGCTCCGACTCAACCCCAACGACAATGACACACGCTATAACCTTGCTCTCTGTCAGAAGCAGCTAAAGGACAATCATAACCAGCAAAAACCACAGCCCAAGCCCCAACCCCGGAAGCAACCGCAGGGCGGGCAGCAGAACAGACAGCAACAGCAGCCAAAGCCACAACCCAAGAATAATGACCGTCAGCAGACGGAACAATATATCAATCTTGCCCGACAAGCTGAACGCCGAGCCCTCGAACGTCTCAAAAACCAACAGCCACGGCAAAAGAGTTTGGAAAAGAACTGGTAACGGGAAACGGCCGTAGTCTCTCCCTCCCCTCTTACGACAAAGCTCCATTTTAGCTCTCCCATTCCTATGAAGCGAGTCTTTCTATTATTAATCTTCCTCATATTCGTACTGTCGACTACAATGGGCCAAAGCCTGACGGCCAAGCTCGAGTCTGTCGACGGATACTACCGCCTAACCTTCACGGCTACGAGCAGCGATGCCACCCAGTTTGTTCCTCCTTCGCTCTCTAGCGTCTTCGATGTGCTCAGCGGTCCAAGCGAATCAACGTTCAGCAGCTATCAGTTTGTCAATGGCCGAGCTTCGCACGAATCATCAAAAAGCTACACTTACATTCTCTCAGCCAAGCAGTCCGGTCGCGTAACGATCGGATCAGCTACGGTGCGCATCGGCAACCGTACCCTCCGTTCGCGCCCTCTGTCGGCTCAAATCAGAGCGGGAGGAGGCAACACCTCGAGTCGCTCAAACGGATCCGCCTCTTCCCGTGGCAGCAGCACTGCCGGTGCTGATAACGAAGCGCTCCAACAGGCAGGCAGCGCCGTCACGGGACGTGACCTCTTCATTGACGTAACTCCCTCGCGCCGCCGCATCCGCGAACAGGAAGCCATACTCCTAACCTACCGCGTTCACGCCCGAGCTGGCGTAGGCCTGTCCAACACCCAACTCACGTCCAAGCCAGACTTCAAGGGACTCATCTCGCAGGAAATACCCATTCCCGGCAATCAGATACAAACAAACATCGAGCATCGTGGAGGAACGACCTATCGTACGGGCATCATCCTGCAATATGTCATTTTCCCCCAACAAAGCGGTCCGCTGACCATTCCTTCCATTACCTTTGACTGCACCGTCATTCAGCAAGACCATACGCTCGATCTGGCCGATGCATTCTTCAATGGTGGAGGTAACATCGGCGTACAGGTGCGCCGCAAGGTAGCTCCGCTCACCCTTCAGGTCGATCCCCTCCCAATGCCCAAGCCAGCAGGTTTCTCCGGAGCTGTAGGGAAATTTGCCCTCGAAGGCCATGTGCTCAACCCTGCGACAAGAACCGGCGACGTACTCACTTACCGTCTTACCCTCACGGGACTGGGCAACCTTAAGCTCATCACACCTCCGAAGGTGAGCTTCCCCTCCGACTTCGACACCTACGATCCCAAGACGGGAGAACAGACAAAGGTTACGGCAAACGGTCTTGACGGCCGCCTGACCTTTGATTACACCTTCGTTCCGCGCAACAAAGGGGACTACACCCTACCGCCTGTTGAGTTCGTCTACTTCGACACAACAACCGGCGCCTACCGCACGCTACGCACCGCACCCGTTAAGCTACACATTACGCAGGGCACACGTTCCAATGACGATGTAGACCGCCAGCTAGCCCTTCTAAAGAGCGACATCCGCACCATTCATGCTGGAACTGCCAACTGCCCCTCCTTCATTGACAGGCTGGCTCCAGACCGTGCCGGAGGCATTTTGGCCACAATCCTTACATTGGGTATCCTCATTGCCATGACCATCCTCGTCCGTCGAGGCGGCAAAGGAATGCAGAACCTTCCCGCTCGGAAACGCAAAGCACTCAAGGAGGCCAAAGCTGAACTGGCTAAGGCTGAGCCGCTCCTGAAGGGTGAAAATGCGAATGAATGCTACCGCCTCATCAGCCTGGCACTTACAAACTATCTCCGCACAGTCTATAGCCTCACACCTACGGCTTGTACAGCAGATAACCTGCGCACAGTGCTCCCGACAAAGGGCGTAAGACCAGAGATTATCGACCTCATTGCCGAAGTGATCGATGGCTGTACAACGGCCCGCTTTGCCCCGATGAGCGACAACCAACGCACTCAGCTCTACAATAAAGCACTCCAGGCCATTGACGGTTTGGGGCAGTAACTAATCATCCGAACTTCTAGCAAGGACAGTCAATCATGCTTTTGTAAAGCTTTCTCATCAAAGGCGCTAGTGCATAGCCATCTTGTTGCTCCTTGCCGCTACCTCATCCTTTCTATGCTCTTCCCTCATATGCTTCTTAAGGCTAGCTCACCCCTGATTTGGCTGCTGCTATTCTCGTTTCTGTCCCTCTCTGCCGGCGCTGCCACTCCTGCTGATCCTGACAGCGCTTACAAGAGACGCGACTTTGCAACCGCGACAGCAGGCTATGCCTCACACATCACCGAATCACTGCGAAAGCTACCCGCAGGCAAGCAACCCACGAGTGCCTTGCGAGACACCTATTACAATCTGGGCAATGCCCATTACCGTCTCAAGGACTATCCCCGCGCCATTCTCGCTTACCGCCGTGCCTTAGCCCTCGACCCATCAGCTGACGATGCCCGTTACAACCTCTCACTAGTTGAAGCGCGCCTCACCGACCGCTTCGACACGCCTCAAGAGATGTTCTTTGTCACGTGGTTTCGTGCCCTCATGCAGACTTTTCCCGCTGGTTGCTGGCATCTGATGGCTCTCTCAGCCCTGGCACTGGCCTTTTGCGGCTACTGGCTCCTACTTCGAGCCCAGCGAACGCGACTCCGCAAGACAGGCATTGCACTCATCGTTTTTGGTGCACTCATTCTTCTGATAAGCGAAAGCGCCGCACTCACTCAACGCGCCTTATCTGGAGGCAAAGACGAGGCTGTCGTCATGAGCGACACTCAAGCCTACGAGCTTCCAGGAGGGGGAGGCAAGAGTCTCCATACCCTACTCCCCGGCACAACCGTCACCACGACAGGAACCACCTATAACAAGGACTGGATCGAGGTGACCCTCCCCGATGGAACCACGGCTTGGATAAACAGACGAGGGGTCGTCAGTGTGGCTGACTGGGGTAAGGCGCTCTAACCCCTCACTGCACTTCGTAACGCTTGGCCTCATCCACCCCATACCTTGCTCCCATGATTGACACGCTCCTACACCTCGACCGCTCCCTGACATTGGCCATTAATGGCAGTGACAGTCCCTACCTTGACAGGGTTGCTGTGCTAGTCAGCCACACTACCACATGGCTTCCCCTAGCTCTGGTGTTGCTCTATGTCATCATCCGCAACAACAATCTGCGCGTCATTCTGAGTATCATCCTAGCGCTTGCTCTCTGCATTACATTCTCGGACCAGATAGCCTCCTCTATCTTCAAGCCCCTTGTCTGTCGCTTCCGCCCGGCACAAGATCCAGCGCTCATGTACGCTATCGACGTCGTCAGCGGTTACCGAGGCGGACGCTACGGATTCTTCTCCAGCCATGCCGCCAACACCTTTGCTGTAGCCACTTTTCTTACGCTTCTCATGCGTGACCGTACCCTCAGCTTGTGGCTTTGCTCATGGGCTTTGGTCAATTGCTGGAGCCGAGTCTATCTGGGCGTACACTACGTGACCGATATCCTCGCCGGTGCACTATGCGGTATCCTTGTAGCAACGATAATATATCTTTGCTGGCATCGTGCGATCCGATTCCACCTCGCTCAACGCAACCAGCTTCTGGCTCACCGTACCGGCTATAGCTCTACAGGCTACAATACGCGCAGCCTCCATCTTTTCGTCATCGCCGTAGCCTTAACCTACCTTATCATAGCCTTCTCTGCCACAATTATCTAGGAAGCCAGGCACTAAACCGACCTCAGACAGCTCATGCGGACAACCGGCCGAAGCATATCGACCTGTTTGTCCGCATGAGTCTTTTTCCTAGGATTAATAGCTCAATACCACAAATCAAGAAGAAGCGGCAAATGATCACTATAACCTCCCTGATAATAAGTGCCGAGATAGGTACGATAGGGAGTTACCCCGCCCCCACTTCGTTCTCTCCGCAAGAGAAAAGGGAAGTCTACCAGCCTGCACGCCGCTGCACAAGTCTGTAGCCGGCCGCCCAAGGAGTGATCGGCTGTGACGATCGAGTCAACATTATGCCCGCCATCAAGCAATGAACCGCTCACGATAAAGTGATCTAGCTGCTCCCACCCGCCACGATACTTATAACTCCCGGCCACCCCATCGCGCCCTTTGAGTCCATTGCTGAGGAGGTAAAGCCCCCGGTAATTCAACTTGCCGTTCGTCTCGCCGGGCAGCAGACTTACACCGAGCCCCTCCCGCATAGGTGCCTCTGGAAAAGCAGCGTTGCAGTCGCCGGTTAAGACCAAAGCCGGCCGCATACGACAAATTTGCAGGCTGTCAGCATACGCTGCGATTTGGCGGGCCACTGCCATGCGGTAGCGTGCTGCAGCCATCCCGCCCCGCTTGCTCGGCCAGTGCATGATTATGAGATCGAGCGTATCGCCCGTTGTCAGCAAACCCGCCACATGGAGGGCATCACGCGTAGGTCGCCTGCTCCCTCCATCCACGTGAGGAAAACGCAAAGTGTCTATTGACACAGGGCGGTAACGGTAAGGATTGTAAAGCAATCCCACGTTGATACCTCGCACATCGAGCGAGTTCGTCACCAAGTACTCATATCCCAGCCTTCTTAGTTTCGTGCGTCGGACCAGGTTGGAGAGTACGCTGTCGTTTTCCACTTCGACAAGAGCTACGATATCTACAGGCTGCTCCTCTCCTGCCGCTGCAATGGTTCGAGCCAGGCGTCCCAGCTTTCCCCAGTAGCGGATCTCTGTCCAACGATGATCACCCGCAGGGGTAAAGGACAGATCGTCATGTCCTGCCGCATGAAGGGTATCGAATAGATTTTCGACATTCCACTCCATGATACGCAAACGCTGGGATCTGCCCTGACCCATAGCTGTCGAGGCAATCGTTAAGACCAATATCAGGACAATCGCCCATAGAAACCTCCTATTCATGGTGATAAGGTTCGCCCCGGAGGATCGTCATGGCCCGGTAGAGTTGTTCGACAAAGAAGAGACGTACCATCTGGTGGGAGAAGGTCATTTGCGAAAGCGAAAGTTTCTCATTTGCAATGGCATAAACCGCCTGTGAGAAACCATAAGGACCGCCAATGATGAAGACTACCCGTCGGAGAGCCTGCACCTGCAAACGCTCGAGATACGCAGCGAAAGCCACCGAACGCATCTCACGCCCTGCCTCATCAAGGAGGACAACATGATCTCCCGCTTTCAGCTGCTTAAGTATCAATTCACCCTCCCGATCCTTCTGTTGGGCCTCGGAGAGCGCTTTGGTGTTCTTGAGTTCGGGAATTGTCACCACTTCAAAAGGAAGGTAATGCGCAACGCGCGAGGCATAATCGTCAATGAGCGCCGTGAGACGCTTATCAGTCGTGCGCCCTGTCTGTACGAAAGTTATCTTCATCGGTGCAGAATGAATGTAATAGAAATGAAGAGACAAGCAGAAACCAAGCTAGCATGCCTAAAGCCTGACTGGCATCTCCGAATAGACGCAAAGCTAAGTCTTTTCTCCCTAACCGCTATGATTAGAGACGTCCGATCTCTCTTATGCCTTCTCGGTAGGTCAGGATGATCTTCGTCATAACGAAACCAAACGCAGAAAAGAATCACAAGCGTCCAGTCCTGCCACACATACTAAAAAGGGGAAGGGAAGATAGGCCGTATGAGGCAGACTGCTTAATTTTGCAAACGCATAACAAGCCTCTCAGCTCCCAAACACCGGATGAACCATTTATTTACAGAGTTTGCAAGCCCGCTCCTAATGATTATCAAGGGGTTGCTCATTGGCATCATCGCCTCGGCTCCAATGGGGCCTGTCGGTATATTATGCCTGCAGCGTACGCTCCAAAAAGGGCGGGTCTACGGACTTGTGACGGGGGCAGGTGCCTCACTAAGCGACATCATCTATGCCTTGCTCACAGGCTTCGGCGTATCTTTTGTCATGTCTCTGATTGACCAGCCGCAGACCATCTTCTGGCTCAAGCTGGTCGGCAGTGCCATGCTGTTGGCTTTTGGCATCTATATGCTGCGCCAAGATCCCCGCAAGATGTTCCGCCCCTCTAAGGGCGGGAAAGGGACACTTGTTCACAACTTTGTGACAGCCTTCCTCATTACCCTCTCCAACCCGCTGATCATCTTCCTTTTCCTCGCGCTATTTAATATGGCGACCTTCCCCATCCCCGGCAACTGGGTGCTCAATGGGCTGGGATACTTGGCTATCGTAGCTGGGGCGATGCTTTGGTGGTTGGGATTGACGTATGTGATCAACAAGATGAAGCGGAGCTTCGGCCTACGAGGCGTAATGCGTCTGAACCACACCATCGGTTTCATTGTCATCTGTGCCTCAGTTGTCTATGCCGCCATGACGCTGTTCAACCTCTCATTCTATTAAAGTCCACTCGAATCTCCGAACGCCACTGTTCTCCATTTTCTTCCCCTATGCTCATAGCTGACCAGCTACGGCGCGAGAACCGCGCCGAATATCTCCTCTATCTCTGGCAGATGGAGGATCTAGCGCGTGCTTACAACCTCGATGCCGAGCGCGTAGACAGCGAATATCTCAGCCGGCTGAACCTTAGTCCTGAGGATCGCCGCGCAGAGGTCCGCTTCATGACTGATCTCTGCGAGATGATGCTTACGGAAGGGCGACGCGAACAAGGGCACGTGGCGATCGTCAGAGGTGTATTGCAAAGCCTTGCCGAGCTCCACGAAAGGTTATTGAGTTCAGAGAAATATCCCTATTATCGGGAACAATACTACAAGGTATTACCTTACATCGTCGAGCTAAGAGCGAAGGGGGCGAACGGCGCTGGCGACAATGCTAAAAGCAACAGGCCGGCTGACGAACTGGAAACTTGTTTCTCCCTGCTTTACGGCTTAATGACACTGAGGCTCGCCCATAAACCTGTGAGTGAGGCGAGCGAGGCGGCAAGCCGAGAAGTAGTTACGCTACTTGGCACGCTGAGCGACTACTATAAGAAGGAAGAGGCCGGCGAGCTGGAACTTTGATGCGACGGAGGCACGCTTCTAAATGCCTCTTGCCATTCATCAGGCTGCAATGATGTTGTATTCTAACTGCCAATGCATTAGGGCAGCCTCGTTGATCTTAATCTGCCAACCATTTTCTCCTTTCTTCCACCCTCTCCTTCAAACCCACATACATCACACTGACAGATGAAACATATATTAGTCACCGGCTGTAACGGCCAGTTGGGCAGCGAGCTTCGCGTTCTCTCCGCCCCACTCGTAGACGAGGGTGACTACACCTTCCACTTCACCGACGCTGCAGAACTCGATATCACACAGCGCGATGCCATTTACCGTTTCGTGGAAGATCACCATATCTCCACGATCATCAACTGTGCAGCCTTTACAGCTGTAGACAAGGCAGAGAGCCAGCCTGAACTGTGTGACCTGCTCAACAACGTGGCGCCGGGCTATCTGGCGGAAGCGACCGATTCGGTAGGGGGCACAATGATCCACATATCGACAGACTACGTCTTTGACGGCAAGGGGTGCAAGCCTTATCGCGAAGACGATCCCTGCCACCCTCAGACGGTCTATGGACGCACAAAACTGGCCGGCGAGGAACGCGTAATCCGTGGCTGTGCAGGTGCCGTAGTGGTTCGCACAGCTTGGCTCTATTCTACCTTCGGCCGAAACTTCGTCAAGACGATGCTCTCTCTGGGCCGAGAACGTGAGGAATTGGGCGTAGTCTTTGACCAACTTGGCTCGCCAACTTATGCTCGTGACTTGGCCGGAGCAATCCTCCACATGGTCTGCGGCGATACGCTAGCGGGAGTCTACCATTTTACCAACGAGGGCGTTTGCTCTTGGTACGACTTCACACGCACGATCTTTGCCTTAGCCGGTATTGACAGCTGCCAGGTCAAGCCTCTTCATACAGAGGAATATCCGACCCCCGCAAAGCGCCCCCACTACTCTGTGCTCGACAAGACCAAGATCAAGACGGCCTATGGCATAGAGATACGCTGGTGGGCGGACGCCCTCAAGGACTGTCTCGGACGAATGAAGTAAATGGCCTACAGCAAAGAGCTGGGTCTACAGCCTCACCCTCAACGACCGGTCGACGTCTCATCTCTCACTACCTCCTTAATCACTTCTCACGATCATATGATGACAAACCCTGAAATAGCGCGCCGGCGCACCTTCGCAATCATCTCCCACCCCGATGCGGGCAAAACGACACTTACGGAGAAGTTCTTGCTCTTCGGCGGCCAGATACAAGTGGCCGGTGCCGTGAAGAACAACAAGATCAAGAAGACCGCTACCTCTGACTGGATGGAGATCGAGAAACAACGTGGTATATCGGTGACGACCTCTGTCATGGAGTTTGACTACGAAGGTTATAAGGTCAACATCCTCGATACGCCGGGACACCAAGATTTTGCCGAAGACACCTATCGTACGCTCACTGCCGTCGACTCCGCGATCATCGTTGTGGACTCAGCCAAAGGTGTCGAGGCACAGACACGCAAACTGATGGAGGTCTGCCGCATGCGCCATACACCGGTTATCGTCTTTGTCAACAAGATGGATCGCGAGGGCAAAGACCCTTTTGACTTGCTCGACGAGCTAGAGAGCGAGCTGCACATCAGCGTGCGTCCCCTCTCATGGCCGATCAACCAAGGGGCACGGTTTAAGGGAGTTTACAACATCTACGAACAGCAGCTCAATCTCTTCGCAGCCGACAAGCAGAAGGTAACAGAGAAGGTTGCCGTCGACATTGCCTCCAGCGACCTAGACGATCACGTAGGGCCCAATGATGCCGCCAAGCTGCGCGATGATCTCGATCTGCTCGAAGGAGTCTATCCAGCCTTCGACCGCGAGCGTTACCTCAAGGGTGAAGTGGCACCGGTCTTCTTCGGTTCTGCACTCAACAACTTCGGCGTACGTGAACTGCTTGACTGCTTTGTGGCAATAGCCCCTTCCCCTCGCCCGACGCAGGCTGTCGAGCGTCTCGTAGAGCCAGTGGAAGAGAAGTTTACCGGCTTTATCTTCAAGATTACAGCCAACATCGACCCCAATCACCGCTCCTGCATCGCCTTCTGCAAGGTATGCTCCGGCCGCTTCGAACGTAACAAGCCTTATCTCCACGTTCGCCAGGGGAAGAGCGTGCGCTTCTCCTCCCCTACCCAGTTTATGGCTCAGCGCAAGAGTACCATCGATGAAGCATGGGCTGGCGACATCGTCGGACTACCTGACAATGGCATCTTCAAGATCGGCGACACACTCACTGAAGGCGAGCAGCTACACTTCAAGGGGCTGCCGTCGTTTTCTCCCGAGATGTTCAAATACATCGAGAATGCTGACCCGATGAAAACCAAGCAGCTCAACAAGGGCATCGACCAGCTTATGGACGAGGGCGTCGCCCAGCTCTTCATCAACCAGTTCAATGGCCGCAAGATCATCGGAACAGTTGGCCAGCTGCAGTTTGAGGTGATTCAGTATCGCCTCGAGAACGAGTATAATGCTAAATGCCGCTGGGAGCCGATCCATCTTTACAAGGCCTGCTGGATCGAGAGCGACGATGAGGCAGAGCTCGAAAACTTTAAGAAGCGCAAGTATCAGTATATGGCAGTCGACCGCGAAGGACGCGACGTATTCCTTGCCGACAGCGGCTACGTACTACAGATGGCGCAACAAGACTTCGAGCACATCAAATTTCACTTCACGTCAGAGTTCTAAGTAGAAGAAGTCTCAAGAACTTTACAGAAGCTCCCCTGCTGAGGCTAAGCGTATGATAGCAGCGTCAGGAGGAAGGGACTTCGTACGGCGGCTTGACTTTTTATATCTTCAGCCTCATCCAAACGTCTTGTCTCTGAGCAATTTGCCTAGATTACAAGTACCCCTCAATCATAAACACATTTTCCACTAGCTAGATGATAACGATCTCTAATCTCGCCATACAGTTCGGCAAGCGCATCCTCTATCAGGATGTCAACATGAAGTTTACCAACGGCAATATCTACGGCATCATCGGTGCCAACGGGGCAGGTAAGTCCACACTCCTACGCGCAATTAGCGGTGACCTCGAGCCGACTAAAGGAAGCGTCACGATGGGGCCGGGTGAGCGTCTCTCCGTACTCTCGCAAGACCACTTCAAATTTGACGAACACACCGTACTCGACACCGTACTAATGGGGCACACCGAGATGTGGAACCTCATGCAGGAGCGCAATGCCCTCTACTCCAAAGCCGACTTCACAGATGAAGACGGTATCAAGGTAGCAGAACTCGAGGATAAATTTGCTCAAATGGGGGGCTACAATGCCGAAAATGACGCTGCTACGCTCCTCAGCGGCTTGGGAATCAAAGAAAAGCTCCACGGACAGCTCATGGGTAGCCTCAGCGGTAAAGAGAAGGTACGCGTCATGCTGGCACAAGCACTCTTTGGAGAGCCTGATAATCTGCTCCTCGACGAGCCTACCAATGACCTCGACCTTGAGACGGTAGAGTGGCTAGAAGATTACCTCGGCAACTTCGAACACACGGTGCTCGTTGTCAGCCATGACCGCCACTTCCTCGACCAAATATGCACCCATACGGTAGACATTGACTACGGAAAGGTTACCCTCTTCTCAGGCAACTACTCTTTCTGGTACGAGTCGTCACAGCTTGCCCTGCGCCAGGCACAAAATCAGCGTCAGAAAGCAGAAGAGAAGAAGAAGGAACTGGAAGAGTTTATCCGCCGATTCTCAGCTAACGTGGCCAAGAGCCGCCAGACCACTAGCCGCAAAAAGATGCTTGAGAAACTCAACGTAGAAGAGATCAAGCCCTCTACCCGTCGATATCCGGGCATCATCTTCCAGATGGAGCGCGAGCCGGGCAACCAGATTCTTGAGGTCAAGGATCTCAAGGGCGTAGCAGAAGACGGCACGGTACTCTTCGACCGTCTTAACTTCACCGTGGAGCGCGGGGAGAAGATTGTTTTCCTCTCTCACGACCCGCGTGCAATGACAACGCTCTTTGAAATCATCAACGGCAACCAAAAACCCGCCGCCGGCTCCTTCAACTGGGGCGTCACGATTACGACGGCCTATCTTCCGCTGGACAACACTGCGTTTTTTAACACCGACTACAACATGCTCGACTGGCTCAGCCAGTACGGCGAGGGCAACGAAGTATACTTCAAGGCTTTCCTCGGGCGAATGCTCTTCAAGGACGAGGACATTCTCAAGAAGGTTAATGTGCTATCCGGAGGCGAGAAGATGCGCCTGATGATAGCCCGCATGCAGCTCAAAAACGCCAACTGCCTCATCCTCGACACGCCGACCAACCACCTTGATATGGAGAGCATCCAGGCCTTCAATAACAACCTCAAGCTCTATAAGGGAAACATTCTCTTCTCCAGCCATGACCACGAGTTTATCGATACCATCGCCAACCGCATCATCGAGCTGACGCCTAATGGCACCATCGATAAACTTATGAACTATGATGACTACGTGCACGACGCTCACATAGCTGAACTACGTGCCAAGCTCTATGGGACAAAGGAGTAAGCGGCCCCCTTAAGAGAATAAAGCCCCTAAAGCCATAGGATCTCCGCGGACCACATTTCGCCGACTTCGTATATAAACGGACGCGCTCTAGGAAGGAGCTAGTCTATTTACGGCACATGCCTTCCATATCGATCTGCAGGAAAGAAGTTGGCACACGTTTTGCGTGCGTCTCCTTAGAGTATAGATCCTATATAATAAATAGCAATCATCATGGCACACAATCATCATAACGATAAAACAGGCGACCACGCCGAGAACGCACGTTTTCACACGGCTGAAGAGACGCAAGAAACGCAAGAAACCAAGCCTCAGACTAAGGGCGATCAAGCAGAAGAGACAACTTCTCCTACCCTCGAGGAGCAATTGGCTCAAGCCAAAGAGGAAAATGCCGAACTCAAGGATAAATATCTTCGCCAAGTGGCCGAGTTTGATAACTACCGCAAACGCACGCTCAAGGAGAAGACAGAACTCATCCTCAATGGTGGGGCCAAAGTGCTCGATGCTTTACTCCCTGTGCTCGACGATCTCGAACGCGCAGCAACCAATATTGAGAAGAGTGACGATATCGCTACTCTCAAAGAGGGAGTGGCATTGATTATCGACAAGCTGGCTAAGGCGCTCGCCACGCAAGGCCTTCATAAGATAGACGCCATCGGTAAGCCTTTTGACACTGACTTTCACGAAGCGGTTGCACTCATCCCCGCACAGGATGAAAATCAAAAGAATCATGTCGTTGACTGCGTCCAACCGGGCTACCTGCTTAACGACAAGGTCCTCCGCCACGCAAAAGTCGTTGTCGGTCAATAAGCACGATATGAGATGACGAACCTGCAAATGATTCGTTCTCTCCTCTCTCCGACGATCCAGATCTGACAGCTGCCACTTAGCTGTCAGATCGCCACAAATTCTCAAGCATCTCTCTAAAACATCGAGACATTCCTCACACTACATGGCTGAAGAATTGGACTATTACGAAATTCTAGGCGTATCGCGCACGGCATCTGCAGACGAGATCAAACAAGCCTACAAGAAGGTCGCCATCAAGTATCATCCCGACCGCAACCCCGGCAATAAAGAAGCCGAAGAGAAGTTTAAACAGGCTGCTGCTGCCTATGACGTGCTTCGCGACCCAGACAAACGCGCGCGTTATGACCAGTTCGGCGCAGCAGGCGTAGACGGTGGCGGCGGCTATGGGACTGGCGGAATGGACTTCAACGACATCTTCAGCCATTTCAGTGACATATTCGGTGGCATGGGCGGCTTTGGTGGCGGATTCGGTGCTCAGGGCGGACGTCCGCAGACGCGACAATATAAAGGCGCCGACCTGCGCATGAAGGTGAAGCTCACCCTAGAGGAAATCGCCACAGGCGTTACCAAGAAGTTTAAAGTAAAAAAGGACGTAACCTGCCCTTCCTGCCATGGATCGGGTTGCAAGGACGGCCACCACGCCGGAACTTGTCCCAAATGCCATGGTCAGGGCTACGTCATTACCACTCATCGCTCCATTCTCGGAATGGTGCAGTCACAAGAGGTCTGCCCACAGTGCCACGGCGAAGGCACGATCATTAAAGATCCCTGTAACCAGTGCCACGGTCAGGGGATCGTAGAAGGCGAGGACATCGTTGAAATCAAGATACCTGCCGGTGTGGGTGAGGGTATGATTGTCAATATTCCCGGGAAGGGCGGTGCTGCCATGCACAATGGCGTACCGGGCGACATACAGGTCATCATTGAGGAAGTGCCCCACAAAGACTTCATCCGTGATGAGACCGACCTCATCTACAATCTTTTGCTCACTTTCCCCCAAGCCGCCATGGGATGCACCGTTGAAGTGCCGACCCTTGAAGGCAAAGCGCGCATCAACATTGCTCCGGGCACCCAGCCGGGCACGGCACTCCGCCTGCGTGGCAAGGGTCTCCCCGCAGTTGAAGGCTACGGACACGGCCGAGGCGACATTGTCGTCAATATCAGTGTCTACGTGCCTGAGCACCTAACAGACGAACAGAAGAAGGCCCTCACCGGCATGCAAGATGCCAAAGAATATCAACCTTCAAGCGATGTAAAGGATAAGATATTCCGCTCCTTCCGTAACTACTTCAACCAATAAATCCGCCACTCGATGGCGAAAGCACGCATCCTCTGGAGTTAAGGGAACTGCGATTCCCTTAACTCCTTTGTTTTATACCACTCCCTCATCTCCATGACCTACGACGAAACGATCAGCTACCTCTACCAGGTTGCCCCTCTCTTTCAGCAACAAGGTGCAGCCGCCTACAAGCCCGGACTTGACACGACTCGTCTGCTTGATGCCCATCTCGGACATCCCCACCACCGCTATCAAACAATACATGTGGCTGGCACCAACGGCAAGGGTAGCTGCGCCCACACGCTTGCTGCAGTGCTACAGGCGCACGGTCTGAACGTGGGGCTCTACACTTCGCCCCACCTCGTGAGCTTTCGCGAACGCATCAGAGTCAACGGCGAGATGGTCAGCGAGGAATATGTCACGGACTTCATCGCCCACCACCGGCCGTTCTTTGAGCCGCTGCACCCATCATTCTTTGAAATTACCACGGCGTTGGCCCTCAACTACTTTGCTGATCGCGGCGTAGATGTAGCTGTCATCGAGGTCGGGCTTGGCGGCCGGCTAGACTGCACCAATATCATTACCCCCGAGCTCTCTCTTATCACCAACATCAGCCTAGACCACACGCAGCTTCTGGGTGATACACTAGCTAAGATTGCGGGTGAGAAAGCGGGAGTTATGAAACCCGGTATCCCCACAGTCATCGGTGAAGTGCTTCCCGAAACGCGCCCTGTCTTTGAAGCCAAAGCCCGCCACTATGGTGTAAACAGCCTGGTTTTCGCAGAAGATTGTCCCGAAATAACCGCGACAACCCACAAGGACAGCACCTTGAACTACACCACGCGCCACTGGGGAACAATCGAAGGCCAGCTTACGGGAGATTGCCAACCGCGCAATGCCAACACTATACTGACGGCACTCAACCTTTTGGCGCCGCACTTCGGACTTTCTGCGGAAGATATCAAAAAAGGATTCCGCCATGTCTGCGACCTCACCGGGCTGATGGGGCGTTGGCAGGTAATCTCACACCGCCCCACTGTAATTTGTGACACAGGCCACAATACCGGGGGATGGCAATACTTATCGCATCGCCTAGCTTCAGAGACGAAGCGCCATGCCTGCGTGCGCATTGTCTTCGGCATGGTCTCTGACAAAGACATCACAACCGTGATGGCAATGCTGCCACATCAGGCACGATATTACTGGACACAGGCGCAGGTCAAGCGTGCCATATCCGCCAATGAACTTGCAAAGATTGCCGTCCATGACGGAATCAACGGAACCATCTTCCCCACCGTTGCTGAAGCCTACCGTCAGGCACTCAACGATGCAGGACCCGATGACTTGATCTACATCGGCGGCAGCAGTTTCATCGTGGCAGACCTACTCACGGCACTAAAGTCAGAACCGCAAGCACAAGGCTGCAATGCAAGCATTTAGCTCTGAAGCCCCATCTGAACAGCCGAATTTTCTTACCTTTGCAGGAGGCTCTATGTAGGTTGTCGGATACAGAGATTCCCCTGCCCTCATCCCAATGCCGCATACCCTACCTATCTCACCCTTCACTCACCTCATCTCCTCTAGCAGAAAACGCCATGGGCTTATTCAGCATATTCTCTAAGAAAGAAAAGAAAGAAGCGCTCGACTCCGGACTCGAAAAGACGAAGACGTCTTTCCTCGGCAAACTCTCACGCGCCATTGCAGGAAAGAGCAAAGTCGATGACGAACTGCTCGACCGCCTCGAGGAGCTCCTTATCACGTCCGACGTAGGAGCAGACACGACCCTGGAGATCATCCGCCGCATTGAGGAACGCGTTGCTCGCGACAAGTATGTCGGCACGGCTGAGCTCCACAAGATTCTCAAAGAGGAGATCACGACACTTCTCACTGATGACGGTCGAGGAGACGAAGAAGGGTTCACCATTCCCACAGACCACCGCCCCTACGTCATCATGGTCGTAGGCGTCAATGGTGTAGGTAAGACGACAACGATCGGTAAACTTGCCTATCAGTTTAAACAAGCTGGCCTCAAGGTCGTGCTCGGAGCAGCTGATACCTTCCGCGCTGCCGCAGTCGAGCAGCTTGTCATCTGGGGCGAGCGGGTCGGCGTGCCGGTCGTCAAGCAACAAATGGGAAGCGACCCAGCCAGCGTTGCCTATGACACGGTCAATTCAGCCAAAGCACAAGGGGCTGACGTGGTAATTATCGACACGGCCGGGCGCCTGCACAACAAGGTCGGGCTCATGGACGAGCTAACGAAAATCAAGCGCGTGATGCAAAAGGTCGTTCCGACTGCCCCGGATGAGGTACTCCTCGTGCTCGACGGCAGCACAGGACAAAATGCGTACGAACAAGCACGCCAGTTTGTCAAGGCAACCGATGTCACGGCCTTAGCCATCACCAAGCTTGACGGAACGGCAAAGGGCGGTGTGGTAATCGGCATCAGCCACCAGCTGAAAGTTCCCGTCCGCTACATCGGACTCGGCGAGAAGATGACAGACCTCCAGCCCTTCAACCGACGTGAGTTCGTCAACGCGCTCTTCGAGGGGCTCTAATGCAGCCTCTCCTTCTCTAATTACCTCACCTCAACTCTCTCCAGCAACTTCGCAGATGATTCCTGCACGGCCCCATACCATAGACCTCTTCACAATGGGCTGCTCCAAAAATCTTGTAGACTCGGAGCAGCTCCTCGCACAGTTTGCCAAACAAGGATTCGAACTACATCACAACCCAGAAACCGTACACGGTGACGTGGCTGTCATCAACACCTGCGGTTTTATTGCGGCCGCCAAGGAGGAAAGCATCAACACCATCCTTGAGCTCTGTGAACTCAAGGATGAAGGTAAGCTCAAGCAAGTCTACGTAATGGGCTGCCTTTCTGAGCGTTACATGGACGAACTTCGTGAAGAGATACCTGAGGTAGACAAGTTCTATGGCAAGTTTGACTGGAAGGGGCTACTTGAGGAGCTCAAAGGTCATTATGACACCTCAGTCTGCGGTAAGCGTTATCTGACGACACCTTCCCACTACGCCTATCTAAAGATCTCGGAAGGGTGCGACCGCCACTGCGCTTATTGTGCCATCCCCATCATCACAGGTCGCCATGTGAGCCGCCCCATGGAGGAGATCCTCAGTGAGGTGAAGTCACTAGTCGCCGGGGGAGTTAAAGAGTTCCAGGTCATTGCACAGGAGCTCACCTACTACGGCGTTGATCTCTACCACGAGCAGCGGCTGCCTGAGCTCATCGAACGCATGGCACACATCGAGGGTGTGAAGTGGATCAGGCTCCACTACGCTTACCCTACTCATTTCCCCTGGGATCTACTGCGTGTCATGCGCGAGAATGACAACGTGTGCAATTACCTGGACATCGCCCTTCAACACATCGCTGACCCCGTGCTCAAACGCATGCAGCGCCACGTCACCAAGGCCGAAACAATCGAACTGATAAACCGCCTACGCCGCGAAGTGCCGGGCATTGCCATCCGTACCACGCTGATGGTCGGTTTTCCAGGTGAGACAGAGGAAGACTTTCAGGAACTTGTCGACTTTGTCCGCTACGCCCGCTTCGACCGCATGGGGGCCTTTGCCTACAGCGAAGAAGAGAGTACCTTTGCCGCCACACACTATGAAGACGACGTGCCTGATGAAGTGAAAAACAATCGGCTCGACGAACTCATGGAAGTGCAAGAAGAGATCTCTGCCGAACTCCTTGACGAAAAGATAGGTACGATCACCAGCGTTATCATTGACCGCATGAGCGACGGCTACTACATAGGCCGCACCGAAGCCGACTCCCCCGAAGTTGATTGCGAAGTGCTCATCTTAGCGGATGAGAGACATCCGTTGGAAATCGGTTCGTTCTATAACGTGAGAATCACCGGGGCGGAGGAGTTCGACCTCTACGCTGAGCTCGTCTAGATTTCTAGCGGACATAGCTATTTTTTCAAGCATACGTAAGCTGATTCCTGTCAATGAACAATAAAGACTTCATCACAGCCCTCTCGGCGCAAACGGGACTTTCCGCTGTTCGTACTTCAAAACTCACAGCAGCCTTCGCTCGGGCTCTGGCTGACCGCCTCGATGACGAGACGGCACTCACCGTGCAGGGATTCGGCACCTTTGAGGTCAAAAAGAAACAGGAGCGCATCATGGTCTCCCCGACGACGGGCAAGCGTCGCCTCATCCCCCCAAAACTAGTGCTTTCTTTCCGCCCGGGAACGGGTCTTAAGGACAAATTCAAATAGCCCATCCCGAAACGATGAAACAGAAGATCACCCTCACCGATCTAGCTCCGCTGCTAGCTGCGACAGAAGGGCTCACGACTAGTGAGGCCGAAGCTTTCTTACGCGCCTACTTCGAGGTAATCTCAGAGGCACTCACAGAGGAAAAGTTCGTCAAGATCAAGGGATTCGGCACATTTAAACTCGTTACGGTCAGTGAACGGGAGAGTGTCAATATCAACACTGGAGAACGCTTCCGCATCGGTAGTCACACTAAAGTGACGTTCACCCCCGAAAGCAGCCTCAAGGAACTCGTCAATCGTCCCTTCGCCCACTTTGAGACCGTAGATCTCAGTGACGATACCAGCATCGAAGAGTTGGCCGAAATAGACCGAGAAGCCGAAGCGGAAGTAGAAGCAATAGCGCAAGATACAGAAGAAGCGAAGGAAGAAGGAACAGCCGCAGAGACAACCCAGACGATGTTGCAACAAAATGCCGTAGAGGAAGGGAATGAAGCTGCAGGCATTGAGACATCCGACGATCCATTGAAGGGTGCAGATGCGGAACCCAACAGCGAACACTCCCCCGCCCCTTCTACTTCAGCAGCCGGCCCTTCTTCCGATCAGCAGCCAAAGCCCAACCTAGAGCCAAACGTTGTAGAGAACGCCTCCCTCGCTGTCGAAGCGAACCCCAAAGGACAGGATGCATTGTCCTCTCAGCAAGAAGAAGTTGCAGAGCAGGCCCCGTTAGTTCATGCAGAAACGGACTCGGCCCCTGATCCCAATGTAACGGCTCACGCCCAACGCCTTGTCAGCCCGCAAGCCGATGACATTTCTCCCCAGCCCGCAACCGAAGAAGAGTCTGCGACAGAGACAGGTAACACGCCCTCGAGCAATTCTATGCCTTCTGACTCGCAGAAAAGCAACGATGACCAACAAACGTATACAAGACAACGGCGCTGCAATCCCTGGAAAATTGCAGCCCTGACTCTCGGGCTCATCATTTTGACGGGAGGAAGCTACTTTGCCGGCTATTTCCGATTGCTCTGCCCCTGTTCCCTCCCTATTGTGGAGCGCTGGTTCATCACGCCTAGCCCAGAAACTCCGGTCCAGCAGCCATTGCCAGCCACAAAGACTAAGCCGGCACCTGCGCCGATACAACCAACTCCGGAAACGCCCCTTCCGGCCTCAGGCACAACGGACAGAAACGCCCGGCCCAAGACAAAACCCTCCCTTCAGGCACCGACTGCAGCACCTACGCCCCCCCCCCTCTCGCCACCAGAGAATACAAAGCCGGCAAAGAAGAGCCCAACCTACCACATCGTCGAAAAAGGCGATAACCTCAGTCGCCTCTCACGCCGTTACTACGGCTCAGACAAGTACATCAATCGCATACTCGAGGCCAACGGGCTGAAGAATGCCGACAACATCGTGCTCGGCATGAAGCTCATTATTCCAGCCCCCTAATGCATAAGCTTGAGCTGCCGCAAAGCTCCTGCAAGTCCGCCCTACCTCAACACACCAAGTAAAGATGCGCCTTCGACTACCCGGATTTCCCGGCAGTCGAAGGCGCAATGCTTTCAGCTTGGCAATTCGCTTACGCTTGCACCTCGGAGCATAAATAATTTGTCTCTGCAAAGGTCCTGATCATCAACATCTTAACCAGAATATAGCAAAATTAGGGCTTAAGCAGCCTGCGAAAAGGGCTTTGCCTAAGCTAGCGCAAACGGCAAGAATGCACTAACTTTGCGGTATGATTTCACTCTCCAGACACATCGAAACGCTCATGCTGACGCATGACTGCGTAATCGTCCCGGGGCTTGGCGGCTTCGTGACACACTACGTGTCTGCACGCCACGTGCCTGGAGAGCAGCTATTCCTGCCCCCCTATCGCAGCGTAGGCTTCAATGCCCGACTAACGGTCAACGACGGGTTGCTCGTACAATCTTACATGCAAACCTACGACACGACCTACCCCGAGACCGTTCGCCTCATTGACGATGAAGTAACGCGGCTGAAGGAGCAGCTGCAGCGTGACGGCGAGTATGAACTCAGCGGTATTGGCCGCCTCAAGTTGGGTATTGGCGGAAGTTATGAGTTCATCCCTTGTGAGGCGGGTGTACTCTCCCCCGAGCTCTATGGCCTAGATGCCTTTATGCAGCCCACCGTCACACAAAATGTTTCTAGCGAAGAGGGAACTGCCTCATCAAAGCCCACCTTACCACTTCGAACCAAGTACAAAAGATTCCGCCTCAAGCGGACAGACCGCGACTATACCCTCAGCATCAGCAAGGAACTCGTCAACTACGTTGTAGCGGCGCTAGTGGCTGTTGTGTGCTATTTTGCTTGGGCGACTCCCATCAGTTCGGGGCTATACAGTACGCCGGGTATGCAGACTACTGCCTCTATGGCCTACGAAGAACTATTCAGCCCGCGTCAGGCTGATCACCGGCAAACCAAGGCCGAGCCGACAAATGCCCAACAAACGATTTTGCCAGGAGAACAGCCGGCGAGGACTAATCAGCAGACCCAAGTCCCAAATGAGCCGACACGGCTAGTAAACACTCAGGCTGCGCAACCTCAACATTCCACGACGGCGCCTCACGCTACCCCAGAACTCCACGAGCAAGCCGCACACTACACGATCGTATTGGCCAGTTCCATAACGCAGGAAAACGCCGAGCGAATGAGCCGTCAGCTAAAAGCCCAAGGACATAGCGAGGTACGTCCCTACACGCGCGGGCGCATGGTTCGCGTCATATACGGTAAGTATGCCACAGAGGCACAGGCGCGCGAAGCTATGCGCACGCTACGGAATAAAGACTTCGCCTCTGACGCTTGGGTCATGCACCTGAAATAAGCTAAGGCTTAGAGCAAGCCGGCCTTCTCTCACCGAGGAGAGAGCCAGCTTGCTCTTATTGTTTAACTCCTAGCACCTATCCCTCTCACTTCCAAGCCTATGAAACGTTTGCGTTGCCCCAAGTGTGACGAAGCGATCCCTTTTGACGAGACCCGTTACGCCCCTGGCAGTCTGCTTGTCTTTGAATGTCCGGCTTGTCATAAGCGATTCAAAATCCGCATGCCCGACAACGCTCGCAAGGCAGAAGCCGATGACGGAGACGAAGCGCCGACCTATGGCGAACTCATCGTTATCGAAAACGCCTTCCATTTCAAGCAGACGCTGCCTCTCCACGCCGGTGACAATGTCATTGGCCGACTCGTCAAGGGAACAAGTGCCAATGCTCCCATCAAGACGGTAGACCCGAGCGTTGACACGACGCATTGCATCGTCACCGTAACTCCTAAGGCTGACGGTACTGTCCTCTACAGCCTTCGCGACGCTACGTCTAACACCGGCACCTTCCTCCACAACAAAATCCTTGGCCCCAAAGAGCGCGCCTCCCTCATTGACGGCGACATCATCACCATAGGTGCCACAAGTCTTATCCTCCGCACACCGACGGCCGATGCAGCCGATTAGCTCTTAGCAACTGCATCAGTTTACCAGCTTTACCCTCAAGCCCACTCTGTTATGAAACGTTTCCTCTCTTTTTTCCCTCTCACCTTCGCTTTCGCGCTGTGCTCTATGGCCCAATCCACATCGCAGCCCCCTCGTCCCTTTGAGGGGCATTTCCACTGCAAAGAGACGGGCGTAAACCTTTACCTCAATCTCTATGAGGAGACGATCAGCGTACCTGGCTTCAGCTTTTTGGGGAAGATGAACGGCTACATGAACGGCAACATATACGGTACTTGGATGCTCGTCAAGCACAGCATAGAAGGTAATACGGCACATCTGCGCCTGAGCAACGACATAGGTTCAGACACACAAGACATAGATTTCACCCTCAATCCCGACAGCACCTATACCTACGACGCCATTGGCGGAAATGCCATCCGCCGCGCGGTAGGTCGCAAACTCGTCAAGACGACCGGCCATATGATCTTTGAGCGGATGAAATAATCCGCTTACTGCATGAAGATATCCATTCTCCCCTCGCGGCAGAATCTGCTCGAAACGTTACAAGCTCTTGGCGACCTGCTGCTCCCACGCTATTGCTGCATCTGTGAGCAGAAACTGACGGCGACGGAGACGCAGGTCTGCACGGCCTGTCTAGGGCGGCTTCCCTTCACCCGCCTCAAAGGCCAGAGAGGAAACATGGTCGAACGCCTTCTCTGCGACTACCACATCTGCCCCGTTCATGCCAACAGCCTTATCTATTACATTGACGGATCGTTAAGCACCCGTCTCTTCTTCCACTTCAAGTATTATCACCACCCCGCTGTAGCCCGCTACTGCGGACGGCTCATGGCACAAGACCTCGAAAATACAGACTTCTTCGAGGGGATAGATGCACTCGTCCCCGTTCCGCTCTCACCGCGGCGCCGCCGCCAGCGCGGCTACAATCAGAGCGAAGAACTGGCACGAGGTATCAACGACTTGACCGGAATTCCCCTAGAGACGCGTGCTGTGATCCGTACCGTCGACAACCGCACGCAGACACAGATGGAGGTCATCGAGCGCAGCGAAAACGTAAAAGAGATCTTCCGCTTGGTCCAAGCCGACGGCATCGCCGGCAAGCATCTGCTCATCATCGACGATGTAATCACGACGGGTAGCACGATCCGCGCCCTTGCTCACGAACTTCTCCGTGCCGAAGGCGTACGGGTCAGTTTTATCAGCTTGGGGCTCTCAACCTGGCACATGGGCAACGCACTGACTCACGACCCTGACCTCTGATAAAGAGGGAAACACCTGACTGCCCCCTTTTCATTTCTCCCCAAAACTTATGACCCTCTCATAACCATCCTTTGTCGGAAAGCCGTACCTTTGTGGCGTCTCCCTAAAGGTACGGCAATCATCTTGATACCCGTTCCCCCTAGAAGGCATACACTACCCTAAAATAAATTCAAACCTAATCCCCCCAACATCATAGCTTTATGCTAAAACAGATCATCAACGGACGCATTCTCACCCCTCAGGGATGGCTAGAAGGCGGCTCTGTCATCATCGACGACAATAAAATCAAGGCTATTGCCAACTGCGACCTCAAGGTAGAAGGCGCTGAGGTAATCAACGCCAAAGATTGCGTCGTAGTGCCCGGCGGCATCGAGATGCACGTTCATGGCGGTGGCGGACGCGACTTCATGGAAGGCGAAGAAGAAGCCTTCGAAGTAGCAGTCAATGCCCATATGAAGCATGGCACCACCTCGATCTTCCCCACCCTCTCCTCCTCTACTGTTCCGATGATCGAGAAGGCTGCTGCCACCTGCGAGCGCCTGATGGCTCGTCCCAACAGTCCGATCCTCGGTCTTCACCTCGAAGGCCCGTACTTCAACCCCAAGCAGGCCGGTGCACAGATCCCCGAGTGGATCAAGCCTCCTGTCAAGGAAGAGTATGAGATGCTTCTCGAGAAGACTACGTGCATCAAGCGCTGGGATGAGGCTCCCGAACTTCCCGGTTCGATCGACTTCATCAAGTGCTGCGTCAAGCACGGTGTACTCCCCGCCATTGCTCACACCCGCGCAAAGTATGAGGATGTAAATGCTGCCAATGCCGCCGGCATGACGCACGCCACCCACTTTTACAATGCCATGCCGGTGGTTTACAAAAACCGCGAGTTTAAGGTACCCGGCACGGTAGAAAGTATCTTTGCCGAACAGAACATGACGGTAGAAATGATTGCCGACGGCATCCACGTTCCCCCCGTTATGCTTCGCATGATCTACCAGATCAAGGGCGTTGAGAAGACGGCTCTCATCACCGACTCACTCGCCTGCGCCGCCTCTGACGGCAATGCCGCCTTCGATCCCCGCGTCATCCTCGAGGACGGTGTCTGCAAACTCGCTGACCGCTCTGCCCTCGCCGGCTCCATCGCCACGATGGACCGCCTGATCCGCACCTGCGTACAGCAGGCCGGCATTCCCCTCGAAGACGCCTGCCGCATGGCCTCCGAAACGCCTGCCAAGATCATGGGCGTCTACGACCGCAAGGGCTCACTCGAAGCCGGGAAAGATGCAGACCTCATGATGTTTGACAAGGATCTCAAGCTCACCTACGTCATGCAGGCTGGTCGCGAAGTGACCAACGAACTCTAATTGCTGCATTGCGCAGGGGCTGCAGAACAACGGGCCTCTACTAAACCACAAACGCGCCCCATCACGCTGATTGCGTAATGGGGCGCGTTTGCTATTAGTGATTTGAGCAGTCTGGCTCCAGACTACTCCGGCCAACGGCATACCTTGCCGTACAAACGAGGAGCCTTGCCGTACAAACGAGAAGCCTTGCCGTACAAACGAGAAGCCTTGCCGTACAAACGAGAAGCCTTGTAGAATTTACGACATGCCTACTCTAGGCGAAGCTCTCTGAACCGATTATCTCTTTTGAAGTTTGCGGCGCGATCAGACCACTTAAGTAGAAAAGTTCCCTTCCTAGCCCTTTGCTCCTGCTTCAAGCAGGGCCTTGGCATTGTCAATAGCGGCCGCAGTGAGTTGTGTGCCGGAAAGCATATGAGCCACTTCCGTTACACGTTCCCCGGGCGTAAGGTGTTCGATATGGCTGAGCGCCGTAGCCGCAGCGTCATCCTTATAGACACGGTAATGGTTGGCGCCTAGGGCAGCGATCTGAGGCAGGTGGGTAATGCAAATCACCTGGCAATCGTCAGCTATCTTGCGCATCATCTTTGCCATGCGTTCGGCCATATTGCCCGACACGCCCGTATCAATCTCATCAAAGACGATAGTGGGTAACTGACGGCGCTTAGCGATGTAAGCCTTGAGGGCCAACATGAGGCGAGCGATCTCACCGCCTGAAGCAATTGCACTGACATCGCGGGGCGGTACGCCCTGATTGGCAGAGAAGAGCAAGACCACCTGGTCAGCTCCCCATTCGTCAGGGTGTTCACGCGGTGTAAGGCTAACCTGAAGATTGACGTGTTCCATCCCAAGTAATGACAAGCGCTCAATCAACTCCTGCCCCATTGCACGAGCGGCCTCGGTGCGGGCCGCCGTCAACAGCTCCGCTTCTTTCCGCGAAGCCTCACTTAAATGCTCCACTTCGGCCTCCAGACGGGCAATGTCGTCATCACTCGTCTCGATGGCATCAAGTTGCCGACGTAGTTTCTCAGAATGGGCGATAAGGGCTGCCACCGTATCAAGATGGAAGGATTGCTCCAGATCATAAATCGTCGAGAGCCGCTCTTCGACATACTGCAGACGGGCGGGATCATAACCGATTTCCTCCGCTTTATGGCTCACCTCCGAGGCGACATCGTCTGCCTCGATGCGGCACGAAGCTAGGCGCTCGGCCAGTCCGGCCGCATCAGAGAAATGGTCTGCGATACCGCGCAAAGCATCCTCAGCTCTCCTAAGAAGATTAGAGACACCGGTATCCTCACCATCGAGACAGCCCGATGCCGTAAAGAGCGCCTCCTTGATCTCCTCAGCATGTGAGAGCAGGCGCTGCTCTTCTTCCAGATCCTCTTGTTCGCCCACCTTGAGTTCAGCGCCTTCGAGCCGTTCAAGCCGATATTGCAGATAGTCCTTGGTTTTCGCCCCTTCTTCAGCAGCTTCGCGCAGTCTCTTGAGCCGAGCGCGGGCGTCAGACAGCGCACGATAGGTCGTTTGATAGCGAGTGAGCAGGGCTGCATTGTCAGCCGTAAGATCCAGCGTATCAATGAGAAACCGCTCGTTGCGGATCAGGAGGTTCTGATGCTGGGAATGGATGTCTATGAGATGGGCGCCCAATTCTTTTAGAAAAGCAGCAGCCACAGGCGTATCGTTGACAAAAGCGCGGCTCTTACCCGAGGCGAGAATTTCACGTCTCACAATGCATTCGTCTCCTTCTACATCCTCGTCTATGTCAAAGCGGGCGAAGAGGTCACCCATGTCCAGCTCTTTCAAGGAAAAGACAGCCTCGACAACACACTTTTTTTCCCCCGCTCGAATGGCTTTGGAATCTGCCCGCCCCCCCAGCAACAGCCCTAAGGCACCGAGCATGATACTTTTACCCGCACCGGTCTCACCGGTAATGACGGTAAATCCCTCGGGCCAATCGATCTCGAGGTGATCAATGAGGGCGTAATGGGTGATGGTCAGGTGCTTGAGCATAGGTAAGAGATTATGATGGGAAAGGAGTAGAATCGGCTACACGCTACTGATTCATCTGCCGCCAATAACTGTTTTGTGAAGGATTGATCTGCGAA
This sequence comes from Alloprevotella sp., assembly GCA_052272595.1. Taxonomy (GTDB): domain Bacteria; phylum Bacteroidota; class Bacteroidia; order Bacteroidales; family Bacteroidaceae; genus Alloprevotella. The sequence goes on from DAVZJV010000013.1 coordinate 57,386, forward strand.
AGGATGGCAATGGCGTCTTCTCGCTCTTTGGCTGTGCCGTGCCCCTTATAGATGCTGACGATCTCGTCGCGCTTATACTCCGTAAAGATTTGCGGAAGAGCACTCATCGACTTATTTGTACGCGCCTGCTTGAGCAGAACCAACGCTTGCGTGATGCCGGATCGACCGCGCTCAGCATTTTCGGCCATCACATCCAAGCCTTGCCGATAATAGGCATACTGCATTTGGCGAAAAGGCTCCATGCCTCCATCGAGCAGATCGGTAATGATGCCGCTGCGATTTTTGTTGTCATCAAAGGCCTTCCAGCCTTTCTCCTGCCGGCTCTGGCAACCCGTTACAATCGTCTGAGCCTGCTGAAGATAAGCCGTACCACCGAGCGGAGCCATCGTATCCATATCGATGCCGATAATCAGATATACGTAATAGGCCAGCATTGCCGTAAGGTTATCATCGATGACATCGGGACGGAACTCCAACTGGTCGTACTCCTGATAGGTAAAGTTGAAGTTAGGGTCGTTGAAGGCCCACTCCGTCGTCGTATAACTGGCATTATAAACGGGACGGGAGGCCTGTACGTAGAGCGAACCCTCAAAGGTATTATCCGAGGGGGAATACTTCTTGACGGTAATATTGAAGTTGCAGTTGATACGTTCGTTGGGACTAAACTGCAGGTCTGTCCAGTGGCGGTCGTTGAGGAACTGCTCCAATGCCGTCTGCAAGGTTTCAAAGACCGAAGTGCTCGTTCCCTGTACCTGCTGATGATTGATCGTCAGACGGGCATTGAGCTCCTGAGCTGCAGCAGACACAGCAACGGAGCCCCATAAAGAGAACAGCGCAAACAGGCATGGCAAAGTGCGCCCTAGAAAGGCAAGGCATACCGCCATGGCGCAACGGACGGAACGGAGCATATATCTAGTAGATTAGAGTTAGTCCAGAATAGGAGAAGAAGTGAAGAGACCGGCCAACTTACGGATGATCTCTTCTGCGACTTGCTCTTTGGGCATGAGCGGCAGCGGCGTGCCAGTTCCGTCAGGTGTCAAGAACGTCACCTTATTTGTATCTACTCCGAAGCCGGTACCGGCATCGCGCAACGAATTGAGAACAATGAGATCCAATCGCTTACGCTGCAACTTATCCTGCGCATGTTCCAGTTCGTGATCTGTTTCCAGGGCAAAGCCTACAAGACGTTGGGAAGCAGTCTTCATCTGTCCCAAGGCAGCCGCTATATCTCGCGTAGGCTCAAGGACAAGCGATAGGGTGCCTGTCTCTTCACGATGGAGCTTCTTGCCTTCCGCCGGATGGGCCACTTTGTAATCGGCCACGGCGGCGCAGAGAATGGCGGCATCAACATGGGGGAACTCCTCCGTAGCAGCAACATACATTTCATCGGCAGTCGTCACATCAATCCGACGAATGCGAGGATTGTTCGTCTTCAGGCTCACGGGCCCACTCACAAGTACGACCTCAGCACCAGCCTTCGCCGCAGCTTCAGCCAGCGCATATCCCATCTTGCCGGAGGAATAGTTGCTGATATAGCGTACGGCGTCAATCGCCTCACGAGTAGGCCCGGCCGTAATAAGCACCTTGCGCCCGGCAAGCTCTTGCTCTTTAAACGTAGAACAGGAAGCGGGTGCAGGCGCAATGAGATCCGCCTGTACAAAAGGGGCTTCTGACTGTAAATCGAAGTATTGCTCAAGCACGGCAAAGATCTGCTCGGGCTCCTCCATGCGTCCTTTACCCACGAGATGACTAGCAAGTTCCCCCTCCGCAGGCTCAATGATTTGATTGCCATAAGAACGAAGGACATCGAGATTGCGCTGTGTTGTGGGATGGGCATACATATCAAGGTCCATTGCCGGCGCAACGAACACGGGAGCCTTCATCGACAGATAGGTGGTAATAAGCATGTTGTCAGCCACGCCGGTAGCCATCTTGGCAATGGTAGCGGCCGTTGCCGGAGCTACGACCATGGCGTCAGCCCATAGGCCGAGACTTACATGGCTGTGCCAAGTCCCATCACGTTGGGCAAAAAACTCGCTGATTACAGGCCGTGAGGTGAGCGCCGAGAGCGTGATAAGGGTGATAAACTCTCGGCCCGCAGGCGTGATGACCACTTGCACTTCTGCACCAGCCTTCACCAACAAACGGATAAGCGAGCAGGCCTTATAAGCTGCGATACTGCCCGTGATGCCCAACACGATGTGGCGGCCCTTGAGAGGTGATTGCTTCATAAAATGAGCGGTGAGTATACCAGTCTCAGATCCCCGCACGCAGTTTGATGCGCATGAAGGTCTGCTTGGTGTTTTGCGTAAAGTCGCCTTGCATGATCCAACCGAAGTAACCCGGATCGCGGCGCAACACCTCAGTAACGGCACGACCGCGATACTTGCCGAAGTTGATAACCTCTGTGCCTTGGTCATTGAGAACGATGCGGCCGGCCAAGTCAACGTTGCGATTGCGGCGCGAGAAGTCGGCAAGGAACGCTATATTATTCTTCAGATCATCTGGATAACGGTCGAGCTGTGCCTTGAGCACCTCAAGCGTAGCGCGTGTGTCGGCCTGAGCCGTATGAGCCTGAGTGAGATCTTTGTGGCAATAGAACTTATAGGCACTCGTTAAGTCACGACGCTCCATGCGATGATAGATGCCCTGCACATCGACGAGGCGCGAACCGGTGATGTCGAAATCGATACCCGCGCGGATAAATTCCTCGACAAGCAAGGGAATATCAAAATGATTGGAATTGAAACCGACAAAATCGCAGTCAGCGAACTCTGCCGCCAGCTCTGCGGCCTTTTCCTTGAAAGGCGGGCAGTCCTTGACGTCTTCGTCATAAATGCCGTTGACCGCACTGGCTTCTTGGCTGATGTGCTTCTGAGGATTGAAGCGCTGTGTCACGACCTTCTCCTCCCCGTCGGGGTAGACTTTGATATAACACAATTCGACGATGCGATCAGAAGCGATATTGAGTCCCGTCGCCTCGATGTCAAAACACACGATCGGGCGGGTAAGATTGAGTTGCATATTAATCAGGAGAAACTTACGAAGAGCAAGAACCCGTTGCCCTTGCCGTTATTCAGGGAACATGCGGGGCATGAGGAGCATCAGCACCTTCTCGCCCTCCTTCTGCTCAGAAGGTACGATAACGCCCGCACGGCTAGGATCGGAGAGTTGGAAGGTTACATCCTCTCCATCAATATTCTGCAGTAGCTCAAGCAAGGCTGATCCCTTAAAAGCGATGCGCAGTGCCGGACCATTGTACTCACAGAGGATCGTCTCCTCAGCCGACATGCCGAACTCGACGTCGCGGCTCGACATGAGCAGACTGTTGGGACTCAGTTCCAGACGCACCAGTACGGAACCCGGCACGGCAAAGACGAGGATGCGGCGCAACACACTGATCAGCGCCTGTCGGTTTAGGCGCAGGAGGTGAGGATTACCCTGCGGAATGACCCCGCGGTAATTGGGGTAACGCCCTTCGACAAGGCGACAGGTCATGGTGTAGCCCGAAGTCTCAAAGGTAGCGCTCTTATCCCCGAAATGCATGACGACATCACCGTCTACACGACCGAGCACACCCTTAAGCAATGCCGACGGACGCGAACCGAGCAGGAAGGTGCCCTGCGCAGCATTGGTGCCGCGCTCAAACTGCGTCATAGCCAGCTGATCCCCGTTGCAAGCGACAACTGAAATCGACGTTTCATCTATATCGAAACATACGGCGTTGAGCTGAGGGCGCAGCTGGTCATTGGCCGCTGCAATAAGGGCGCGTGTCAAACCATTTAAGAGATCGGCCTGCGTCAACGTCAGCGCGACCGGCTCTTGGTTTACAGTAGGCGAAGGCCACTCCTCCGCACTCTGGGCCATGAGTTTGTACTGACCATTCTGATAGTCAATAACCAACTCAAGCGTATCGGGATTGAAGTAGATGTCGAGCGGCTGATCGGGCAATTCCTTGATGGCGTCTTGCAGCGTCTTGGCATTGACGGCAAAACGCACGTCGGCATCGCTCTCCGAAAGATCCATGGTCGTGGTAAGCATCGAGTCGTTGTCCGAAGCCGTCACGGTGAGCTTGTCGCCCTTGATATCAAAGCAGAAGCAGTCGAGGATAGGCAGCGTGTTTTTCTGTACGATTACGCGCCCTACGGTCTGGAGGTGAGCGCCCAGCACGGCGCTAGGAATGACAAACTTCATCTGTTCAATAGGTGTATGAGAGGTCTATATATAAATAAAGGAGTATCAGGTCAGGCTCCTTACGGAGCTTCACTCTAGCAAAAGTAAGCATTTCTCCCGGCAGGCGGTGAAATGGAGCGGCAAAAAGGATGAAAGCCGAAAGTTTGTCGTACCTTCGCAGCATTGACAGAGTCACAAGGCTCTTACCCACGCAATTAATTATTACGAATGGAAATAACAGGAAAGATCATTGCCGCTCTCGAGCCCCGCGGCGGCGTGTCACAGCGCACGGGCAACACATGGAAGTCACAGGAGTTTGTCATCGAGACCCACGAGCAGTATCCTAAGCACTGTGTCTTCCGCGTCTTCGGTGAGGATCGCCTCAACCAGTTCAACATTCAGGTAGGTCAGGAGCTCACCGTCTCCTTTGACATCGATGCGCACGAGTACAACGGCCGCTGGTACAACGACATCTCCGCTTGGCGCGTCGCTCCGGCCGGAGCATCTGAAGGAACTCCTGCCGGCCAGTCAGCAGCAGCTCCTTCCCCCACGGCTGCTCCTGCTCCCACCGCCACCCCCGCCCCGACGACTGGAGCTGCAGCTCCCGCACCGGGCGTAGAAGACGACCTTCCATTCTAAAACAACTGCGCCTGCACACTTCACCACTATTGGTAGGATGCATGGGTGCCCTTCCTTTGGCGAACCCCAACATTCCCCGCTCCCTCATGGGCTAGGCGGCACGGATTGTTGGGGATCGTTGCATACATGCCTCCCTACTCCACGGGCCATCAGACCTGCCTCTTCTCCCCATTGCTGACCATGACCTTTTCTCTGCTCACCCGCATAGTCGTACGCTCCATTAAATGGATACTCATCTTCTTTTTCGCTTCAACGATTTTGGCTGTCATCGTCTATCGTTGGATGCCCGTTCAGCTCACCCCTCTCATGGTCATACGCTCCGTTGAAGCCATCCGTCAGGGCGAGCCGGCCGCCATTCACCATCAGTGGGTGTCCCTTGAGGAGATGAGCCCCTACCTACCCGTTGCCGTCATGGCTTCTGAAGATCAGAATTTCCTACATCACCACGGCTTCGACTTCGGCGCCATTCAGGATGCGGCTGTCGAACGCCTCGAAGGAGGTCGATCCCGTGGCGGATCCACCATCAGTCAGCAGACGGCTAAGAATGTATTTCTATGGCCTGCGCACTCATGGGTGCGCAAAGGATTAGAAGCCTACTTCACCGTACTCATCGAATTGCTCTGGTCCAAGCAACGCATTATGGAGGTCTATCTCAACAGCATCGAAATGGGCACCAACATCTACGGTGCCGAAGCCGTGGCACGACGCCACTTCGACTGCAGCGCCATACAACTTTCCCGCCGCGACTGCGCCCTCATCGCCGCTACCCTGCCCAATCCGCGACGTTACAGCTCCTTACGCCCGTCCAGTTATATGCGGAAACGCACGCGCGCCATCGAACGGCAGATGCGCCTTATTCCCCTGCTGCCGGATTAAACAAATCCTTCCTGCCCAGACGGCTTCATAACCCCATACGCCGCCAAGACTACAGAGATAGTCTTGGCGGCGTACGTCATTTCAGCTCCAAACACACTCGATAGCCCGGCTTCATGCAATTGTCCCTCCGCCTTTCTCAACATGAATCACCATTTCCTCACTAGCGGCAATCGTCTGCGGGAAGATTGCTCGCGCTTCTTCTAACAACGGAGCCTCATCTTCGTATCGCGAAGAATAATGGCCGATAACCAAACTACCGACGTGGGCATCACGCGCTATGCAGGCAGCCTGCCGGGCCGTGCTGTGAAGGGTTTCCTCCGCACGGTCCCGAAGCGCCTCATCAAAGGTCGCCTCATGGTAGAGGACATCGACACCTTCGAGAAAAGGCACGAGGTCGGGCTTATAGGCCGTGTCGGAGCAATAGGCGTAGCTACGCGGCGGAGCTGCCGGGATGACGAGGTTGGCGTTTGGATAGCGGTCGCCCTCTGGCGTCACGAAGTCCGCCCCATCCTTAATCTCACCGACCTTTGCCAGCGGTATGTGGAGGTAGTCCATCATGTCGCGACGGATATGAGGCTGTCCTGCCTTCTCCCTGAAGAGGAAACCCGTGGTAGGCAGACGGTGGTGGAGCGGCAGGCTTACGACCTCGAGCGAACGGTCCTCATAGAGCAAATGGGGCGCATCGTCATCGGGAATGGTGTGGAGCACTACCTCATAGGCCGCCCCACGGCAGAAGAAGTCGAGCCACGGACGCAGCAGACGCTCGAGCGGGGCATGTCCCCACACATGGAGCGGAGCCGTGCGGCCCGCCAGGGCCAGGGTCGAGAGCAGGCCGATGAGGCCGAAGCAGTGGTCACCATGGAGATGGGAGAGGAATATGTGACCGAGGCGGCCGAACTTCTGGTGGGAGCGGCGGAACTGCAGCTGAGCCCCTTCGCCGCAATCGACCATGAAGAGTTTCTCGCGGAAATTGACCAGCTGCGCAGACGGCATGTGCCGCAGCGTCGGCAGGGCACTGCCACAACCCAGAATGTGAATGTCGAACTTTTCCATCGTCGTATCAAGCCCCTTTACGAATAGAGCAAAAGCGAAGTTAAGGAAAGGCTGCGAGGCGGGAAAAGCGTTGCACGAAAAAAGCGTAACTTTGCTTATCCATTGCGCACCAGCAACCACCTGCCTCATAGGTAGCTAGGCATTCCGTTCCCGCGCAATAACCGAAAACAGCCACAAAATCATGCATACACCCGAAGAACAGGCCAAGGCCTTCAGCCGCCTGCTCGATGTTCTCGCCACGCTCCGCGTGAAATGTCCCTGGGACCGTAAACAGACAAACGAAAGCCTGCGCCCCAATACGATCGAGGAGACCTACGAACTCTCCGACGCCCTGCTGAGCGGACGCCCCGAGGCAATCCGCGAGGAACTGGGCGACGTACTCCTCCACATCTGCTTCTACGCCCTCATGGCGTCTGAGAAGGGACAGTTTGACATCGCCGACGTCTGCGACAAGCTGCGAGAAAAACTCGTTTACCGCCATCCCCACGTCTATCCGCCTGCCGAGATGGCCAACGCTGCCGCACCGACCGTCCAGACGGCCGATCAGGTGAGCGACCAGTGGGAACGCCTCAAGCAGCATGAGGGCAAGGCAGGCAAGCCCAAGGGCGTGCTGGCAGGCGTACCGACCGCCCTCCCCGCCCTCATCAAGGCGGCCCGCATCCAGGAGAAGGTGGCCCATGCCGGTTTTGATTGGCCCGACAAGGAGGCCGTCTGGGGCAAGGTCAAGGAGGAGATCGGCGAGTTTGAGGCCGAACTCTCTCACGCTGACCGTGACCGGGCGGAAGCCGAACTGGGTGACCTGCTCTTCAGCCTCATCGGCGTGGCCCGCGTCTACAAGCTTGACCCCGACACGGCACTCGAACACACCAACCGCAAGTTTACGCGCCGCTTCGCCTACATCGAGGAAGAAGCCGAACGCTGCGGAGTGCCAGCCTCCGAACTGCCGCGTGACGAGAAGGAACGCCTTTGGGAAGAGGCCAAGGCCCACGAGCGCGGCACCGACGCACAATGATTTACCACCTCCTCGCCATCCTCACGATGACGGTATGGGGCACGACCTTCGTATCGACCAAGATATTACTGACCCACGGGCTCACGCCGGCCGATGTTTTCACCCTGCGTTTCGCACCGGCCTATCTGGGGCTCTGCCTCGTAAGCCTCTGCTGCAGGCAGACCGCCAAAGTCCATGCCCGTCCTCAACCGGCCGAGGCCGTCAGACAGCCACGCCACCGCTGCCGCGACGAGGCGCTCATGGTTGCTGCAGGCATGACGGGCGGGTCGTTCTACTTTCTGACGGAGAACATGGCCCTCGAACTCACGACGGCCGGCAGCGTATCGCTTCTGGTGACACTCGCCCCGTTGCTGACTGCCCTGCTGGCGCTCATCCCCGCCCTCAACCGCCAGACTGCTCCGCGGGGCTGGCGTCTGTGGTGCGGATCGCTCCTGGCGCTGGGCGGCGTATGGGGCATTGTGCGGGCCGGCACAACGACCTCCGGCAGTGCGGCTCAGGCCGAGGCTCCCGTAGCCGGTTGCCTGCTCGCGCTGACCGCTGCCCTGCTTTGGGCTTGCTACCAGCATCTTGTGGCTCCGCTCGTCAACCGCTACGGCGTCCTGACCCTGACACGCAAGGTCTTCGGCTACGGTGTTCTGACGATTCTGCCCTTTGAGGTTCACCGTCTCACGCCCGCCCTGTGGCACCATCTGGCCGATCCATTGGTATGGGGCAACCTCGTTTACCTTTCCCTCATAGCCTCCCTGCTTTGCTACGCCGTATGGAATGTCGTGGTACGCCGCCTCGGCCCCGTGACCTCCGCAGCCTATATTTACCTCAACCCCATCGTCACCTGCATCGCCTCCCATCTCATCTTGGGTGAAGCCTTCGGGCCGCCCATGATCTTCGGTGCCGCAGCGATTCTCTTGGGCCTCTACCTTGCCGGCAGCGAGGGTCGCTCCAAAACCAGACACATCGATTCCTAACGCTAAACCCTACGCCCGACGGCTAACCGTCCTGCCACCCGTCCTACAGTCTCATGCTCACCCTACCGATTCTGCTCTCCCCCACCCGACTCGCCTCATCCTCGGTCCTCGGTCCCAACGGCGCCATCGCCCTCTACCGTCTGCCCCATGAGACGACCGTCAGGCTGCGCTACCGGCCAACGCCGGCGGAGGAGGTTCGTTCGATAGCAGCACTGCAGGGACGCACGGGCTTCGTGGCCGCCCCCTTCAGCCTGACGAAGGAGACGCCCATCGTGCTCATCGAGGGGGAGGAATCCACTATATCCTTACCCACTGAAGCCCAGTCACCGGCGCTCATTCCCGCCATCGTATCCACCGACGAGGCGGAGCGGAGACGTTCCTTCACCCGTTCTTTTGAATGGGTGAAGGAACGTCTCAGGTGTGGGGAGGCAGACAAGATTGTCCTCTCACGCCGCCTGTCTCTGGACTTTGCTCCTCAGACCGGTGCCAGGAACTCTGCTGACGCGGCTCCATGGGCCGAACTCATCGCTCGTGGCACAGCTCTCTTCCTACGTGCCTGCGCTATGAAGCCCGAGAGCTTCGTGGCCTTCTGGTGGTCTCCCATGAGCGGGGCCTGGCTCACGGCAACGCCGGAGCCCATCCTCGAACAGACCGGCGGTCAATGGCACACCGTGGCACTGGCGGGCACACGTCCCGCTGACGACACGACGGGCTGGAGTGCCAAAAACCGCGAAGAGCAGGCCATCGTGGCCCGCTTCGTCGGGAAACAGCTCGACGGACTCGCTACGTCGCTGGAGATTTCTCCCGTCCATGACCTCCGCACGGGTCACCTGCTGCATCGCTGCACGGACTTCCGGTTCCGGCTTTCTCAGGGTGAAGCGGCCGCCCTCTCGCTGCTTACCCGCCTTCACCCCACGCCGGCCGTTGCCGGTACGCCCCGCGAACGGGCGCTGGCTGCCATTTTGGCAGACGAGGACACGCCCCGACGTTACTACGCAGGCTTCTGCGGCCCCTATGCCCCCGCGGGCAACACGCACCTCTACGTTTCACTTCGCTGCCTCGAACTCCATCCCCATAGCGCCACGCTCTACGCTGGCGGCGGCATCATGCCGGAAAGCGACGAAGTGGACGAATGGGACGAGACCTGCCGCAAACTCCGCACTATGCGGGGGCTGTTTGAAGGATTAAGAAGTTAATGAGTTAGAAGTAGTTAAGGAGTTAAGCCATTAGTCTTTGAAGCGCTTGTGACCACCGCTATAACGAGCTTAAGACACAGGCTCGCGGTTTCTTTCGCACCTCAGGGACACAGGCTTTACACCACTGACTGCGCCCTTCCCCGTTCACTCACCTGAAGCTTTAACCTACAAAACTCGAAGGCTTCCCTTACGCCCCAATCCCCCCTCACTCCCCAGCCGCATTCTTCTTTATTCTCCGTCCATGTACTGCGATACGCCCCAAGTAAATCAGCTTACAGCCTTGCTCCTTGCCCATGGCATCGGGCAAGTGGTGGTATGCCCCGGTTCGCGCAATGCGCCGCTGGTGCACAACTTCCACCAGCTCACCCTTGTCCGGGCCTTTACGGCTAAAGGCGAACCGTTCCGCATCCACTCCGTGACCGATGAGCGCAGTGCAGCCTTCATCGCGCTGGGATTGATTCTTGCTACCGATTCACCCGCAGCGGTGTGCGTAACCTCCGGATCAGCTCTGCTGGCCTGCCTGCCCGCCGTGGCCGAGGCCTATTACCGTCACCTGCCCCTGCTGGTCATCTCCGCCGACCGTCCCGCCGAATGGATCGGTCAGCTCGACGGTCAGACCCTGCCGCAGGCCGGTGCACTCATGCCTTATTGCCAGACGGCGGACGTAGCCTTCCCTCATGACGAGACGGCCCGCTGGGCCAACAACCGGCGGCTCAATGCGGCCCTGCTATCCCTCCGCCGCTTCGGTGGCGGCCCGGCCCACATCAATGTGCAGATTACGGAGCCCTTCATGCGCTTCACAACCCCTCACTTGCCTGAAGAGCGCGTCATCAGCGAGATATTGCCACAGGCTGACGCCCCGCTGCCCGAATCGCTCGTTTCTCTCCTAAAGGAAGCGCGCCTCCCCGCCCTCGTCATGGGGCAATATGAGCACGGCGACCTCCGGGCTGTCGTCTCACAGCTTGACCGCGAGCAGAAACTGCTCGTGCTGCCCGAAATCATCTCCGATGTGGCCGGCAGCTGGCGCATGGACGTGCTCGACGCTGAAGGGACTTCAGCCCCCGCACTCGTGCCGGACGTCATCATTCAGATCGGGGGAAACTTCATCCACAAACGTTTCAAGCAGACCCTGCGCCAGGCGGACTGCAGCGTCATTCGCATCGGAGAGGATGAAGCCGACGGTGACGGCCTGCCCGACACCTTCTGCCATCTCACCGACATAGTCCGCACAGCCCCGCTGCCCGCTCTGACGCAACTCTGCCGCCAGCTGCCCGCAGGCCATCCGGGTGTCGTCAAGGCACAGGCCGATTACGAAGGAATGGCCCGGCAAAGAAGTACTGCGCAGGATACGACGGCCCACACTGCCGACGATCCGCTCACCTATGACCATGCGCTCACGCTGCTGAACGAAGCCATCAGACATTCGGGCCGTACCGATTCCTCCCTCCATCTGGCCAACAGTACGGCAGTTCGTGCCGCCGCACGCACCTTTCCCTCAGGCAGCCTGCCCGTCTTCTGCAACCGCGGAGTCAACGGCATCGAAGGCTCCCTCTCCACCGCCACGGGCTATGCGCTGGGCATGTGGGGACCGGCCGTCTGCATCATCGGCGACCTGAGTTTCTTCTATGACAGCAACGCCCTCTGGTGCGACAAACTCCCGCCCAGCCTCCGCATCTTCCTCGTCAATGACGGCCACGGAGGCATTTTCGATCACCTCCCCGGCCTCAGCGCCTCTCCCGCAGCCATGCACTATGTGGCTGCCGGCGGCCGGCGCTTCAATGCACGGGGGCTAGCCGAAACCTTTGGCCTCGACTACCGCAGCGCCGACACCGCCCCGTCCCTAGCTAAGGCCCTCACCGGCTGGCTCGACGACAGCCCGCAGGCCCGTCTGCTGGAAATCAATATCTGACATTTCACCACTTCTCTATTCATCCTACCTATGCGACACTGGGAAACCATTAAGGAATATCAGGAGATCCTCTTCGACTCCTTCGAGGGCATTGCCCGCATCACCATCAACCGTCCGCGTTACCGCAACGCCTTCACCCCCCTCACCGTAGCCGAGATGGCCGACGCCCTGCGCTACTGCCGTGAGGCGCAGGACATCAGCGTCGTCGTGCTCACCGGTGCCGGTGACAAGGCCTTCTGCTCCGGCGGCGACATGCACGTCAAGGGCCGCGGCGGCTACGTCGGCGGCGACGGTGTGCCCCGCCTCAATGTGCTCGACGTGCAGCGCCAGATCCGTTCACTCCCCAAACCCGTCATCGCCATGGTCAACGGCTACGCCATCGGCGGCGGCCACGTGCTGCACCTCATGTGCGACCTCACCATCGCCTCCACCACGGCCATCTTCGGACAGACGGGTCCCAAGGTGGGATCCTTCGACGCCGGTTTCGGCGCGTCCTACCTCGCCCGCATCGTCGGACAGAAGAAGGCACGCGAGATCTGGTTTCTCTGCCGTCAGTACAGCGCAGAGGAGGCCGAACGCATGGGGATGGTCAACAAGGTCGTACCGCCCGAACAGCTTGAGGACGAAGTCGTCAGCTGGGCCAAGACGATGATGGAACGCTCGCCCCTCGCCCTGCGCATGATCAAGGCGGGTCTCAATGCCGAACTCGACGGCCAGGCGGGCATCCAGGAACTGGCCGGCGACGCCACGATGCTTTATTATATGCTCGACGAAGCGCAGGAAGGCGGCCGGGCCTTCCTTGAGAAGCGCAAGCCGGACTTCTCCAAATACCCCAAACTGCCATGATGCCTGCCGACGAGGATACCTGCTGGCGGCTTCCCTTTCCCTTCCGTCTCCGCGTTGTGCCGCGCACGCTGCGTTTCAAACGGCCTGCCGGCACGTCGCGCGGCGTCTACCATGAGCGTGCCGTCTGGTACATCGTGCTCACCTCCGCCACGCCCGCCGTCCGCTTCACGGGACTAGGGGAATGCGCACCACTCTATGACCTAAGCTGCGACTTCACGCCCGACTATGCCGAACGGCTCCGCAAGATCTGCCACGACGTGGAGGCAGCCCAGTGCCTCGACACGGAACGGTTGCGCCCTATGCCTTCCATGCTCTTCGGACTGGAAACGGCCTTCCGTTCCGCCCTCGGCAGCCTCGAGCGGGGCGACTACCGCCAGCTCTTCCCCTCTGACTTTGCCCTGAGCCGTCGGGGAACGCGCATCAACGGCCTCATCTGGATGGGGACCTATGAAGAAATGCGCGGCCGGCTGGAGGAAAAGCTCGCCGCCGGTTATCGCTGCATCAAGATCAAGATCGGCGAGATTGATTTCGAGTGCGAACTTGACCTCATCCGCCGCCTCCGTGCGGACTACGATGCCTCGCAGGTCGAACTGCGTCTGGACGCCAACGGGGCCTTTGCTCCCGATGAGGCGCTTCGCAAACTCGAACGCCTCGCGGCCTACGACATCCAGAGCATCGAGCAACCCATCCGGCAGGGACAGTGGGAGGCCATGCGGGAGGTCTGCCGGCTGTCGCCCATCCCCATCGCCCTCGACGAAGAGCTTATCGGCATTCACACGCCGGAGCGCAAGGCGGCCATGATCGAAGCCTGCAGGCCCGCCTACCTCATTCTCAAGCCCTCCCTCCACGGCGGTCTCACCGGCGCTGCGGAGTGGATGAAACTGGCCCGGGATCACGGCGTCGGCTACTGGACGACCTCGGCCCTCGAGAGCAACGTCGGCCTCAATGCCATCGCCCAGTGGCAGAGCGAGGTGGACGGGCAGAGCCGGCTCGCACAGGGACTGGGCACAGGCCAGCTCTTCGTCAGCAATGCCGACGACTTCCCCCTCGAGATCCGCAACAACCGCCTCTGGTACGGCGATGAAGCCCGCGAGGACTTCCGGATCGCCATTGACGCCTTCACCGCACGCTGGGCCGCTCCCAAGGTCACCACGATGCCCGTCCACACCTCCGGTTCGACGGGCACGCCCAAAGCCATGGAGGCAGAGAAGTGCAGCATGAAGGCCAGCGCCGAGGCCACCATCGAGGCACTCGGTCTGCACAAAGGTGACCGTGCCCTGCTCTGCCTGCCCATGCAATACATTGCCGGACAGATGGTCGTAGTCCGCGCCCTCACGGGAGGACTCAACCTTGTAATTCAGACGCCGACCAGCCGCCCGCTGCGCACGCTCCACAACGCCCCGGACTTTGCCGCCATGACGCCCATGCAGGTGTATGAAAGTCTCCGCGTCCCCCACGACCGCCGCCTGCTGCGCCGCATCCGCTGCCTGATCATCGGGGGCGGAGCAATCCCCGCCGCCCTGGCCGACCAACTGGCCACGCTGCCGGGAGCTGTTTGGAGCACCTACGGCATGACAGAGACGCTCTCCCACATCGCCCTGCGCCGCCTCAGCGGCCCCGATCGGAGCGACTGCTACACTCCCTTGCCGGGCGTGAGCGTGAGCCTGTCGCCCGACCACACGCTGGTCATCAGCGCACCGCGCATCTGTCCGCACCCCTTGGTCACTAACGACCTGGCCGAACTGAATCACGACGGGACGTTCCGCATCCTCGGCCGGCGCGACAACATCATCTGCTCGGGCGGCCTCAAACTCTCGGCCGAGGGCATCGAAGCGCGCCTCGAGCCGCTCGCCCTGCCCCTCATGATCACCCACGTGGGCGATCCCCGCCTGGGCGAGGCCGTCACCCTGCTCTATGAGAGCGACCACGATGAGGCGGACCGCATCGCCGAAGCCTGCCAGCGCCTCCTCGAACGCCATGAACGGCCACGCCACATCCTGCGCACGCCCCACCTCCCCTTTACCCCCAACGGCAAACCGGCCCGCGCCGAAGCCGCCCGCCTCGCCGCCCAGATTTTGGAAAAGAAGTGAAGCCGACAAGTGCGGAACCTCAACGGGGCGACGCAACGGAGCCCAGCGTGAAGCTCTGGGTTTGGTTAGGGCCATATCCCTTAGCCCTGCAGGGGCGTGGCAATATGCCTCTGACTGCTACTCGTTACTAACTACTTAACTCCAAGAACACAAGCGTTCCTCCTCCTCCATGCACTCGCTCGAACTGCTATCCCCCGCCCGCACCGTCGATGTAGCCCTTGAGGCTATCCGCCACGGAGCCGATGCCGTCTATCTGGGCGGCCCCAGCTTCGGCGCACGCGCTGCCGCAGGCAACGACATCGAGGACATCGCCCGTCTCTGCGACACGGCGCACCTCTACGGCGTGAGGGTTTACGTCACGCTCAATACCATTCTCTACGACAGCGAACTCCCCGCTGCCGAGGCCCTCACCTGGCAACTCTGGCGGGCGGGCGTCGATGCCCTCATCGTGCAGGACCTCTCCCTGCTGCGCCTCAACCTGCCGCCCATTGCCCTGCACGCCTCCACCCAAATGGACAACTGCACGCCCGAGAAGGCACGCTGGCTCGAAGCGGCGGGATTCAGGCAAATCGTGCTGGCCCGCGAACTCTCCCTCTCCGAGATCCGCGCCATCACGGCGGCCGTTAAGGTGCCCGTCGAGGTGTTTGTGCACGGTGCGCTCTGTGTGAGCTACAGCGGCCGATGCTATGCCTCACAGCATTGCTTCGGCCGATCGGCCAATCGTGGCAATTGTGCACAATTCTGCCGCCTGGCCTTCGATCTCGTAGACGCCGACGGCCGCACGCTGGCTCACGACCGCCACTTCCTGTCCCTGCGCGACATGAGCCGCCTCAATTCGCTGGAGGAACTCGTCGATGCGGGCGTCAGTTCCTTTAAGATCGAGGGTCGTCTCAAGGACAGCGAATACGTCAAGAACGTCACCGCCGCCTACCGTCGCCGCCTCGATGCGCTCATCGCCAAACGTCCCGACGAACTTTGCAAAGGCTCCGACGGCATCATCCGGCTTGGCTTTACGCCCGACGTGAGCCGCACCTTCAACCGCGGTTTCACGGACTACTTTCTCCACGGCCGTCCACGGGGTCCGCTGGCCAATCTCGCCACGCCCAAAGCCATAGGTTCGCCCATTGGCATGGCCACCAGGGTCTCGCCGCGGGGCTTCACCCTCCGTCCCATTCCCGGCGGTGAAGATGCGGCCCCCGTCGTGGCAGGCGACGGCCTCTGCTACATTGACCGCCGTGAAGGCACCCTCCAGGGATTCCGCGCCAACCGCGTTGAGGGTTCCCGCATCGTGCCCGCCAGTCCGCTGACGGGACTTGCCGAAGGGGATAAGATCTACCGCAGCCTGGACTTCGCGATGAAGAAGGTGCTCGCTGCCGAACGTACCGAGCGGAAGCTCCCCTGCAGCCTCTGCCTGAGCGAGACGCCCCGAGGCTATGCCATTGTCCTCACCGACGAACACGGCCTCACCGCCACACTGGCCTATGACGCCCCGCACGAGACGGCCCAGTCCCCCCAGGCCGACCGCCAGCGCCAGACGCTCTCCAAGACGGGCGACACCCCGCTGCTCGTCACCGAGGTGACGCTCAAACTCAATGGGGAACGTTTCATCCCCGCCTCCTCACTCGCCCAATGGCGCCGCGAGGTGTGCGATGCCCTCCTGCGCGACCGCCGCATCCGCTACCGTCGTGACACGCCGGGACATGTGGATGCCAAGGCCCTCGATGCCCTCACGCCCGAGCAGCTGGACTACACGGCCAACGTAGCCAACCGCGAGGCCCGGACCTTCTACCACGACCATGGCGCCCGCCGCATCGACGACGCCATGGAGACGACGGCCGAGGCCCATCCCGTCACGGCCGACGGCACGGAGGTGCTCATGACCTGCCGCCACTGCATCCGCCGCGACCTGGGCATCTGTCTGCAGGAGAAGGACACCCGACACCGCGCCCCGCTCGCCCTCCGTCTGCCCGACGGCCACACCTTCCCCCTGCGCTTTGACTGCAAACGCTGCGAAATGCAGGTGCTTGCTCCGGGGGAAACGGCCCGGAAGAAACAATAAAAGGAGAAGCCGCACACTTTTCGTATCTTTGCGCAGGGCTACTTCACCGACCCCACCTCTTATAACCACCTTCTTTATCCGCCCATCCCGATGATCCGACCTTCCATGCTCAGCCGTCTGCTCCAGTCCGTCCTATCGCTGGGGGTCTTGCTGCTCGTCCTCTGCGGGTGCCGGGGCGGCGACAAGGGTGAGGCCGCCGACACGTGGCGCATGATGGGAGGTGAGGTGGTAGACTCGGCCCACTTTGCCCGTTACCACCATTACTGGGTGGGCTACAATCTCCAGGTGACGGACTCGCTGGCCCTCCTCACCGCCCCGCCGCTGAGCGACCTGCCGGACTACGGGGCCCTGCCGGACGACACGATCCGCCTCTCGCGGCGCGATCAGGTGGTCATCGCCCGACTGCTCTACACACCGGCCGACACGGTGGACTCCGTTTGGGTCAAGGTGGCGCGTGACCAGCTGACGCAGGGCTGGGTGTCAGAACGTGAACTCCTCGCCCATATCGTGCCGCAAGATCCCATCTCAAAGTTTATCTACCACTTTTCGGGCCGCCGTTCGACGATCGTCCTCGTGTTGCTCGGTCTGGCGCTGGCCGGCTGGCTGGTGCAGCGCATCCGCCGCAAACCCGAGCGGATCGTTCACTGGCGTGACATCCCGAGCTTCTACCCCACCCTGCTCTGCCTCTGCGTCAGCGGGTCGGCCATCCTCTACGGCTCCATCCAGGCCTTCCTGCCCGACATGTGGGTCGCCTACTACTTCCACCCCTCGCTCAATCCCTTCCGGCCGGACTATCCGCTGATCATCAACCTCTTCATTGCCTCCGTCTGGTGCATTGCCATCGCGGCCGTGGCGGTAGTGGACGAGATGCGGCGCCAGCCCGACCTGGGCGATACGCTCTCTTACCTCACCTCGCTCGGGGCCGTGTGCATTGTGCTCTACCTAGTCTTTACGCTGACGGCACCGCTCTACATCGCCTACCCCCTGCTCATCGCCTACTGGACTTTCGCCATCCGCCAATATTGGCGCCACCGTCCCTCCCACCTCATCTGCGGCGTCTGCCACCGCCCGCTCCCCCACAAGGGTGTCTGCCCTTATTGTGGGGCGGTTAATGAATGAATTTCTCAGAAGTTAAGTCGATAGGCTTGAGACGCTCGGAGTCCTAGAAGTTAAGAAGTTAGAGAAGTTAGGAAGTTAAGCCGATACGCTTTGAATCGCGAGATTTCCCGACGAGTCACGCCTCCCTCCAGCTTCCTTGTTACCGCCGCTCAAATACATTCGGCTTAACTCCTTAACTTCTATAGAAAACTCCCCCTAAACCATCATCCCTCTATGCTCCACCACATCGTAATGTTCCGCTTCCGTCCCGACGTAGACGAAGCACAGCGCCTCGCTGCCCGCGAGGCATTCAAGGAGGGCATCGAAGCCCTCCCCGCCGTCATTTCTTTCATCGGCAGTGTCAGTGTCCACTTCAATGTCAACCCTGCCGAACAGTGGGACATCTGCCTCACCTCCACCTTCAACACACTCGACGAGGCCAAGGCCTATGGCGCCCACCCCGCCCACAAGGCAGTAGCTACTGCCCTCATGCAGCACATCGCCGAACGTGCCTGCGTGGACTTCGAAGCCTGAACCTGACGGCAGAGTTCGCTACTGCCTCAGAGCCCAGACAGCGCACTATAAACGACAGCGGTCCTGACACTCCTCACAGCGTGTCAGGGCCGTTTGCTGTTGGCATAAGGGCTATTCGAACAATGAACTACCAAGAGTTTTCCACCCTGAAACTAAAGATTTCCTCCACAACTTGAAGAACTCGCCCGAAATCTCCGTCAAGTCGCTGTCGCTTGATAACTTTGCCCCAGCAAACCACAGGAACTCAAACGCTAGAAATGAAGCAGCAC
>DAVZJV010000014.1:0-56321 GCA_052272595.1 Alloprevotella sp.
AGGCCTACCTCGCACTGCCCAAGGCACAGTTTGGATCTATCCGCGGTTTCGCGCTCGACGACATCCAGAACATCACGGCGATTATTGACGTGACGGTTGATGGTTCTGCATTCAAGGCCAAGGGTATCTACACCCTCGATGGCCGCCGCGTAAATGCGGAGTCTAACAAGGAGCTGCCCGCTGGCCTCTATATCGTGAACGGCAAGAAGGTGATCGTGAAGTAAGCCCATTCTCTTCCTTTAGAGATATTATTGACAGCCCGGAGCTGTGCACAGGTTTGTGCCGGCTCCGGGCTGCTGGTGTGTGGGGCGACGGATTGTGGGGGAGTGGGGGAGCATCAGCGGTGACTGGGAGGATAACGTTTGAGCAAGGCAAATGGAAAAGAAAGCTTGCTTTCATTTTCCTGAGCCGCAGCCAAACGTCTCTAAGCAAAGGCTTGTCGGTGACCGCCTGCGACACGCCAGTGGCCTTCCTATCTTGTTGCCGTCGGAGGCATATTGCCACGCCCTTACAGGGCTAAAGGATATGGCCCGGACTAAACCCAGAGTTTCACTCTGGGCTCCGTTGTGACGCCCCGTTGGGGCTAGGCTTACGCCGTGTTTCTGGCGGTCATCCGACAAAACTGGAGCTTTGTCGTCCCAGTTAGCTCCGCCCTGGTGGTCGCAGGCGGTTATCGACAAGCCTTTGTTTGTTCTACCTCTTACAGATACACTTCGCCCCGCCGGCGGCTTGAGGCTGCGGGCGGGGCGAGATTTGTGGTGGGGCGATGCAGGGGGCATCGCGTGGGGAATCTTACTTGGGGTGTTGCTGTATCACCTGCTTATCTATGATCCCAGAGATTTACTTCAGCACCACCTTCTGACCGCGGTTGGTCACGTAGATGCCGCTGACGGGCTCCTTCACCTTGCGGCCGCTGAGGTCGTAGTAGGTGGTGGGAGCGTCGGAATCGGTCGTGGCGTCTGTGATGCCGGTGAGAGTGCCGACCTTGGTGAACGTCCACATGGCTGCGCCCCAGTCTTGCGGCTTGAGCAGAACCGTGGCAAAGGCATTGGGATTGGCATACCAGCTATAGGTGCCGTCGCCGATGGTGATGCCGCTGGCATCTTCGGTCTCGTTGTAGCCGATGAGCCAAGCGGTACCCTGTGCTTCGGTGCCCAGTTGCACCTTGGCGTCTTGCGCGAAGCCCGAGACGTAGGCTGCCAGTCCGGTGCCCAAGTTAATGAGCTTGGCCTTGCCTTCGCCCAGCTTCTTGATGTGCCAGCGGAAGGCCTTATCCTCGCCCGGGTTTTGTGCGGGCACTACTTGCTTGTTGGAAGCGTCAGCCTTGGCGTAGTAGCCCGACCAGCTGCTGTAAACCAGGTTGATGGTGTAGACGGCATCTTCGTCCAAAGCGTCGTACACTTGCTTGCGCGGCATGGCCAGGTAAGCCTCATAGGCGGCAACGAATTGCTTGTAGGCCTCCTCCGTCACGTTGCCGGCCTCAATGGCGGCTTGTGCCGGGGTGACCACTTGGTCTTTGAGATAGGCCAGCGCCTCTTCGGTGGGCTCGTTGTAGCTGCCCGTGGTGCCGTCTTCCAGAATGCGATTAGCCTTCTTCACCAAGCCCTCCAGCTGTGCCTTGAAGTCCGTCACCTCCACCACATACCAAGTGCCGGCGTAGCAAAGGCGGGGCTCGTTGTAGCTCTTCACGTAGCCAGTGCAGTCGCCGAAGAGGCGTGCCACGTTGCCCTCGGCCTCGGGCGTGTAGCCGCTGACGGCAGAGAGCGTTACGGTGCCGGGAATGTAGCTGTAGTCCTTGACGGCGACGGTAGCCTTGTCGATGCGGATGGGCGTGCCGGTGGTCGTGCTGCTGATCGTAGCGTTGGCGTTGTAGCTGCCGAGGGCGAGCTTGTGGCCCGTGCCGTAAGAGGTGAGGACGTAGCCCTCGCCGCTGGGAGTGAACTGCCACAGTTCCTCGGGCTCAACCTGCGGCGTGTAGTGGAAGCGCACCTGGCCGTCGCTCTCATACATCGTCGAACCGTTGTAGAGCTGCTTGTAGTAGGTGGCGGCAGAAACGATCTGATAAGTCTTGCCGGCCGTGGGCTGCGTGATGGGCGCGGCCTTGAAGGTGGCAATGGCTGCGGTGAGTGCGGTGGTAGCGGCCTCGTCGGTCGGGGCGGCCTTAGCGGCGGCCAGTGCGTTGCGCAATGCGGTGTGTGCGGCCTCGTCGGCATAGCCCACAGCGCCCGGCTTCGATTTTTCCAGAATGTCTTCAGCCTCTGCCACGGCGCGCTCGGCCTCGGTCAGCTCCTTCTCAAAGAAGTAGTGCTTGGCGTAGGTGACGTTCAGCGAGTCGAGAATGGCGCCGTGCGGTTGCATGCGGAGCAAGAAGTCGGTGGTACTCTTCTTCTCTGCAGCCGGCAGCCAGCCCGTTTCGGCCAGTGCCAGGAGGCGGGGGAAGAGCTGGTATTCGAGCTGCGTGTCGTTGTTGCACGTCTCGGTCCACATGTTTCCCTGTACACCGAGGGCGAACTTTTCGCGGCCGCTGAGCGAGGAGAGGGGGTTGAACTCGGCAATCTCCGGCACGGAGTTGACCCAGTTGTCGCCCCAGCCGCCCTGGTAGAGCTCATCGGTGCGCGTGTCGTTGGGGTCGACCTGCATGAAGTCGAGGTAGAGCGTCTGGTAAGGCACGATGATGCTCTTGAAGCCATGATTGGCGGCCTCGGCGCTCTTGCCGATGCTGTTCCAAGCCATGACGACGGGCTTCACCTGGTTGGCATCGTTCCAGTGGCTGAGGAGTTCGTCCCACACGACGATGTCCTTGCCGTGCTTCTCCTTGAGCCAGAGGCCGAGTTCCTCGACGAGCCACGACTGCAGCTGGTTGACGCCCGTCAGGCCGTTGTCCTTGACGCGCTTGAGGCAGTCGGCATTGTTCTGCCACTGATCGGTGGGGCACTCGTCGCCGCCGAGGTGGATGTACTGGTAGGGGAAGACGTCGGCCACGACATCGAGCACGTCCTTGAGGAAGTCTACGACCTCGTCCTTACCGATGTTGAGCACGTCCTTGGAGATGCCGCCGTCGATACGCACTTCGCTCGGCTGGTCGGGGTGGCAACCCAGTTCGGGATAAGAGGCTACGGCAGCCACCATGTGGCCGGGGAGGTCGATCTCGGGCATGATTTCGATGTTGCGCTCCTTGGCGTAGGCCACAATCTCCTTCAGGTCGTCGATGGTGAAGAAGCAGCCGCGGCCGTACTCCGTATCATCGAAGAACTTGGAGGAACCGCCGGCATTGACGAACGAGCCCGACCGCACGGCGCCCACCTCGGTGAGCTTGGGCCATTTGGGAATCTCGATGCGCCAGCCCTGATCGTCGGTGAGGTGCCAGTGGAAGCGGTTGAGCTTATAGAAAGCCATGATGTCGAGGATGCGCTTCACCTCCGTCTTGTCGAAGAAGTGGCGCGCCACGTCGAGCATGAATCCGCGGTAGCCCAAGGCGGGCTGGTCGCTAATGGTCACGTAGGGCACCTGCCATGCGGCGTTGGCCGCCAGCGTCTTGCCGAAGTAAGCCGTGGGGAGCAGCTGCTTGAGCGTTTGCAGGGCGTAGAAGGAGCCGGCATGAGCGGCCGCCGTGATCTTCACGCCTTCGGCATTGGCGGTGAGCGTATATGCCTCGGCCGCCAGCGTGTTGTCGCGGCTCAGGCTGATGGTGCCCGCAGCGTGGGTGCCGTTGCCAGCCTCCACCTTCAGGTCGATGCCTGCGGTGAGCTTCAGCTGTGCGGCAAAGTCGGTGGCGAGCGCCTTGTCGGCCTCGTCGGCGTAGGTGATGGCGGTGAGCGTTTTGACGTCGAGCGTGCCCTCACCCTTCACCAGCGAACGGGGGTAGGGAATGAGCTTGATGGCCGTCTCGGCGTCTCCAGCCTCGCTAAAGGTCAGCGCGCTGCCGGCATCGCTCTTGTTGTTCCAGAGCGCCAGCTTCTTGCCGGCCCCGGCACCTTGGTACTGGTTCATGTAGATGTTTTGGTTGCTCTTGGGAGCAATGAGCCAGCCGTTGCCGTCGGGGGTGGCGATGATGGCGAACTTGTCGAGCGATTCGGATGTGGTGCTGGCGTAGAAGAAGCCCGTCGAGTTCGAGGTCTGTACGGCCTTGTCCACATAGAGTTTGCGGCCCAGCTTGTTGGTGAAGGTGTAGCCCTCGTTGGCGTCGCCCTCTACCTTCCATTGCTGTGCGCGGGAAGCCTTGATGGTGCCCGTCTTGCAAATGGCGCCGTCGCCTTGGTCGGTCACCATGTTGCCGCCTTGGGTAAACTGGATGTAGTACCAGTGAACTTGCTCGCTCGTACTGATCTGCGGCATGGTGGGAGCGCCCAGCGCATAGCTGACGCAGGCCACTATCGCAAAGAGGAGCGTGAATAGTCGCTGTTTCATTAAGATAAGGTGATTAAGATGTGAGAAAGGATGATGTCTGCTAGAAGGCCTGCAGCTTTGTGCAAGGGATGGACGTGCGCCGGCCGTAATGTATGGCGGCAGGACTTTAGATGCTTGCAAATGTACTGATAATCATTCATACGATTGTCACATATCCCCTCGTTTCTCTGTTCTGTGGACTATAAAAAGATAAAGGGAAGCGCTGCGGTCCCGTTGGTCGGGGCGTTGGCGGCTTCCCTGTTTATCTTTTGGGTGGCGTGTCCTTACGGATGGCGCCGGTGAGTGAGAGAGAAATCTGAAACCTTTGTGCGTGCTGTGTCCGCATGAGCGCCGATGTTGTTCAAAGGCAAAAGAGAGGGGGGGCGCGGCGGGTGAGCCAGAGATATCAGCGGTTGCTTCTCGAGGCGTGATTGTTGTTACTGCGTTTTCGATTCGGCTTCGGGGAATGTGCCCCGAGGTAGGCGCTTGATTGTTTATCTATGGTGCAAATTGATTGTTTCTCGTAAGTTGCGTGCGTCCTGCTAGGAGGGAAGCAGGCCGTCCACGAAGGGGGCGGTCATATTGCCCGTCAGGTCGATGAGGACAAATCCCCCGTCGGTCTGCATGAAGAGGATGAGCTCTACGATGAGCTTGCCGCGGCGGCGTGTGTAGAGGCACTTCCCTTTGTCCTCGGCATAGCGTCTGAAGCGTTGCGCGTTGCGTTCGGCCAGCCTTTTGGCGTTGGCGAAGAGGTGAGGCGCGTCGGCGGCGTGTGTGCCGCGCACCATGCGGATGCTCTTCATCTGCGCCAGGGTTTTGCGTGTCTGCTCGTTGCTCTCCACATCGGGGAGATGCATCATGCGCTCCATCATTGCCGGTGAGACGGTGGTGCACTCCAGCTGGTAATCGTCTGCGTAGAGCTTCAGGAAGCGCTCGGCGAAGTCTGCCTCGCCCTGTGCGCTGGCGTGGAGCGGACCGGCCAGCATCGCCGTGAGGCAGCAGATGAGGATGGTGAGGAGGCGTGTCATCGTTCGTTAGTCCTGAGCGGCCTCGTCGGTCGTGATGGCCTCGGGGGCTACGTGATGGAGTTTGGTCGAATCGGCGCTTGCCGTCTTGGGCCCTTTCTTAAAGAGCTTGATTGCCTGCATGGTTGCTTCGTAAGCCTTCTCCGGCTCTTGATATGAGTCTTTATAGGCTGACTGGTTATAGTCCCAACCAGCAGGCTGGCTGGCGGGCTGTGAGGTGAAGGAGCGTTGGAGTCCGATGCCCAGCAGCGAGACAATGGCCACGGCGGCCGCTGCGCGGTAGAGGGGGCGCAGCCGGTTGGCCAGGGTGATGTGGGCGATGCGGACCTTGCGTGCCGGCTGTGCGGCTACGGCTTCTCCGGCCTTGTCCGTTGCATCGTCGATGCCTGCAGCGGCCATCACCTTGCGGTCGAAGTCCTCGCCGAGGGCTGGTTCGGCCTGTGTCCGTTCGTAGTCGAACAAGGCCTTATAGCGCGCCAGCTCCGCCGGCACCTCCTTCTGGGCGAAGAAGGCGCGCAGGATCTCCTCCTCCTCAGGGGTGGTGAGGCAGTTGAAGTAGCGGCTGAGAAGTTGTTCGATATACTTATAGTCCATAGTTGTCAAGTTTGTCATAGCGCGCCTTGACGGCTTTGCGGGCGCGGTGCAGGGTGACGCGGAAGAGGTCTTCACTGATGCCCATCGCTTGTGCGGCCTCGGTGTAGGATAGTCCCTCGATGTCGCGTAGCTGCAGGGCGGTGCGCTGTCGCTCGGGCAGGGCGTTGAAGATGTTGTGCACCTTCTCGAGTCGCTCGTCGTGTATGAGCTGCTCATCGGGGGTGCGTGCGTTGTCGGGCGCGTCGGTCCCGCTGTCATCGACCGATACGTTTTGGTTGTCGCGTCGGGCGATGCGGTCGAGTGCGAGATTGCGTGCGATGGTGAGACTGTAAGCCTCGATGCTCTCCACCGTGCCGAGCTTATCGCGTCCTGTCCAGAGCCGTATGAGCGTGTCTTGCGTCAGGTCCTCCGCCTCCTGCGCGTTGAGCGTGATGCGAAGGCCCAGGCGATAAATTTTGTCCTTCAGCGGGAGCAGGTCGCGGCGGAAATCAATCTCGGTCATAGAGGCACTCTGTATAGAAGACGGCCTGTGCGCCGTAAAGTTACAGGGCGGCACCGTTTTTTCTGAAAAAAGTTTCTGAGGGCGTTCGGAGCGCCCTCCTCACCGCTGTCCCATAGACCTTGACCTATCTAGACGAGAAGGGGCGTCGCAGTGTGTATAAGGCGGATGAAACGTTCCATCGGCTGACGCACCATGCGACGCCCCTTCAGGGCTAGCGGTTATGTGGCGCCCCGTCGGGGCTTTGAGGTTTTAGCACACCTTCTCGAGCTTCTTCATCACGGAGAAGATGAAGATGGCCGAGAGGAGGCAGAGGGCTACGAGTACGCCCCAGACGACCTCGAGGGGAACGTTGCCCCACAGCAGGGCGGGTATCGATACGAGGAGGTTGCCCACGGCGGTGGCGACGAACCAGCCGCCCATCATCATGCCCTTCATCTTTGGGGGCGCTACCTTAGAGACGAAGCTGATGCCCATCGGCGAGAGCAGCAGCTCGGCGAAGGTCAGCACGAGGTAGGTAGACACCAGCAGGTTGGGCGAAGCGGAGTTCTTCTCCGTCAGGCCGATGGAGCCGAGTGTCATGATGATGAAGCCGCAGGCGGCCACCAACATGCCCAGTCCGATCTTGCGCGGAGCCGAGGGCTCCTTGCCCTTCTTTGCCAGGGCGGCGAAGATGGCCATGGACACCGGCGTGAGACCCACTACGAAACAGGGGTTGAACTGCTGGAAGATGGGGGCTTCGATCTTGATGCCGCTGGGGTCAACGGTGACATACTTCCAAGCCAGGCCGCCGAGGCAGGCGAGGATCAGGAGGGCGGAGATGCCGCGGCCCTTGCCCGTCTTGCTCTGGAAGAGGCCGAAGAGGGCGTAGACGATGACGATGCACATGAGCAGGTTGGTCACGTCGAAGAGCATGGCGTCGATGCCGGTGGTGTGGGTGACGGTGTACTCAGCGGCGAAGTAGGTGAGCGTGGAGCCGTTCTGGTGGAAGGCCATCCAGAAGAAGATCACCACGGCGAAGACGAGGCAGAGGGCCACGACGCGGTCCTTGGTCTCCTGTTTGGTGAGCTGGGGTTCGTTGGTTGCGGCCTTGTCGCCGGCGGCAGTGCTCGACTTGTCAGCGTGGCGGAAGGTGGAGCGGAAGGCGTAGTAGATGGCGATCGAGATGACGAGCGAGAGGCAGGCCACAGCGAAGGCGTAGTGGTAAGCATCGGCCTTCGTCACGCCCTGAGCTTGAGCGTAGTCCATGATCCTCACGGCCGCCGTGGGGGCGAAGAGGGCACCGATGTTGATGGCCATATAGAAGATGGAGAAGGCGGAGTCGCGCTTGCCCTGCATCTCGGGGGCGTCGTAGAGATTGCCCACCATGACCTGGAGGTTGCCCTTGAAGAGGCTCGTGCCGACGCAGATCATCAGCAGGGCGGCGCCCATCAGGCTGACGGCAACGAGGCCCTTGCCGGCAGGGATGGAGAGGAGCAAGTAGCCGAGGAACATCACGATGATGCCCGTCGTGACGCACTTGCCGAAGCCGATCTTGTCGGCCACGATGCCGCCCAGCAGGGGGAGGAAATAGACGAGGGCGAGGAATACAGAGTACCAGATGCCGGCCACGCCGTTAGACCACCCGAAGTTGTCCATCAGGAAGAGGGTGAAGACAGACAGCATCGTGTAGTAACCGAAGCGCTCACCGGTGTTGGCCAGCGCGAGGGCATAGAGCCCTTTGGGTTGTCCTTCAAACATAATTACGTTAGGATCTTCTTATTGTGTGTGATTAAATATGAGCGGGGAAGGGCTCCGGCCGTCGTCTGAGGCGCCGCCGCGGCGCGGGCCAGAGCATACGAAAGGCAAAGGTAATTAAAAGAAATCAAAGCGTTACGTGAGTCCTGCCCTTTTTGCCGCTGTGCGAACCGAAGCGGCCTTCGGGCTGGCATTTTGACCTGTCGCCCCCGTCGGACGGGATCTGCCCGTAGTGTCTCGTGCCGGCTGTCGGGGTTTGCCGGCATGTCCGACAGCTTTCCGCAGATGGCGGGGATTTTCCGTTTCAGGACTGGAAATATACAGTTCAGGCCTTGAAATAACTATTTCCAGTCTGGAAACGGATATTTCAAGGCCTGAAACGTAACCTTGGGGGCTTGCCCGCCTTATGGGATGGCCGATGGAGAGGGCTACCCGTGGGGCGGACTATTCCTGTGGCTTCTGTGCCGCTTTCTTCTGCACCTTCTTCGGCGCCTTTGGCACCTCCATGTGGAGCTCCTCGGCGAGGTAGGGTCCTGTGTAGCCCACGCCGCTCTCGACGAGGCCCTCGGGCGTGCCCTCGAAGAGGAGGCGTCCGCCGCGGCGTCCTCCCTCGGGCCCCATCTCGATGAGGTAGTCAGCTGACTTGATGACGTCGAGGTTGTGCTCGATGACGATGACGGTGTTGCCCTTGTCTACGAGGCGCTGGAGAACGAGCAGCAGCACGCGGATGTCTTCGAAATGGAGGCCTGTGGTGGGTTCGTCGAGGATGTAGACCGTCTTTCCCGTGTCGCGCTTGGCCAGTTCGGTGGCCAGCTTGACGCGCTGGCTCTCACCGCCTGAGAGGGTGGTGGAGCTCTGGCCGAGTTTGATGTAGCCGAGGCCCACCTCTTGGAGCACTTTAATCTTGCGCAGGATGGCGGGGATACTCTCAAAAAACTCTACCGCCATGTTGATTGTCATGTCGAGCACGTCGGCGATGCTCTTACCCTTATAGCGCACCTCGAGTGTCTCGCGGTTGTAGCGCTTGCCGTGGCAGGCCTCGCAGGGCACGTAGACGTCGGGCAGGAAGTTCATCTCGATCGTCTTGTAGCCGTTTCCCTTGCATACTTCGCAGCGCCCGCCCTTGACATTAAACGAGAAGCGCCCGGGCTTGTAGCCTCTGACCTTAGCCTCGGGCAGGTTGACGAAGAGGCTTCGGATGTCGGAGAAGACGCCCGTGTAGGTGGCGGGGTTGGAGCGCGGTGTGCGGCCCAGCGGACTCTGGTCTACGCAGACCACCTTGTCGATATGTTCGAGCCCCTCGATCTGCTGATAAGCCAGAGGTTGCTGCAGCGAGCGATAGAAGTGTTGGGAGAGAATGGGGTAGAGCGTGTCGTTGATGAGGGTCGACTTTCCGCTGCCCGAGACGCCGGTGATACAGATGAACGTCCCCAAGGGGAAGTCGGCAGTGACGTCTTTGAGGTTGTTACCCGATGCGCCGATGAGGCGGAGTGCGTGGCCGTTTCCCCGCCGCCGGTCGGCGGGCACTTCGATGCGGCGCTCGCCGTTGAGATACTGCGAGGTGAGGGTATGCGTCTTGAGCATCTCCTTGGGCGTTCCTTCAAAGACTACTTCGCCCCCGAGCCGGCCGGCGCGTGGTCCCATGTCGACCACGTAGTCGGCGGCAAGCATCATGTCTTTGTCGTGCTCTACGACAATGACCGTGTTGCCCAGGTCGCGCAGCTCCTTGAGCGAATGGATGAGGCGCACGTTGTCGCGCTGATGGAGGCCGATGCTCGGCTCATCGAGGATGTAGAGCACGTTGACCAGTTGCGAGCCGATCTGCGTGGCCAGCCTGATGCGCTGGCTCTCTCCGCCCGAGAGGGTGGCTGAGGAGCGTGCGAGCGAGAGGTAGTCGAGCCCGACGTCGAGGAGAAACTTCAGGCGGGTTAGCAGCTCTTTGAGTATCTCGTGGGCGATGGCCCGCTTCTTGGGTTCGAGCTTGGGCTCTACGTCTTTGAGGAAGTCGTAGAGGGCAGAGATCTCCATCGAAGCCAGTTCGGCGATCCCTTTACCGGCAAAGCGGTAGGAGCGTGCCTCGCGGTTGAGGCGCGTGCCGCCGCAGTCAGGGCAGGGGACGGTCTGCATAAACTCGTCGGCCCAGCGCTTGGCCGCCACCGTGGCGTCGGGGTCGCTGGCGAATCGCTGTATGTAGTCGACCAGCCCCTCGAAACGCCAGAGGGCGGAGTAGGGCGATACCTTCCCCTTCTCGTCGGTCAGGGCGATGTCGTCGTCTGAGCCGTAGAGCAGGGTGTCGACCACCTCGTCGGGGAGGTCGGCAAAGGGGGTGTCGAGCGTGTAGCCGTAGTGGCGCAAGACGGAGCCCACCTCGTCGAAGATGTTGGAGCGGTTGGCCTTGCCAAGCACGGTGATGGCGCCCTTGCGGATGGAGAGTTTGGGGTCGGGCACGAGTTTGTCGCGGTCGACGGAGAGGATCGTGCCGAGCCCCTTACAGCGGGGGCAAGCCCCCTGAGTGGAGTTGAAGGAGAAGTTGTTGGGGGCCGGGTCGCGGTAAGAGATGCCCGTGGTGGGGCACATGAGCTGTTTGGAGTAGAAGCGGGCTTTGTCGGTATCGGCTTCGAGCAGCATCATGAGGCCGCCGCCCTGCTGCATGGTCTGCGCCACGCTTTTGGCCAAGCGCTGCCGGTCTTTTTCCCTGACGATGAGTTTGTCGACGACCACCTCGATGTTGTGGTTCTGATAGCGGTCTACCTTCATGTCGCGCACCAGGTCGCGCAGTTTGCCGTCGACGCGCACGGTGAGAAATCCCTTGCGCATGACGCTCTCGAAGAGTTCGCGGTAGTGGCCCTTGCGGTTGTGTACGAGGGGGGCGAGAAGGTAAACCTTGTGCCCCTCGTAGGCTGAGAGGATGATGTCGACGATCTTTTCCTCGGTATATTTTACCATCTTCTCCCCCGTCTCATAAGAGTAGGCATCGGCGGCTCGGGCAAAGAGCAAACGCAGGAAGTCGTAGATCTCTGTCACCGTCCCGACGGTCGAACGCGGATTCTTGTTCGTCGTCTTCTGCTCGATGCTGATGACGGGGCTGAGGCCCGTAATCTGGTCGACGTCGGGGCGCTCGAGGTTGTCGAGAAAGTTGCGGGCATAGGCCGAGAAGGTCTCTATATAGCGGCGCTGACCCTCGGCATAGAGCGTGTCGAAGGCCAGCGAACTTTTTCCCGACCCCGAGAGTCCGGTGATGACGTCGAGGCTATAGCGTGGAAGGGTGACGTCGACATTCTTAAGATTGTGGACGCGTGCCCCGAGTATCTGGATGGTGGGTTTTGTCATAGTGAGAGAGAGGTTGTATGGAGGCTGTAGGCTGCAGTGGGCGGGCAGGGGGCTGTGTTCCCGGTCGGGATGGTCCCGCGGTGTGCGGTCACTGCGTCGTTCCGCTGCTCTCGGTGAAGGCCCGCAGGAGGTTTATGACCTTCTTGATATGGTATTGCTTGCCGTCGGCTCCGCGTGCCTCGATGCGCAGGTAGTAGGCGCCGTCGGGAGCGTCGTGTCCGCCCGAGCGTCCGTCCCAGCCGCCGTCGAGGTCTGTCCACTCTGCCAGCCGTTTCCCCCAGCGGTCAAAGACTTGGGCGCGGAAGGTGACGATGCTCTGATAGCCCTCCTTGACGCGAAACACGTCGTTGATGCCGTCGCCGTTGGGGGTGAAGGCGTTGGGCACCTCGAGCTTCGACTCGGCAAAGGTCAGGCTGAAGGGGCTGTCCATCTCGTAGGTCAGCGTGTCGGTGCCCTGAATGAAACTCACATAGAGGGCCACGCTGAAGGAGCCGCTCTCCGAGAAGGTATATTGCGTGTCTTCCTCATAGCGTGTGAGGAAGGGCTCCGCCTCCCCGTTGCGGGTGAAGCGCCACTCGTAGCGCGGTGTATAGTCTCCCAGGTCTGAGGGATTGGCGCGGAAGGTGACCGCCAGCGGCGCTGAGCCGTCATATTGCGTGTCGGTCGTCTCCGTGCCGTCGGTCGTGACATAGGTCATCGTGGGTTCTGCCGTGGGGCTTTGCGCCATGGCCTGCGGCAGGGCGAGCGCCAGGAAGAGGAGTAAGAGGGTGAAAGAGAGACGGGGCATAGGTCGGTGGTGTGGATTAAGCCGCGGGGGGCTAAAGGGACTATTGATGGATCACGTCCTTCATCGACTCGCCAAACTGTGTCTTGGGCGGTTCCTTCGCCTGCTTGGCGTAGCGGCTCACACTGAGGATCATGCCGAAGTAGGCGCAGGTCACGAGGGTCGACGTGCCGCCGCGCGAGATCATCGGGAGCGGCTGGCCCGTGACGGGGAAGAGGCCCACGGCGACCATCATGTTGAGCACGGCCTGCGAGACGAGCATCAGCGTCAGACCCATGATGAGGAAGGGCGGGAAGTTTCGTTCGCAGCGACTGGCGATGCGCCCGGCGCGGAAGAGGAGGACAATGTAGAGGAAGAGCACGGCCGCAGCGCCCCAGAGCCCCATCTCCTCGATGATGATGGCAAAGATGAAGTCGGAGAAGGCCTGTGAGAGGAAGTCGCGCTCCACGGAGTTGCCCGGCATCTTGCCGACGCCGTTGCTCGAGGCAATGGCGATGTTGGCGTGAGACACCTGCGCGTCTTTGTCGAGGTCTACCTTCATCGGGTCTTTCTCCGCCTTCGAGTCTTCATTGAAGTGCTTGGAGAGTCTCGACGACCAGGTCTCTGCGCGGTGGAAGAGTTTGAAGAACCATCCGAAGGTGCCGTCCTCCGCCTGTTCTTCGGCCTGCACGGTTTGCTCGGTTTGGGTCGCCTCGTCTGCCTCGGCTTTAGCCCCTACGTAGAGGCTCACGCCGATGATCAGGGCGCCGGCCAGTGCCAGCGTGCCCAGCAGCTTGCCTAGCTGCAGCATCGGCACGCGGCCGATAAACATCATCATCATGACCACGCCGAAGAGCAGGCAGGCCGTCGAGAGATTTTCGAGGAGGATGACGAAGCACATCGGCACGGCGGCGATGAGGATCCACTTAAAGGCGCGGCGGTCCGCCCCGTCTTCGCGTTGCATCTGGGCCAGGATCAGGGCCGTGGTGATGATCACCATGCCCTTGGCCAGCTCGGAGGGCTGAAACTGTATGCCCGTCAGCGGGATGGTGATCCAGCGGCTCGCTCCGTTCTCAGACACGCCGGTGAAGGTCGAGATGAGGAGCAAGAGCAGTACGGGGATATAGCCCAAGATGGGGATGGCCTTGAAGATGCGGCAGGGCACGCGGTGGATCGCCACCGCTACGATCGTGCCGCCGATGAGAAAACCTGCCTGCTTGATGAGCGGGAGCCAGAAGCTGCCGCTCTTATAGGTCAGCGAACTTCCGGCGCTGTATACCTCGACGAGCGAGATGAGGCACAGGAAGAAGTAGACGATCCAGATGACGCGGTCTCCCATAAAGAGACCGCCGATGTGCTTGAGGGTCATGCAGCGTGTGATGACGGATTGATTAGGAACGGGTGGCGCCCCATGCCTTCACCCATGTCTTGAACTGTTCGCCACGGTCCTCCATGTTGTGGAAAAGGTCAAAGCTGGCACAGCAGGGGCTGAGTAGCACGGTGTCGCCCGGTCGGGCGAGCTTCACGGCGTGCTCCATACACTCGGCCATCGAGTGGGTGTCGGCCGTCGGGAGGTCCAGGGAGTCAAAGGCGCCGTGGAGCTTCGAGTTGTCAACGCCCATGAAGACCAGGGCCCGACACTTCTCCTTGACGAAGGGCATGATCTCTGCATAGTCGTTGCCCTTGTCCTTACCGCCGAGGATGAGCACAACGGGGGTGCGCATGCTCTCCAAGGCGCAATAGCAGGCGTCGACGTTGGTCGCCTTGGAGTCGTTGACGAAGTGGATGCCCGCGTAGGTGCCGGCCTTTTCGAGGCGGTGCTCCACGCCGGGGAAGTCTGAGAGTCCTTGGCGCACGATCTCTGGCTTGACGCCAGCTGCGAGGGCTGCCATGGCGGCGGCCAGCGAGTTGCGCAGGTTGTGGCGCCCGGGGAGCGAGAGTTCGCTCAGCGGCATCTCAAAGGGCGCAGGGCGCACGATGATGAAGCGGTCGCCGGCGGCATAGCCCTCCGAGTCGGGACGCGGCTCGTCGGAGAAGGGGCACAGCTGGGCGGGGTTGTCATACTTCGGCAGCTCGTTGGGCACGTGTTCGTCCTCCAGCCAATAGATAAAGGTGTCGTCGGCCCGCTGGTTCTGGGTGATGCGCATCTTGGCGTCGACATAGTTTTGCATGACGTAGCCGTAGCGGTCGAGATGGTCGGGCGTGATGTTGAGCAGAACGGCGATGTTGGCGCGGAAGTCGTACATGTTATCGAGCTGAAAGGAGGATAGCTCGATGACATACGTCTTGTGCGGACTTTCCGCCACCTGCAGGGCCAGGCTGTGGCCGATGTTGCCGGCGAGTCCCACGTCGACACCGGCCTTGCAGAGGATGTGATAGATGAGCGAGGTGGTGGTCGTCTTGCCGTTGCTGCCGGTGATGCAGATCATGCGGGCATCGGTGTAGCGTCCGGCAAACTCGATCTCGCTGAGGATCGGTGTGCCCTGTGCCTTCAGACGCTGTACCATGGGAGCCGTGTCGGGTATGCCCGGGCTCTTCACCACCAGTTCGGCGGCGAGCACCTCGCTCTCCGTGTGGCCGCCGTCTTCCCAACGTATGCCGTGGCTGTCGAGCAGCTGACGGTAATGGGGTTGGATGGTTCCCATGTCGCTTACGAAGACATCGAAACCTTCTTTCTTCGCCAGGATGGCGGCGCCCACGCCGCTCTCGCCGGCACCTAGTGCTACGAAACGCATGATATCGGGATGATTGTTGTTCATTGCTGTCCGGTAATACATTCGCGCCATTCGGAGATCTACATCGGGGTGTCCTGGGTGACGAACTGTTCCCTTGAAGCCCCAACGGGGCGCGAGACAATAGCCTAGGGATTTATCCCTAGGATTGTGTATATCCTTATTTACTCGCCGCCATTGGGCGTATCTGATTGGCGGAACTGGCGGCGAGTCTCAAGGGGGAACATCAACCTAGGGATAAATCCCTAGGCTATTATCTGACGCCCCTTTGGGGCTTGCCTGAGGAAACGCGCTATTACGCTGCCCCTTTGGAGCTTGCCTGAGGAAACGCGCTATTACGCCGTCTCTTTGGGGCTTGCCTGAGGAAACGCGCTATTATCCGACGCCCCTTTGGGGCTTACCTGAAGTAATACGCAATATTGCCGGAACAGGATGATTGTTGTTGTTACTATATAGTAATTAAGCGCGCCCCCTTAGCGGATCTTCAGCGTGATGATCGTCAGGGCGGCCAGGAGGATCGTGGTGATCCAGAAGCGCACGGTGATCTTCGACTCGTGCCAAGCACCGTGGGGCCACTTAAAGAGATATTTGCAGTCAGGGTCAAGCTGCTCGGGCAATACGCGGAAGTTGTCGTGGATGGGGGTGCGCTTAAAGATGCGCTGCTTCACGCCGCGCCGCTTGCCGAGCTTATACCACTCCACCTGCAAGATCACGCTGAGGCTCTCGATGAGGAAGATGCCGCAGAGGATGGGGATGAGGAGTTCTTTATGGATGATGATCGCCAGCACCGCGATGATGCCGCCGATGGCCAGCGACCCCGTGTCGCCCATAAATATCTGGGCGGGGTAGGCGTTATACCACAGGAAGCCGATCAGCGCCCCGACCATCGCACAGGTGAAGATCACCAGTTCCTGCGAACCGGGGATGTACATGATGTTCAGGTACGAGGCAAACTCTATGTGGCTCGACACATAGGCCAGGATGCCCAGGGCAATGCAGATGATCGCCGAGTTGCCCGCCGCCATACCGTCCATGCCGTCGTTGAGGTTCGCACCGTTAGAGACGGCGGTGATGACGAAGATCGTCATGATGACGAAGATCACCCAGCCTGCCTGCGTCTTATACTTTCCGCAGAAAGAGACGAGGTCAGCATAGTCGAAATTGTTGTTTTTGACGAAGGGGATGGTCGTCTTCGTGCTCTTCTCCGCCTGGCTCTTGTGTACGATGACCGTAGCCGTGCCCTGACGTTGCTGCTCGATGTTTTCGCGGATGGTGGCGTCGGGGCTGAAGTAGAGCGTCAGGCCCACGAAGAGGCCCAGCAACACCTGGCCGACGATTTTGTAGCGGCCGGCTAGGCCGTCTTTGTTTTTCTTGAAAATCTTGATGTAGTCATCGAGAAATCCCAGTAGGCCGAGCCACACCGTGGTGACGAGCATGAGGATCATGTAGATGTTGCGCAGACGTCCCAGCAGGAGGCAGGGCACGAGGATGGCCACGATGATGATGATGCCGCCCATCGAGGGCACGCCGATCTTCTGCACGCCGAAGGGGTCGGTCTTGGCGTCGCGCTGCGTCTCGCTGATGTGGTGGCGCTTCATCCACTTGATGAAGTACTCGCCGAACCACGCCGAGATCACCAGGGCGAGGATCAGCGCCAGCAGGGCGCGGAAGGAGATGTAGGACCACATGCCCGAACCGGGCACGCCGAACTGCTCGAGAAAGCGGAAGAAATAGTAAAGCATAAGTGTGAGCTGGTCGTTTAGCGTTGTGGGAGAGGCGGCGGGGCTACATCAGTCCAAAGGCCTTCTTGATCTCTTCGTGGTCGTCGAAGTGGTGCTTGACGCCCTCGATCTCCTGGTAGGGCTCATGTCCCTTGCCGGCCACGAGGATGACGTCGCCCGGCTCGGCCATCATCGCTGCAGTGCGGATGGCTTCGCGGCGGTCGCAGATTGAGATTGTCTTGGCGCGCTGGGCCTCGTCGAGGCCGGCGAGCATATCGTTGATGATGTCCTCAGGCTTCTCAAAGCGCGGGTTGTCGCTCGTGATGATGACGCGGTCTGAGCGGTTGGCCGCCTCCTGCGCCATGAGGGGACGCTTGCCCTTATCGCGGTTGCCGCCTGCGCCGCAGACGGTGATGATCTTTCCCTTGCCCTTGATGATGTCGTGGATGGCGGTCAGCACGTTGGCCAGGGCATCGGGCGTGTGGGCATAGTCCACGATGGCGCTGAAGCCCTTGGGCGAACGGATGGCCTCGAAGCGGCCGTTGACCGGGTGGAGGGTCGAGAGCACGCGCAGCGTTTCCTCCGGGCTCTTGCCCAGCATGAGGGCGGCGCCGTAAACGGCTAGGAGGTTGGAGACGTTGAAGCGGCCTACGAAGTGAACGCTTACCTCGCGGCCGTCGATGTCGAGGAGCATGCCCTCGATGCTCTCTTCGAGGATGCGCCCCTTATAGTCGGCGGCGGTGCGGGTAGAGTAGGTGCGCACGGTAGCCGGCGTATTCTGCACCATGACCATGCCGTTCTTGTCGTCGGCGTTGGTGATGGCGAAGGCTCCCTTGGGCAGCCCGTCGAAAAATGCCTTCTTGGCGTTGCGGTAGTTTTCGAAGGTCTTGTGGTAGTCCAGGTGGTCGCGCGTGAGGTTGGTGAAGATGCCGCCGGCGAAGCGCAGACCCCCGATGCGCTTCTGGTGGATGGCG
Source organism: Alloprevotella sp. (assembly GCA_052272595.1). Classification (GTDB taxonomy): domain Bacteria; phylum Bacteroidota; class Bacteroidia; order Bacteroidales; family Bacteroidaceae; genus Alloprevotella. Next base: position 17,762 of record DAVZJV010000014.1, read on the forward strand.
TGTGAGGAGCACTCCATAAAGGCGTACTCGCAGCCCTCGGCCGCCATCTGGGCCAGGAGCTTGTTGAGCGTCACGGGGTCGGGTGTGGTGTGGTCGGCCGGTATGGCGCGGCCGTCGATGTAGTTGCACACGGTCGAGCAGAGGCCGCACTTGTGGCCCATGGCGCGGAAGAGGTTGTAGAGCACCGTGGCGATCGTGGTCTTGCCGTTGGTGCCGGTCACGCCGACAAGCGTGAGTTTGGCCGAAGGGTCGCCATAGAAGAGGGTGGCCACCTTGCCAACGGCATCCTCCGTATCGGCCACGCGTACGTAGGTCACGTCCTTAGGGGCGTCGGCCGGGATGGGCTCGCACAGCAGGATAGCCTTGGCGCCCAGCTCGAGTGCCTTGGGTATGTATTGGTGCCCGTCGGTCTGCGTGCCCTTGACGGCCACGAAGAGATCGCCCGCCTCGATGCGGCGCGAGTCGATGTGGATGTTGTGAATGTCTCGGTCAAGGTCGCCGCGCGATTCGATCACGTTGACGCGCTGGAGTATGCTAGCCAGTTTCATGCGGTCCTGGTATTTGGTGATGACGTTGTAATGATATAAAGATGAGTCAGGCAGGGTGGGGCACAGGCGTTAGTTTGTTTGTTGGGTCCTGCCCTGCTTGCCCGTTGTTTTAGTCTTGTTCTTTTTCGCTGAGCCGTCGGCCTTTTGGGTGGTCTTGGCGGCCTTTTCTGTAGCGCGTTGCTTCGGCGCGGCGAGCGGTTGCTTGCGTTGCTTCGGCTGGTCTTTCTTGTTTGAGGTTTCAGCCTTACGCTTGAGTTCGGTTGCCTGCTGTCGTTCCGGAGTTTCCGATTTCTTTTGAGTCGGTTCCGAGGCGGGCTTAGCGGCCTGTTCTGAGGCGGCCGGCTGTGCCGGTTGCTGTGCTGCGGGCTGCCTGTCGGTTTGAGCTGTGTCAGCCTCTTCCTCCAGGGGTAGGTCGGCTGGATTTCCGAGCGTCAGTGCCACGTGGGTTCCGCGTTTGACGACAGAGCCCGCTTCGATGCTCTGTTCGCTGACGCGTCCTACACCTCGGATGCTCACTTTGAGCCCCAGTTTTTCTAGGTGGAAGATGGCATCGCGCAGGCCGTAGCCCTTGACGTCGGGCATGGTCAGCTCATTGCCCTGCACCTTGTCAGGCTTGTTGGCCGTCAGGCTGACGTCGTTGGCCGTTGTGTGTGTCGTGCCCCATACGAGGGCGCCGGGCTGCAGACCGGCGGGTGCCTGGTGCTTGATGCCCAGTTCGTCGAGCAAGTCGGCTGCCGCCGCGATGTTGCCCGCGCAGATGCGGGGCAGCAGGGCGTGTACGGTGTCGCGTGCCGCGCTGTAGTCTTCGCTGAAGCGCTGGGCCATCACGGCCTCCGCCACTTCCTTAAAGACCGGGGCGCAGTCGCCGCTGCCCGAGGCGCCGCCGCCGCGCTGCACGCAGACGATGCAGGAGTAGAGCGGTTTCTCGGAGGGGAAGTAGCCCGCAAAGGATACGAGGTATTGCGAGGTGAAGCCGTGGCGTGTCCATACCTGCGCCGTGCCCGTCTTGCCCGACACGTGGAAGTAAGGGCTGCGTGCCTTCTTGCCCGTGCCGACGCTGACCACCGACTCGAGGCAGTCTTGGATATTCTTCACCGCCTCGGGCTTGGCCATGTGTTCGCGCAAGACCACGACGGGATATTCCTTCACCGGCTGGCCGTCTTTGAGGATGGCCTTGACCAGTCGCGGACGCAGCATTTTGCCGTTGTTGGCAATGCCGTTGTAGAAGTTGACCGTCGTGATGGGCGGTATCTGCGTTTCATAGCCGATGCTCATCCATGGTAGGGCCGTCTTTGACCAGTTGGAGCCATCGGCCTTGGGCATGCGGATGCGGGGGCGGGCATAGCCGGGGATGGGGATCTTCAGGTCCTCGTTGACGCCGATGCGGTAGATGCCTTCGACAAATTTGCGCGGGTCGTTGTGATAGAAGCGGTCGATGAGGGTGCTCACGCCGACGTTGAGCGACTTCTGCAAGATCTGCGGCACGGTGACCACGCCGCTGCCGCCGTTGCGCCAGTTGGCGTCGCGCATCTTGCGGCCATACATTTCCTTGATGCCGCTCCCCACGTCGACCTGGTCTGTCATGTGGAGGTAGCCGTCGTCAAAGGCCACGAGAAACGACATCGGCTTGAAGACGCTGCCCGGCTCGTAGAGATTTTTCACCGCGTCGGCGTTGACCTCCTGATAGCTGCCGTCTTCGAGGCGGCGCAGGCTGGTCATGGCCTTGATATCGCCGGTGGCCACCTCCATGAGGATCACGACGCCCGAGTTGGCTTCCACGGAGGCCAGTTTGCGGGAGAGCACCTGTTCGCAGAGGTCCTGCATGCCGATGTTGATCGTCGTCTGCACGTCGTAGCCGTTTTCGGCCGGTTTGTCGATGATCGTGAGGTAGCGGTTGAATACCTTCTGGCGGTGGGCGATGCCGGGCTTGCCGCGCAAGATGGAGTCGAAGCTCAGCTCGAGGCCCGTACGGGCTTCGTCCTTTCCCTTAAAGAGGTCGCCGATCGTGCGGATGGCCAGTCGGCCGTAAGGGTTCTTGCGGGTCTTGAACTCCTCCGTGTGAAATCCCCCGGCGCCGGCCGAGAGGCGGAAGATCGGCAGCGCCTTGGCCTGGCGGTATTGTATGTAGCTCACGCGCTTGTCGTAGAGCAGCCAGTGGTGGCTCTCCTTCTTGCGCCCTTCGAGCAGACGGGCCTTGAATGCCGTCGGGTCGATGTCGGGGAAGATCGCGTGCATACCCTGTGCGATCGAGTCTGCCTTGTCGTGCAGCAGGCTGTCGCGTTTTTCCTGCTCTTTGTCGCGCCGTTTCGGGTCTTTCTCCCACGACATGTAGTCCATATAGAGTTTATACTCCGGCAGGGAGGCGGCGAGCACCTCGCCGTTGTCGGCCAGAATGTTGCCGCGTGTCGGCGGCACCTCGATGTTTTCCTTCTTCAGGCGCGAACTGACCTTCATCCAGTAGTCCTTCTCCGCCGTAATGATGATAAAGGCCTTGGCCCATATCGTGATACAGGTCAGGACCAGCAGCGTGGCCAGGAAGGCGTAGCGCTTGGTAACTTGTCGTGCGGGAAAGTTCATAGACGTTTATCGTGTGAGAAAGGGGTTCTTGAGGCGGGTGTCCGGGAGGTCCGTTGCGGGGAGTTACTCCTCGTCCAGCGGCAGGGTATAAGAGGGCGTGTTGGCCGTCTGCAGGGTCGAGTCGTTGAGTTGTTGCTCGATGCTGCTGCGCCGCGTGCGCTCTTTGAGTTCACTGCTGCGCGTGAGGGCCTTATAGCGGCGGTCGAGGAGGGTGTCGCTCAGCGTCTTGCCGGTGATCATCTCCTGTTGGCAGGCATAGCGGTTGCTGACGTAGACGATGAGCATCGCCGTGACCATGAGGATGTAGAGGAAGTTCTTCCTGAACCACTTGCCGCCCAGCATGTCGCCGCCCAGAACGAAGGCCAGGGTGATGTGGCGTGCGTTGGTCTCGGGGGTGCCGTCCTCGTCCTGGGTGATGTCCTTCAGGGCCTGGATGACCTTGCGTTCCTCGCGCTCCAGCTTGTCGCCCTCGCCTTTGCCCGCTTGTTCGGCCTTGCCGGCGGGCGGAGTGGGGGAGTCGTTGTCGGCCTTGTCTGCGGCCGGCGTCCCGATGGGGGCAGGGCCTGCAGGCGTGCCGTTGGCGCCTGCGTCGGGGGGCGTGGGAAGGTCTTTATCGGGTGTCATCTGAACTTGTGTGTCTGTGTTAATCTGTCCGGGCCGCGGTCATCGGCGGAACGTCGCGTCAGCGTGCGGTCGATGCGTCTGCCGGCAGCTCCACCTTTTCGGCGATGCGGAGTTTGGCCGAACGGCTGCGGGGATTGTCTCGTTGCTCCGCCTCTGAGGGCGTGATCACCTTGTTGTTGACCATCCGCCAGGGCGTGAGCTTGCGGCCGAAGAAGTCTTGCTCCACCTTGCCGTCGAAGCGTCCCGAGCGGAAGAAGTTTTTCACCATGCGGTCTTCCAGCGAGTGGTAGGTCAACACGACGAGGCGTCCGCCCGGACGCAGGCGGGCCAGCGCCGCGTCGAGCATCTCGTGGAGGGCGTTCATCTCGTGGTTGACCTCGATGCGCAGCGCCTGGAAGGCGCAGGCCAGGTACTTCTTCTCCCGTTCGCGGGGCAGGAGGGGCTTCACGACGTTGAGGAAGTCATCGATCGTTTCGATGGGGCGCTCCGCCCGGGCCTTCACCAGGGCGGCGGCGATGCGGCGGCTGTTCTTCAGTTCCCCGTAGAGGAAGAGAATGTCTGCCAGGCGCGCCTCGTCATATCGGTTGACGATATCTGCCGCCGTGGTGCCAGCCCGCTCGTTCATGCGCATGTCGAGCGGAGCGTCGTAGCGGAAGGAGAAGCCCCGCTCCGCATCGTCGAAGTGGTGGCTCGATACGCCGAGGTCGGCGATGAGACCGTCGAGCGCCTCCACCTCGTAGTAGTTCATCCAGTTGGTGAGGTAGCGGAAGTTGCTCCTCACGAAGGTGAAGCGCGGCTCGTCTTCCGGTGCGTTGGTCATGGCGTCGACGTCCTGGTCAAATCCGTAGAGGTGGCCTTCCGGGCCCAAGCGGCTGAGGATCTCGCGGCTGTGTCCGCCGCCGCCGAAGGTCACGTCGACATACGTGCCGTCGGGCTTGACGGCCAGGCCGTCCACACTTTCGTGGAGGAGTACGGGGATGTGATACATATCGCGGTGGTGGCTGTGCGCTGGGCGTGTGATCTTAGGGGGAGAATGTCAGGGGCTTACCGTAAAGCCCTGCCCGCTCGTGGCGTGCGGGCGGGGCAGAAGCCATGTAAGCAAGTTCAAAAGTACGCCTTTTTCACCATACACGTCCCGCACGTGCCTATTTTCGCGCTATTTCTTTCTTTGTGCCTTTGGGCGGCGTTGTGGGGCGTGCCATGTTGCAAAAAATGATTATCTTCGCTTCGGTCGGCCGCGGCGCGTGTCTGCGGCCGGCTTTCGTATCTTTTTCCGCTTCGTCGACAACCCCTTTCTCCTCTTTTATGACCGCAACCCTCATTGTCCTTGTCGTGTCGGCCATGCTTTTTGTCAGCGGGCGTATGCGCTCCGACCTCGTAGCCGTGTGTGCCGCCCTCTCCCTCGTATTGCTTGGTGTCTTAACCCCTGAGGAAGCCCTGATGGGCTTTGCCAATCCCATTGTCGCCATGATGGTGGGCCTCTTCGTCGTGGGCGGGGGCATCTTCAGCACGGGCCTGGCCAAGAAGATGGGTACGGGCATTCTCTCCCTCGCCGGTGGGCGCGAGACGACGCTCTTCGTGCTGCTCATGCTTACCACGGCCTTTGTCGGCGCCTTTGTGAGCAACACGGGCACGGTGGCCCTCATGCTCCCCATCGTGGTGAGCCTTGCGCGCGGCGCCGGCATTGCCTCGTCACGCCTGCTGATGCCCCTGGCCTTTGCCGGCAGCATGGGCGGCATGCTCACCCTCATCGGTACCCCGCCCAACCTCATCGTGCGCGACGCCCTCGTCGGCGCCGGCTATAAGCCGCTGGGCTTCTTCTCCTTCACCCCCGTGGGCCTGCTCTGCATCATCGTGGGCATCTTGGTGCTCCTGCCGCTGACGAAGCTCTTCCTCAAGCCGCGCAAGGAGGCGGGTGACCGCCGCACGGGCAAGACGCTCAGCCAGCTTGCCGAGGAATATAAGGTGGCCCGCCGCCTCACGCAGGTCACCGTCGGTGCTGCCTCACCCATGGTCGGCAAGACGCTCCGCGAGCTGGAGATTCACTCCCGCTACGGCGTGACGGTCATCGAGATACGCCGCGTTGCCTCCGGCGGCCGGGGGGCGCTCCGCAAGGTCGAGCAATACGCCCTCGCAGACGAGCGCCTCCAGACGGGCGACCAACTCTTCCTCACGGGGCCGATGGAGCAGGTGAAGCTCATGGCCTCGGAGAACGAACTCACCGATCTGCGCGAGCGTACGGCCAAGGGCAACCTACAGTTCTACGACGTGGGCATGGCCGAGGTGCTCCTTCTCCCCTCCTCCTCCCTCGTGGGGCATACGGTCGGCGAGGCCGACTTCCGCGGCACCTACGGGCTCAACGTGCTGGGCATCCGTCGACAAAACGACTATTTCCTTGAGAACATCATCAATCGCCGGCTCCATGCCTCCGACATCATCCTCGTGCAGGGACCGTGGGACAACATCGCCCGCCTCAGCCGCACCGACGGCCGCGAGTGGGTGGTCATCGGAGAACCCGAGAAGCAGGCCGCCCGCGTGACGCTTGACTATAAAGCCCCTCTTGCCGCCCTCATCATGGTGGCAATGGTGATCGTCATGGCGGTCGACGCCATCCCCATAGCCCCCGTGACGGCCGTCCTTCTCGCCGCCGTCGCCATGATCTTTACGGGCTGTCTGCGCAGTGTCGAGGCGGCCTATAAGACGATCAACTGGGAGAGCATCATCCTCTTCGGCGCCATGCTCCCCATGTCGACGGCCCTTGAGAAGACGGGTGCATCCGCCTTTATCTCCGGCGGCCTCGTCTCGACCTTCGGCAGCTATGGCCCCTATGTCTTGCTGGCTGCCATCTATGTCGCCACTTCCCTCCTGACCTTCTTCATCAGCAATACGGTGACCGCCGTCCTCATGGCTCCCATCGCCCTCGCCGCCGCTCAGGCCCAGGGCGTGAGTGCCGTCCCGATGCTCATGGCTGTCACGGTAGCCGCGAGCATGTGTTTCGCCTCACCCTTCTCCACCCCGCCCAACGCCCTGGTCATGTCGGCAGGCGGCTATAAGCCGGCGGACTATGTCAAGGTGGGCCTTCCCCTCCAGATCGCCATCGGTCTGGTGATGGTCTTCTGTCTCCCCTGGATCTACGGGTTTTGATTGGGGGGGGACGTAATGGGTTGCAACATGTCGGAATATAGTTGGATTGCCCGGTGCGGAAGCCCCAACGGGGCGTGAGGCAATAGCCTATTGGCATAAGGAAATGCCGCATGCCCGGTCTCTCCGAATGGGCCATCTCGGAGCCCCAACGGGGCGTTAGATAATAGCCTAGGGATTTATCCCTAGGAAACTGCACCTTTCCATTTACTCGCCGCCGATAAACGTATCTTCTGAGCGAAGTTGGCGGCGAGTAGCAGGGTAAGACTCGGACCTAGGGATAAATCCCTAGGCTATTATATGGCGCCCCGTTGGGGCTTTCCATACGTCGATATTTTCTCGCTATAATCCAAGGAATTGTTGCGGTGAAATATCTGTCAAACTGTCAGAAGTCTGTCGTAATTCGCTGAATTATTGCTCATTACGATAATCTGCGGTGACGGGATCTGTCAGGTTTCTGTCAGCAATCTGTCAGCGGAACTGCATGGGGCTATCTACCCAACAACGAGCCAATCGGGGGCTAGCGCAAGCGTTCAGAGAGCCCCGTTCAGAGAGCCCCGTTGGGGCTTCTTTAAACGCTTGTTGTGAACCTTGGCGCCCCGTTTGAAGTGATCACAGGAAGCTGCCCCCGCAGACCTCTCCCTGCCCCCTGATAAATCCTTTACATTCCGTTGGTAGTTCCCTGACCCCCCGCTGACAGATTACTGACAGAAACCTGACAGATTCTTCTTCCGTGAATCGTTCCAACTATCTATATACCAGCTCTTCCGGATTTCCTGCTGACAGATTGACGGATTATTCCACACAACATTTCTCCCTATCTACGCGTAGCGATTCCCTATTTTCGTGAGGTGAAATCGTATCTACGCGTACCGACTTCCTATCTCCGTCCGACGGCATGGCATCTCGTCTCGCTGACATGCCTTCCCGTCACGCCGATCGGGCAACTACGTACAGCGCCCTGCGCAGAGGATCATTCTTCTCTCTGCGCAGGGCGCCGCGTTTGTCTCAATCGCATGGTGGTGCGGTATGGCCACCCGGTCTCTCGCGCAAGTGATAAGGGCGTTTCACGCGTTTGAACGTTCCTCGCCTGCGGTTGCCTTCAGACCATCGGAATCACCTCCTCGGGTGTGAGAATGTGCGCATCCACCGGCGAGCCGTTGAGCGGTGCTTCGCGCAGGAACAGCACGTAGACGATTTCCCGTCCCTTTACGAAAGGGGCCAGTGAAGCCTTGTGCCGTAATCGGGTCAGGAGGCGGTCGGCATAGTCGGCCTTGGTCCACTTACACTCGCCGATGAGGAGGGTCTGCTTGTCCATAGATTCGGCCACGACGTCTAACTCAATGTCCTCCGTCTCCCCCTTCGGACCTCTGACCTTCCCCCACCATCGGCTGGCGGCCATCCATTGGTGGCCGAGGCATTGGCGCCCGCTGACGGACAGCTGGCAGATGCGCTCCCAAAGGTGGCCGATGTGCTCGTTGAGGCGGGCCTGGATGATTTGCTTGATCGGTTCCGTCCGTCCGATGGCTAGAAGTGACTTGTAGGGGGCGACGAAGGCGTAGTAAAAGGCCATGAAAGGGTCGTCTATCTGATAGAGTGCCTTCTTTGTCCGTTCCGGCGCCTCGCCGAAGGGCACCTCGCGCCTGACGTAGCCCATCTCCGCCAGATAGCGCAGGGGGAGGCTGATCTCCGTCGTCTTCTTTCCCACGGCGTCGGCCAGCCGGGAGTATTGGTGCGCTCCGTTGCCCAATGCCGTCATGATGGAGGTGAAAAGCTGGAGGTTGCCTTCCTCCTCGATGAATAGGGCTGAAGGCTCGTCGTAGAGCACGCCGTTGGGGTCGAGTATGAGCCGTTCGATGGCAGTCTCAAAGTCGGGGTAGTTGCCTCGCAGTTCCCAGTAACGCGGCACGCCGCCCCAGACGGCAAACTCCTCGACGGCCTGCCGTGCGCCGAGCGACAGGGCACTGCGCCAGTGTTCGATGCCGATCGGGCGGATCACCATGCGTTCGGTGCAGCGTCCGTAGAGCGGTTCGGAGGCATCGAGGACGATGCGTTGCATCATCCGTTGTGATGAACCGCAGATGAGCAGGTTATAGCGGAGCTGTCCCAGATCGATGAGCCGTTGCAGCGTCGAGGGCAGCGACTTGCAGGCCTTGACGAGGTAGGGAAATTCATCGAGTACCAGTGTTGTACCCGGCCGGCACAGCTGGCTGAGCGTCGTGAGCAGACCCTCCCAGTCTGGAAAGCGCATGGACGAAAAGACGGGATAGACGGCGGCAATCGCGTTTTGCAGCAGGGCCCGTTGCATTGCCGGTTCGTTCTTCTCAGCCATATAATAGATGTCTCCCTCGCCCATCACCTCACGGATGAGGCGTGATTTCCCCAGGCGGCGCCTCCCGTACATGACAATGAAGCTCCGCTCTTCCCGCCCGAGCGCATGGCGCAGGCGGGCCTGTTCGTCCGTTCGGTCGATGAAACGCATCATGATGATATCCGCAAATATGATTATTTTTTTTGAGTAATTCTCCGGAGCACCATTTTGTCTGCCCTCGTGGGCCTTTCGGCCAAATGCAAAATCGAGCGCACGTCCCGCAGCTGAGGGCTGCAGGGCGGTGCGCCCGATGGTGCTTTATGCGGTGCCCGGGTGGGGCCGTCGGTTTAGTGGATGAGTTTCTCCCGCAGTTTGGTGAGCATGTCCTGCGTCATGGCGTCGAGATCATACTCCGGCTTCCAGTCCCACTCCTGGCGGGCGGCAATGTCATCGAGGCTGTTGGGCCACGAGTCGGCGTTGGCCTGCTTGAGGGGATCTACGTCGTAGGTCATCTCAAACTCGGGCTTGTATTTCTTGATGGCCTCGAAGACTCCCTCGGGGTCGAAGCTCATGGCGGCGATGTTGAAGGCATTGCGGTGGATGAGGCGTTCCGGGTCGGCCTCCATCAGTTCGATCGCAGCGCGCAGGGCGTCGGGCATGTACATCATGTCCATAAACGTGCCCTTGGCGATGGGGCAGACAAACTTCTCGCCGCGCACGGCGCTATAGTAGATGTCGCAGGCGTAGTCGGTCGTGCCGCCGCCCGGAGGGGTGACGTAGGAGATGAGGCCCGGGAAGCGAACGGCACGCGTGTCGACGCCATACTTGCGGTAGTAGTAGTCTGAGAGCAGCTCGGTCGTCACCTTCGAGATGCCGTAGATCGTGCGGGGACGCTGTATGGTGTCCTGCGGCACATGGTCGGCCGGAGTCTCGGGACCGAAGGAACCGATGGAGCTGGGGGTGAAGACGGCGCAGCCGTGTTCGCGAGCCACCTCGAGCACGTTCCACAGACCATCGATGCCGATCTTCCAAGCCAGCTGCGGACGACCTTCGGCCACGACGCTCAGCAGGGCTGCGAGGTTGTAGATGGTGTCGATGTTGTGTTTGAGCACCACGGTGGCAATTTGCTCGCCGTTGGTCACGTCGCAGATCTCATAGGGGCCGCTCTCGCGCAGTTCGCCCTGGGGCTTTGCGCTGGGGATGTAACCGCAGACTACATGGTCGTTGCCGTAGATGCCGCGCAACTTCATCGTCAGCTCCGAGCCGATCTGGCCGGTGGCGCCGATCACCAAGATATTTTTCATTCTAATAAAAGATGTATGATAGGTTGGGTGTGTTGATGGTTCGTATGGGCAAAAGTACGTCATGCCGCGCGAAATGCGAAGCGCCGGCAGGGCTTTTTGCCTTCTTCAGCGTTCGAGCGAGTCGGGGTGGAGGAGAAAGTCATAGACGCTCATCGTCGTAATGCCCGCTTCGTTGCGCCGGATGCCGATGTCATCGCCCGTGACGATGATGCGTTTGAAGTAATCGTCGATGCTGCGGAGCGAGGCCTCCTCCTGGCGCACCTTCTCTTCATCGGGCAGGCTGTAGGCCGACTGAATGTAGTAGCGCCGGCTGCCCATGTTGCAGACGAAGTCCACCTCCAGCTGCGCCCGCTGCACGATGCCCGCCGCATTGGTCCGTCTGACGGGCACGACGCCGACGTCGACGTTGAAGCCTCTGGCCCTGAGTTCGTTGTAGACGACATTCTCCATCAGATGGGTCGGCTCCGTCTGGCGGAAGTTGAGCCGGGCGTTGCGCAGCCCCGTGTCGGCGAAGTAATATTTATAGGGCGTGTCGATGTAGCGCTTCCCCTTGAGGTCGTAGCGCGTGGCGCGCTCGATGAGGAAGGCGTCCTCGAGATAGCCCAGGTAGGCTTTGATCGTGTCGGGGCTGAGGTTGCGGCGCTTCTCGCTGCGGAAGGTGTCGGCGAGCTTGCGCGGGTTGGTCAAGGCACCGATGTTGGAGGCTACGATGTCGATCAGTTTCTCCATGTCGCCGTCGTCGCGCAGGGTATAGCGCTCCTTGATGTCGCGGAGGTAGGTCTCGGTGAAGAGGTTTTTGAGGAACTCCACGCGCTGGGGCTCCGTCTTGTATTCAAAGATCTGGGGCAGTCCGCCGTAGGTCATGTAGTCGTCCAGCCCGCGGCGGGGCGTGCCGTCGTAGGCGGTCATGTATTCGCGGAAGGTCAGCGGGTAGAGCCGGATCTCATGCGCCCGGCCGCGGAAGGTCGTGATGATGTCGCGCGAGAGGAGGCGGGCATTGCTTCCCGTCACGTAGAGGTCAACGTCCGGGCGCCGCAGGAAGTCGTTGAGCACGTCCTCGAAGCCCTCGGCCAGCTGGATCTCATCGATCAGTACATAGGTTATCCCCCGGCCAGCCCGGGCCTTTACCTCGGCATCGAGGTAGTCATAGAGCCCCTGGGCCGAGCGCATGGGGCGGGCCGCAAAGCTGTCGAGCGACAGCTTGACGATCTGCTCCTCCGCCACGCCCTGCGAGCGCAGATATTCGGGAAAGAGCCTGAAGAGCAGGTAGCTCTTGCCGCAGCGCCTCATGCCCGTCACGGCCTTGATGAAGCTTGTGTGGCGCATCGAGGCTAGGGCCTCGAGGTAGGTGTCTCTTCTTATTTCCATAGGGTTTATCTGATATTTGTGGCCGAAGGTGCCACGGATGTTAACTGCAAAGTTGCGCTTTTCCTGACGGCGGGCAGTGGCGCGAGGCAGAAAAATACGGCCCCGCACTGTGCTATTTGCGCAGAAAGCCGTTATTTTGCCCTCACGCATACCACGCGATGCAATCATTCAATCTAACTATACCTATATTATAATGTACGGTAAATTCCAACAGCATCTCCAGGCCGAACTAGAGCAGATCAAGGAGGCTGGCCTCTATAAGGAGGAGCGCCTCATTGAGGGCCCCCAGCAGGCTGCCATCCAGGTCAAGGGCCAGACGGTGCTCAACTTCTGTGCCAACAACTACCTCGGCCTCTCTAACAATCCCCGTCTCATCCAGGCCGCCAAAGACATGATGGACCGCCGCGGTTACGGCATGTCGAGCGTGCGCTTCATCTGCGGTACGCAGGACGTTCACAAGGAGCTCGAGGCTGCCATCTCCGACTACTTCAAGACGGAAGACACCATCCTCTACGCCGCTTGCTTCGACGCCAACGGCGGTGTCTTCGAACCCCTCCTCACGGCTGACGACGCCATCATCTCCGATGCCCTCAACCACGCCTCGATCATCGACGGCGTGCGTCTCTGCAAGGCCAAGCGCTACCGCTACGCCAACGCCGACATGGACGATCTCGAGACCCAGCTCAAGGCTGCCCAGGCCCAGCGCTTCCGCATCATCGTCACCGACGGTGTATTCTCCATGGACGGCAACGTCGCCCCGATCGACAAGATCTGCGACCTCGCCGAGAAGTATGACGCCCTCGTCATGGTCGATGAGAGCCACTCTGCCGGCGTAGTCGGCAAGACGGGTCACGGCGTGAGCGAGTTCTTCAACACCTACGGCCGCGTAGACCTCTACACCGGCACCCTCGGCAAGGCCTTCGGCGGCGCCATGGGCGGCTTCACCACGGGGCGCAAGGAGATCATCGACATGCTCCGTCAGCGCTCGCGTCCCTACCTCTTCTCCAACAGCGTGGCTCCCGCCATTGTCGGCGCCGCCCTCGAGACCTTCAAGATCCTCAAGGAGAGCAACGCCCTCCACGACAAGCTGGTGGAGAACGTCAACTACTTCCGCGACAAGATGATCGAGGCCGGCTTTGACATCAAGCCCACTCAGAGCGCCATCTGCGCCGTGATGCTCTACGATGCCAAGCTCTCACAGGTCTTCGCCGCCAAGATGCAGGAAGAGGGTATCTACGTCACGGGTTTCTATTACCCCGTAGTGCCCAAGGACCAGGCGCGCATCCGCGTGCAGCTCTCCGCAGGTCACGAGCGCGAGCATCTCGACAAGTGCATCGCCGCCTTCATCAAGGTCGGTAAGGAGCTCGGCGTGCTGAAGTAAGCCGTCCGCATAACCCACGAACAGTTTTTCTGTTTTTTTTCTTCATAACTTTGACGGCGCAGTTCCCTCAGCGGAGGGGCTGCGCCGTTTTCTTGTCTGTTGGGTGGGGAGCGTGACTGCGGGTCATGCCCAGGTCTGGTATAGGCAATCGTGGATAGGAAGCGTTCGAGGTGTCCCGAAGGGACGACACTTACTGATAACCGGGTACGAAGTGCCCGGTTCCGATGTCTCCGGGGATGGCAGCCCGAAGGGATGCACACTTATGGTAGCCGGCTTAGCTTCTATTATAAATGCGCATCCCATCGAGTTGCTGGAGTTCGCTTTCGCGGTTATAGAATTTCATCTTGCCTGATTTTTGTGTCCGGGTTTGTGTGCCTCGCCCCTGCCTGCCTTGGCTCTTCGGTTGGCTGTCGGGGTAAGTGTCGTGAATGCAAAGTAACGCCTATCCCATTATCCCCGCAAATTTCGCGGCGGATAATTTCGCGGCGGCGGAATTTGCGAGGTCATGAGAGTGTCTCTAGGTTTTGGTATAGGTATTATACACAAAAGCAGGCGGGCGCATATTGCGACGCCCCTACAGGGCTAAAGGTCACAACACTGAGGGGACCCAGAGCTTACGCTCTGGGCTCCGTTGCAGCGCCCCTTTGGGGCTGGGCGTGCGCCTGTGAGGATGTGTCCGAGGGCATCTGGCCTTTCAATCATCCATGGTCTGGGATAACATGAGATAAGAAGCGTATGATCATGGGCATGCGCCCGTGAGAATGCGTTTTAAGGCTTGCGTCCCTCCATCCCCTAGGTTCGGTATAAACAATCATGAGCTAAGAGGCGTATGACCAAGAGCGTATGCCCAGCCCCAAAGGGGCGCAGCAACGGAGCCCGGGGCGTGAGCCCCGGGTTAACACGGGCGTATGCCTTTAGCCCTGTAGGGGCGTCGCAATGTGCGTCCGCCGCGATGTGTGCATACTGCCAGGCTCAGGGCGATCTGATAAGCTTTTCTCCCGCACCTCCCCGATATAAACGACAAAGGCTGCACGTCCACCGTTAGGCGGGGTGCAGCCTTTGCTTCTATAAGATCAGCTTATGAGTAGTCGCTGGCGGGGCGGGGTAGGGTAGGGGACTTACTCTGCCTTCTTCTCCAGCGAGGAGAGGGTGATGGCGGTGATCGCCACACCCATGTTGCCACCGCTGGCCGAGTAGGTCGAGTGGTTGTGGATGGCGATGTAGCCCTTGCCCGTACCCTGGGGAACGTAGGCCGTTACCTCGTTGAACCGGGCCGTGGGCTGCTGGGGATCGGTGGAGAACTTGCAGGTGCCGATGACCTTGGCCTTGGCCAGTTCCTCCTCGTTGGTGATCGGGGTGGTGGAGAAGAGCACATCAAAATCGCCGGGATAATTCTCGATGTATTCGGCTTTGCCGAAGAGTGAGGCGATGCTCAGACCCTCAACGGTGACGGCAGGGAAGTTCTTGCCTGTGAAGTCTACCTCGAATGAGGCGAGGTTGTTCTCATCCTCAGAGGCGATGCTAGCTGAGCCAGTCTGCCAGAATGAGGGATCGAAGACCGATGAGCTCAGCGCCCACTGATTCAGGCCCATGAGGCCGAGCGATACGGGAGTGAAGGCATTGACCGTCGAGCCGAGCTTGGTGAAGGTAAACTTGGCTGCGTCGGCTGCTGTCATGTCGGTGAAGTCGATGCCGTCATAGTCTACATATGCGTAGTCGTCGGTGGCGGTGATCTTCTTGGTGTCGCCGTAGGCGATGCCACCGTCAACGGCAGCAAAGGCCTTGACATAGTAGGTTTTGCCGGCAGCGAGGCCGGTGATGGAGACCGTGGCGGGCTGGCCGGCGGTGATGTCGCTCACCTTGACGATCGTGTTGCTGGAGTCAGCGATGGCGGCATCTTTCTTCGTGCTGACGATGATGCCCTGCGTGATGAGAGTCGTGCCCTCGGCGGGAGTCACGGTGAAGGAGGCGGCAGCAGCCGTTCCGAACATCTCGATGTCACCTGTTGTGACGGTCGGGAGCGTGGCTTTGGCCTGCACCTTATCGTAGTCAGCCTTCTCGAGGTCTTCGCTGCACGATGCCGTCGTGCCCAGGGCGAGACCGAAGAGCAGGGCCTTGAAGATATAGCTTCTTTTCATTGTCTATAGCTATTAGGATAGTGAATGAAGGGTGGGCGCGGCCGTGCGCCGTGTCTTGACGGACACGGCCGCGCCCGGAGTTTGCGTTAGCTTACTGCAGCGGGTTCTGATCGTCCTCGGAGATCGCGTCGTTGTCGTTGATCTCGTTCTTGGGGATCTGATACGTCCACTTATAGCTGGATGCGGGGACGTTGGTCTGCGAACCTGCGGGTTCGTTGGTGCCCTCGTAGTTGCGGACGAGGTCCTGGCGGAGACGTACGCAGTCGAAGTAGCCGAAGCCTTCGCCCCAGAGCTCCTTGCGGCGCTCGCGGTAGATGCTGGCCTGCGTCCAGCTGCTGACGGGCGTCCAGTCCTCTACGCGGTTCTCCATCAGTTCTTTCATCACGCTGGCGGCGCCGTTGGCATCGCCGCTCATGAGGAGGCCTTCGGCCTCGTTGAGGTAGAGCTCGGCTGCACGCATGTAGACCACATTACCCAGCCAGCTGGCTACGAAGGGGAACTTCTTAGAAGTATACTTAGGCAGGTCAAAGGTCTTGTTGCTGATATTGATCTGGTCATCTTCAGCCTGGAAAAGCGTCTTGCGGATGTCCTTGTCAGACATGGAGTTGTAGACGGCTGCATCGACCAGCTGCATGGCACCGACCTGAACGCCACCATAGCCGGGGCTGTCGTAGCTGCGCCAGGAGGCCCAGGATGCGTAGTAACCCTTCGT
This sequence comes from Alloprevotella sp., assembly GCA_052272595.1. GTDB lineage: Bacteria > Bacteroidota > Bacteroidia > Bacteroidales > Bacteroidaceae > Alloprevotella. Next base: position 33,866 of record DAVZJV010000014.1, read on the forward strand.
CTCGTCGGTAGGCTGCCAGCCCCAGAGCACTTCGGCGTTGTCGAGGTCCTGATAGTTCCAGGAGCCGGCATCGTCGATGTTGTTGAGCGTAAGGCCCTGACGGGCTGCGTGGGCCATCTTGGCGGCATCAGCCCAGCGGTTCATCACAAGGTAAACGCGGGAGAGGAGACCCTGGGCAACGGCCTTGTCGATCAGGTGTTTGTCGCCGCCGCGGTCATAGCCGTCGAGCAGGTCGATGGCCTTGAGCAGATCCTTCTCGGCCTGTGCGTAGACTTTCTCGACCGTGGCACGTCCGGGGGTGCTCTCCTCCTTGTCGCTCAGACGGATGGGCACGCAGAGCTTGTCCTTGGATTCGGCATAGGTCTTCTGGTAGAACTGGGCCAGGTAGGCATGAGAGATGCCGCGGAAGGCATAGGCCTGACCGAGGATGTGCTTGAGCTCGTCGCTGGCACCCTCCTCGTCGACGAGGTTGATGATGTCGTTGTCGCTGGCGATCTCGGTGTAGAAGAAGCCCCAGGGCCAGGAGGAGCGGATATACTGCTCGGCGTTGTAGTCGAGGGCGTGGTCAAAGCGCCAGGGGTCACCGCTGCCCAGGGCCAGGGAAATGTCGTTGCTCATCATGTCGGAGAGGAGCATGATGCCGCCGAAGCCGCGGGACTGGTGCTCGTTGATGTCTTCACGGCCGCTGAAGGGGTTCATGCGGTTCCAGTTGGTGTAGCAACCCTCGAGCTGTGAGGCAAGCACCTTCTCGGGGTCCTTCTTCGACTCTTCCGAGATCTGATCCTTCGTCACGGTGGAGGAGTCCATATCGTTGAGGAAGTCTTCACCGCAGGAGGTCAGCAGGCTGCAGCCCACGAAGAGTGCAGCGAGATATGATGTCAGTTTCATATGTGTGATGCTGTGATTGGGGAAATGATTAGAAGTTGACGTTTACACCGAACGAGATCGTGCGCAGCGCAGAGTAAGAGTTGGTGTCGACGGCGCCCGATACGCTCTGGCGGGGATCGAGACCCTTGCGGTGCGAGCCGAGGAAGAGGTTGTCACCCACGGCGTAGACGCGCACGCTCGAGAGGCCGCGCACGCGGTCGGTGATGTGCTTAGGCAGGGTGTAGCCGAGCGTGATGTTGCGCAGAGAGAAGTAGTCGGAGCGAGTGAGGAAGCGGTCGTTGGTCACGCCACCGGTCATGCGGTAGCCGTCCTCGAGGCGGGGCACGTTGGTCACGTCACCGGGCTTCTGCCAGCGCTTGTAGATGTCGGTGGAGAAGGTGGTGCCGTTGCCGCCGCTCATCAGCATTGCATAAGAGCCATCGTAGGTCCAGCCGCCAAACGAGTAGGCAGTGGTCACAGAGAGGTCGAAGCCGTAGGCCTGGAGCGTGGTGCTCAGACCGCCGAAGACGGTCGGTATGGCCGACTTGCCGAGCTGATAGAGCGTAGCTTCGTTGGCGTCGTTGGTCGTCTCCATCACGGTCTCGGTAACTGGGTTGCCGTCGGCGTCAAGCACGGGGTTGCCGTCCGCATCGGTGACCGTCTTCGTAACGTCCTTGTAGTAGAGACCGTCACCCGTCTCGGGATCTACGCCGGCATAGCGTGCCATGTACCAGTCGTAGAGCGAGCTGCCCTTCTTGCGCCAGTAGCTGCCGCTCTGGTAGCCCTCGGCGGGACGGCCCTCCTGCAGACGGGTGAGCTCATTCTTATAGTGCGTGAGGTTGAGCTGTACGGACCAGTTGACCTTCTCGGTCTGGATGATCGTGCCGTTGACGGCCAGCTCGACACCTGTGTTGCGCATGGCCTGCTCGTTGGTGTAGATATAAGAGGGGCTGCCCTGGCTGCTGGGGAGCGAGTGGGCACCGAGCATGTCGTCGGTGTTCTTCACGAAGAAGTCGAACTCGAAGTTGAGGCGGTTATTGAAGAGGCCGGCCTCGAGACCTACGTCGAAGGTCTTACTCTTCTCCCAGGTGATGTCGCGGTTGCCGCGGTACGTACGGGTGATGGAGAATCCGGTCTCCTTCGTACCCGTGACGGAGTAGTGGTCAACGTAAGCACCATAGAGGCGGGCACCGGTGGAGGTCAGCAGACCGTCGTTACCCTGCGTACCGTAGCTGGCACGGAGCTTGAGCTTGCTGAAGTAGCCGCCCACGGCGTCCTTGAACCAGGACTCCTCGCCGACGTTCCAGGCTGCACCGACAGACCAGAAGTTACCCCAGCGCTTCTCGGGAGCAAACATGCTCGAACCGTCGCGGCGGTAGCTGCCCGAGAGGCTGTAGCGGTGATCGTAGCTATACTCTACGCGGCCGAGGTAGCTCTCGAGGTGGTAGGCATTGTCGGCAGAAAGGGGGACGCCCTGCGTGGCGATGGCGTAAGAGAAGTTGTTTTCGGGGATGTAGAAGTTCTCACGCGCAGCCTTGAGACCGCTGCTGTACTCGGCCTTGGTCTCGTGACCGGCCATGAGGCCGATGGTATGGCGCTCGCCGAAGGTCTTGTTGTAGTTAAGGCGCTGGGTGGCGTTGACTACGCTCGTGCGTGACGTGCTCTTCGTGCCGTAACCGCCGGCTTCGGCGGCGTCGGGGGTGATGGGGGCGGTGAACTCGTCGCCGTAAGAGGCGAAGTTGTCGACCGCTACGTCGGCGCGGGCTACGAGGCCGTCGACGATCTTGATCTCGGCATAGCCACGGCCGTTGAAGGCGTCGCGCGTGGTGCGGTTTGTGTTGTTGTAGACGTTGATCAGCGGGTTCTGGCTCAGCGAGAAGAGACGGGTGCGGCCGTACTGGTTACCCTGGTCGAGCTGCTTGTTGCCGTTGTCGTCGAGTACGAGGTTGCCCTGGAGGTCACGGAGATAGACGGGGTAGATCGGGGCGATGTACTGCGTGAAGGCGAAAAGGTTGGAGGCCTGACCGGAGACGGAGGAGATACCGTCCTGCTTCGTGTGGGCATAGCTGACGTTGGCGCCGACCTTGAGCCAGCTGAAGGCCTGGTGGTCGATGCGCACGCGGCCGGTGAGGCGGTTGAAGTCGGACTTCTTTACGTAGGCAGCGTCGTCGAGGTAGTTGAACGAGATGTAATACTGCGTCTGGTCGCTACCGCCCGAGATGCTGGCGTTGTATTCCTGACGGAGGCCGTTGGAGAAGGTCTCGTCGTTCCAGTCATCGTGGTAGAGGAGACGGGCCGTGGGGTTGAGCTGGCCGGTCATCGGGTCGATGAGGGCAGCGTTGGCCACGTTGTAGGCATTGTAACCGCCGAGCTCCTTGACGAGGGTCTGAGAGGCAGAGAGACGGGCGTCGAAGTCGCTCATGCCGTTCTTGTTGACATTGCGGTGGTAGAACGACTCCCACATCAGTTCGTAGAAGTCCTTCTCGCTCGTCACCGTCTCATAGGGAGAGACGCCGCGGCTGTTCCAGCCCCACTTGGCGTCGACGCTGACCTGCGTCTTGCCGCTCTTACCCTGACGGGTGGTGATATAGAGGATACCGTTCGAACCGCGGGCACCGTAGATAGAGGTGGCGGAGGCATCCTTCTGGAGGTTGATGCTCTCGATGTCGAGGCTGTTGATGGAGTTGAGCGAGCCTTCGTAGGGAGCGCCGTCGAGGATGATGAGGGGGGCGCTGTTGGCGTTGATCGAACCGATACCGCGCACGTAGATCGCAGCGGACGAACCGGGCTGGCCCGTCGAAGAGGTCAGCTGGATGCCGGGAAGGGCACCCTCAAGGGCCTTGGAGAGGTTAGAGACCTGGAAGCTCTTGATCTTGTCACCCTTCAGGGCGGCCACCGAACCGGTGAAGTCGCCCTTCTTGACACGGCCGTAACCTACGACCACGGCCTCGTCGAGGGAGCGGTCGTTGTCCTTGAGAACCACGCTCATGTTAGAGGAGATGGTAGCGGTCTGCTTCTCCTTACCGATATAGCTTACGACAATCTTCTTGACCGAAGAGGGCACACCGTCGAGGACGAAACGTCCCTGTGCGTCGGTAGAGGTCGCACCTTTGTGACCCTGCAGCTGCACTCTGGCGCCCATGACCGGCTGGCCGTCGGCATCGACGACACGTCCCGTCACGCGCGACTGGGCGGAAGCAGTCACTGCCGTCAGCAGCAGGCCGGCTCCCAGAAGCGTGAGTTTCCTTTTAATCATAATGCGTATTCAGAGAGAGAATGCTGACGGCAGACATCTCTATAACCGGCTTATATCCTGAGATCCAATGAGATAGGTGGTCACCACAGACCTCCCGCCAGCTCAGGACAAGAGTTGGAAACGGCCCCATTCGGGGCAGGTCAGCGGCCTCACTGCCCCCAACGCTGGTCTCCCCGAAGTGCAGGCGCAGCCCCAACTGACTGGTGGCGTCCGTCGGAATAAGCCTGGGGCTAGCCTGCCGTCGCCAACATCGCGACGCTCTTCAGATCGGGCCAAAGCGTTACGCTTATCTATCAAAAAGCAACGCTTCGAAACGTTTTTGCCGCTTTTTTGTCACAAAGCCGCCTCCGCCCGCTTCCCGTTTTATTCTGATAGCCTAATTTTGCAGCCAATTATCCTCCATTGGTCTCTCTCCACACCGATGGAGGACGGGCTTGGGCACCTCTCACTACACTATACCTCCATGCCGCAAGTCCGTCGTGCCGCCCCCCGCCGCAGAGGTGAAGGGCGCACGGATCGGGAAGCATTTTATTCAAACACATAAAATACGCATTATGATTAATAGGAAACTAACGCTCCTGGGAGCGGGCCTGCTGCTGACGGCGGCGACGGCCTCTGCCCAGTCACGCGTGACGGGCCGTGTCACCGACTCCCACGGTGAGCCCGTCATGGGAGCCTCTGTACGTGTGGCCGGCACGAAGATCGTGACCACCACCGATGCACAGGGACAGTTTACCCTCACCGGCGTGCCTGCCTCGGCCAAGCATCTCAGTGTATCATACATCGGCATGCAGGCCCAGCGCGTCAGCATCGCCGGCAACGTCAAGGTCGTCCTCAAAGACAATGAGCTCAGCGAGGCCGTCGTCGTAGGTTACGGTACGGCACAGAAGGTCGGCACAGTAGTCGGCTCGATCAAGAAGGTCGGCGGCGACGTAGTGGCCGACAAACCGTCAACCAATATTGCCGATGCCTTCGCCGGTAAGGTGGCTGGTATGAGTGTGTCTAACATGTCGGGTGATGCCGGTGTACTCGGTAGCGTCAGCATCCAGATCCGTGGTGCCGGTTCGCTCAACGCCAGCAACACGCCCCTCATCGTCATCGATGGTTCGCCCGCCGATGTAGCGATGTTCAACATGCTCAACGATAAGGATATCGAGAGCATCACTACGCTGAAGGACGCTTCGGCTACCTCTATCTACGGTTCGCGCGCCGCCAACGGTGTGATCTACATCACCACGAAGCGCGGTCGCTCTGGCGAGCAGGCTCAGGTGAGCATCGGGCAGCGCGTGGGCTGGAGCCAGTTGGCCAACGGCATTGGCAACCCGATGAATGCCAATGAGCTCCTGCAGTTTCAGCTGGAGAACAACATCATTACGGCCGATCAGTATGCCCTCTATAAGAATCACGGAGCCAACACCAACTGGCAGAAGTACTACTTCGACAACGCCGCTCCGACCTACACCACCGACTTCTCTATCCGCGGTGGTTCGGACAAGACGACCTACTACGTGTCGGGTTCGTACATGAAGCAGAAGAGCTTGACCCGCGTATCTCATTTCGACCGCTACACGCTGCGCACCAACCTCGAGACGAAGGCCAAGGATTGGCTCACCTTCGGCTTGAAGCAGAACGCCACCTACACTGACCGCAAGGCCGATGAATGGACCAACAGCACGTATGCGCAGTACGTGTTCAACAACAACGTGTCGGGTGCATCGATGTCGCAGCCTTATTATGACCCTTACGATCCCGATGCGCAGAAGGGGCACTATGTGTGGCCCGACCCCACGCTCCCTGATGCCCAGTGGATACAGACGCAGCGCCCGCGTCAGACCAATGACATCGTATATAACGGTGTAGCCTTCGCTCAGCTCACTCCCGTCAAGGGCCTTACGATCAAGTCGCAGCTCGGTCTCAACGCCTTCGACAGCCGCATGTCGGCCAAGGTGCTGCTCACCATCCCCGGCGCCACGAGCGGTTCGGCCAAGGAGAGCCACAGCCGCACCTCGATCTGGACGATCACCAACACGGCCGAGTATAAGTTCAACATCGGTGAGGACCACGCCTTCACCCTCCTGGCTGGTCAGGAAGGCATGAAGGAGAGCTACCGTGGCTTCGGCGCCTCGGGTACGGGCATCGGCGACGACCGCCTCAACACCCTGGGAAACGTCACCAAGGCCGACCTCCCCACCTCGGGCTACTACAAGTATGAGACCCTCTCATTCTTCGGCCGCGTGGACTACAACTTCAAGGAGAAGTACTTCGTCAACTTCACCATCCGTAACGATAAGAACTCTCGCTTCGGTAAGAACAACAATGCCGCCAACTTCTACAGCGGCGGTGCCATGTGGCGCATCTCGGCCGAAGACTTCATGAGCGAAACGCGCAGTTGGCTCAACGACCTGCAGCTCAAGGTGAGCGTCGGCTCAACGGGTAACTCAGAGCTGGGGCAGCCGACCAACCTCGCCAACTACTACGCAAGCCTCGGCATCACCGGCGCTACGCAGTATATGGGCGAGTCGGGCTGGGTGATCTCGCAGCCCGCCAACGATGAACTGGGCTGGGAGAAGCAGATCCAGACCAACGTCGGCGTGAGCGCCCGCATGTTTGACCGCCTCGACCTGAGCGTCAACTTCTATCACCGCAAGACGAAGGACATGCTCATGAGCGTGCCTCTGCCTTACACCACCGGCTTCTCTAGCCAGATGATCAACATCGGTGAGATGTCGAACCGAGGCGTGGAGTTTGAGGCCAATGTCGACGTGATCCGCTCTCGCGACTACTTCTTCAGTATTTACGCCAACTACGCTTATAATAAGAACAAGATCGACAAACTCTTCTACGGCTACCAGACCTGGCCCTTGCCCGACTACAACCTCAACTATGTAGTGGGCGAGACCTTGCAGTATTACCTGCCGATCTTTGCTGGTGTCGACAAGGAGGACGGTGCTCCCATGTGGTACAAGCAGGGTCACAAGGGCGGTGTAGAGCATGTCTACAATCCCGAGACGATGACCAAGACGATGAGCGAGGATATCTACCAGCTCACCGGCAAGCCCCTCGACGCTCCCCACAACGGTGGCTTCGGCCTCTCGGGTGGCTGGAAGGGCCTGAGCATCACGGCCGACTTCGCCTATTCGCTCAACAAGTGGATGCTCGACTGGGACTACTTTTCAGCTACCAACGGTCGCAACGCACAGGCTGGCTTCAACCAGGATAAGGACATGCTCCACATGTGGCGCAAGCCCGGCGACGTGACCGACATCGCCTATCTCGGCTACAGCACCTACAGCGACACCCGCGTGCTGAAGAACTCTTCGTATCTCCGCATGAAGAACCTCACCGTGGCCTACAAGCTGCCCGAGCGCTGGATGAAGGCTAGCCGCTTCTTCGAGAGCATACAGCTGAGCTTCACCGCCCGCAACCTCTTCACCATCACGAAGTGGGAGGGCACCGACCCCGAGCCTGCCACCAACGGTACTACGGGCCGCTATCCCGCCACACGTAACTACACGCTGGGTGTAGACGTGACATTCTAATCTACTCACTAACAAGCATCAAAACGATCATGAACAAGTATATAGTAAAAGCCGCGCTCTGCTCCCTGCTGGCGCTGCCTGTGCTGACCTCATGCGAGTTTGACCAGCTGCCCGAGGGCTCCATCCCTACGGAGAGCTCCTGGCAGACCGTGAGCGACGCCAAGGCCTATAACGTGGGCATCCTCGCCTCACTGCGAGGCGTGAGCGGCGGCATCTATGCCGAGCTGCCCGAGATACAGGCAGATCTGTTCAATGCCACCAACAGCAACGGTAACCCCCTCTACGGCACCGTGCACACATGGACCTTCGCCAGCTCAGGCTTCGACGGTGACGCCATGTGGAGCAGCAACTATGCCCTCATCAGCAATGCCAACAATGTGATCAACAACATCGACCGCATCGTTGTCGAGGAGGGTTCTGACGATGAGGCTGCGCTGAAGAACTACAAGGCCACGGCCCTCTTCGCCCGCGCTTATGCCTACTCTCAGCTCGCTACCTACTATTGCGACAACTACGATGCCGCCACCGCCGCCCAGCAGGCCGGTCTGCCCATCGTGCTGACGGTAGACGTCAACAACAAGCCTGCCCGCGCCTCACTGGCCGACACCTACAAGCGCATCACCGACGACATCGCTGAGGCCAAGAGCCTCTTCACCAACCACGACGATGCCGACATCACGGCGCCCACCTACAACGCTGCCCGTGCCCTCGAGGCACGCGTGGCCCTGCAGATGAAGGATTACGCCACCGCTGTCGCTGCCGCCAAGGACGTGATGGCTAAGTATCCCCTCATCGACAACGCCAACGACTTCAGCAACATGTGGACGACCGACGAGGGCAGCGAGATCATCTATGAGCCCCAGCAGACTCAGGTTGAGCGCCTCAATCCTTACGACGCCTTCATGAGCGCTCATGACGTGAGCGGCGAGGTCATGTACGACCCCGCTTACATCCCCTCGCAGAGCCTGATGGACCTCTATGGTGAGGGCGACTATCGCAAGGATGTCTACTTCGCCCAGACCGGTGTGTACATCAACCAGATTACGGATGAAGGGGCTTATATCTTTACCAAGTTCCCTGGTAATGAGGCTCTCAAGAAGCAGGGCGTAAGCGACTTCTACAACATGACGAAGGTATTCCGCGTAGCGGAGATGTACCTCATCGCTGCGGAAGCGCAGAACCGTCTCGACGGCACCGGCTATGATTACATCAAAACGCTCCGCGAGGCTCGCGGAGCCAAGGCGCTGACGACCACGGCCGGCGGTACCCTGACAGGCGATGCACTCTATGCCGAGATCAAAAACGAGTGGGCACGTGAGATGTGCGGCGAAGGCCTGCGCCTCGCCTGCCTCAAGCGCTGGGGCAAGACGATGAACCGCATGACCCCGCAGACGCTCGAAAACGGCGTGCTCTACGTGCAGAACGATGCGCCCAACGTAACCATGACCGCCAGCGAGCAGCGCTGGAACTGGGAGATTCCCCAGAACGACCTTACGACCAATAGCAACTTGAAGCCCAACTGGGCTGCCCAGTAAGCTGAGGCGTGACGCTATCTACTGATCTTTCAAACTAAAGACTCAACACACAATGAAGCATATCATCAAATCGCTCGTGCTTGGCCTGATGGTAAGCGGTGCGCTGGTATCCTGCAACGACAATTACGAAGAAGGAAGCCCCATCACCTATGCCACCGCTCCCTCGCTGGGCATCCTCAAGAGCGGATATATTGCAGACGGTACGAGCTATACGCTCAACCTGACGCTCAATGAAGCGGGTGACACCGTCCTCGACGTGACAACCTACAATCCCTCGACGGAGCTGGCCAATACCTTCAGCAATGGTAAGGTAAGCTATGACTGCAAGACGGGCATCATCACCGCCAGCTACGAAAACTCTCCCTACGAGCTTCCTGCCAGCATTATCCTGGCTACGAAGAATGACCCTACGCAGGGTTACACCGTCGGCATCTATTCGGTTGATAATAAGAAAAAGGAAAAGCGTGCGGGCTTCGACGCCGTGCCCAGCACCGAGGGAATCTCTTACCTCGGCGACTGGCAGCTCAAGGATGGCACTGTCCTCTCGATCAATGCGGACGGCACGGCTACGACGGCCCTCAACGGTGAGTCAACTGGCAGCGGTACCTGGACAGCCAAGGACGGTGCTCCTGTTGCCACTATCGGCGGCAAGGACTATGCACTGACTACCAATGCGCAGGGTCAGACCTTTGTCAAGATTGCCGGCGGTGAGGCACAGTATGTGACTCACATCGCTACCCAGCCGAAGGACGACTGGTATGACTATGCAGTCGGTGAGTACAACAACTGGCTCTTCGGTCCTTACGAGACCTATCTGCAGTACTCTCCCAGCCGTAAGCAGGCCCGCATCAGTCCCTGGGTCAATGACGGCACGTCACTCTCCTTTAACTGGAAAATCGGTGACAGCGTTGTTTCGCCCGATAAGTCTGCCTACGCTACGGGCTATGTTCACCAGCAGGACGGCCAGACGCTTGGCGAGGTCTACGGCATCATTGGCAGTGCTTCCTACGCTGACAAGGTCTTCACCTTTAGCATGAGCTACCAGATTCCCGGTGTCGGCGGCTTCGGTACCGATACGGATACCTACACTATCACCGAAACCCTGCAGTAAATTGTAGGCAATATAATTAAGGTATATGGGCTGCATTCCCCTGAGGAATAGCAGCCCATATTTGTTTCTGCCGTAAATGACATCTGCCCTGACTGCTCACATCGTGTGGGGCGGTCAGGGCGGATGGTGTTGTGTATTGGAATGTTGAAGGCAGCCCACACTGCGGAGCCTCACTTGTCATTACTTAAACCCTTCGATCGAGTTGCTAATGATTACGGCCAATACGATGGCGGTGATGGCGGAATAGAGCCAGTCGCGGTCGCGCAGGAAGTCGAAGAGGGAGAGGGCTACGCGCAAGATCGGCGTGAGGATGAGCACCAGGACACCCATCTGGATCCATCCGATCGGGGTGAAGGCGAAGAAGCCCTCGGCGATGCCCCGCAGCGTGGTGTAGGCGGGTAGGGTGGTGAAGTCCACCGCCTTGGTGTCGTGGTACGAGAAGCCCTGATATTGGCTCAGGTCGAAGGGTTCGGAGCCGTGGTGGAAGAGGAAGATCACGCCGCCCACGAGGGCTATGAGGCAGGCGATGCTCACGCCCCAGCGCAGGGTGCGGGAGATGAGCAGCTGGATATCGAGTTGGGTGGGTTTCATATGGAGACGGATGTATAGGGTGGGGAAGAAGTGGTATGTATGTCTTGAGGCCGTCACGTCAGCGGTGTGACGTGAGCCCGCTGCGGGCGTTGCTTAATATTTTCCGGCAAAGCCCTGCCAGATCATGTTGAGGGCTACGAGGACGATGGCGATGCAGAAGATGTTGCGCAGCGTCTTGACGTTCATCGTCTTAAGCAGACGGGCACCGGTGAGGGCACCGAGGAGCACGCCGATCATCACGGGGCAGGCGAGGCCCGGGGCGATGATGCCGCGCTGCACATAGATCACCGCCGAGGCGCAGGCCGTGACGCCCATCATGAAGTTTGACGTGGTGGTGCTGACCTTAAAGGGCACCTTCATCAGACCGTCCATGGCGAGCACCTTGAGCACGCCTGAACCGATGCCTAGGATGCCCGAGAGGACGCCGGCGATATACATCACGCCGAAGCCGCCCCCGACGTTGCGCAGCTGGTAAGCCTTCACCGTGCCGTCCTTCTGCGGCCAGGTGCCGTAGAGCTTGAGGCGGGCGGCCATGGTGCTGCCGATGACGCCGTCGTGGTCGCTCTTGCGGCGCTGCTGCATCGCGGCGGTCAGCAGGAGGACGCAACCGTAGATGACGGCGATGATGTTGTTGTTGAGGTAGATCGCTACCGCAGCACCGCAGACGGCGCCGATGGTGGTGGCAATCTCGAGGAACATGCCCAAGCGGATGTTGGTGATGCCCTCCTTGACATAGGCTGCGCCCGAACCGCTCGAGGTGGCGATAGACGATACGAGGGCCGCACCGACGGCATAGTGGAAGTCTACGCCGAAACCGAGCGTCAGGACGGGGATGACAACGACCCCGCCGCCCAGGCCCGTGAGTGAGCCGAGCAGGCCGGCGCAGTAGGCGGCGGCAAGGAGGATGAGGGTAAAGGCCAGAATGGTCATGGGGATAGATGGGGTGTGTTTATGATAGTATATGGGTTGTGTTGAGGATAATCACTCTTTTTCGTCGCGCAGGTAGAAGGGTTTCCTCACGCGGTCTATGTGGTCGCCAAAGGGCGTGCTCTTGGCGCGTCCGTAATCGACCAGATCAACCTTGTAGAGCAGGCCGAGCCCCAAAACTGCACTGAGGAGGTCAAGCCGGTCCTGGAAGGTAAAGCCCGGCCCGACCTCATAGGCCAGGTCAATGTCTGATCCGTTGCCGTAGCATCCCTTCGCCCGGAGCCGAAGAGCCAGACCGCGCGGATCTGCGTGAAGCGCCGGAATACCGCCCTAAGGTCGCTGATGACTGTGTCGCTTAAACCAAACTGCATAGGTCAATGTTTAAAGTGAGAGTCTGGTCTGCTGCTCGGTCAGCGTTTGGTCCAGCTGGTCAAAGAGCGCTGCATAGCGTATGAATATTTCATGGGTGATCTGCATCGCTTCGTCCTCGTCATAGGTATGCGAGGTAAGATCGCGTGCTGTGGACATGCTTCGCCAGCCGTCGTGGTCTGTGATCAGCCCATCTTCGAGCGCCAGCGCAATCGTTCCGTTCGGTCCTTTCATGAAGTCATAACCTTTATACTTAAGAAGGTCTTGCATGACCTTCCAGGCCAGCTCATAGCTCAAAGCGTTTGATCAGTCCTTCCTGCTCCAGATCCGAGAGCGCATCGGGGCCGCTGAAGGACCTGATTGCCTGCTGCAGGCGGAGGTTGGCCCGGTGGTAGTTGTCGTAGCGTTGCAGCCATCTGATGTCTTGTTCCATAAATCTGAGTGGTCTCTTTAGAGTGCAAAGCTAGGAAGAAAAGGGCAAGCGGAGGGGGCGTAGCCAGCTAAGATCGTTCCTGAGCAAACCAAACGACGCCCCGCACAGCCTCTGCGTGAGAGGATTCATGTGCGGGGCGCCGTGGCGTGTGGTTGCACACCCCCGTGGGTGTGCGTTGCGGTGTTACTTCTTTTGGGCGGCCGGAGCCTTGATGGCCTTGGCGGTGAGCTTTGTGCCGAGGATGCGGTAGTGAGGCTTGTTCTTGCGGCGGGCTTCAGCCAGCTGGCGCTGGCGTTCCTGGTTGCCGCGCTCGCGCCACTCGGCCATCGTGTAGCTCTCGCCCGTGGCGGGGTCTACGTAGCGGGGCTCGGGGAGTCCGTGGCCGGTCTCGGCGAACATCTCGGTGGGCTTGTCGTTGATGAAGGGATCGCCGACGTGACCTACCGGCTCGACCATGACGTGGGCGACACCCGAACTGACCATGCCAAGCTGCTTGGCGGCGGCCATGGAGACATCGACCACGCGTCCTCTGACGAAGGGGCCTCTGTCAGCCACTCTGACGATCACTTCCTTGCCATTGGCCTTGTTGGTCACCTTCAGTAGGGTGCCGAAGGGGAGGGTCTTGTGAGCGCAGGTGAGGCTGTCTTTGTGATAACGCGTGCCGTCGCTCATGCGGGCGCCGTGCGCACGTTTGCCGTAGTAAGAAGCCTTGCCGTGGCTCTGGGCGTGAGTGGTCTGTGTGAGGGCGAACGTGAGGATTGCCGTCAGGAGGTAAAACGCTTTCTTAAATGTCATCTGATAGGTTTTCTCACAGGTGCGGATATTGCCGCTCGGGGCACCGCGTGGGCTGTGCTGGCACAGCCCCACTGTGACGTTTCTGGGTGCAAAAGTACGCATAAGTTGGGTCTCTACCAAGGGATGAGGCTTGATAATCAGTTGATTAACATTTTAGGTTGTCTCCTGCAGGGTACGCGTATAGGCCCTTTCCTGCGGCTCGGGCCCACCCGCCGATGTGCCCGGAAGTCGCTGAGAACGGTCGTTTCGGGGCGTCAGCCGGCCTGATGCCTTTTGATGCGTGAGGGTGGGGCATGGGGCGGCGGATGCCGGGCGGCGTCACCTGATTTTAACATTCCCCCCTCCTCGGGCCCGGTCGTGCCGGATGATAACAGACAAGGCGCCGCCCGACGATGTGTCGGGGGCGCCTTGTTGCGGTTTGGCTTAATATAAAGATGTGTCGTGTGTGCCTGTCGGCAGGGGCTTAGGCCTTCACGGCCTCGCCCTTAGCTGCGGGGGCGACGATCTTGGCCTTGCCCAGCGTGCGGTAAGCGATCGGGGCAGCGAGGAAGATCGAGGAGAGCGTACCGAAAACTACACCCAGCATCATCGCGAACGAGAAGGAGCGGATGCTGTCACCGCCGAGGATGAAGATGCAGAGCAGCACGAGGAAGGTCGTGGAGCTCGTCATCACCGTACGGGTCAGCGTCTGGTTGAGCGACTCGTTGAAGAGGCGGGCATGGTCACGCGTCGGGTAGAGACCTAAGTTCTCACGGATACGGTCGAAGACAACCACCTTATCGTTGATCGAGTAACCGATTACCGTAAGGATGGCACCGATAAACGTCTGGTCTACCTCGAGCGAGAAGGGCACCCAGCCCCAGCAGATGCTGTAGACACCGATCACAAGCAGCGTATCGAAGGCCAGCGAAACGACGCTACCTAAGGAGAAGGCCACGTTGCGGAAACGGATGAGGATGTAGATAAAGATGGCGGCCAGCGAGAGGAGCACGGAGATCACGGCACCTCGCGTCATGTCGGCAGCCACCGTCGGCCCTACCTTCTGGGCCGAGATGATGGAGCCGCCCGTGTGGTTGTCGCGGTCGATGAAGATGTTGTAGTCGGCCGTGATGAGGTGGGCGTCGTGCAGTGCGTCGAAGATGAAGCGCTCAACCTCCTGGTCGATGTTTTCGGAGTCATCGTCGATGCGGTAGTTGGTCGTCAGACGTACGGCCTCGTTGCTCGTCGTAGTGATGGCGATGGCGCTGACTACGGCGTTGGGATCCTTGGCATGTACCTTTTCGGCTACGGCCTTCTGTACCTGTTCGGGGGTAACGCCCTTCTGCTCAAATTCGATCACGTAGTTGCGACCGCCGGTGAAGTCGATACCGCTGGAGAGGCCGCGGGTGGCGAGGAAGCCGATGCTGATCAGGGCACCGATGACGAACACCCAGATGCTCTTGCGGCCCATCTTCATGAAGTTGATGCTCTTCCCCATGAGGAAGCCCTTGCTCAGCTTCGTGGTGAAGGTCAGGTTGAGCCACTTGTCCTTGTTGAGGAAGTGCTCGTAAGCGATACGGGTGAGCCATACGGCCGTGAAGAAGGAGCAGACAATACCGATACCGAGCGTCATGGCGAAACCGCGGATGGGGCCCGTACCGAAGTTGTAGAGGATGACGGCGGTGATGATTGACGTCAGGTTAGAGTCGAAGATGGCCGAGAAGGCGTGACCGTAACCCTCGGCAATGGCCGTCTTGATGTTCTTGCCCTGCGAGAGTTCCTCCTTGGTACGTTCATAGATCAGCACGTTGGCATCGACCGCCATACCGAGCGATAGCACCAAACCGGCTATACCGCTCATCGTCAGGGCCGCTTGGAAGGAGATGAGGATACCGAAGGTGAAGAAGAAGTTGAGGATCAGTGCGCAGTTGGCCACCATACCTGCGGTGAAGCCGTAGAAGCTGCACATGAAGATCATCAGGAGGACGAAGGCCACGACGCAGGCGGTGAAGCCAGCCTGGATCGAAGCGGCACCGAGGCTCGGGCCGACGGTCTCTTCCTGCACGATGTTGGTCGGTGCGGGCATCTTACCCGAGGTCAGCACGTTGGCCAGGTCGCGGGTATCGTCGGTGGTGAAGTGGCCGGAGATCTGCGACGTGCCGCCGGTGATCTCGCTCTGTACCACGGGAGCGGAGTAGACGAAGCCGTCAAGCACGATGGCTACGCAGCGCTTGAGGTTCTTCTTGGTGAGCGAAGCCCAGTCGCGTGCCCCCGACGAAGTCATTGTCATGGAGACGATGGGCTGGTGGTTCTGGTCAAACTCGTCCTTGGCGCTGGCGATGACGTCACCCTGCATCGAGGGACCGCCGTTGACGCCGCGCAGGGCGTAGAGTTCGAAGACGTTGCCCTTCATGCCCTCGACGCTCTTGACGCCCCAGGCCAGACGCAGGTCGGCGGGGAGCACGGCCTTGGCATCTTCGCTGTGGAGCATGGCGTTGATGGCGGCCGTGTCAGAAGCGGCGGCATAACCTACGACGCAGCCCGTGGGCGACATCATGCCCTGGATCTGGGCGAGCTTGCTGAAGAGGGGGTGAGGGTTCTGGGTTTCTTTCTTGGCATTGGCAGCCTTGGCCTTGGCGGAGTCGGCGGCCGTCGTGTCAGCCTTTGCGCCGCCGTTGGCCAGGCGGGTGTCGAGGGCTAAGAGCGAGGGGTTGGCCTCGGCCAGGGTGTAGGTCTCCCAGAACTCGAGGTTGGCAGAGCCTTGGAGCAACTTACGCACGCGCTCGGGCTCCTTGATGCCCGGCATCTCGACCATGATCTGGCCGGTCTGGCCCTTGCCGCGAAGGATCTGGATGTTGGGCTGGGCTACACCGAAGCGGTCGATACGTGAGCGAACCACCTTGTTAGAGTTCTCGACTGCGCTGTTGACCTCTTCGTTGAGCACCTTCTTGACCTGTGCATCAGTAGAGTTGTAGCTGATGTTCTGGTCCTTAAGGCGTGAGGCGAAGATGCCGCCGAGCTTGTCCTTACCGTTCTGAGCCTGCCAGGTAGAGACGAAGGCGTCGACGAAGTCGATGTTCTCCTTCTTTGCCTTCACGCGGGCGTCGGCAAGTGCCTTCTGAAATTTGGCATCGTTGGCGGCTTCGCCGGCGAGGTTTTTAACCACGTCGGGCACGCTCACCTCGAGGACAACGTTCATGCCGCCCTTAAGGTCGAGGCCGAGGCCGATCTGAAGCTCTTCGCACTCTTTGAGCGTCTTCCAGTTTAAGAAGACCTTCTCATTGCGCATCGAGTCGAGGTAAGCCTGTCCGTCCTTGCCTTGTGCCGTGAGTTCTGCCGCTCTGCGCTCATACTTGCTCGTCACAAACGAGAAGGAGAGGTAGAAGAGGCAGATCAGCGTCAGGAGGACGGCGATTACCTTCACAAATCCTTTGTTTTGCATCTTGTGAATGTGAGAATTATTGATTTTGTTTTATGGATTATCAGAGCTGTGACGTGCCCCGCATCCTGCGGCCCGGCTTTACGGGCATCGGCGGCAGCGGGGCTGAAAGTGCTGAAGACGTTGAGATATATGCTTAGCAGCGTGCAAATATACGCGAATTTTTCCATACCCGCCCGTTGCCTCTCCCTTTTTACCGATTGCGCCCCGCGCCGCCATCCCGTGGGTGGCCGGTGAGGCCGGGCGGGCAGGGCGGTGCAGGGCGTGTGCCGGCAGTGTCTGCGGATCGGGCTATTGCTGATTCCAGAGGGCCTTGTGAGGTTTGTGCAGCTTCCCTGACTTGTGGGAGTTGTCAACGTTTTCGTCTGGGGCGATGGGGATAAACGTGCTCGTGCTGTCCATGATGACCGTCTCGAGGTGAAGCTTGACAGGAACTGCCGTCGGCGTGCGGTAAGGCTTCTTACTCATTTTTATTCTTTAAGTTAGATAAGTTCTGGCGTGATCTGAGGAACATGGTGGGGCGCCTCCCAGGTCTGCTCGTGGCAAGGGTGCATGAAAATCATCTCTTGCGCCCCTTGCCGATGCTCTTTTAGACTAGATGATTTCACATTCAGAGATATTTCCCTACCTTTGCATACACTGCAAGGCGTGTCATGCGCTGACCTTGCGGCAATCTTCCATTCATCTCCTTATTCCCGCCCCTTCTGATGGAACACAACGACAGCTACACCCACTTACTCCGCAGGACGGTCGAAGCACTCTCCGATACGCAGCAGATGCAGGGGCTCTTTCATCAGCACAGGCATGGCGATCCCCTCCCCTCGGCCCAGGCGCTCGAGGAGATCATCCAGCTCTGCCGGGCGGTGCTCTTCCCGGGATATTACGGCAAGTCAACGCTTAATGCCGTGACGGTGAAGTATCACATCGGGATGGAGGTGGAGCGTCTCTTCACCCTTCTGACCGCACAGGTGCAGGCCGGCCTTTGCTTCAGCGACCAGGAGGCCCTCGAGCCGGGCGGCCCGGGCTGCCATGCTAAGGCCGAGGGCATCGCTGCGGCCATCATCGCCCTGCTGCCCCAGATCAGGCGCACGCTGGCAACCGATGTCGAGGCTGCCTACCTCGGAGATCCCGCCGCTCAGAATTACGGCGAGGTGATCAGCTGCTACCCCGTCATCAAGGCGCTCACCTGCTATCGCGTGGCCCACGAGCTCTATCGGCTCGACGTGCCCCTCATTCCCCGCATCATCACGGAGATGGCCCACAGCGAGACGGGTATCGACATCCACCCCGGCGCCGTCATCGGCGACCACTTCACCATTGACCACGGTACGGGCGTAGTCATCGGTGCCACCTGTATCATCGGCAGCCACGTCAAACTCTACCAGGGCGTGACGCTCGGTGCCCGAAGCTTTCCCCTCGATGCCCAGGGCAACCCTGTCAAGAACAATCCCCGCCACCCGATCCTCGAAGATAACGTCATCGTCTACTCCAACGCCACCATCTTGGGGCGCATCACCATCGGGTGCGGCGCTACGGTCGGAGCCAACCAATGGGTCACCCACGACGTACCCTCGGGGGAGACCGTGCGCAGCTAAGGGCGCCTGTGCTGCCGCACACATCTTATAATATATAATGTAGTCAACAGAGACTTCCCTCACTACCATACCGCAGACAATGCAAGAATTTGAACTCATCGCCAAGACATTTCAGGGCCTCGAGGAGGTGCTCGCGCAGGAACTTACCGAGCTAGGTGCCAATAACATCCAACTGGGTCGCCGAGCCGTCACCTTTACGGGCGACAAGGCCATGATGTATCGGGCAAACTTTTGCCTGCGCACCGCCGTGCGCATCCTTAAGCCCATCGCCCATTTCCAGGCCGCCGACCCCGACCAGGTCTATGAAGCGGTGCGGGCCATCGATTGGGAGCAGTATCTCGACAACGATACGACCTTCGCTGTCGATACCGCCGTCTTCTCCGACGAGTTCCGCCACTCCAAGTTTGTCGCCTATAAGGTGAAGGATGCCATCTGCGACTACTTCCGCGACAAAACCGGACAGCGCCCCTCCATCAGCATCACCAACCCCGATGTGAAGCTTAATATCCACATCGCCGAGCGCGACTGCACGCTCTCCCTCGACTCCTCGGGCGAGAGCCTCCACCTGCGCGGCTACCGCGTGGCCTCCGTCGAGGCGCCGATCAACGAGGTGCTGGCCGCCGCCCTGATCAAGATGACGGGCTGGCACGGCGAGTGCGACTTCATCGATCCCTTCTGCGGATCGGGCACGCTGCTCATCGAGGCGGCCCTCATGGCGCGCAACATCTATCCCGGCGTCTTCCGCAAGGCCTTCGGCTTTGAAAAGTGGAAGGACTTCGACCGCGACCTTCTCGACGAAATCTATAATGATGACTCGCAGGAGCGTCCCTTCGATCACCGCATCTACGGTTACGACATCAACTTGCCCGCCATCGAAGCCGCTACGGAGAATGTCAAGAGCGCGGGCGTGGCTGACTTCGTGACCCTCAAGCAGCAGGACTTCCGCGACTTCAAGAAGCCGGCCGAACCAGCCATCATGGTGACTAACCCGCCCTATGGCCAGCGCCTCACCCCGCCCGATCTGCTCAACCTCTATCAGGCCATCGGCTCGGTACTTAAAAAGGAGTTTACCGGCGGCGAGGCGTGGATCATCTCGTCCAAGCAAGAGCTCTTCGAGAATATCGGCCTGCGCGCCAGTGTCAAAATCCAGGTGCTCAACGGCCAGCTCGACTGCGACTTCCGCAAATACCAGCTCTTCGAAGGCCGCATGGGCGACTACCGTGCCCAGGGCGGTACGGTCAAGACCGATAAAGAGCGCCGCTTCATGGAGAACGACCGCCGGCGCCAGCGCACGCGCGACGACTTCAAGCAGCGTCTCGACGAGCCTTCGGGCTTCGGACGTGACGATGACCGTCCCTTCGACGACGATGATGAACTGGCTAACCACTATCGCATCCTCAGCGGCAAGCACCGCGAATTTGAGCGCAGCCGCATGGGGCGCCGGTCCGACGGTCGCGGTGGTGACCGTCCCCGTTTCAACCGTGACTTTAAGAGTCGCGACGGCGGCAGCTTCCGTAAGAAGGAGGGCTCCCGCGACCGCGATGGCTTCCGAGGAAACGACAGTGAGGGCGGCTTCCGCAGCCGTGACGGTTTCCGCGGCAAGAGCGGCGACGACTTCCGCAAGCGTGACGGTTTCCGCGGCAAGAGCGGCGACGGCTTCCGCAAGCGTGACGGTTTCCGAGGCCGCGATGGCGGCAACGGCTTCCGTAAGGGTGGCGGCGGTTTCCGCCGCGATGACCGTGGCGACCGCCGCGGCGGCTTTGAGCCCCGTGGCGAGTAACGCCGGTCGTAGTGGTTCCGTTTGTCTGTGCGCCTTACCACGCATTCCGTCTTTGGCCTTCCCTGGGCTTCTGAAGAAACACCAATCTTTATCGCATTCATCGTGCAATCCTGAGACAATCCCCGCCCGTCCTGCCGGCGCCCTCTGGCGTCTGCCCGCCGGCGGGGATTGTCCGTATCCATCGTTTTATACCATTTATGTCCATCAAACGCATCTTCATCGCAGCCCTCCTGCTGGCCGGTTGCATGATTCCCGCTATGTCACAGGATAAGAAGCAGTTTACCCTCGACGACCTCATGTGGGGCGGCTCGAACTACTGGAACATCCAGCCAAAATATTTCTCCACAACCTTCTGGGGCGACCGTCTTCTCCACCTCGACGTGGATGACGTAACGCCTCTCACCGATTCCAAAGGCAACAAGGTCACTGCCAAGCCCCTCCTCACGACAGCTCTGGTCAATGCCGACATCGATACGGCGCGCGTTGGCAAGGTCTATAACCTGATGAACGCCCAATTCCCCTATGCCGACAAGCCGCAGGTGCTCCTCTCGACCAAGGGCGAGCGCTTCGTCTATGACTGGCAGAAGGGCAAGGTCGTTTGGTCGCAGCCGCGCACCGCCGGCGAGCAGGCTGCCGACTTCCATTCCGCGAGCCGCAACCTGGCCTATGTCAAAGACCATAACCTCTACGTCACGACCGCTGAAGGCAAGACTTTGCAGGTCTCGCCCGATGGCACGCGCGAACTGGTCTATGGCCAGAGCGTCCATCGCGATGAGTTCGGTATCCATAAGGGCACCTTCTGGAGTCCCAAGGGCACCCGTCTCGCCTTCTACCGCATGGACCAGTCTATGGTGACCGACTATCCCCTCGTCGACATCGCTCACCGCGTGGCCCAACTTGCACCCGAGAAATACCCCATGGCGGGAATGACGAGCCACAAGGTCACGGTGGGCGTCTTCACCCCTTCGACCGGCCAGACCGTCTATCTGCAGGCGGGCGACCCTACCGATCGCTACTTTACCAACATCGCCTGGAGTCCTGATGAGAAGACCATTTATATGTTCGAACTCCCCCGTACCCAGGACAAGGCCGAACTCGTGGCTTACGATGCGCTGACCGGTGCACGCAAGGGCGTGATTTATACCGAGACCAATGACCGCTATGTCGAGCCGTGCCATCCCATCGTCTTCCTTCCCTGGGATAGTTCGAAGTTTGTGATGCAGAGCCGTCGCGATGGCTACAACCACCTTTACCTCTTCGATGTGTCGGGCAAACTCGTCCGACAGCTGACCAAGGGCAACTACGAGGTGCTCGACCTGCTCGGCTTCAACACCAAAGCTCATAGCATCGTCTACCGTAGCAACCAAGCTTCACCCATCCGCTACAACAATTACAGCCTTCGCGTCGACAAGGCGGCGAAGCCCGTGCTCCTTGACAATGGGCGCGGCACACACTATGCACAGCTCTCTGCGAGCGGGGCCTACCTCCTCGACCGCTGGTCGGCTCCCGACACCTTCCGCCAGATCGACCTCCTCGCTACGGAAAAACCTCGCGTGAGCCCCATCCACCACAATGACTCGCCCTGGGCCGACTACAATGTGCCCACCATCGAGAGCGGCACGATCAAGGCTGCCGACGGCACGACCGACCTCTACTATCGCCTCGTCAAGCCCGTAGACTTTGACCCGGCCAAGAAATACCCCGCTGTGGTCTATGTCTATGGCGGGCCTCATGCCCACAATGTCGATGAGTCTTGGAACTATCTCACCCGTCCCTGGGAGATCTACATGGCCCAGCGCGGCTACGTCATCTTCGTGGTCGACAACCGCGGATCCGAAAATCGTGGCTTCGCCTTTGAGAGTGTCACGCACCGCCAGCTCGGTGTGGAGGAAATGAAGGATCAGCTCGAGGGCGTGAAGTTCCTCAAGTCACTCCCCTACGTCGATGCCGACCGCCTCGGCGTACACGGATGGTCCTTTGGCGGCTTCATGACGACCAACCTCATGTGCTCCTATCCTGACGTCTTCAAGGTCGGTGTGGCCGGTGGCCCCGTGATCGATTGGAAATTCTATGAAGTGATGTATGGCGAGCGCTATATGGACACTCCGCAGGAGAACCCCGAAGGCTATGCCTCCACTTCACTCCTGTCTAAAGCAAAGAACCTGAAGGGGCGTCTCCAGATCATCGTCGGTTATAACGACCCCACCTGCGTGCTCCAACACAGCCTCTCCTTCCTCCGT
>DAVZJV010000015.1:0-54726 GCA_052272595.1 Alloprevotella sp.
GAGCTGCGGACTTGTCAGCGCCGAGCTGCGGACTTGTCGGCGGGGGATGCCTGGGGGGGGGCGGCGGGGTGTAGGTAAGGTGGCAGTACGGCAAACCAACCTACACCCCTAACGCGTTGATTGGCAAGGCGTTCAGGGGAAGTGGCGGCAAAGTGTTGGTAGTTTGCAAAAAAGCTCCCTTACAGGCGGAGTGGCCCGTAAGGGAGCTTGCGTGAGAACTAAATTTAAGCGGGGCATTAGGTAACCGGTGCGGACTTCCGCCCCGGCATTCCGCAAAACAAGATTGCACGGCGGAGGGGAAACTTACAGGCGAAGACAGGCAAAAAGTTACGGCGTCAGCGGGTAGAAGGGTCAGGCGGTTGTAATTTTGCGCCACTTTATTTATCTCTAACTATTCCATTCATGTACGCCATCATCATCAATGCCGTAGCGGTCGTGGTGGGCAGTGCCATCGGTGCACTGTTTCGCCGGGGCATCCGCGAGAAGTATATCACCGTGCTCAACACTGCGATGGGCCTTTGCGCCCTGGCGCTGGGTCTGAACGTGGCGATGCGCAGCATGGGTGACTCGAAGTATCCCGTGCTATTCATCTTCTGCCTCTCGGTGGGCGGCCTCATCGGCACGCTGCTGCGTCTTGACCAGCGGATGGATCGGGCCACGCAGCGCATCTCGGCGACCAATCTGGCGGAGGGCATCACGACGGGTATCCTCCTGTGCTGCGTCGGGACACTGGCGATGATGGGTCCCGTGATGAGTGCGCTCTACGGGGACAACACTTACCTGATGACGGCCGCAACGCTCAACCTCGTCACGATGATCGTCATCGCTTCGTCTTATGGCTTCGGCGTGGCGCTGACGGCCATTGCGGTGTTTGTCTGGATGACAGCGATCTATGGCATTGCCCTCGTTTCGCGCACGTTTATCTCAGAGGAACTGATTGCCGAGGTTTCGATCGTCGGCGGCATTCTGATTGCCGCGTCGGGTCTGGGCGTGCTTCACATCAAAGACTGCAAGACGATCAACCTCCTCCCTGCCCTACTGATGCCCATCGTATTCTTTGCTGTGAAGGCAGTGATCGGGATGGTATTCTAATTAATATTTGTCTCAGGACTTCACAGGCTGAAGTTCTGAGGATGCGGGAGCCGGGCGCTCCGCAATTTCCGCAATTTCTCCGTTGTCCTCCTCACGCGTGACCGTGCGGCCCACACCGGCCTGACGGCGCACGATGAGGGGGACTTTTTCGATGGTGACGTTGCTCGTGTCGAGGCCGAGCACGCGGACCTCGGTGGCGGCCATGCGGCGGATGAGACCGGAGAGGTTAAGCGTGAGATCATCGCGGTGACGGGCGAGCATGCCGGCGGTATAGACACGGCGGATGACGATGAAACGGAAGTCGCCGGGGATGCCGAGCGAACGGAGGGAGGGATAGTTGCTACGGAGGTCTACCTCGCCGCGCTCGGCCAGATCGGCTACGACCTGACGGAAGTAGACGCTGATGAGGGGCTGCACGCGGAAGCCCATCGAGAGGGTGATGCGGTAGACCATGCCGGGGATGAGCTGCTCGCAATCATAGGTGAGCATGTCGGGGGCGTCGGTAATCTTGATGTGGAGGAGCCAGTAATGGTCGGCGCGCTTGGGCTGCTTGTTGATGATGGAGTAGAGCGTCTTGCCCTCGATCTTGCCGGGCTGGCCGCTGCGGCTGACATAGACGAGGTTGGCCGCATACTGCGGGATGGAGGGGTCGTCGTGGATGGCGCGGATGATGGGGAGGACGGGACGGATGTCGACATACTCCAGGTGTTCGCAACGGATACGGCCCGAGCGCCACCAGATAAACATGACCGCGCTGATGAAGCCGGCAATGAGCACGGTGACCCAACCGCCGTGGATGAACTTGAAGAGATTGGCGATGAGGAAGATACCCTCGATCGTGAGGAAGAGGAGGCTGAGCAGGGCAATCCAGACCGTTGCCACCCCGCGGCTGCGCAACCAGGCCGCCAGGAGAAGGGTGGTCATGAGCATCGTCACGGTGATGGAGAGGCCGTAGGCCGCCTCGATGTGGTCACTGGAACGGAAGGCGAGGATGATCGCCACGCAGCCCACGTAGAGGCTGAGGTTGATGATGGGAATGTAGAGCTGGCCCTTCTGGCGAGTGGGATATTTAATCTTCTGCCCAGGCCAGAAACCGAGGTTCATCGCCTCGCCGAAGAGGGAGAACGAGCCGCTGATGAGCGCCTGACTGGCCACGATGGCGGCCAGCGTAGCCAAGAGCACGCCCATGGGGAGGAACCACGCGGGCATCATGGCGAAGAAAGGATTGCACCCGGGGGGGAGCACGTCGCGGTGGGTGATGATCCAGGCGCTCTGACCGAGATAGTTGAGCAGGAGCATAGCCTTGACGAAGGTCCAGGTCAGGCGGATGTTGGCCCGCCCGCAGTGGCCCAGGTCGGCATAGAGTGCTTCGGCACCGGTCGTACAGAGGAAGACGGCGCCCATGATGAGAAACCACTCAGGGGAGTGGAACAGGAGGTGGAAGGCGTAATAAGGATTGAAGGCTTTGAGCACCACGGGGGCATCGGCGAGGTGGAGGGCGCCCATCACGCCGAGCATGAGGAACCAGAGGAACATCACGGGGCCGAAGGAAGCGCCGATGAGCCGCGTGCCGAAACGCTGGACGAAGAAGAGCAAGGTGATGATGAGCAGGCTAATGCCCTCGACGGGCACGTCGGGCGAATAGCTGCGCAGGCCCTCGATAGCCGAGACGACGGTGATCGAGGGGGTGATGACGCCGTCGGCGATGAGCGTGCCCGCCCCGATCATGGCGATGAGGGGAAGCCAACGGAAACGCATGCGGCGGACGAGGGCATAGAGGGCCAGGATGCCGCCGGCCCCGTTGTTGTCGGCACGGAGGGCGATGAGGACGTACTTGACCGTGGTCTGCAGCGTGAGGGTCCAGATGACGCAGGAGAGGACGCCGATGATGTAGTCGACCTCGGGGAGCGGTGCGTCGCGCAGGATGGCCTTCATCACATAGAGCGGTGACGTACCGATGTCGCCATAGACAATACCGAGGGTCATGAGCAGGGCGGCGAGGCGGGCGACCAGCGAGGCTTTGCCGGCGGGGGCTGCCGTAGTGGTGGTTGCGGGGGAAGACGTTGTGTCAGACATGGAGGGATAACAAAGCGATGCGGAAATGACGCGGGGATAGAGAAAAGCCCGGGGCACAGACGTGCCCCGGGCTGTAAAGGTATGAAGCATATCAACCGATCCTTACGAGCGTGGCACCATAGCCATACTCGCGGAAGGAGGCGTCCTGATGACGCAGAGAGGGATAGTGTGCGGCGAGCTCGGAGAGGATGGCATGGCGCAGCACGCCCTCCCCCTTGCCGTGGATGAAGACGATGCCCAGGCCGCGATCCTTGAGATGGGCGTCGAGGGTATCGCGGAAAATCTTGAGCTGGTAGTCCAGAATATCGGCGGAGGAGAGGCCGACCATTGTGTCGAGGAGCTGGTCGGCATGGAGGTCAACGACGAGGGGGGCATTGCCCTGCGGACGGGCCTCGGCGGCAGCGGGACGGGCAGCCGTGGCGGCACGACGGAGTTCGGCCAAGGCGGCGGGCGTCAGCATGGCGTCTTTGATCGTCTCGGCATCGACGTCGAGGGTGGAACGGACAGGGCGGCCCTCCGTGACGGCCTCGATGACGAGGGCCGGCTCGGAGAAGAAGGTGCCGGGACGGAAGGTCGTGGGCTTATAGAACTTCTTGACATCGACCTTGACCTCTACGCTGAGGGCGGGCTGAGGGCGGAAGGCCTTGTCGCGCTTATAGGCGAGAATCTGGAGAGTGAGGCGCTGCCAGGCGGGGAGTTCGTCACGGCTCACCTCGTCGAGAAAGACGCGCGTGTTGGGCTCTGCCTCCCCTTCGCAGCGCAGGCGGACATAGCCTTCGTCGCCCTGCGTCAAGAGGGTGTAGCGGACGTGAAAGTTGCAGTCGTTGATGAGGTATGCCTCGAAGGCCGTGTGGTCAAAGTCCGCCGGATTGACGGGGACGAAGGCGAGGCAGACGGTGAGTTTGTCACCGCCGCGACGCTCGCGCACGGCGGGCTTGTAGGTGATGGCGCGGTCGGCGAGATCGTCGTCGGCCTCATCTTCGGCCTCCTCATCATCGCTCACCTTGAGGGCCTGCTTGATAGAGGTGGGTGCGGCGAGGGCAGCCTCGGCAGCGGGGGCGGCGCCCTTGTCGGTCTGGGGCGTGTGCTTCTTGGCCTTGGGCTTCACCTCGATGTTGTAATCATTGGCCTCGACGACGATGACGTCGCTGATGAGCGTCGGCACCTCAAAGCCGTCGGCGTCACTCACGAGGACCATATCCTTGCCACGGAATCCCGTGACGGTGCCGCCTCCGACCTCGTTGAGGAAGCGGACCTTGTCTCCTACTTTCAGTGCCATGGAGCGTTACTTGTTTACTTCGACGATGTGAGTGGCGGGCTGCTCGCGGTTGCGGCGGTCGGTGGCCTCGACCACGGCCTTGGCCAGGGCGTCGAAGGCAGCCACCGTGGGGGCATCGTCGCGCAGGGCGGCGGGCTCGCCTTCGTCACCGCTCTCGCAGATACCCTGAACGAGGGGAATCTGGCCGAGCAGGGGCACGCCCATCTCTTGGGAGAGTTTGCTCACGCCATCGCGGCCGAAGATGTAGTAGCGGTTATTGGGGAGTTCGGCGGGGGTGAACCATGCCATGTTCTCCACCAGTCCGAGGATGGGCACGTTGACCTTGTCGTTGCGATACATGTCGATGCCCTTGCGTGCGTCGGCCAGGGCCACGGCCTGGGGCGTGCTGACGATGACGGCGCCGGTGATGGCGAGGTTCTGGAGGAGGGTGAGATGGATGTCGCTCGTGCCGGGAGGCGTGTCGAGGATGAAGTAGTCGAGCTCGCCCCAGTCGGCATCGGCGATGAGCTGCTTGAGGGCGTTCGAGGCCATGCCGCCGCGCCAGAGGGTGGCGGTGTCGCGGTTGACGAAAAAGCCGATGGAGAGGAGTTTGACGCCGTATTTGAGAGCGGGAATGAGGACCTGGCGGCCGTCCTTCATCTCAGCGAAGATGTTTTCATCCTCGAGGTGGAACATCTTGGGCACGGAGGGGCCGAAGATATCGGCATCGAGGAGGCCGACCTTATAGCCCAGCCGGGCGAGGGAGACGGCGAGGTTGGCGGCCACGGTGCTCTTGCCGACGCCGCCCTTGCCCGAGCTGACGGCGATGACATTCTTGACCTGAGGGAGCATCTTGCCCGGTTCGGGGCGGGCGCCCTGGATGGTCTTGACCTGGATCTCGACCTCCACGGCCTTGTCGACGTAGGTGTGTATGGCTGCCTCGGCCGACTTGATCACCGACTTCATGAAGGGGTCGGTGGGCTTATCGAAGATAAGGGAAAAGCTTACGTGCATGCCGTCGATGCGGAGGTCGTCTTCGACCATGCCCGCCTCGATGAGCGTCTTGCCGTTGCCCGGATAGCGCACCTGCGCCAGGGCATCGGTGATGAGCTTGGGATAGAGTTGCATGATTGTCTGCTTAGAATTGAGTCTGTAGAATGTTGGGGGAATGGGTTCAGCGCGAGACGGCGAGGCCGGAGCGCTTCTGGCGGTTGTAGCTGCGGTAGTCGTCGAGGGGAATGTCGACCTCGGGCTCTACGAGCGCGCCCTCCCCAGGCAGGGCGAAGCGGAGGTATTTGATGGCCAGGCCGCGGGCAATCCACTGCCGCTCGTAGTAGGTCTTGATGCCGAGGATGCTGCGCACGCTCTCGTCGGCCTCGGCCTCGAGGGCGTGGTAGAGATCAGCGGTGCGGAAGGTCAGAGGCAACTTGTTCGCCGCGACCATGAGGTCGGTGTAGGTGAAGAGGAAGTTGCTGTCGGTCTTGAGATGGATCGTGCCGCCGTCGGTGAGGAAGCGGCGGTAACGGGCGAGGAAATACGTGGAGGTGAGGCGCTTGGTGACCTTCTTCATCTGCGGGTCGGAGAAGGTGAGCCAAATCTCGCTGACCTCGCCGGGGGCGAAGTAACGGTCGATGAACTCGATCTGAGTGCGCAGGAAGGCGACGTTGGGCAGCCCCTCCTCGAGCGACTCCTTGGCGCCGGTCCACATGCGGGCCCCCTTGATGTCGACACCGATGAAGTTCTTCTCCGGAAAGAGGCGCGCCAGACCCACGGTGTATTCACCGCGGCCGCAGCCCAGCTCGAGGACGATGGGGTGATCGTTGTGGAAGAAGTCGCTCCCCCACTTGCCGCGCAGGGGAAAGGGGACATCAGGAGTGGCGAGGTCACTGCACTGGAAAACGTGGGGGAAGGCCTCCATCTCGGCAAACTTGGTCAGTTTATTCTTGCTCATGGTCGGCGGCTTCGTCTTTGGGGTTAAGGAGTCGGTTGACGTCGGCCTCAACGCGCTGCAGCTTGTCGCCGCAGAGTTTGATGAGGGTCTGTGCCTCGGCGAGGCGGTCGGTGAGGTCATCGAGGGGGAGGCTGTTGTCCTCCAGTCCGGCCACGATGGCCTCAAGGCGTTCCATCGCCTGTTCGTAAGTGAGGGGCTTCTTATTCATCGTCAGTGGGGGTGATGCTGAGTGATTGTACGGTGCTCTCGGCGGTGCCGTCGGCAAAGCGGGTGGTGAGGGTGTCGCCGGGCTTGAGGGCTTCGGCCCGCGTCACGGGGCGACCGTTTCGGAGCGTCATGGTGTAGCCCAGTGAGAGGATGTGGTCGGGCCCGGAGAGCTTGACGGTGCGGCGGACGGTCTCGAGACGGCGGCGCTCGCGGTCCATGCGGTCGCCCAGCCCCCGCACGAGGCGCGGGGGCAGCTGTTCGTAGCGTCCGCGGCGACCGATGACGATACGCCAGGCGTCGGTCGTCAGCTGGCGCTGGAGGGCGGCGAGGCGCTCGTGCTCACAGGTCGTATAGCGGCGGGCCGCTGCGGAGTAACGGCCCACGGCGTCCATGTAGCCGCGCCGCGTAGCGGAGATGGTCTGCCCCGCACCATAGCGCAGGGCCCGGCTGAGATTGTCGAGCCGGTGGCGCTCACCGCGCACGAGGGCATCGGCGACCGCGCCCAAGCGATTCACCAGGTCGGCAAGACGCCCCGCCTCGGCTGTCCGCGACTCGACGAGAAAGGCGGCAACCGCCGTGGGCGTCTTGAGGCGGCGGCAGGCCACGAGGTCGGTGATGCTGTCATCGCGCTCATGGCCGATGCCGGTGAGCACGGGCAGGGGGAACTGCGCCACGTTGGCCGCCAGGAGGTAGGAGTCGAAGCAACCGAGGTCGGTCGTGGCGCCGCCGCCGCGGATGATCACGACGATGTCCCACCGGTCGGCTTCTGCGGCTATCTCGTCGAGGGCACCGATGACGGAACTCTCGGCACGCTCGCCCTGCATGACGGCGGGGAAGAGCTTCGTCTCAAAGGTGTAGCCGCTCTGGGCGAGCTGGTTGCAGAAGTCGCCGTAGCCCGCCGCCCCGGCGCTGGAGATGATGGCCACGCGGCGGATGATGCGCGGGAGGGGGAGCTGCTTGTTGAGGTCAATGACGCCGTCCTCAGTGAGCTGACGGATGATCTCCTCACGACGCTGGGCCAGATCGCCGAGGGTGTAGGCAGGATCGAGGTCGACTACGTTGAGGGCATAGCCGTAAAGCTCGTGGAAGGTGACGCTCACCTCGACCATCACCTTGATGCCCGCCGCGAGGGGACGATGGGTGACCCGCTCGAAGCGGGCGGCCAGGCGGAGGTAGTTGCTGCGCCAGATGTTGGCGCGGGCACGGGCCACGAGGGTGCCGCCGTCTTCGTCCTTCTCGACAAACTCCAGATAGCAGTGGCCATTGGAGGCCACGCGGAGCTCGCTGATCTCCGCCGTGAGCCAATAGCTGGGCGCCAGCGTGTGCTGGAGGACGGCGTGCACCCGGCTGTTGAGTTCGAAGAGGCTCAGCGCAGCACGGGGCTGCACGGCAGCCTCATCGGCAGGACGTTCGGGGACGAAGGGATCGATCATGGGGGGGGAGGTTGGTTCGGAGACTTAGAAGTTAAGGAGTTATAGAAGTTAAGGAGTTAAGCCAATGGGGCTAAAGGGTTGTGGACAGGGATACATGAAGGAGGCATCGAAGTTGGATCTCATAAAGACGGCGGACGCATATTGCGACGCCCCTTCAGGGCTAAAGGCTTTCGCCCATGATAGCCCAGAACTTACGCCCTGGACTCCGTTGCCACGCCCCTTTGGGGCTATCCCTAGACCATGTCGATTATTACCTCCGCTATTAATGTACGGAAAGAGCAAAAGGAGGTAGGGAAAGGCGTTCCTTAAGTATCGGCTTAACTTCTTAACCCCTTAACTTCTTCACTTCTAGATCTTTACTTCTTCAGCAACTGGGCGGCCTTGGTGAGGTCGGGGATGCCGTAGCCGAAGATGTTGTCGGGGTGGGCGGCGTTGTCACCGCTCTCGTGGAGGGCGCGGATGATCTCCGTGGGGCGCTTCGTGGGATACATCTGCACGAGCAAGGCGGCTGCGCCGGCCATCGTGGGGCAGGAGAAGGAGGTGCCGTTGACGCGGGTTACGCGGCCGTCGATGTCATAGACTGCCGAGGCACGGCCCATGGCCATCACGTCGGGCTTTACGCGGCCGTCGGCGCTATTGCCGAGGGAAGAGAAGTTTGTGTTGAGCTTGTTGGCGCTCACGGCACCCACGGCGAGCATGTCGCGACCGTCGGCGGGGAAGCCGATCTTCTTCCAGGGCTCATCGCCGCTGTTGCCCGCGCTGTTGAGGAGCAGGATGCCGCGGCTGGCGGCGAGCGAAGCCGAGCGGCTGTTGACTGCCGTCTGGCCGTCGAGCTCACGGTAGGTGTGGTTCATCTCCTTGTGGTCGAAATGAAAGTAGCCGAGCGAACTGGTGACGAGGTCGCAGCCGAGGCTGTCGGCATATTCCACGGCGGCGCACCAGTTGTCTTCCTCGACGAGCTGCTCACTGCTGCCGTCTTCGCTCTCGAGGAGGTAGAAGGAGGCTGCCGGAGCCGTACCGACCAGTTCGTTGGGCGTGTTGGCGGCGATGCACGAAAGCACCATCATGCCGTGGCTCTGATCATTCTCGTAGATGCTGCGGGCGGGGTCGACGAAGTTTCGCGTGCCGAGCACCTTGACCCCTTTGAGGCCGGGCACGATGTCGGCATTGAGAAATCCGCCGTCGATCACGGCTATCGTCACGCCCTCGCCGCGGTAGCCAAGTTGGTGGAGGCTGTCAACGCCGAGCATCGTCACCTGGCACTCGCCGGCTCCGTAGTAGGTCTTGAGCGTATCGCCCTTGGTCTGTACGATGAGCGTGTCGCGATGGGCGAAGGACCTAACGGCCATGCTGTCGGGAGAGATCCATACGCGGCGCACCCCCTTGACGAAGGGCAGCTTGCTCACCGCCTCGAGACGGAGCGTGTCGGCCGTCTCAAAGACGGCGGTATTATTCCACTTGCTCTGGTTGACCAGACGCAGGCCCTGCTGCTTCACGGCGTCGACATAGGCGCGGGTGAGAGGCAGGTCGTGCTGGTCAACCTTGAGGCCGTAGCGCTTGCGGCGCTCGATGGCCTTGGGCGAGAGGAAGGCTTCGGGGTGTTTGACGCTGAAGCCGCAGCCCTTCTTGTCGGTGAAGCTGACGCGGTAGCGATAGGTCTTGGGTATCTTGACGTAGCGCACGCCGTCGGCAGGCGCAGCCTGTGCCAGGGCGAGGAGGGGGAAAAGGGCCGCCGCGAGGAGGCCGATGATGCGTTTCAT
Organism: Alloprevotella sp.; assembly: GCA_052272595.1. Classification (GTDB taxonomy): domain Bacteria; phylum Bacteroidota; class Bacteroidia; order Bacteroidales; family Bacteroidaceae; genus Alloprevotella. The sequence continues at coordinate 9,778 of DAVZJV010000015.1, forward strand.
GCTGTGGGGATGGTGATAAGAGAGTATATGAGTATATATAATATATATAGCGCGCCCTCACGATCAGAGCAGGGCGGGCTTCTGGGCCTCGACCTTACGCTCCACGTTGTCGGGGAGCGCGGGGAAGAAGTCGATGCCAGTGCGGCGCTCTACCTCGTCTACCGTCAGCTGATAGGCTTTCAAGGGGCGCGAACCGGCCTCGTTGCGGAAGATGAAGCCGTAGGCGCGGTAACCGTCGCGGGCCTTGATGAGTAGCACCTTATAGAAGGCGTCGGGCACGGCCACGCGGTTGGCCCCGACGCGTTCGGGAGTGCGCGAAGTGTAGATGGGGCCTGCCGTGACGCTCACTGCACCGAAGCGGCGCGCCCAGTCGCGGGTGAGTTCCTCAAGGTCTTTCCAGTCGCCGCGGTTGAGATTGCGGTTTTGCGGGCAGACGTTCGTCAGGTAAAACGACTCCGTCATGGCCCTGGCGCTCCACTTCATATCGCCCGCCGGAGCCATGTGGCCGCGGTCGTAGCCCGAACCTTTATAGTCGGTGGTGTAGGCCTGTGCGCCGCGCACGGCGGGGTCGGGGGTGAATGACTTGCCGCGGGGTTCCGAACCTTCAGCCTCGGCAGCCGTGAGCGTCCAGGCGACCCATTGCGGGGTCTTATAGTCCGAATCGTAGGAGAGCGTGAAGCCCGTATGACGGATGAGCTGACCGCCGCGCGATACTTCATAGCGGGGTATCTCCACCCCGTCGGGCAGTGCGTCGGCCGTCGTTCCAGTCGCCGCCGGCGCACCATAGGGCGCAGGGGCCGTGACGTCGGCAGACCGGTCGGCGGCCCGCAGGCCGGTCAGATCGGCCTCGGCGGCGGCGCCACCCCGATCGGCTGCCGGACGCAACGCCACATAGCCCGCCACGATGGCTAGGGCCACGATCGGGAGGAAAAATGAATTGCGCTTCATCGTCAGGAAAGAGACCTATATTATATAAGATGTGTGGTGCGCGCTGCCGGCAGTGGCAGACCTACCGCGGGCAACGCGCTTGAGGGAGGCGGCTTACTTCGTCAGGGCCACCTCGATGTTGTTCTGCAGCACCTCGTTGCCGGGGTAGCCGCCCTCGCTGAGGTTGTCGTAGGCCGTCTTGCCGTCCTTGCCGAGGAGGAGGTAGGCGGGGATGCCGGGGATATTGAGAGTTTTGCACATGGCATTCCACTGGGCGTCGGTCAGACGGTAGTGATCGCCGCCGATGGTCTTGATCATGCGTTCCCAGTCACCATAGGGCGAGGTTTCGCCGGTGACGTAGACGAAGACGCAGCCCTTCTTGGCGAGGTCTTCCTTGATAGCGTCGACCTGCTTCATCGCAGCGCGGCAAGGGCCGCACCATGTGGCCCAGAAGTCGATGAGCACGACTTTGCCCTTATAGGCATCGGCGAGCGCCTTGACAACGGCCTCGCCCTTGATCGTCGTGGGGAGAGTCTTGACGACGGAGGGCACGGCCGCGGTGGCGGCGGTGCGGGAGGTTTCGGCGGATTGGGGCGCGGCGGCGGTCTGTGCCGGACGCTTGGCGCAACCGGCCGTAAAGGCCATCAGGGCCAGGGAGAGGGTAAAGAGTAGTTTCTTCATTGTCAGCGTATGAATTGAATAATTTGTCGGTCAGCGCCGCGGCAGCGAATGGCCTGCCCTGCGCTTTGCGGGAACAAAGGTAGTGCAAAGCGCTTGAAGCGGAAAGGCCGACATGCCGCAAAGCGTTCTGCCCCACCCTGCCCCACGCTCCGCTGATGTCGCGCAAGGATGTGAAGGACAACCTCTACTGGGGCATCGCCGGCAATCCCTTCGACGGCTTCCAGGTCGTCAATAAGGCCACGGGCACGTGTATGTCGCTCGCCAATATCACCAACGGAACGGGCGTGGAGCTCGCCGCCGCCACCGGAGCGAACACCTACTTTGACCTCGTGCGCAACAATGGCAACTGGTACGTCAAGAAGCACGGAACGGAAAACGGCTATGTGCAGGACTACCAGGGGAAAAACAACGCGCAGCTCAAGGCGTGGAACAGCGCCGCCAACATCGGCGACAACGGCGCGATGTTTGTCTTCGCGACTACCGACGCGGCGGGCGACCTCAATGCCGCCAACATCCCCAACGGCACATCGTCGACCTACGTCGGCGGATATGACTTTGCGAGTGCAGCCGCAAGCAGTCTGACGGGCAAGGAGCTCTTCGACACATTCAGAGCGAAACTGGAGGCCGGTGCTTACTACAAGATTCGCTGCAGCCGCACCGACGTGCCCTATGCCGACACCGACTATCGCTGGATCTCGACGGAGGTGACCGACAAGGGCCAGAAGGTTTATCTCAAGTAAGCACCGCAAGCGCCCTGCCTCCTCACTCATTCCCCCTCCCCACATCTCACGCCTCATGAAGAAGATTTATATCACCCCCATCACCCATAGCATCCGCCTCGCGAGCGAAAATATGCTCGCTCTGAGCGGCGACACCCAAGACATGACGATCGATAAGAACAACTCGCTCGACAACAGCAGCGATATGCGTTCGAGACGAACCATCTGGAACGCCAACAGCCACACGCCGAAGGGCTGGCTAGAATAGGCCACAGACCGGGACAGCCTCTGCCGACACAGGGGCGCAACAAGGACACCGACCCGAAGCAAACGAGGCGGGAAGCGCCTCTCCCCCGTGACCGACGGGACGGAGAGCGGGCTTCCCGCCTCGCGGCGTCTGAGCGGGGCGTGCAAAGCAAGAAACGCCGCCGGAGGGCTTCGCGGTCGGAAAGTTATCACTACATTTACACCCGCATAACGATTTATTCCCTCACACACGATGAAGACATTCCTCCACGCTTCAGACATCGGTCCGCTCGACATCGCCCTCAGCGAAGCCGCTGAGATCAAGGCCGACCGCTATAAGTACGAACACCTCGGCCACCACAAGACGGCCCTGCTCATCTTCTTCAACAACTCGCTCCGCACGCGCCTCTCCACACAGAAGGCGGCCCGCAACCTAGGCCTCGACGTCGTGGTGCTCGACGTGAACCAGGGGGCGTGGAAGCTCGAGACGGAGCGCGGCGTCGTCATGGACGGCGACAAGAGCGAACATCTGCTCGAGGCCGTGCCCGTGATGGCACAATATTGCGACCTCATCGGCGTGCGCACCTTCGCCGGACTCACCGACCGCGAGGTTGACTATGCGGAGAACGTTCTGACGCAATTTATCCGCTACAGCGGCCGCCCGGTTTTCTCGATGGAGAGCGCCACGGCCCACCCCCTGCAGGCCTTTGCCGACCTCATCACCATCGAGGAACACAAGCGCACGCCGCGCCCCAAGGTGGTGCTGACCTGGGCGCCCCACCCCCGCGCCCTGCCGCAGGCCGTGCCCAACAGCTTCGCCGAGTGGATGCGCGCGGCCGACGTCGACCTCGTGGTGACGCACCCCGAGGGCTACGAACTCGACCCGCTCTTCGTGGGCGACGCCCGCGTGGAGTATGACCAGATGAAGGCGCTCGAGGGGGCGGACTTCGTCTATGCGAAGAACTGGAGTTGCCCGGGCGTGACGCGCCCCGAAGACTACGGCAAGGTCATATCACGAGACATGAGCTGGACCATCGATGCGGCCCACATGGCGGTGACGAACGATGCCTGCTTCATGCACTGCCTGCCGGTGCGCCGCAACATGATCGTGAGCGACGACGTCATCGAGTCTCCCCGCTCGCTCGTCATTCCCGAGGCGGCCAACCGCGAAATTTCGGCCACCGTGGTGCTCAAGCGCATCCTCGAGGACCTCAAGTAAGGGGGCCTGCTCCGCCAAGCGGCGCAGAAACTCTCGCCATCACATATCAAGCGACAGAGGCTGTATCCCGTAAGCTCAGGATACAGCCTCTGTTGTGTTTGTGCCCCTACGGGGGTGGCGCTGCGGGCGCAGGGTCTTAGATGCGCTTGATGAGTTCGCCGAAGACTTCGGCCATGACGGGCTGAACGGCATCGGCGGCGCGTTGCACCTCTTCATGACTCACCTCGACGATCTTGCCCTCGACGCCGAGGTCGGTGATGATGCTGATGCCGAAGACACGGATGCCGCAGTGATGGGCCACGATGACCTCGGGCACGGTCGACATGCCGACGGCATCGGCGCCAAAGATGCGGTACATCTTATACTCCGCCGGCGTCTCGTAGGTCGGGCCCTGCGTAGCGAGGTAGACGCCCTCAACCACATGGATGCCTTTCTCCTTGACAATTTGGCGGGCCAGGTCGAGGTAGTGACGGTCATAGGCCTCGTGCATGTCAGGGAAGCGCGGGCCGGTGGGGAAGTTGGGGCCGTGGAGCGGGTGCTCGGGGAGGAAGTTGATGTGGTCGGTGATGAGCATGAGGTCGCCGATCTCGAAGTCGGGGTTGACGCCGCCGGCGGCGTTGCTGACGAAGAGGTTTTTGATGCCCAGTTCGTACATGACGCGCACGGGGAAGGTCACCTGCTTCATGTCGTAGCCCTCGTAATAGTGGAATCGGCCCTGCAGCGCCATCACGTCCTTGCCGCCGAGACGGCCGAAGATGAGCTTACCGCTGTGGCCCTCGACGGTGGAGACGGGGAAGTTGGGGATGAGGGAATAGGGGATTTCATCGACCACGTCGATCTCCGTGGCCAGACGGCCCAGCCCCGTACCGAGGATGATGGCGGTCTCGGGGCGCTGGGTTGTGTGGCTGTGGATCCACGCGGCGGTCTCTTTAATCTTGGTCAACATAGGATAGTATGGTTTGGTTAAATGATTGCGTCTCGCCCGCCGCCGGCTCAATTGCCACGGTGATGGGTATGACGTAGAGATTTCGCTGTAAGTCGGGGCTGAGCTGTGACAAGAGAGGGGCCAGGCGGGCGGCGTCTTTCTGCGTCGTCAGGGCGATGGCCTCAGGCCTGGCGGTCCGGTGCAGACGGTCCCACGCTTCCTCCATCCGCCGCAGGTCGCGGGGGCAGAAGGCATGGTGATCGGGAAAGGCGCAGAGCTCTACCTCCGCCGCTCCGCACGCCCTGAGGTGGTCGACCAGCGGCCAGGGGTGGGCAATGCCGGCAATGACGAGGACAGCCTGGGGGCGGAACGTCTGGGAGGCATCCTCATGCCCTTCCGCTTCGCCGGGCACGGGTAATGCGGCGCCCGCCGCCATCGCTCTGCGGGAAACGTCCGCCAGCGGGTAGGGCCGGCCGTAGGCGATGCGGCTGTAGTAGAGCCGCTGGCCGGGGCGTAGGGGGAGTGACGGGCGGTCGGCCTCATCGCGGCACTTCGTCACCACCACGACGTCTGCACGCCGCGCCGCCGAAGCGGGTTCGCGCAGACGGCCCCAGGGGAGGAGGTGGTCGTGCGTATAGAGGCGGCTGGCCTCGGTGAGCAGCACGTTGAGCCCTGCCCGCACATAGCGGTGCTGATAGGCATCGTCGAGGACAATTACCTCGGGGGGCTCAGGGAGGGCCAACAGGCGCTCGATGCCCTCGACGCGCCGCTCACAGACGGCGACGACGGCCCAGGGACAGTTGCGGCTGATCTGCCACGGCTCGTCACCGATCATCTCGGCCGTCACGCCGGGCCGGCACAACACAAAGCCCTTCGACCGCCGCCCGTAGCCGCGCGAGAGCATGGCGACGCGCCGCCCCCGGTCATGGAGGAGACGGAGAATGTGCTCCACGTGGGGCGTCTTGCCCGTGCCGCCCACGGCGAGATTGCCCACACAGATGACGGGCACGTCGAAGCACCGCGAGGGGAGCAGCCCCCGGTCGAAGAGCTTCCCCCTACCCCACGCCACCAGGCCCCACACGAGGGAGAGCGGGGCGAGGGGCAACCGGAGGAGGGAGAGCGCGTAATGATTCACGTTGAGCGTTATTGAGGATAAAGCGGTGCGACCCTCAGGCCGCACCGCCATAGCCGGCAGACACGAGTTGTCTGCCGCAAGGGTCAGTTTACTTGATGTTGGGGTCGAAGAAGATGCGTGCCTGCATCGAGGGACCGCCCGTGAGGCCAAGCACGTAGGTGACGGGCTCGTAGTAGTCGCCCAGGGCCAGGCGCACCTTTTCTTCCATATAATCTTTCTTGACGGTCTTTTCCATCAGCTGGCTCAGCCACGAGGGCTTCTCAGGCGAGGAAATGACGCGGTAATCCGTGAGCTTGGCGCGGCGGGCGGCCTCAGCCACGGCCACGTCGAGGCCGCCGAGGCGGTCAACGAGCTTGATGCCAAGGGCCTGACGGCCGGTCCAGACACGCCCCTGGGCGATCTTGTCGACTGCCTCGGGAGTCATGTGGCGGCCCTGCGCCACGCGGGAGAGGAAGAGACGGTAGCCGCGGTCAACGTACCCCTGCATGGCCGCGCCCTCACGGTCATTGAGTCCCAGGCCGAGGCGGCCGAAGTCAGCGCTCTCGTTGGTCTTGACCACGTCGAAGTGGAGGCCGAGCTTGTCTTTGAGGAGTTCGCTGCCGTCGGGAATGAGGGCAAAGATGCCGATGCTGCCCGTGAGGGTCATGGGTTCGGCAACGATGTAGTCAGCACCGCACGACATGTAGTAACCGCCCGAAGCGGCCATGCCGCCCATCGAGACGACGACGGGCTTTTTCTTCTTGAGCAACTGGATGGCGCGCCACATCTGCTCAGACGCCGCAGCGCTGCCGCCGCCGCTGTTGATGCGGAGGACGACGGCCTTGACCTTGTCGTCATTGGCAAGTTTGTCGAGGTCGCTGATAACCTTGGATCCTACGATCTGGGGCTTCGTGCCGCCGGCGATTGAGGTCGTGGGGTCGGAAACGATGTCACCCTCGGCGTAGTAGACGACCACCTCGTCACTGGCGGAGGCGGGCTTGTCGAGCTGGGCGAGCTGGGCCGGAGTAATGAACTTCACCTTGTCTTCACCGCTGAGCAGGCGGAGGGCATCGCGGACACCGTCTACATAGGTGAGGGTGTCGATGAGGCGCTGCTTGACATAGTCGGCGGGGTCGGCGAGGAGGGCGTAATTGTCGGCAAAGGCGTTGAGGCGCTCCGTGCTGACGCGGCGCGAAGCGCTGACATCGGCCGTGACGCCCTGCCATATGTCGTTGAGGAACGACTCGGTCTGGGCGCGGTTTGCGTCACTCATCTGCGTAAGGACGAAGGGTTCGGAGAAGCTCTTGTAGGTACCGACCTTGAAGACCTGCACCTTGACGCCGACCTTTTTGAGGAGATCGGTGAAGAATATAGGCTGCGAGGAGAGACCGTGCCAATCGAGCATACCGGCAGGATCGACGGCCACCTTGTCAGCCGCGGAGGCTACGTAGTAGGCGCCTTCGCTCCAGAGGTTGGCGTAGGCATAAACGAACTTCTTGCTCTTTTTGAAATCTACGATGGCGCGGCGCAGGGCCTGGAGGGTAGCCAGGTCTGCACTGACGGCGCCGCCCTCGATATAGATGCCCTTGACCTTGTCGTTGGTCTTGGCCACGCGGATGGCTGTGAGAAGGTCGTCGAGGCCCTGCGTCTGGAGGGTGGTGCTGCCGGTGAGGTAACCCAGGGGATTGGGCGTACTGCGCTCGAGGATCTCGCCGCTGAGCGTGATGTGGAGCACGGTGCCCTCGCTGAGCGAAGGCTTCTGTTCGCCGGTGGCCACGGCGACACCGACCATCATCAGACCCAGCACGGACATGAAGATGCCCACGATGAGCGTGCCGACGACGGTGGCGAGGACGTACTTGAGGAATTGTTTCATAAGGTTTATAGGGTTAGAGGGTTGACGGGGGAAGTTCTAGGAGTTCTAGAAGTTAAGAAGTTAGAGGAGTTAAGAAGATAAGCCGAATGGGGCTAAAGGGTTGATGGGGCATTGATGGGGGGATGAAGCGTTCAAGGAGCCCCAACGCGTAGAACCTGAAGGATTCCCCGCGTTCCGACACTATCGGCTTAACTCCTTAACTCCTAAAGGCCTCAGGCGATAGGGAGGAGCCCCAAGGGGGCGTAGGACAATAGCCTAGGGATTTATCCCTAGGATTGTGTGCGTCTTTATTTACTCGCCGCCAATAGACCTATATCATTGGCGTAATTGGCGGCGAGTCTGAAGTAGAACTTAGGTCCTAGGGATAAATCCCTAGGCTATTATCTGACGCCCCTTTGGGGCGCTACCTCAAGAGACACGCAGAGCCTCAATCCAGCACTATCGGATTAACTCCTTAACTTCTAATGGCCCATGTCCTCACAACTCCACATCGACCTCCACAGGACAATGGTCCGAGCCGAAGATTTCGTTGTGGATGGAGGCGCCGGTGAGCTGGGGGACAAGACGGTTGGAGACGAGGAAGTAGTCGATGCGCCAGCCAGCGTTCTTCTCACGGGCCTTGAAACGATAAGACCACCAGGAATAGACGCCCTCGGCCGTGGGATAGAAGTGGCGGAAGGTGTCGGTAAAGCCGGCGGCGAGGAGCTCGCCGAACTTTGCCCGCTCCTCGTCGGTGAAGCCGGCGTTCTTGCGATTGGTCTTGGGGTTCTTGAGGTCTATCTCCTGATGGGCCACGTTGAGGTCGCCGCAGACGATGACGGGCTTCTGTGCGTCGATGCGCTGCAGGTATTCGCGGAAGGCATCGTCCCAGGTCATGCGGTAGTCGAGGCGGCGCAGGCCGTCTTGCGAGTTGGGGGTATAGACGGTGACGAGATAGAAATCGGGCATCTCGAGGGTGATGACGCGCCCCTCGTTGTCGTGCTCCTCAAGGCCCAGGCCGTAGGTCACGGCGAGGGGTTCGTGGCGGGCGAAGATGGCCGTACCCGAGTAGCCCTTCTTCACGGCAGAGTTCCAGTAGGAGCGGTAGCCCTCAAACTCTATATCAAGCTGGCCGGGTTGCATCTTGGTCTCTTGCAGACAGAAGAAGTCGGCATCGAGGCGGGCAAAGCTTTCGCGGAAGCCCTTGCCGTCGCAGGCACGCAGGCCGTTGACATTCCATGAGATAAACTTCATATAAATCGTGCGTCAGTGGGTGCGAACGGACCGTTCGGCGGGGACGAAGGCCCTAATTATATAGCAAAGATAAAACGTAAGATATTAAAATTGTATGAAGAGACACGTATTTATTCTTTGTCCCCTGCCGTCAGTACACTACCTTTGCAGGAACAAGGCGGATGCGCCGCCCCTCCGCCCCCTACTCACAGCCTCAGCTCGCTGACATCATGCACCGCATATTCATCCTCTTTTTCCTCCTATTTACCCCCCTCATCGTCGGCGCCCAGCCGATCATCACCTTTGATCAAACGACCAAAGAGATGGGCACGATGCTTTGGCACACGCCCCGCACTGCCACCTTCAGCCTGACCAACAAGGGCACGGCCGACCTCGTGATCACCAACGTGCGCACCGACTGCGGCTGCACCGATGCCCGCTGGACGCGCGAGCCGATCGGCCCGGGCAGCACGGGCACGGTCTCCGTGACTTACGACGCCGAGATGCTCGGCCACTTCACCAAGCGCCTGGCCGTCTACACCAACCTCGAGAAGGAGCCCACCCTGCTCACCGTGATGGGGCAGGTCTCGATGACCCAGACGGAGCCGAGCGTCGAATATCCCTACCACATCGGCGACTACTTCCTGAGCACCGACGACGTAGAGTTTGACGACGTCAACCGCGGCGACCGCCCCGTCTACGCCCTCTCGATCCTCAACGGCAGCAAGAAGCGCTACCGCCCCGAACTGATGCACCTGCCGCGCTACCTCACCGCCAAGGCTGACCCCGAGGTCATACAGCCCGGTCGCGTGGGCCGTGTGCTCATCACCCTCGACAGCGACAAGCTGCCCGCCATGGGCCTCACCCAGGCAAGCATCTACCTCAGCCGATTCATGGGCGACCGCGTGAGCAAGGAGACGGAACTCAACGTCAGCGCCACCCTCCTGCCCGACTTCCTCCACACCCCCACGCAGGAGGCCCTCGCCCCCGCCCTAAAGATCGACAGCACGAGCATCACGCTCGGCCCGCTCAACCGCCGCGGCACGGCCACGGGCAAACTCACGCTCAGCAACACGGGCAAGACGCCCCTTGTCATCAGCGCTCTCCAGGTCTACAACCCCGGCATCAGCGTGAGCCTCGGCCGCCGGCGCATCGATCCGGGCGAAAGCCAGAAACTCACCATCAAGGTGACGGCCAACAGCGACTACTTCAAGGGCCGCCGCCGCATACTCCTCATCACCAACGACCCCGACCGCCCCAAGACAGTCATCGATGTCGTCATAAAAAAGTAACGAAACGCTTGCCCGATAAGCCAACGTGACGTAACTTTGCACCGCAATCGGAAAGTAGCGCAGTTGGTAGCGCACTACGTTCGGGACGTAGGGGTCGGGCGTTCGAGTCGCCTCTTTCCGACAAAGCTCACAAGGGATGGAGGCCTTACGGCTTCCATCCCTTTTCCGTTTCCGAGCTCGCAGCAGAGACTGGGACTATACAAAACCTCATACATCGCGCAACCCCATGAACCACTTCACATCCGCTCTCACCGCTCTAGCCGCCACCCTCGCCCTCGCGGCCTGCGGCAGCAGTAAGGAATCGGCTAAGACGAACTACAAGCCTGTCGACGTGCCCTACACCGTGGCACGCAACTACTTCGTCAATTCCCGCGTGCAGGACATCTATACCCCCTGGATCGCAGATGCCCAGACCTTCAACGGTCTCTTCGGTATGGCGGCCACGATGGGCCGCGACGGACAGCCCACGCCGATCGACTTCAACAAGCAGTCGGTCATCGCCATCATCAAGCCCGAGACCAACCGCCGCGGCGACATCCGCCCCGTCAGCTTCCGCGCCATCTCCCCCACCAAGCTCTTGCTTACTTACACCTACGATCCGCGCGACACGCTGACCTACACCCTGCGCCCCAGCCTCATCGTCATCTACGACAAGCGCCCGGGCACGAGCGTCGAGGTGGCCGACGTCACAGGCAAGCTCAACGAAAGCAAGCGCAATCGCAAGAAGCGCGAACGCAAACTCATGGAGGAAGACGTGACGGTCGAGCAATAGCCGCACGCCTTTCCGCGAATCGATACTTGGCCCAGGTCGCAACGGCGCCCTTTTGGGGCTCTCCGCACGGACATCGGCCATGCAACCGACAACTATAAAAAAGAAAGACAGCCCAAGGCTCCCTCGCTCTGAGGGAAGGCCTTGGGCTGTCGCTTTATAACCGGGGTGAGCCGGCGGGGCTTACATGCGCTCGTGGAAGGAACGCGAGATCACCTCGAGCTGATGCTCGCGCGAGAGCTTGATGAAGTTGACGGCGTAGCCGCTCACGCGGATCGTCAGCTGCGGATACTTCTCGGGATGCTCCATGGCGTCTTCGAGCATCTCGCGGTTGAGCACGTTGACGTTGAGATGGTGGGCACCCTTGGTGAAGTAGCCGTCCATCATCGTCACGAGGTTGTCGATGCGCTCCTCGGGCGTGGGGCCGAGGCTCTTGGGCACGATGCTGAAGGTGTTGGAGATGCCGTCTTGCGAGTCGCGGTAGCGCAGTTTGGCCACAGAGGCGAGCGAGGCGATCGCACCGCTCTTGTCGCGTCCGTGCATGGGGTTGGCACCGGGGGCAAAGGCTACGCCGGCGGCACGGCCGTCGGGCGTGGCACCCGTCTTCTTGCCATACATCACGTTGCTCGTGATGGTGAGCAGCGAGAGCGTGGGGCGGGCATTCTTATAGACGGGGAGCTTCTTGAGTTCCTCGATGAAGAAGTAGACGAGGTCAACGCCGAGCTTGTCGACGCGGTCGTCGTTGTTGCCGAAGCAGGGATATTCGCCCTCGATGTCGAAGCCCTCGGTGAGGCCGATGTCGTTGCGGCGGGCGGTGACGTGGCCATACTTGATGGCAGAGAGCGAGTCGATGGCGATGGAGAGGCCGGCGGCGCCGTAGGCGATGTTGATGCGCGGGTCGGTATCGATGAAGGCCATCTGCGCCTTCTCGTAGTAATACTTATCGTGCATGTAGTGGATGATGTTCATCGCATCGTTGTAGACGCGTGCGATCTGCGTCAGCACGAGCTTGTAGTTCTTCATCACCTCCTCGAAGTTGAGCTCGTCGCTGGTGAGCACGGGGACGTTCTCCACCATGACGGTGCCGGTCTTCTCGCAGCGTCCGCCGTTGATGGCGAGCAGGAGAGCCTTGGCCAGGTTGCAGCGTGCGCCGAAGAACTGGATCTGGCGGCCGATGTCCTGATAGCTCACGCAGCAGGCGATACCGTAGTCGTCGGAACCGCGCACCTCGCGCATGAGGGTGTCGTTCTCATACTGGATGGAGGAGGTGTCGACGCTCACCTGGGCGCAGAAGCGCTTGAAGCCCTCGGGGAGCTCGGGCGACCAGAGCACCGTGAGGTTGGGCTCGGGCGAGGGGCCGAGGTTGTAGAGGGTCTGGAGGAAGCGGAAGGAGGTCTTCGTCACCTTGGAGCGTCCGTCATTGAAGCGGCCGCCGATCGACTCGGTCACCCACGTGGGGTCACCGGCAAAGATCTCGTTGTAGGCCCCCATGCGGAGGTGGCGCACCATGCGGAGCTTCATGACAAACTGGTCGATGAGCTCCTGGGCATAAGCCTCGTCGATGAGACCGGCCTTGAGATCGTGTTCGATGAAGATGTCGAGGAACGAGGAGACATTACCCAGCGACATGGCGGCGCCGTCTTGCTCCTTGACGGCGGCGAGGTAGGCCATGTAGGTCCACTGCACCGCCTCACGGGCGTTCTCTGCGGGGCGAGCGAGGTCGAGTCCGTAGATATTGCCCAGCTCCTTGATCTCACCGAGCGCCTTGATCTGCTCAGCCACCTCTTCGCGCAGGCGGATGCGGGCATCGGTCATGGGGCCGGTGAGGCCCTTGAAGTCAGCCTTCTTGGCCTCGATGAGGCGGTCGGCACCGTAGAGGGCGAGGCGGCGGTAGTCACCGATGATGCGGCCGCGGGCATAGTTGTCGGGCAGACCGGTGAGGAAGCCCAGCGAACGGAAGCGGCGGATCTCCTCGGTATAGACGTCGAAGACGCCGTCGTTGTGGGTCTTGCGGTAGTGGGTGAAGATGTCCTTGACCTTGGGGCTCACGGTGACGCCCTGCTCGGCGCAGGCCTTCTCTACCACCTTGATGCCGCCGAAGGGCTTGATGGCGCGACGCAACAGAGCGTCGGTCTGCAGACCCACGATCAGCTCGTCTTCCTTATTAATATAGCCGGCCTTGTGCGAGGTGACGGTCGAGACGGTCTCGGCGTCGAGCGAACGCACACCGCCGTTGGCACGCTCCTCGGCGAGGCCCTGGAGGCAGATGTTCCACAGTCGCTTGGTGCGGTCCGTCGGGCCGCTGAGGAAGGAGGCATCGCCATCGTAGGAGGTGAGGTTGCGACGCACGAAGTCGGTCACGTCGATGTGCTCATTCCAAGTGCCTGGAGTAAATGTCATGAATCGATGGTTGGTTTAGGTGGGTAAATAATGAGGGGGAAACGCACCGCCGAGTGCCGCGTGGTGACGGCATCGGGGCGCATCCGGCCTGAGGGATTGCGTAAAGTGGGGAGTATAAGTGAGCTAGAGAGAGAAAACTCAAGGTCGCTGCGCAAGATCTGACGCCAGCGCCTTAGATTATGTTTTGTGTTGCAAATATAGGCCCTTGCGACGGACAAGACAAGAAAAAACCGCCACAATCATACGGGGCACGGCGGCAGAATAAGGGGGTTGTCACACGGGTGTAACAGAATAGCCGGAGCCGAGGCCTCAGGCAACGAGCAAAGGCCCCATTCTACCGGGAGAGGCGGACGGCCCACCGGCGCGGCACGCCCTAAGTGGGCTGCACCTCACGGGGCATCGCCGCGGTCGTCGTCGGTGTCGGCCGATCTTGTCGACCGACCATGTCGGCCGGCTCTTGTCGCCGCAACGGGAAGCCTTCGCGTCGCGAGGAGAAGGCGTCCCGTTTTTTCGGGACGGCTGATAGTTTTTTCTACATACGGATGCGTTTTATGCCACAAAACTTGGCAGATCAAGCAAAAAGCTCTTTATTTGCACACCCTATTTTTACGCACGAGGCCTCCGCACGCACTGCGCACCCCTATCCGCCGCACCGCGCAAGGGGGCCTGTTATCGACCCTATCCTATTTTTATATGGAAGAAAAGACTCTCTCTACCGCTGCCGAAGAGGCCAAGGTAGCTGCCGCCACGACGCCCGAAGCCGTGACGCCCGACACCCCCGTGACCACCGAACAGACCACTACCGCTCCGGCGGCAACCGATACGGCGGCCCCCGAGGCCGCACCGGCCGCTACGCCGGCCGAGCTCCAGGCTGAAACACCCGCAACGACGCCGGCCGACGAGACCGCAGCCCCCGCCGACGAAGCTCCCGCGGCAGCCGACACCACAACCGAGGCACCCGCCCGCCGGCCCGACCCGACCGACAAGGCCGGCATCGTCGCACGCCTCAAAGAGATCATCTACGCCGGCGGCGAGGCCGAGCGAGCCGAGCTCGACCACCTCAAGAGTCTCTACTACCGCTACCACAACGCCGAGGCACAGGCTGCCCTCGACAAGTTTGTCGCCGATGGCGGCGCCCCCGAAGACTTCAGCCCCGAGCCCGACGCGCTCGAGGAGGAGTTTAAGGCGCAGTTTGCCCTCATCCGCGAGCTCCGCAGCAAGGCCGCCGCAGCCCTCGAAGCCGAGAAGCAGGCCAACCTCGAGCGCAAACGCGCCATCATCGAGCGCATCAAGGAGCTCGCCGCCGACCCCGACACGGCCGACAAGGGCTACGACGAGGTCAAGAAGCTACAGGCCGAGTGGCGCGAGATACGCCAGGTGCCCGCCGAACAGGCTACGGAGCTCTGGAAGAACTACCAGCTCTACACGGAGCAGTTTTACGACCAACTGCGCCTCAACCACGAGATGCGTGCCTATGACTTCAAGAAAAATCTCGAGGCCAAGACCCGCCTCTGCGAGGCTGCAGAGCGCCTTGCAGAGCTTCCCGACGTGATCTCGGCATTCCACCAGCTACAGAAGCTCCACCAGGAGTGGCGCGAGACCGGCCCCGTGGCCAAGGAGCAGCGCGAAGAGATCTGGAAGCGATTCAAAGACGCATCGACCGTCATCAACAAGCGCCACCAAGACCACTTCACCGCCCTCAAGGCGCAGGAGGAAGACAACCTCGTCAAGAAGACCGAACTCTGCCAGCGCGTCGAAGCCATGGAGTTTGACGGGCTCAAGACCTTCGCCCAGTGGGACAAGATGGCCAAGGAGGTCATCGCCCTCCAGGTCGACTGGAAGGGCATCGGCTTCACGCCCCGCAAGCTCAACAACGAGATCTACGAGCGCTTCCGAACGGCGTGCGACCGCTTCTTTAAGGCCAAAAACGCCTTCCTGAAGGAGCAGCGCGAGCAGCAGGCTGCCAACCTGGCCGCCAAAAACGCCCTCATCGAACAGGCCGAAGCGCTCAAAGACAGCACCGACTGGGCGAGCACGACCAACAAGTTCGTGGAGCTGCAGAAGCAGTGGAAGGGCATCGGCCCCGTAAGCCACAAGGTGAGCGATGCCGTATGGAAGCGGTTCAACGCCGCATGCAACCACTTCTTCGAGCAGAAGAATGCCGCCGGCGCAGGCCAGCGCAAGGAGGAGGAGGCTAACCTCGCCCTCAAGCGCGAGGTCATCGCCGAACTCGAGAAACTCACCGGCAAGCCCGAAGCCCCCGCCGCCGACGGTGCCCAAGCCGCCGAGACGGCCGACGTGCCCGCAGCGCAGCCCAAGGGCGACGCCCTGCGCGAGGCCGTCAGCGCACTCCAGGCACGCTGGAACGAGATCGGACACGTGCCCTACGCCAAGAAGGAGAAGCTCTACCGCCGCTACCGCGCACTCTGCGACCAGCTCTACGACACCATCCGAGCCACGGCCGGACGCCGTCGCATCGAGAGCTTCCGCACGCAGATCGCCGACAAGGGCGGCTCCGAACTCTCCCGCGAGCGTGCCCGACTGCAGAGCGTGCTCGACACGAAGCGTCAAGAACTGACGACCTACGAGACCAACCTCACCTTCTTCACCTCTAAGAGCAAGGGCACCAACCCCCTCTTGGCCGACGCCGAAAAACGCGTGGAGCGCATCAAGCGCGACATCGACGACCTCAACGCCAAGATCAAGGCGCTCGCCGAGAAGATTAAGGCTGAGAACAACAAATAAGCAGACGAAAGCTCAACCGCAATGAAACACTTACTTTTAATTATATCTAGCGCACTTCTGCTTTGGGGTAGCACCTCATGTAGTAGCGACAATGATGATTTGCCATCAATGCAACAGGAATCATCCAAAGGAGCTGCTTTATCCAGTTCAAGTGATCGATTCAATAAAAAGAAGATCAGATCGGCGGAATCAACGGTTTCGCCAACTTCTTCCGTCACACAAATTACCCTTACTGGATACACAAGTAAGGAAGGAAAGGGACCAACAAAACGTATTTATTCAAAAGCCTGGGAAAGGGCTTTGGGAATTTACATGCCAGGACCAGTAATCTCAGAGAAAATAATACTCCGCTACAAATTTACAGTCGAGGGCCTTAAGGACTACAAGGTATTTGTATCCAATGCCAATTCTCCTGAGTGTGGAGTTAATCCCAATAACGACGACCCGAGCGACATCGGGTACACGCTGAGCACCAATGGCAACAATGTTGAATTGGTGACCCGAGTGGAGCATTACATAAGCGACATATCAGGTATCCGCGTTGACAAATGGTATCCTCGTAAGCCTGAACAGATAAAATGGAATTACTCACTAGTCAATCTAAATTAGCGCTGTGGAAAGGGCTAATGCTATTGTGTATGCTCATTGGTTCATGGCCGCTTACCCTATGTGCCCAGTCTGCCCCCTATTGGGGCATCACGGCTGGCATTAACTTGTCAAAGCCCAAGAACGATACGTGGACCAGCAACAGCATCCATACGAGTATCCGGCTGGGCGGTTTGGTAGGCTATGACCTCGGTGTACGCACGCACCGTCCCTACCTTGAGGCCGAACTGCTTCTCTCGGGCAAAGGTTGGAGAGACAAGGTCTCTATAAACGGCACCAGCGAAGGGGCGTGGTCCTGCCATGCTTATTACCTTGAGCTTCCGATGCGGCTGGGCTGGAAGTGGGCACCGAGCGACCGCTTTGCCCTCAAGGCCGGTGTCGGCCCTTATCTGGCCTGCGGCCTGTGGGGCAAGCAGACGCTGAAGGACGCCGGAGGAAAGGACGTCAGCAAGGAGGAATATGATATGACGACCAGACTCTTCAGCGACACCTACCGACGCTTTGACTGGGGACTCGGCGGCAAGGTCGGCGTAGAGATCCAAGGCCACTGGGGCATAGACCTCGGCTATGAGGCCAGCCTGCGCGAGCCTCATAAGTATAAGACCATCTTCCCCCGCAAGGACCGCTCGTGGTCGATTTCCGCCAGCTACCTGTTCTGACGCACTCCTCTTATATATAAGATCAACCTCATCCATCGCCCCCGCCAGGGCTGCCATCGTCACCCTCGGGGGAGCGCCAACGCCCCTCAGGATGCGACGGGCCGCACGGCGGGGGCGATGCAGCATTTATACACTCACCACACTTTCGCCATGATCAAGCTAGCCAACTACATCAAGCGCATCGAGATATCGAGCCTCTGGAGCGGGCACAAACACATCGTCTGGCAGCTGCGCCCCGACGTCAACGTGCTCAGCGGCAAAAACGGCGCGGGCAAGAGCACCATCCTCAACAAGCTGGTGGGCTACCTACGCACGATCCCTTCGACGGGCGAGATCATCGGCGGTTCGCGCCTGGGGGTGAAAGTGGAGTTCGACCCCACCGATGCCACGGGCATACGCTACGACGTGCTCCGGAGCTTTGACCGCAAGATTCTCACCAGCCCGCCCGAGGGCGGACTGGGCGACGCCCGCATCGTGACGGAGCTCGACTGGCAACTCTACCTCGTGCAGCGCCGCTACCTGGACTATCAGGTCAACGTGGGCAACCGCATGATCGCCCTGCTGACCAGCGGCGACCCCGAGGCGCGGGAGAAGGCCACCGAAGCGGCCACGCTCAAAAACCGATTCCTCGACATCGTCGACGACCTCTTCGCCGAGACGGGCAAACGCATCGACCGCCAGAGCAACGAACTCTCATTCATACAGTATGACGAATGCCTCTCGCCCTATCTCCTCTCGAGCGGCGAGAAGCAGATCCTCCTGATCCTCCTGACGGTGCTGACGGAGGACCGCCGGCCCTACGTGCTCTTTATGGACGAACCCGAGGCGAGCCTCCACTTCGAGTGGCAGAAGAGCCTCATCTCGCTCGTGCGCGAACTCAACCCCGCGGCACAGGTGATCCTCACCACCCACTCACCCGCCCTCATCATGGACGGCTGGGAGGATGCGGTTACCGAGGTGAGCGACATCGTGGTGTGAGTCTGTTCTTTAGAAGTTAAGAAGTTAGAGAAGTTAAGGAGTTAAGCCTCTCAGGAGTGCCCTGAAGGGGCACAGGACAATAGCCTAGGGATTTATCCCTAGGACAAAGCCCCCCACCTATGACTCGCCGCCAACTCCGCCGAAAGACCGCCTTGATCGGCGGCTAGTAAAGTAAATAGAGGGAAATCCATCCTAGGGATAAATCCCCAGGCTATTGTCTTAGGCCCCTTTGGGGCTCCCCGAAATCCTCCCCGCAGCCATGTCGCGCCTCAACCACAACATCAACAGCGCCTACATCGAGGCAATGAACCGTCTCGGCGGGCGGCGCGCGCGCCAACGCATCGTGGCTTATGTCGAGAGCTACGACGACGTGTTCTTCTGGAGCAACCTCCTCCGCCCCCTCGAGACGGAGCGCTACTACTTCGAGGTGATGCTCCCCTCGCGCACCACCCTCTGTAAGGGTAAGAAGGTGGCCATCGCCAATGTGGCCGACCGGGCGGCGGAAGCGGACGACGGAGCGGAGACACGGCCCCGCCCCGTGGGCGACGACTTGAGCAGCCGGCTGGGCCGCTGCATGATCGCCTGTGTCGATGCCGACTATGACTGGCTCATGCAGGGCGCCACGCACACCTCGGCCGAGGTCTGTAGCAACCCCTTCATCTTCCACACCTACGCCTACGCCATCGAGAACTATCAGTGCTACGCTCCGGCGCTCCACAACGTCTGCGTCATGGCGACGCTCAACGACCACCACATCTTCGACTTCGAGACCTTCCTCGCCCAATACAGCGCAGCCATCTGGCCCCTCTTCGTCTGGAACGTCTGGTGCTACCGCTACGGATATTACAAGAACTTCTCGATGCTCGACTTCTACCACATCGTGCAGCTCACGCACTTCAACTACTACCACCCGGAGCAGACGGTCGACCACCTGCGCCACCTGGTCAATGCCAAGGTGAGCCGCCTGCAGCGGATCTATCCGCAGGGGAAGAAGACCTATAAGCCGCTGCGCGACGAGCTCCTCGCCATGGGCCTCACGCCCGAAACGACCTATCTCTACATGCGCGGCCACGACCTCTTCGACGGCATCGTCGCCCCGCTGGTCGAAGGCGTCTGCGAAGTATTGCGGCGCGAACGCGAACACGAGATCCGCCGTCTGGCGGAGCACAACGTGCAGATGCAAAACGAGCTGGCGGCCTATCAAAACGCCATCGCCCCGATCGAGGAGATGCTTCGCAAACACACGGCCTACATCTCCTGCCCCCTCTACCTCCGCGTACAGTCCGACATCGCCCGCCTCGTAGAAAGTCTCGAGAACAAAGACAACAACGACAAACCGGCCTAGCCGCCCCACAACATTCCACTTCATTTCTACTCACTAACTCATCCCCCCCTCTCCCCCGTGCGCCACGCCATCCTCCCAGGCATCCTCGCCGCCCTCATCGCCGCCATATGCTACGGCTTCATCCCCTACTTCACACTGCCCCTCAAGGTCGTCGGTACGCCCGACCACCTCTCTGACCCGACAATCCTCTTCTACCGTTTCGGCATCGCCACCCTGCTCGTGGGACTGATGATGATCGTCATGGGCAAGAGCTTCAAGGTGACGCGGGGCGAGCTGGTCACGCTGACCTACCTCGCCTTTATCTCCGACGGCTCCGCCCTCTTCCTCATAGAGAGCTATAACTACATGTCGTCGGGTGTGGCGACGACGCTCCACTTCATGTATCCCGTCGTCACCGCCATCCTGATGATGACCTTCTACCACGAGGCGCGGCGGCCCGCCACGATCTTCGCCATCCTCATGGCCGTAGGCGGTGTGGCGGCCCTCTCATGGAGCCCAGACGGGCGCATCAGCACGCGCGGCATAGTGATCGCCCTCATCTCGGCCGTGTGCTACGCCCTCTATCTCATCCGCGTCAACCGCTCGCGGGCCGCAACGATGGAGAGCACGAAGCTCGTCTTCTACGTCATGGGCATCGGCGCCCTGATCTTCGCCGCCGAGGCGGTGAGACAGGGCAACTTCGCCCCCGTGACGACCGCCACGCAGGCCGTCGACCTGCCCTCCGTGGCCTTCGTCTGCACCTTTATCACCAACCTCTGCCTCGTCTACGCCGTCAAGCGCATCGGCAGCACGATGACCGCCGTCATCGGCGCCCTCGAACCCCTCACCGCCGTGGTGGTGGGCACACTCGTCTTCGACGAACCCTTTACCGAACGCGTGATGGCGGGCATCGCCCTCATCATACCGGCCGTGATGATCATCATCTTCACCCGCGGGCGCAAGCCCACCGCCCCGGCCGCAGCACCCGAGATTGCCAACAAAGCGAAGCAAAGCGAAGCGCCAGCCACCTAGCTAGCCCTAAAAAGCCACGCGCGACTTGGGCACCTTGCACAAACGGCCTACTTTTGCGCAAGCAAAGGAGCCGGGGCGCAACGCGGCCCACAACACCCGCAGGCCACTAAGGCACACCGGACCGCACACCCCGCTCACCACTCACAAGCGACATCACAACACCATGACTCACAACTTACTCAAAGGCAAGCGCGGCATCATCTTCGGCGCGCTCAACGAAGACTCCATCGCCTGGAAGGTGGCCGAGAAGGCTGCCGAAGAGGGCGCACAGATCACCCTCTCCAACACGCCGATGGCCCTCCGCATGGGCACGCTCGACAAGCTCGCCGAGAAGATCGGCGCTACCATCATCCCCGCCGACGCCACGAGCGTCGAAGACCTGCAACACGTCTTCGAGGAGTCGATGCGCATACTCGGCGGCAAGATCGACTTCGTGCTCCACTCCATCGGCATGAGCCCCAACGTGCGCAAGCACCGCACCTATGACGACCTCGACTACGGCTACCTGCAGAAGACGCTCGACATCTCGGCCATCTCCTTCCACAAGATGCTCCAGGTGGCCAAGAAGCTCGACGCCATCGCCGAGTACGGCTCCGTCATCGCCCTCACCTACGTGGCCTCGCAGCGCACCTTCTTCGGCTACAACGACATGGCCGACGCCAAGAGCATGCTCGAGAGCATCGCACGCTCCTTCGGCTACATCTACGGCCGCGAAAAGCACGTGCGCGTCAACACCATCTCGCAGAGCCCCACTGCCACCACCGCAGGCAAGGGCATCAAGGACATCGACAACATGATGGACTTCGCCGACAAGATGTCGCCCCTGGGTAACGCCAACGCCGAGGAGTGCGCCAACTACTGCGTCATGATGTTCTCTGACTTCACCCGCAAGGTGACGATGCAAAACCTCTTCCACGACGGCGGATTCTCATCCATGGGCATGAGCCTGCGCGCCATGAACCAGTATTCGAAGGACATGAAGCCCTACGAAGACGAGAAGGGCAAGGTCGTCTACGGCTAAATTCCCCTCCGTCTCTTCCCCTCGTGCCGGGCGGCCATCGCATCACTTCACACTCTAGTCTCACGTGCTGCGGTGGCCGTCCGTGCCGTTTTATCAGAATTAACCGCACTCGCACCCGAGCGCCACACCTCCCCTCCCCACAGACCACTGACACCATGGGCATCCTTTCCTACATCTTCGGCTCACGCCGCAGCCTCGCCACGACAGACGAGGAGAAGTTCGTCACGCTGCGCGACGACGGCATCCGCGCCCTCCGGATAGGCGAACTCCCCTACGCGGCGAAGTGCCTCACGGCGGCTCGGGCCCTGCGCCCCACCGACGATCGGACGACGGGTCTCTTGGCCGAAGCCCTTCTGAGTCAGGGTGATGACGCCGGCGCCGCCCCCCTGCTCGCAGCGCTAGTGATTCGCCCCGACGCTATGCCGGCCCTGCGCCAGACCTACGCAGCCACACTCGGCCGTCTGGGCCGCTATGCCGACGAGGCGGCGGCGGCCGAATCCCTGCCCGCCGACGGTCCACTGGCCCCCGAGGGAGCCTACCTGCGAGCCGAGGCGGCCTTTGGCCTGGGCGACACGGCGGGAGCGCTGGCGCAGCTGGCCCGCTCGCTCGACGGCACGCAGGGCGACCCCGTCCGCAGCGCCCCGGCCCTGCTCCTGCGGGCGCGCATCCACCACACCCTGGGCCAGCCCGCCGCCGAACTGGCCGACCTCGATGCCCTCGTCGCCGCCGAGCCTGACAATGCCGACTACCTCCGCCTCCGTGCCCACGCCCGCATCAATGCGGCGAAGGGGAAGGATGAGGGCCGGACGGCGGAAGCCTGCACGGCCGCCATCGCCGACCTGCGGCGCGTGCGGAGTCTCAACCCCTTCGACCGCGACGCCGTGCAGACCCTAGGCAGCCTCCTCAGGCAGACGGGCCGCACGGCCGAGGCCCGCGCACTCTATGACGAGGCTCTCGACGAGCAGCCCCGCTTCGCCGAAGCCCTGGAGGCCCGGGCCGACCTGCGCCAGGCATTGGGCGACAGTGCCGGGGCGGAGGCCGACCGCATCGTGGCCCAGCAGGTGCGCAAGGCCCCGGCCGCCCCCGAAGCGCCCTACGCCGACGGCTACACCGATCTCACCAACCACCTCAACGAACGCCTGCGCGAGCTCAATCCCTATAAGTTCTAGCCTATAAAGTCTGCATCCGGCCCGAGCATTTCAGGGAGGTCTACTTTCGGACCGGGCGTTTCAGGAAAGCCCCAAAGGGGCGTTGCAACGGAGCCCAGGGCGTCAGCCCTGGGTACTTACACGGGCATATGCCTTTAGCCCTGAAGGGGCGTCGCAATATGCGTTCGCCGCCCCCACGGATTTTTCCCCCATCACAGGACTTTCCCCATCAACGCACTTAGCCCGCAGCCTCCTCACCGGCGTGAGACAGGTTGCGGGCTAAGTGCGTATAGGGAGAGCGAGCGACGGACGGGCCTCAACCCTCGCGGAAGAAGTCGAAGCTCTCGTAGACGGCCTCGCGGGTGAGGTGGCGGTTGATGCGGATGTCGCCGATGCCGCCGAGCAGGGTGAAGTTGATTTGGCCCCCGACATTCTTCTTGTCATGGAGCATGAGGTCGTATAGGTGGTCGTAGTCGTCGCAGGTGATGGCGAAGCGGCCGTAGTGCTGGCGGATGAAGGCGACGGTCTGCTGCATCTGCTCGGTGGGGAATCCCTCGTGCGTGGCGCTCAGATAGAGTTCGCTCACGAGGCCGAAGGCCACCGCGTAGCCGTGGAGGATGGGCTCTTTGCGCTCGAGGGCAAAGCTCTCGAAGGCATGTCCCACGGTGTGGCCCAGGTTGAGTGCCTTGCGTATGCCGTGTTCGTGGGGATCCTCGGTGACGATGCGTTGCTTGCAGGCGATGCTCTGCGCCACGAGGTCCTGCAGGTGGGCGTAGTCGGGGTGGTCGAGATCGAAGCGCAGGTGGTCGGCCCAGATGGCGGGCGTCTCGAGGAGAGAGTGCTTGAGCATCTCGGCGTAGCCCGAGCGGAGGTTGCGGTCGTCGAGGGAGCGGAGAAACTCCGTGTCGATCACCACGGCGGCGGCCTCCTGGAAGGCGCCGATCTCGTTCTTCAGACCGTTGAAGTTGATGCCGGTCTTGCCCCCCACGGCGGCATCGACCATGGCGAGGAGGGTGGTGGGCACGTTGTAGAAGCGTATGCCTCGCTTGAAGGTGGCAGCGGCGAAGCCTCCGAGGTCGGTGACCATGCCGCCACCGAGGCAGATCATGAGCGAGCGTCGCGAGGCCCGTTCGTTGCTCAGCGTGTGCCACACGGTGGCGAGCGAGTCGAGGTTCTTGTGGGCGTCGGTGGCTCCGATGGTGATGGGCTGTGCCTGTGCGAGGGTGTGCGAGCCCTGGAGCAGGGGTGTGCAGAGCTCGCGTGTGGTGGTGTCGGTGAGGAGATATACGCGGTCGGCGTCGGCCTCGCTGACGAGGCGGTCGATCTCGGCGCAGATATTCTTGGAGAAGATGACGGGTTGCATGGCTGCGGGGAATATGGCGGGGGGAGCTGGGGCTTCCCCCACCTTGGGAAAGTTATGTGATGAAGTGAAGAGGTGAAGCCGATAGCACGGGGGCGCTTGTGCTTGGGGAGTGAAGGAGGGAGCTAGGTGCAGCCGTGCGCCGGCTCCTCCTGGGGGAGCGTCAGAGGTCCTCGTATTCCTCGATCGCCTCGCGGTAAGCCTGGGGCATGTCGGCGGCGGTCTGGGTGGAGAGGCTGAAGCATACCATCACGGTGGCGCAGTGGCAGACGGTCTGGCCCGTCTTGACGTTGACGGCGCGCTGGTCGAGGGTGAAGCTGCGGTTGCCGATGTGGCTCACGCGCGTCTCGATGACGATCTCGTCGCCATAGAAGATGGGTGAGATGAAGTCGGCATTGATGTTGGCGATGACCGGCACCACGTCGCCCGCGCGGTAGTCGCGGCAGAGCACGTGGGAGAGATATTCCTCCTTGCCCAGGTCATAGTAGGCAAAGTAGGCGTTGTTGTTGACGTGGCCGTAGCGGTCGACGTCGTTGAATCGTATCTGCACCGGCAGTCGGTGGTGGTAGACGGGGGCTTCGCCTGGGGTGTGCATGGGGCTTCTTGAGGAGTTAAGAAGTGAAGGAGTTAAGAAGTGAAGGAGTTAGCGGAGTCAAACCGAATGGTGGGGCGGCGGGGCTCATATTATATATATTGTATGCGCCGTGCGCGGGCGTACGTAACGCGGCCCGGCGTGTGCGGGCGGGTGTACGCGCTTAGCCGTTGCGGGTCGGGCGTTGCGAGGGGAAGTGCCTTTAGCTCAGTCCCAGTTCGCGAGCCACCGCTGCGATGCGCTGGCGGTCGGGCACGAGCTCCATCGTCTCGTCGTCGATGTGGCAGAGTCCGCGCAGGGGGTAGATGGCCAGCTCCTCGTCGGTGCCGCGGGGGCCGACGTTGCGGAAGAGGTGGTTGCGGGCGTCAACGACCTGCACGGAGTCATTGTGATAGTCGGCCGGCACGGCGCTATCGCGCAGCTGTGCCCACACGAAGGCCTCGAGGGCATCGACGAAGTCGGTTACAGGGTCTAGCATATGCCTGCAAAGTTAGCGCATAGCGGGCGGCTATTGCAAGAAAACGCCCCGCAGTCTTCCGCTGCAACAAAGCTTTCCGTATCTTTGGGCGCGATTATACGCACCGAGATGTATATCTTCATCTAATAAATACAGCCCCTACCGGCCCGCGCACAGCGGGGGCGGCGGGCACAACCCCAACCTATCCACCACCAATGAGTCTGAAAATTGTCGTACTTGCCAAGCAAGTGCCCGATACCCGCAATGTGGGTAAAGACGCGATGACCCCCGAGGGCACGATCAACCGTGCCGCCCTGCCGGCCATCTTCAACCCGGAGGATCTCAATGCCCTCGAGCAGGCCCTGCGCCTCAAGGAGCAACACCCCGGCACGACCGTTCACATCCTGACCATGGGCCCTCCCCGTGCGACCGACGTCATCCGTGAAGGACTCTTCCGCGGTGCCGACGGCGGCTATCTGCTGACCGACCGCGCCTTTGCCGGCGCCGACACCCTCGCCACGAGCTACGCCCTGGCCCAGGCCATCAAGAAGATCGGCCTCCCCGACCTCATCATCGGCGGACGCCAGGCCATCGACGGCGACACCGCCCAGGTGGGCCCCCAAGTGGCGCAGAAGCTTGACTACAACCAGGTGACCTACGTCACCGAGATCGAGCGCGTCAGCGAGGGCAAGGCCACCGTTGTGCGCACCATCGACGGCGGCATCGAGCGCGTAGAGGCTCCCCTGCCCCTGCTCCTCACCGTCAACGGCAACGCCGCACCCTGCCGCCCCCGCAACGCCAAGCTCGTCATGAAGTATAAGCGCGCCACGGCACCCATGGAGCGCCCCAAGGACGGACAGATGCCCTATGCCGAGGAGTATGACAAGAAGCCCTACCTCACCGTGACCCAGTGGAGCGTGGCCGACGTCGACGGCGACCTCGCGCAGTGTGGCCTCGCCGGTTCACCGACGAAGGTTAAGGCCGTGCAGAACATTGTGTTCAAGGCCAAGGAAAGCAAGCGCCTCACCGGCAGCGATGCCGACGTCGAGGGGCTGGTAAAGGAATTGTTGGACAGCCACACGATAGGATAACGCGCTATGAACAACGTATTTGTATACTGCGAGATAGACCACACGACGGTCGAGGAGGTATCATTCGAGCTCCTCACCAAGGGTCGTAAACTGGCCAACCAGCTCGGCGTAGAGCTTGAGGCCATCGCCGCCGGCAGCGGCATCACCGGCAAGGTCGAGAAGGAGATCCTCTCCTACGGCGTCGATCACCTCCACGTCTTCGATGCCCCGGGCCTCTTCCCCTACACCTCGAAGCCCCACACCTCCATCCTCGTCAACCTCTTTAAGGAAGCGAAGCCCCAGATCTGCCTCATGGGCGCCACGGTCATCGGCCGCGACCTCGGTCCCCGCGTCTCCTCGTCGCTCACCAGCGGACTCACCGCCGACTGCACGGCCCTCGAGATCGGCGACTACGACGACCGCAAGGCCAAGAAGCACTACGACAACCTCCTCTACCAGATCCGCCCCGCCTTCGGCGGCAACATCGTCGCCACCATCGTCAACCCTGACCACCGCCCCCAGATGGCCACCGTCCGCTCCGGCGTGATGAAGGCCGAGAAGGTCAGCGACGACTACCAGGGCGAGGTGATCTATGAGGACGTCGCAAAGTTCGTCCCCGAGACCGACTATGTGGTCAAGGTCCTCGAGCGCCACGTCGAGAAGGCAAAGAACAACCTCAAGGGTGCCCCCATCATCGTGGCCGGCGGCTACGGCGTGGGCTCTAAGGAGGGCTTCGACCTGCTCCGTAAGCTCGCCGACGAGCTCCACGGCGAGGTCGGCGCCAGCCGCGCCGCCGTTGACGCCGGCTTCTGCGAGCACGACCTCCAGATCGGCCAGACCGGCGTCACCGTTCGCCCCAAGGTCTACATCGCCTGCGGCATCTCGGGCGCCATCCAGCACGTGGCCGGCATGAAGGAGAGCGGCATCGTCATCTCCATCAACACCGACCCCGACGCCCCCATCAACCAGCTTGCCGACTACGTCATCACCGGTTCGGTCGAAGACGTGGTGCCCAAGATGATCAAGTATTATAAGGAGAATAGCAAGTAATAATCAAGAAGTTAAGGAGTTAGAGAAGTTAAGAAGTTAAGCCCTAGCCCCAACGGGGCGTGAGACAATAGCCTAGGGATTTATCCCTAGGATTGCTTATAATCATCACTTACTGGCTGCCAATAAACGTATCTCATTGGCGGAATTGGCGGCGAGTCGGAGGTGTAGACCTTGTCCTAGGGTTTCACCCTATGCTATTATCTTCCGCCCCGTTGGGGCTAGGGCTTAACTCCTTAACTTCTAAACTTCTAAACAATACCCCCAATGGCTAACAACTATACCGACCACGCCGAGCTCCGCTTCGAGCTTAACCATCCGCTCATGGAGCGCATCGTCGAGCTCAAAGAGCGCGGCTTCCGCGACAAAGATACTTATGACGAGGCACCCCTCGACTTCGCCGACGCGATGGACAACTACGACCGCGTGCTCGACATCACCGGCGAACTCGCCGGCACCACCATCGCCGACAACGCCGAGGGCGTAGACCTCGAAGGGCCCCATCACGAGGGCGACCGCGTGCGCTACGCCAGCGGCACAGCTGCCAACCTCGACGCCATGGTCAAGGCCGGACTCAACGGCATGACCATGCCCCGCAGATACGGCGGCCTCAACTTCCCCATCACGCCCTACACCATGTGCGCCGAACTCGTGGCCGCAAGCGATGCCGGCTTCGGCAACATCTGGAGCCTGCAAGACTGCATCGAGACGCTCTATGAGTTCGGCAACGAAGATCAGCACAGCCGCTTCATCCCCCGCATCTGCGCCGGCGAGACCATGTCGATGGACCTCACCGAGCCCGACGCCGGCTCTGACCTGCAGAGCGTCATGCTCAAGGCCACCTACTCCGAGGAGGAAGGCTGCTGGCTGCTCAACGGCGTGAAGCGATTCATCACCAACGGCGACGCCGACCTCCACCTCGTGCTCGCACGTTCTGAGGAGGGCACGACCGACGGCCGCGGCCTCTCCATGTTCATCTACGACAAGAAGAGCGGCGGTGTCAACGTGCGCCGCATCGAGAACAAGCTCGGCATCCACGGTTCGCCCACCTGCGAGCTGGTCTATAAGAATGCCCACGCCGAACTCTGCGGCGAGCGCAAGCTCGGCCTCATCAAGTACGTCATGGCCCTCATGAACGGCGCCCGCCTCGGCATCGCCGCCCAGAGCGTCGGCATCTCTCAGGCCGCCTACAACGAGGGACTGGCCTATGCCCGCGACCGCGAGCAGTTCGGCAAGGCGATCATCAACTTCCCCGCCGTCTACGACATGCTCGCCACGATGAAGGCCAAGCTCGACGCCGGCCGCGCCCTGCTCTACCAGTGCGCCCGCTACGTCGACATCTACAAGGCCCTCGACGACATCAGCCGTGAGCGCAAGCTCACTCCCGAGGAGCGCAAGGAGCAGAAGGCCTATGCCAAGCTCGCCGACTCGCTCACCCCGCTGGCCAAGGGCATGAACTCCGAGTATGCCAACCAAAACACCTACGACGCCATCCAGATTCACGGCGGTTCGGGCTTTATGATGGACTACCCCATCCAGCGCTACTACCGCGACGCCCGCATCACCTCCATCTACGAGGGCACCACGCAGCTGCAGGTCGTAGCCGCCATCCGCTACGTCACCAACGGCTCCTACCTCGCCCAGATGCGCCAGTTTGAGCAGGCTGAGGTCAGCGAAGACCTCCGTCCCCTCCAGGAACTGGCCCATGAGCTGGCCGACAAGTTTGAGGAAGCCGTGGCCCGCGTCAAGGAGGCCGGCGATCAGGAATATCATGACCTCTGTGCCCGCCACCTCGTCGAGATGGCCGCCGACGTCATCATGCTCCACCTCCTGCTCCACAACGCCACCTTCTCGCGCGAGCTCTTCGGCAAGAGCGCCTTCGTCTACGCCCGCTACGTCCGTGCCGAGGTGGCCAAGCACCACGACTTCGTGATGCACCTCGATGTGGCCGACGTGGCCGACTACGTCCAGGCCTGACACACCTTCCCCGGTCACGCCGCGCGATAACTTACGGCAGCGAAGTCTCCTGCAGAGGCTTCGCTGCCTTATCATATTTCCCCGCCATGTCTACCGACACACTAGAGATCTCCCCCGCCACGGGCGGACAGCGCCTCTCCCTGCCCTATGCCGACGAAGGGGTGCGCGCAGGCTTCCCCTCGCCCGCCCAGTCGTATATGCAAAATGCCATCGACCTCAACCGCGACCTCATCTCCCACCCCGAGAGCACCTTCTACGCCCGCGTGGTGGGCGACTCGATGATCGACGCCGACCTCGAGGAGGGCGACATCCTCGTCATCGACAAGAGCCTCGACGCCCGCACGGGCGACATTGCCGTCTGCATCCTCGAGGGCGACTTCACCGTCAAGACCCTCGAGCTCTTCCCCGACCACGTCGTCCTCCACCCCGCCAATGAGAGCTACCCGCCCATCACCGTCACCGAGACCGACAGCTTCGAGGTCTGGGGCGTCGTCACCTACGTCATCAAGGGGATGAGGAGGAGGGGGAAAGATCAGAAGTTAAGAAGTTAAGCCGATACCGACGAGACGCTTCTGTGAATTGGGGAATAAACGCCGAAGGGGCATACCTCTGCACAGATAAATAGGTTCGGCTGGCCCGGCGTGGCGCGTGGCCCCCAAAGGGGCGTGGCAATGTGCGTGGCAATGTGCCTCGCCGTGTCAGGCGTTTCATTTAACGAGGGGGGGGACAGACGCACATTGCGACGCCCCTTTGGGGCTAAAGGCATACGCCATTGATAACCCAGGGCTGACGCCCTGGGCTCCGTTGCTAAGCCCCTTTGGGGCTACTTGAACGCATCGGACAAGAAGGATTCCCGGCGTTCCGTCACTATCGGCTTAACTCCTTAACTTCATAATTTACAATTTCCGACACAGCCTGCCCTGGGCCCCATTCGTCGATAAATCCGCCCCATTCGTCGATTAATCCCCCTCACGAGATAGTGTCTCGTTAAACCTTTCCCCGCCTTCACCGTCAATAAAGCGTCGTCCGGAGGCGAGGGAGGCCATGCTACCCGCCGGCCAATGCAACACCGGTGAAAGCGCCGGCCAGCGCAACGCAGGCCAGCGCCTGCTCCCCCGCCCGCCCCCTCAACGCAACAACACAATCCCTACGACTGACATAACGATACGACACACATGATGTTCAGACGCCTCACAACCCTACTTCTCTCCCTCACGCTCGGCGCCGCAGCGCTGTGGGCCCAGCAGCCCGCCACGTCCGCCGCCCGCCGCACGGCGGAGAGCAGCACGCCCGCCGTGCGCCACGTGATCAGCGGCACGGCCCTCGACGCCAAGACCGGCGCCCCCGTAAGCTACGCCACGGCAGCCCTCCTGCGCGCCGACAGCACCGCCGTGCTGGCCTCCGTCACCGATGACGACGGCCGATTCGCCCTCAAAGCCCCCGCACCCGGCCGCTACATTGTCAAGCTCAGCTACATGGGCTACATGACCCAGACCAAAGCCGTTACCCTCGCCGAGGGAACCGACACGCTCGACATCGGCCGCATACTCCTCAGCGGCACGGAGAGCACCCTCCGCTCCGCCACCGTCACAGGCGTCGCAGCCCGCGTACAGCAAAACGGCGACACGACACAGTTCAACGCCTCCGCCTACCGCGTGCCCGAAGGCTCCACGCTCGAGGCCCTCGTCAAGCAGCTGCCCGGCGTCGAGGTCAGCGACGACGGCACCATCAAGTGGAACGGCAAGACCGTCTCGGAGTTTCTCATCAACGGCAAGGACTTCTTTAAGGGCGACACCCAGACCGCGATGAAGAACCTCCCCACCGACCTCGTCAGCAAGATCAAGGCTTACGACAAGAAGAGCGACTACGCCGAGCAGACCGGCATCGACGACGGCGAGGAGACCACCGTGCTCGACATCTCCACCAAGCGCGAGCTCAACCAGTCGTGGGTGGCCAATGCCGACGTGGCCTATGGCAACCACGACCGCTACTCGGGCCGCTTCTTCGGCACCCGCTTCACCGACAACTCGCGCATCACCCTCTTCGGCTCGGCCAACAACACCAACGACCGGGGCTTCGGCGGCCCGCGCGGCTTCGGCGGCCCCAGCGGCGGCCTCGTAGCCACCAAGAGCGCCGGCGCAGACTTCTCCTGGGACAACGGCAAGAAGCAGCGCGAAGCCGGACGCCTCGAGGTCGGCGGCAACGCCCGCTACCGCCACACCAGCACCGATGCCCTCTCGACCTCAAACTCAGAGACCTTTCTCTCCTCAGGCACCAGCAGCTCCTTCGCCAACGCCTGGAACAAGACCAAGAGCAACAGCACGAGCTTCGACACGGAGTTTCGGCTCTTCTGGAACCCAGACACGATGACCTTCGTCATGTTCCGCCCCTCCTACTCCTACTCCTCGAGCCACAGCAACGGCCAGAGCCTCTCGGCCACCTTCAGCAGCGACCCCTACAAGCTCACCACCTCGACCGATCCCCTCGACCGCATCATGGGCATGGCCGACTCCATCAGCAAGGGCTTCACCGCCCTGACCACGCTCCCCCTCTATCAGGCCATGGTCAACACCAACCGCCGCTACTCCTTGAGCGACAGCCATACGCACAACGTCTCGGGCATGCTCAACGTGATCCGCCGCTTCGGCGCTGCCGGCCGCAACCTCTCCCTCCGCGTCAACGGCGGTTGGTCGCGCACCGAGAGCGACGCCTTCTCCATCTCCTCTATCAACTACAACCTCAGTTCGGGCAAGGCCAAAAGCTTCCTCAACCAATACAGCTCCCAGCCCACCACCAATTATAACTACAGCGTCCGCCTGGGCTACGTCGAGCCCCTCGGCAAGAACTGGTTCGCCGAGGTCCGCTACCAGTATGGCTACAAATACAGCGACTCCAACCGCTCGCGCTACAACCTCGACTCCCTCGCCTACGATCCCTACAAGACCCTCTACCCGGGCTATGAGGACTACGGCAGCGAGACCAGTCACCCCACGATCGGCACCCTCCCCACGCGCGACGACGTGATCAACGCCGTGCGCGACGACCACAACTCGCAGTACGCCACCTATAAGTATTACGACCACACGGCCACGGCCGGCATCCGCTACAACACCAAGGCCGTCCGCTTCAACGCCGGCGTAGACTTCAACCCCGAACGCACGGAGATGGCCTACAACCGCCCCGGCCAGCACATCGACACGCTCATCACGCGCAACGTCTTCAAGGTCTCCCCCACCCTGCGTCTGCGCTACCAGTTCTCCCAGACCAACCGCCTCGAGATCCGCTACCGCGGCTCCTCCTCGCAGCCCTCGATGACCGACCTGCTCGCCGTCGTCGACGACTCCAACCCGCTCAACATCTCCATGGGTAACCCCGGCCTGAAGCCGGCGTGGAACAACTCCCTCCGCCTCTTCTACAACGCCTACGACCCCAAGGCCCAGCGCGGCATGATGACCGGTCTCGACTTCACCCAGACGAGCAACTCCGTCTCTAACCGCATGGTCTACGACGAGGCCACCGGCGTGCGCTACATGCGTCCCGACAACATCAACGGCAACTTCAACGGCCGCGCCATGTTTATGATCAACACGGCCCTGGGCAAGCAGAAGCTCTTCAACATCTCGAGCTTCTCCTCACTGAGCTACGACAACGCCGTGGGCTACGTCAGCACGATGAACTCCGGCTCCGCCGCCTCGGGCGCCACGCCCCGCAGCGACCTCCTCGCCACCCGTGCCGCCCTCACCACGGGCCGCAGCTACGACGACTACCTCAAGATCTTCCAGAGCGCAACGTCGCAGAAGAACACCACCCGCACCCTCGGCGTCTACGAGAACCTCAACCTCTCCTACCGAGCCTCGTGGTATGACATCGGCCTGCTCGGCCGCGTCAACTACCAGCACGCGCGCGCCTCGATCCAGGACAACGCCAACATGGACACGTGGAACTTCGCCTACGGTGCCAACGCCAACTTCACCTTCGACTTCGGCCTCGCCCTCTCGACTGACCTGCGCATGACCTCACGCCGAGGCTACGCCGACCGCTCGATGAACACCAACGAGCTCGTTTGGAACGCCCAGATCTCGCAGTCGTTCCTCAAGAAGAAGGCGCTGACGCTGAGCGTACAGTTCTACGACATCCTCCAGCAGCAGAGCAACATCTCGCGCTCGCTCACCGCCACGCAGCGCACCGATACGTGGACCAACGCCATCAACTCCTACTTCATGGTCCACGCCATCTACAAGCTCTCGATCTTCCCCGGCTCGGGCAGCGGCAGCAAAGACGGCGAGCGTCAGGGCCCGCCCGACATGCGCGGCCCCGGCGGCATGCCGATGCGCCCCATGGGGCCGCCGATGGGCGGCGGCCGCGGCCGCTTCTGACCGGCCGCGGCGATCCGCCCGCACGTCACACATTCCGACACACACATCTCTCTCATGTTCTGCACGCCCGTCGTCAGGCGCCCCCTCACCCAGGACGCCCGGCGGCGGGCCTTTTTGTGCCTCATGCGAGAGCCAGAAGGAGAGGTCCCAAAGCCACCAAAGGCCCCAAAGGAGCCCCAAAGGAGAGCCCCAAAGGAGAGCCGCCCCCAAGAGCCCCAAAGGAGAGCCCCAAAGGAGAGCCCCAAAGGAGCCCCAAAGGAGAGCCGCCCCCAAGAGCCCCAAAGGGGCGTCAGACAATAGCCTAGGGATTTATCCCTAGGTAAAGCCCCCACCTCCGACTCGCCGCCAATCCCGCCAATAAGACGCGTAGATTGGCGGCGAGTAAATAATGGTGCACACATACCTAGGGTTGCACCCTAGGCTATTGTCTCATGCCCCGTTGGGGCATCCCCAGCGACGGGCCTTTTTGAGCCTTTTGCGAGAGCCAGAAGGAGAGGCCCCAAAGGCCCCAAAGGCCCCAAAGGAGCCCCAAAGGAGAGCCTCCCCCAAGAGCCCCAAAGGGGCGTCAGACAATAGCCTAGGGATTTATCCCTAGGTACAAGCCCCCACCTCCGACTCGCCGCCAATCACGCCAATAGAACGCGTAGATTGGCGGCGAGTAAATAATGATGCACACATACCTAGGGTGCAACCCTAGGCTATTGTCTCACGCCACGTTGGGGTCAAGGCCACCGTCGCGACATACGTCGCCGGTAAAATCCTACCCCATTTCCCGCCCGTATGCGCCCACCTTGCACTACCTTTGCACGCACAAACCATACAACACACTCACACCACTTAAGACAATGGACGACTATCCTCCGGCGCGAAGCCACTGATCGTCGACCCCATGCAGACTTAACCCCCTCCAGCGCCACGGCCCACACCCGGGCGGCGCACGGCCCCAGAGGCTGGGGAGCAGGCACGCGGTCGACCATTCACACCCTCATCAAGCCAATCCGAAGCCATCCCCTCCCCTACGCCATGCGTACATACTGGAATTACGACAAAGCCCTGCACACCATCGAGCAATGGGCGCCAGACTGCTGGGTGCAGGTGACCTGCCCCACACCCGAAGACGAAGCCTTCCTCATCGACACACTCCACGTGCCCGACTACTTCCTCGACGACATCCGAGATAAAGACGAGCGCTCACGTTACGAGTACGACGAAGGCTGGTCACTCATCATCCTCCGCATACCCTACGTCAAAGAGGTCGCATCGCGCACGCCCCACACCACCATCCCCATGGGCATCATCCTCAACAAGGGCGTGTGCATCACCGTCTGCAACTTTGAGACAAACATGATGATCGACTTCGTCTCATACCAGCAGAAGCGCAACCAGGGATTTACCGACTCCGTCGACCTCGTCTTCCGCCTCTTCCTCTCCTCCGCCGTCTGGTATCTGAAGCGCCTGAAGCAGATCAACGTGCTCCTCGAGGAAGCCAAGCGCAACCTCGACCGGAAGATCGACAACGCCGATCTCATCGGCCTCTCGCGTCTGCAGGACAGCCTCACCTACTTCATCACCTCCATCCGAGGCAACGAGACGCTGCTCTCGAAGCTGAAGTTCAAGCTCCCCGTCGACGAACTCGATGCCGACCTCATCGAGGACGTCACCATTGAGATGAACCAGGCACGCGAGACGACCAACATCTACACCAACATCCTCGACTCGACGATGGAGACCTACGCCTCGATCATCAACAACAACATGGCGGGCGTCATGAAGCAGATGACCTCCGTCTCCATCATACTCATGTTCCCCACGCTGATCGCCAGTATCTTCGGTATGAACCTCATCAGCGGCATGGAGCAGTGGACGTGGGGCTTCCCCGTCGTCTTGATCCTCTCGATCATCGTCACCGGCCTCTTCTACGGCCTCTTCCGCTGGAAGACCTGGATCTGACCCGTCCCCGCCGCGGCCTCCTCCCGCTCCGCGCGCACCGATCATCCCCCCGCCCGCAACCGCGCAAAAGGTTGCCATATTCTCAAAACGCCAAGGCGTCTAGACTCAACGAGACTCGATCCCGTCAGGCCTAGACGCCTTGGCGTTTCTGGTGAATGAATGTCCGGGGGAGAGTCCCGCGGCATGGCCATCACGGAGACGCCCCACAGGGGCGACAGACAATAGCCTAGGGATTTATCCCTAGGATTGTATACGTTTTTGATTACTCGCCGCCAATAACCGTAATAAATTGGCGAATTGGCCGTGTGCCGGCCTGTGAGCCTCCCCCGACAAAGCGTCTGTGGGAAGCCCCAAAGGGGAGTGGCAACGGAGCCCAGGGTGTCAGCCCTGGGTCCTACAAGGACGTATGCCTTTAGCCCTGCAGGGGCATCGCAATATGCGTCCGACGGCTACAGGACATTACGTATAGGCCCATTACCCGCAGACGTTCTCCCCGCCAAACAAACGGCGCCACTCCTGCTCGAAGTTGGGCGTAAAGAAGTGCGTCCCCATCCGGCTGAGGATCTCCTCACGGGTGAAGAAGCGTCCCCCGTCGAGCTCCGCCGAGGGGCAGGGCTGCGCGGCGGTCACCGTCTTGTAGACGTGCACCAGCTCGCGCTCGCGGGGCGTCTCGATGACATAGCGCGTGAGGAAGACCGGCTCATAGTCCGTCAGTCCCACCTCCTCGCGCACTTCTCGCCTGAGGGCGTCGGCGATCGTCTCGCCCCAGTCCACGTGGCCGCCCACGGCGGTGTCCCAGCGGTCGGGCTGTATGTCCTTCCATACGGGGCGGTGCTGCAGGAAGAGGCGCCCCTCGGGGTCGAAGACGTGGAGGTGCACCACGGGGTGGAGCCACATCGTCCCGCCGTGACACTCGCCGCGCGTCGCCCGCCCCACGACGCGCCCCTGCTCGTCGACGAGGGGGAGCAGTTCGTCCTGCTTGTCTCGCATCGTCGTCATGGGCGGCACGTTTGCGGGGTTTCGCCTTCGCCAAGCTCTACGGGTTTGAGCAGCGAACTGTCGCCGTAGCTCAAGAAGCGGAAGTCGTGGGCGAGGGCATAGTCGTAGACCTTACGCCAGTCGCCGCCGATAAAGGCCGAGACGAGGAGCAGGAGCGTGCTCTGGGGCTGGTGGAAGTTCGTCACCATGTTGCGCACGATGTGATACTCGTAGCCCGGGGCGATGATGATCTGCGTGGCGGTGTGGAGCACGGGGAGGCTGCGGCGGTCCATCCAGTCGGCCAAGGCCGTGAGCGCCTCGACGGCCGTGAGCTTCCGCTCGGGCGAGACAGCGTAGTCATAAGGCATCCACTGCGGCACGGTGAGATCGTCGGGCTCGACGTCGGGCTGGCGGTGGATCATCACGCCGACGTAGTAGAGGCTCTCGAGCGTGCGCACCGATGTAGTGCCCACGGCGATGCACTGCGCCCCATGGGCCAGCAGGCGGGCAATGCTGGAGCGCTTCACGGCGATCCACTCGGCGTGCATGGCATGGCCGCCGATCTCCTCGCTCTTGACGGGGCGGAAGGTGCCCGCGCCGACGTGGAGCGTCACCTCGTTGCGCTCGATCCCCTTGGCGTCGAGGGCCTGGAGCACGCGCTCGGTGAAGTGGAGGCCCGCCGTCGGGGCGGCCACGCTCCCCTTGACCTTACTATAGACCGTCTGATAAGTCGTCAGGTCGCTCGCCTCGGTGGCGCGGTTGAGATAAGGGGGAATGGGGAGCTCGCCGATGGCCTCAAGCACCTCGGCAAAGGTCACAGTGTCGTCACCCCAGTCAAAGGCCACCTCGTGGCCCGTGCCGCTCACGCCGAGTCGTTCGGCCGTCAGCGTCAGCTCGCGTCCCCCCACGGTGACCGTGCGCGAGAGGCGGCCCTCCTTCCACTTCTTGAGCCCGCCGATCAGGCAGGTCCACGATACGCGGCCGCGCGTGGCGAAGTTTACCTGATAGTCATGGGGCGTGTGAGGCTCGAGGCAAAATACCTCAACGAGGCCGCCCGTCGCCTTGTGGAAGTGCAGGCGGGCGCGGATGACCTTCGTATTGTTCATCACCATCAGCGCCCCAGCGGGGAGATAGTCGGGGAGGTTATAGAAGTGGTCTTCGCTGATCTGCCCCTCTGCATAGACGAGGAGCTTCGACGTGTCGCGCTCGCTCACGGGATATTTGGCGATGCGCTCATCGGGCAGCGGATAGTTGTAGTCAGCGATGTGGATATGACGTGGATCGGTCATGACGTGAGGGGAAAGAGAGAATGGGGAAATATGTAGGGAGGCCGCAGCCTAGCCCCAACGGGGCGACAGCTATTAGCCTAGGACGCAAGTCCTAGGACCTGCACCGACCCTACCGACTGAGCCCTGAAGGGGCGACAGCTACCTATACGAAGATCAGGCACAGAACAGCCAGGCGCCGCCGCCCAGGGAGAGGAGGGCGCTCAGCGAGGCCACGACGATGCCCGCCGTGTAATAGCCGCGGCGGTAACGGTCGAGGCTGACGAAGAAGAGGAGCAGCGGCACCAGCCAGAGGAGCTGCACCCCGACATAGGCGAGTAGCGACACGAAGGCTCCCGCCTCGGCCGGGGCGGGCGAGGCGAAGAGGTAGAAGGGCGAGGCCAGCGTGGGCAACAGGCTTAGGCCGGCCAGGGCGAGGAGCCACTTGGGGAAGTCGGACACGGGCGTGGAGAGGACTTAGGGCGTTAGTGATATATAAATAGGTGTGCCCGCACAAAGGCTCAGGAGGCGCCGCCGCCTGCGATGTGACGGCTGGCGCCCCCTGAGGTGATTAGGCGGTGCAAAAGTAAGGAAAGCCCGCGAGGTGCGAAAGCCCGACGGGTGCGAATGCCCACGCACCACCTGCCGGAGCAAAGGGGCGCGGACAAGGGGCGGAGGCGGAGGGCCTTATTGCTTGATATAGTCTACGATCCAGCGGCCGACCTCCTTCGTGCCGTAGCGCGGGCCGTCGGGCACTTGAATCTCCGGCGTGCGCACATGGGCGTCGAGGCTGGCGTCGACGGCGTCGCGGATGGCGCGGCCCTCGGCGGTGAGGCCGAAGTGCTCATAGAGCATTGCGACGGAGAGGATCTGGGCCAGGGGGTTGGCAATGTTCTGACCCGCAGCCTGCGGCCACGAACCGTGAATCGGCTCGAAGAGGGGCGTCTTCTCACCGATCGAGGCCGAGGGGAGGAGGCCCATCGAACCGGTGATGCACGAGCCCTCATCGGTGAGGATGTCGCCGAAGGTGTTCTCCGTGACGATGACGTCGAAGAAGGTGGGCTCCTGGATCATGCGCATCGAGGCGTTGTCGACATACATGAAGTCGGTCGTCACGTCGGGGTGGAGCGGAGCCATCTCCTGCGCCACTTTGCGCCAGAGGCGCGACGAGGCGAGCACATTGGCCTTGTCGACGACGGTGAGGTGGCGCTTGCGGCGGGCGGCGTAGGCAAAGGCGACGGTGAGGATGCGCTCGATCTCGGCGCGCGAGTAGGCGTTGGTGTCATAGGCGTAGTCGTCGCCCTCCTGCTTCTCGCCGAAATACATGCCGCCGGTGAGCTCGCGGATGCAGACGAAGTCGGCACCGCGCACGAGTTCCTCCTTGAGCGGCGACTGATGGAGGAGGCACTCAAAGGTCTGGACGGGGCGGATGTTGGCGTAGAGGCCGAGGCGCTTGCGCATGGCCAACAGTCCCTGCTCGGGGCGCACGGTGGCCTTGGGGTCGTGGTCATACTTCGGGTCGCCCACGGCGGAGAAGAGCACGGCGTCGGCGCGGAGACAGGCCTCGTAGGTCTGTTCGGGGAATGGGTCGCCCACGGCGTCGATGGCGGCGGCACCGACGAGGGCCGTCTCGGTGGTTACCTCGTGGCCGAAGCGCTCGGCCACGGCCTGCATGACGGCCACGCCTTGCTCCGAGATCTCGGGGCCGATGCCGTCGCCGGGGAGTACAGCGATATGGAGTTTCATAGGTGGTGTAGTATGGATTGAGAATATTTCGTCTGTTGCGGAGCAGCGGCCTTAGGCGCGGTGGGCGGCCTCCCATTGCTCGATCTTGTCGCGGTGGGAGACGAGGAAGTCGATGTCGTCGAGGGCGTGCTCGAGGCAGTATTTCTTATAGCCGTTGATGTCGAAGTGCTCCGATCGGCCGGTGGCCTCATTGGTGATGGTCTGTGCCGGGAGGTCGACCCGGACCTTCATCTTGGGGTCGGCCTCGATCGAGGCAAAGAGCTCTGCCAGAAAAGCGGGACTCACCACGACGGGGAGCACGAAGTTGTTGAGCTCGTTTTGCTTATGGATGTCGGCGAAGAAGGAACTGACGACCACGCGGAAACCATAGTCGGCCAGCGCCCAGGCGGCGTGCTCGCGGCTGGAGCCGCAGCCGAAGTTTTTGCCGGCCACGAGGATGCAGCCGCCGTAGGTGGGGTCGTTGAGCACGAAGTCCTTGGGCGTGTCGTCGGCGTTGTAGCGCCAGTCGCGGAAGAGATTTTGGCCGAAGCCCTCTTGGTCGGTGGCCTTGAGGAAGCGTGCGGGGATGATCTGGTCGGTGTCGACGTTTTCGAGTGGTAGGGGCACGCAGGTGCTCTCTATGATATGGAAGGGTTGTTTCATGAGGAATGGTGGGGATATGGTGGGGGAAGTTAAGAAGTTAGAGAAGTTAAGGAGTTAAGCCGGATGGGGCTGAAGGGGGACGGGGCGGGAAATGAAGCTTTCGCGGAGCCCCAACGGGGCGGGAGACAATAGCCTAGGGTGAAACCCTAGGACAAGATCCACACCTCCGACTCGCCGCCAATTCCGCCAATGAGATACGTCTATTGGCGGCGAGTCAATGATGAGGCGCGCGATTCTAGGGATAAATCCCTAGGCTATTGCCTCACGCCCCGTTGGGGCTACGGCTTAACTTCTTAACATCTTAACTCCTTAACTCCTGGATGAACTACATGAGCTCCCGCGGATCGGTAATCATGCCCGTCACGGCGGCGGCTGCGGCGGTCAGGGGCGAGGCGAGACAGGTGCGCGAACCCGGTCCCTGGCGGCCCTCGAAGTTGCGGTTGGAGGTGGAGACGCAGAGCTTGCCGGCGGGCACCTTGTCATCGTTCATCGCCAGACAGGCTGAGCATCCGGGCTGGCGGATAGCGAAGCCCGCCTCGGCGAGCACCTTGTCAAGCCCTTCGGCCTCGATCTGGCGCATGACACTCCACGAGCCGGGCACGAGCCATGCCGTCACGCCGGGAGCCTTGTGGCGCCCGCGGACGATGGAGGCGAAGGCGCGGAAGTCCTCGATGCGCCCGTTGGTG
Source organism: Alloprevotella sp. (assembly GCA_052272595.1). Lineage (GTDB taxonomy): Bacteria > Bacteroidota > Bacteroidia > Bacteroidales > Bacteroidaceae > Alloprevotella. Next base: position 50,817 of record DAVZJV010000015.1, read on the forward strand.
CAGGCGCCGAGGAATACGTAGTCCACCGGCTTGCCCACCATCGCCTCGCCTGCGCTGAAGCCCATATAGGCCAGCGCCTTGCGGTCGCTCTCCGTAGCGGGTTTGGGGATGGTGGCGTCGACCGCCACGCCCATGCCGGGGTTGGTGCCGTAGGTGATCATCGGGGCGATGTCGGCAGCGGAGAAGGTGAGTTCCTTGTCAAAGACGGCGTCATCGCCGCTGCGGAGCTCGCGCCAGCGGGCGACGGCCTTGTCCCATTCCGCCCCCTTGGGCGCATAGGGCTTGTCCTTGAGGTAGGCGAAAGTCACCTCGTCGGGGGCCACGAGTCCGCCGCGGGCGCCCATCTCGATGCTGAGGTTGCAAAGGGTGAGGCGGCCCTCCATGGTGAGGGAGCGGACGGCCTCGCCGGCGTATTCGACGAAGTAGCCCGTGCCGCCGCTCGTCGTGATGCGGCTCATGAGGTAGAGGGCGAGGTCCTTGGCCGTGACGCCGCGGCCGAGGCGGCCGTTGACGGTGATGCGCATGGTCTTGGGCTTGGCCTGGAGCACGCACTGCGAGGCGAGCACCATGCCGACCTCTGACGTGCCGATGCCGAAGGCCACAGCCCCTACGGCGCCGTGGGTGGAGGTGTGTGAGTCGCCGCAGACGATCGTCATGCCCGGCAGGGTGAGGCCCTGCTCGGGACCGACGACGTGGAGGATGCCGTTGTGGCGGTCCATCATGCCCCAGTAGGTCAGGCCAAACTCGCGGGCGTTCTTGGCCAGCGTCTCGACCTGACGGCGCGAGACGGGGTCGGCGATGGGCTTGTCCTGGTCGTGCGTCGGCGTGTTGTGGTCGGGCATGCAGTAGATGCGGTCGGGGCGGAAGGGCTTGAGCCCCTTGGCCCGCAGCGTGGCGAAGGCCTGCGGGCTGGTCACCTCGTGGCAGTAGAGGCGGTCGATATAGAGCTGGTCGGGGCCATCGGTGACGTGCTGCACGACGTGGCTGTCCCAGATCTTGTCAAAGAGGGTATTCATGGGTAAGGGTGAAGTTAAGGAGAATACGTTCGCGCGGGGCGGGCAGGTGCGCGCCTGGTGCAGGGCTGGTGCGCCGCTACTTGCGGAAGCTGTTGATGGCGTCGATATAAGCCTCGACGCTGGCTGTTACGATGTCGGTGTTGGCGCCGAAGCCGTAGTAGACGGAGCCGGCGTATTCGACCGACATGTGGACCTTGCCCACATCGTCGGAGCCGCGGTTGATGGCCTGAATGGTAAACTCCTTGAGCGTCATCTTGCGGTCGATGATGCGCTTGAGGGCGTTGATGGCCGCATCGACGGGACCGTTGCCCTCGGCAGCCGCCTGGAATTTCTCGCCGGCAATATCGAGGATGATGGCTGCCACGGGGCGCACGCCGGCGCCGCTGGTGACCTGCAGGTAGTCGAGCTTGATGTGGTGCGAGGCGGCACGCTCCGCGCCAGCCAACACGAGCACGTCGTCGTCGGTCACCTCCTTCTTTTTGTCGGCCAAGGCGAGGAAGCGCTGATAGATGTCGTTGAGCTTCTCGTCGCTGACCTCGACGCCGAGCACCTCGAGGCGGTGACGTAGGGCGGCGTGACCCGAGCGGGCGGTGAGGATGATGGCGTTGTCGTCGATGCCCACGTCCTTGGGGTTGATGATCTCATAGGTCTCGACGTTTTTGAGCACACCGTCCTGGTGGATGCCGCTGGAGTGGGCGAAGGCGTTGCGTCCGACGATGGCCTTGTTGGGCTGCACGGGCATGTTCATCAGCGAACTGACCATGCGCGAGGTGGCGGCGATCTTCTGCGTATTGATGTTGGTCTCGATGCCCAGGTGGTGGCACTTGAGGATCATGGCGATCTCCTCGAGGGCCGTGTTGCCGGCGCGCTCGCCGATGCCGTTGATCGTGACCTCCACCTGGCGGGCGCCGTTAAGCACTCCCTCAAGGGTGCAGGCCGTGGCCATGCCCAGGTCGTTGTGGCAGTGGGTGGAGATGATGGCGCGGTCGATGTTGTCGACGTTCTCCTTGAGGAAGCGGATCTTGGCGGCGTACTCCTCGGGGAGGCAATAGCCCGTGGTGTCGGGGATGTTGACCACCGTGGCGCCGGCGGCGATGACGGCCTCGACCACGCGGGCGAGGTATTCGTTGTCGGTGCGGCCGGCGTCTTCGGCGTAAAACTCTACGTCGTCGACGTAGCGGCGGGCGTACTTCACGGCGGCGACGGCGCGCTCGATGATCTCCTCGCGGGTGGAGTTGAACTTATACTTGATATGGCTGTCGCTGGTGCCGATGCCGGTGTGTATGCGCTTGCGCTTGGCGTACTTCAGGGCCTCGGCGGCGCAGTCGATGTCCTTCTCGACTGCCCGAGTCAGGGCGCAGATGGTGGGCCAGGTGACGGCCTTGGAGATCTCGATAACGCTGTTGAAGTCGCCGGGCGACGAGATGGGGAATCCGGCCTCGATGACGTCGACGCCGAGGCTCTCGAGCTGCTTGGCCACTTGGATCTTCTCGATGGTGTTGAGCTGGCAGCCCGGCACTTGCTCGCCGTCGCGCAGGGTGGTATCAAAGATGTAGAGTCGGTCGCTCATAGGGCAAAAGGGATTGTGGGGGTTAGCTATTATAAAATGCAGTGCGCCTCATCTCCACGCGGGGCGGAGATGAGGCGCTAGGGGGAGGGATGCCGTCGCCCGCGGGGGCGGGACGACCTCTCGTTACCGTGTCGGCACACGCTGCTCACTTCCGCACGCCATGGGCGCACAGGACAGACAGGAGGCCGCTAAGTCGGAAGTAGGAGGCTGTCATAAGCATCGGGATTAAAACGTTTTGTGACGGCAAAGGTAGGAAAGATATTGCGATATGCAAGGCTTCGCCGCGATTTTTTGACAAAATGTAGACCGATGGGCGACTTGCGAAGCCCGCTACCCCACCGCGGGGCACTCTGGAAGAAACCGCTTCGGAACGGCGCGCTAAAGCCCTCCCCGTAATGGACGCGATGGAAACATGGATGAAAGTCGCGTCCGGCACCTGCACGCCCTCCGACCTGCTCGGGAAGGCCTTCGACTACGCCTTCAAACTCTGGCCGCGGCTGCGGCGTTATGCCGACGACGGAATCTACCATATTGACAACAACCCGGCGGAACGCAACCTGCGCCCCTCGGTGATGGGCCGCAAGAACTACCTTTTGCAGCAAAAGCCTACGGATTAATATACTTTAGTAAATAGGAGCGAGCAAAATTAACCTTTCCACCTACCTTTGCGACAATCACGCGAACCGACAACTTACGCTCCACGGTAGCTACGGGACCAGCGGAGGCGCGCACACGGAACAAACTAGCGAGGCTTCACGCACCGCTTTGCCATTCAATCCTAGCACACGCCGAAACCTCAGAGCCCGCCCCGCAGCCTTCGCTGCCTACGCTGCAGCCTCAATTTCCTTACCCGCAGCAACTCATAAAACTCTTATACACGACAAAGCGATGAAGACACTCTCACATTCCATTCCACATTCCCTCTGTCTACTCCTACTCACACTCCTCACGGCGCTCGCACTGCCCGGACTGGCGGTGGCAAAGAACGAAGTGGGATACACTAACGACGGAAGACTAAAGTATAGGCTCTACGATGACTGCACGGCCATGGTGTCGGGATATTATGGCGACTACGACTACAGGCCTAGCGGTGACTTGGTCATTCCTGCAAAAGTTACTTATGAAGGAAAGACTTATAAGGTTACAAGCATCCGAAGTTCGGATGCCTGGAATGATGGGGCCTTCTATGATTGTTCCGGCCTCACGAGCGTGACCTTCCCTGAAGGCCTCACTAGCATCGGGGCTCGGGCCTTCTATGGGTGTTCCGGCCTCACGAGCTTGACCTTACCTGAAGGCCTCACTAGCATCGGGGATGAGGCTTTCT
>DAVZJV010000016.1:0-54382 GCA_052272595.1 Alloprevotella sp.
GCACGGGAAGAGAGGCTCGAACTCCCGACACCTGGTTTTGGAGACCAGTGCTCTACCAACTGAGCTATTCCCGTAAAATAGGCTTTGCACACGTCACGCGGGCGGAGCAAAGTCCTATTTATGATTGGTGACTACTGTCTGACGCGAAGCGTCGGGGCAGTGATTAGTCGAGAATCTCGGTGATCTGGCCAGAACCTACCGTGCGGCCACCCTCACGGATAGCGAAGCGGAGACCTACGTTGATAGCTACAGCGTAGATGAGCTCTACGGTGATCTCAACATTATCGCCAGGCATTACCATCTCGGTACCCTCAGGGAGGTGGATCTCACCCGTGCAGTCCATCGTACGGAGATAGAACTGGGGACGATACTTGTTGCCGAACGGCGTGTGACGACCACCCTCTTCCTTCTTAAGGACGTAGATAGAGGCCTTGAACTTCTTGTGAGGAGTGATAACGCCCGGGTGGGTAATAACCATACCGCGGCGAACCTCCTTCTTATCGATACCACGGAGGAGAAGACCTACGTTATCGCCAGCTTCACCCTCATCGAGGAGCTTGCGGAACATCTCGACACCGGTAACGACAGACTTCTTGTCCTCACCGAGACCGAGGATCTGTACCTCATCGCCTACCTTAACGATACCGGTCTCAACACGACCCGTAGCAACGGTACCACGACCAGTGATAGAGAAGACGTCCTCAACGGGCATCAGGAAGGGCTTATCCTTATCGCGGACGGGCTCCTGAATCCAGTTGTCAACAGCGTTCATGAGCTCCATTACAGAGTCTTCCCACTTAGCAACGCCGTTAAGAGCACCGAGTGCAGAACCGCGGATGATGGGCGTATCCTCCTCGAAGCCGTACTGCTCGAGCAGCTCACGCATCTCCATCTCAACGAGCTCCAGCATCTCCTCGTCCTCGACCATGTCGCACTTGTTGAGGAACACAACGAGACGGGGAACGTTTACCTGACGGGCGAGCAGGATGTGCTCACGAGTCTGAGGCATGGGACCGTCGGTGGCGGCTACTACGATGATGGCACCATCCATCTGAGCGGCACCAGTAACCATGTTCTTTACGTAGTCGGCGTGACCCGGGCAGTCTACGTGAGCATAGTGACGCTTCTCGGTCTCATACTCGATATGAGCAGTGTTGATGGTGATACCACGCTCCTTTTCCTCGGGTGCGTTGTCGATCTGATCGAACGACTTAACGTCCTCACCCGTGCCGAGACGCTCGTGGAGCACCTTAGAGATAGCGGCAGTAAGGGTAGTCTTACCGTGGTCTACGTGACCGATCGTACCGATGTTAACATGCGGCTTGGTACGTTCAAATTTCTCTTTTGCCATAGCAGTTATTGTTTATTGAATGATTTCTAATCAGCAAAAATACATCTCCACCTTACCCGGATCATCGCCGGACGCTCCGACAATCACATTCGCACAAGGGGAAATGTCTTTCAGTTGTCAAAAAGAGAGCTGTTAGTGAGACTTGAACTCACGACCTCTTCCTTACCAAGGAAGTGCTCTACCGCTGAGCTATAACAGCAAATTACGTCTCGAAAAAGAGAGCGGAAGACGGGGCTCAAACCCGCGACCCCCAGCTTGGAAGGCTAGTGCTCTATCAACTGAGCTACTTCCGCATTAGCGTCTCCTCACCGAGGGAGAGGGTGGGCAAAGATGGATTCGAACCACCGAAGGCGTAAGCCAGCAGATTTACAGTCTGCCCCATTTGGCCACTCTGGTATTTGCCCTGATCCGCTTCTAGGCTTCACTCGCCGCTCGATGGCGGCGCTTAGTTCGTTCCTCGAAGCGGGTGCAAAGGTAGACATTTTCTTTCTCACGCCAAGCCTCCGCCCTATTTTTTTTCCGCTTTGAGCAAAAAAAGTGGTCAATTCAGTACCCTTGACCGTCCGAACGCCCCCTCATACCTTTTATATATACGCGCGCGAGCGTTGCCGCGAACGTCCCGAAAACAAGTCGCCTTCCCCGCGCGACGAGCCGCCTTATAGAAATTTCTAGCCGCCTTGCCGTCGCGCCGCCAAGGCGACTTGTTTGCGACCTATCCCCCACCCTCTCCCCCCCTGATCGATGCCGTGCGAAACACGGGCAAAAGTTGGCGGAATGGCTCCAGCCGCCCCCCCCCTAAAAGCACGCCCGAAGATTCTCCCCATTAATAAGGATGTCGCACGTTTGCGCTTCAAGCTCAACACCGGCACACAAAATATTCAATCACCGCAAACAGCGAGATTCACCCTCCCGACACACAGGCCCACCACCTCGCCATTGGCCCACCTTAACCAACTGCCGGCCATTATATCATGCTTTTCGGGTATTCCAATTGGTTTTTCACCGCCCGACCTTTGCAGTCCTTTCGCGAAGGGTCACTCACAAAGACTAAACGACCATTTTTCTTTAACTTTCCTCAAACCGTATGCACCACCTACAACGATCGCTCTTCACGCTCGCTGTGTTGTTCATCATACCCCTCCTCTCCGCCTCTGCGCAAGCCCCCGGCCTCGTTTCGGGCCGTGTGATGGCAGGAGGCGAGCCGGCCACCTTCGCCACAGTTTATCTCAAGGGCACCCGCCACAACGTCTCGCCCGACGACAAGGGACTCTACCATCTCAAAGCGCCTGCCGGCCACTACACGCTCGTGGTCAAGGCCGTAGGCTATGAGCCGCAGGAGGCCCGGATACGCATCACCGCCGGAGGCCGCACGAAGCACAACTTCATGCTCCGCGACAAGACACATCAGCTCGCCGAAGCCAACGTCGTGGCCCACGACGTTAGCCGTGTGCGCAAATCGGCCTACAACGTCGTGGCCGTCACGACCAAGGATTCCGAGAATGCCTCCAAGTCGCTCAGCGACATCCTGCAAAAGCTCCCTGGCATGAAGATCCGCGAGACGGGCGGTGTGGGTTCTGACATGAATATGGCGCTCGACGGCTTCTCGGGCCGCCATGTCAAGGTCTTCATCGACGGCGTGCCTCAGGAGGGCGTGGGCCAGACCTTCAGCCTCAACAACATTCCTGTCAACTTCGCCGAACGCATCGAGGTCTACCGCGGCGTCGTGCCCGTAGGCTTCGGCACCGATGCCATCGGCGGCGTGATCAACGTCGTGACGAAGCGCCACCAGGCGAGCCGCTTTATCGATGCGGGCTACTCTTACGGGGCATTCAACACGCACAAGACTTACGTCAACGCCGGCCAAGCCTTCCGCAACGGCTTTACCTACGAGATCAATGCCTTCCAGAATTACTCTGACAACGACTACAAGGTCAACACCTACGTGCAAAACTTCTCCGTTGGCACCGACGGCAAGGTGACCTTCGCCCCCCTCAACACGAAGCAGACCTACAACCTGCGCCGCTTCAACGATGCGTTCCACAACGAGTCGGTGATCGGCAAGGTAGGTTTCACGGGCCGCCCGTGGGCCGACCGTTTCTTCTTGGGCTTCAATTTCTCCCACCTCTATAAGGAGATCCAGACGGGCGTGCGTCAGGAGATCGTCTACGGCGAGAAACACCGCCGCGCCCACTCCCTCATGCCCTCACTGGAGTATGTCAAGCGCGACATTCTGGGCACGGGCCTGAGCGCTGTCGTGACGGCAAGCTACAACCACAACCTGACAACCAACATCGACACGGCCTCGCGCGGTTACAACTGGCGCGGCGAGTGGTATCCGAAGACTTCGCGCGGCGAGGCCTCTTATCAGTACGGCGAATCGAAAAACACCAACTGGAACGCTACGCTGACGCTCAACTATCGCCTGGGCGACCACCACATGCTGACCTTCAACCACACGTTCAGCGACTTCCGCCGCACGAGCCGAGCTTATAAGGGGCAGTCGTCAAACCTCACCGACTACACCATCCCCAAGATCTCGCGCAAACACATCAGCGGCCTCTCCTACCGCTTCACGCCCTCCGAGAGGTGGAACGTCACGGCCTTCGGCAAATATTACCGCCAATACAACAAGGGCCCCGTCTCGCAGAGCGCAGACGGCATAGGTTCCTACGTCAACCGCCACCGCACGACCTCTGACTGGGGCTACGGCGCGGCCGCCACTTATTACCTCCTCAAACCGCTGCAGCTGAAGCTCTCTTACGAGCGTGCACTGCGTCTGCCGACGGTCGACGAGCTATTCGGCGACGAAGACCTCGAGGCTGGCAAGACCGACCTCAATCCCGAGAAGAGTCACAACCTCAACCTCAACCTCAGCTACGTCCACACCTTTGCCCGCCGCCACCGCCTCTATGCCGAGGGCAGCCTCATCTACCGAGACACACGCGACTATATCAAGCGAGGACTCGACAAATTCGGCGGACTCGAATACGGCATCTACGAAAACCACGGCAAGGTGCGCACGAAGGGCTACAACCTCACCCTGCGCTACAACTACAGCCACTGGCTCAGCACGGGCGCCACATGGAACGCCGTCGACACGCGCGACTATGAGAAGAAGTGGACAGCCAGCTCCGAGCAAGCCAACGTGCACTACAAGGTGCGCCTCCCCAACCTTCCCTACCGCTACGCCAACTTCGACGCCTCGCTCTACTGGCACGACCTGTTCGCCAAGGGCAACCTCCTGACCCTGACTTACGACGGTTACTGGCAACACAGCTTCTCCCTCTATTGGGAAAATGTCGGCGACAAGCGCACCAAGCTGCGCGTGCCCCGTCAGCTCTCCCACAACCTCTCGCTGACCTATGCCCTCAAGGGCGGCCGTTACAACCTCTCCTTCGAGTGCCGCAATCTCACCGATGCACGCCTCTACGACAACTACAGCCTCCAGAAGGCCGGACGCGCCTTTTACGGCAAGGTGCGCATCTTCCTGAGCAAATAAGCTTACCCGACAATTCACACGCTAAAACCAATAAACCCAAGCAATGACGATCAAACGATTCATGACGCGAGCCGCCCTCTGCGCCTTCGCTATGACCGCCGCAACCGGCTTCACCGCCTGCAGCGACGATGAGACCACCTCTGACAACAACAACAAACCCGATACGACGAAGCCCGGCGCCTACGTCATCCCCGTCAGCAGCGACGATGCCACCTATCTGCTCACGGCCCAGAGCCTCGACAAGGACACGACCATCTCCGTCGTGGGACAGGGCTACGAGTCGGTCAGCGCCTCTTACTGGATCTTTAAGAACGACGAACTCTTCGGCCTCGTCTACAACCAGGGCAATGCCGGCACCGGTGCCTCTTACTACCTCAACAGCCAGGGCCAGCTCGAGAAGGACCTCGAGTATACGATGAGCCGCTTCAGCACCGCCGGCACCTTCGGCGACCACATCATCACCGTATCGACGGGCAACTCCACCACGACCGATGCCGCCGGCAACGTGGCCCAGGCTCTCCTCATCAACCACCTCAACACGCTCGACGGCAGCAAAACGGAGAGCTCCATCGTCGCGGAGAACATGCTTGGCAACGGCGAGAAGGTGACGCTCTCGGGCATCCTCGAGACGGGCGGCAAGCTCTACACCTCAGCCGTCCCCATGGGCATGAGCAAGTATGGCATCGCCCAATGGCCCGACAAGGTGCTCTCCGACACGCTCATCACCCAGGCTGACGGCGGCAGCGCAAGCAGCTCTTACGAAGCGGGCACCATCCCCCGCACCCAGCACCCCGACCGCGCCTATGTGGCGATCTATGCCGATGGCGACCTCACCAAGAGACCCCTCAAGGTGATCGAGACCGACAAGATCGGCTATGCCACAGGCCGCTACCGCTCGCAGTATTTCCAGACGATCTGGGCGGCCGACAACGGCGACATCTACATCTTCTCCCCCGGCCACGGCCGCACACAGCGCTCCACGGCCGACCTCAAGTGTGTCACGGGCAAGCTCCCCTCGGGCGTCGTGCGCATCAAGGCCGGCACCGACACCTTCGACCCCGACTACTACGTCAACCTCGAGGCCATCGGCACGAAGCATCCCCTCTTCCGCTGCTGGCACATCAAGGGCGACTACTTCCTCCTCCAGCTCTACAAGAAGGGCCTCGACGACATGATCAACGGCGGCCTCAAGGCTGACGTCTCAGAGTACGCCATCTTCCACGCCAACGAGAAGACCATCACCACCGTGACGGGCCTGCCCACCGATGCCTCCACCGCTACGGGCGTCGTGCCCTACGCCGAGGACGGCAGCATCTACCTGGCCTTCAACTCATCGACCGGTTCCTCAGCCTTCTACAAGATCAACCCCGAGACCGCCACGGCTACGAAGCGCCTCTCCGTCTCGAGCAACGGCACGATCTCTACCGTCGGCCGCCTGGGTTACAAGGCTAAATAAGCTCCGAGAGCCTGACCTAAGTTATTCAGCCACTAACTAAAGTCCTCAAAGGGTGCAGTCGTCTGTGCCCTTTCGGGGATTTTAGCGGCTTTATTACCTCCCGACACGGATTAATCATCTCTCTCACAATCATGGTAAAGTTTATCCTCGACCTCCTGACGTTGGCCAACAACCTCGTCCCCCTCTTCTTCTCCCTCGCCGTGCTGACAGCGCTCTGCCTCCTGCTCTCGCGCTCGATCAAGCGCCACGCCGGCCTCTACTACCTCATCATGGCCATCCCCTTCGTGCTCACCGCCCTGCCCTTTATCCTGGGCAAGCTGGGCATCGACGCACCGAAGCTCAACGGGGTGCCCGTGCTCTCCTACTTCGTGCGCGACTACATCCACATGGGCACGCTGGGCTTCCCCCTACTGGTCATCATCATGTATATGGGCGCCCTCGACACACGCCATAAGTGGGTGGGCCGCCTGATGAGCATCCGCAGCGAACTGTCGATCATCGTGGGCTTCCCTGTCTTGACACACACGCTGATCCGCTGCTTCGCCTCCCTGCCCGGTGGCTGGCGCTTCTTCTTTGACCAAGACGCCTACCTCGCCGAGCGCCCCGTGCGCAGCATGCTGGGGGCCGGACTGAGTAGTTTCGCCTTCGTGCTGGGCGTGGTGATGGCCGTGCTCTTCCTTGTGCTCTGGGTGACGTCGTTCCCCGCAGTGCGTCGCCGCATGGGGCAGGTGCGCTGGAAGGGCGTGCAGCGCTGGGCCTACGTGCTCTACGCCATGCTCTTCGTCCACGCCGTCTGCATCCAGACCGGCGGTCTGCTCAATCCCCGCGGCAGCAAGGGCGGTGACAAGGACGCCCGACCCATGGCGCAGCAGGCCGGCACCGGCGGTGCCCCCGCCGAAGGCCGCACACTGGCGATGAATGCCTCCGCCGACCGCACGCCGCAGGCTGACAAGGCCGAAGCTCCCGCCCCCGTGGAGAACGCCGCTCCCGCTTCAGCCCCTGCCCGCCCGAAGGGCGAACGGCCCGCTGGCCGCGGCGGCCAGCGTCCTGACGCTGCCGAAGCCTCCGAAGGGGAACACCGCGACAGTCAACGCCCCGAAGCCGCCGAACGCAGCGGTAAGGGCAAACCTGAGGCTGCGCAGCGCGCCGAGGCTACGGGCCGACCTGACAAGGGCAAGCGCAACATGGCACAGCCCACCGAAGCCGCCGGCCGCAGTGAGCGCGCCGAAGCGGGCAATCGTGAGGCAGCTCAGCGTCCCGAGGGTGCAGCCCGCGGCGAGCGCGGTGACAAGGGCGTCGCTGCCGACAAGGGCGGCGAGCGCAAGCAGGGCTTCAGCCTGGCCGACGTAGAGGTTGACCGCACGGTCAAGAGCTACATCCACCTCATCTCCGTCATCCTCGTCTTCGGCTCTTACCTCGTCCTCCGCATCCGCAAGGCGCGCCGCGACGCCGCTCGCCGCAGCGCCAGGGCATAAGCCGCTGCAATCCTCTATCCCTATGCAACAAGGCGGGGGAGCACGGTCCACGACCTCTCACGGTCCGGGCCGGTGCTCCCCCGCCTTTTCTGCGTTCCGGCGGAAGGGAACGGACATAAAACAAAAAACCTCAATAACGCTTCCCAGCGTCATTGAGGCAAGATAAAGTTGAAACGAACAGCGGTGCGTACGGGACTCGAACCCGTGACCCCATGCGTGACAGGCATGTATTCTAACCAGCTGAACTAACGCACCAGTTACTCGCATTGCCAAGCCGCCGTGTAGCGTCCTTGGCTGTTTGCGGGTGCAAAGGTAGACAAAATCTGGCACGCGCCAAGACCGCAACGCACTTTTTTGCGAAAATATTTTCATTCGCCCCTCCGACCGCCCCAAGGGAAAGGGGTATCTTCGCAGCATTAAAGGCCTCACCGGCATAATAATTCTCCCCTCCCCGCTATGTTCACCCTCACCCGTCTGCGCACCCTCCTCCCCGCGCTCTTCCTCCTGACGCTCCTTGCCCTGCCCGCGACGGCGGGACGGCGCGTCTATCGGCTCGCCGACTACGGCATCCGACCCGACAACCGCACTGACTCGACGATCGCCAGCCGACTCGACAGCGTGTTGCGCCTGATCAAGGCGCAGACACCGCGCGGCACGCGAGCCGTCATACGCTTCGAGCCGGGACGCTATGACCTCCATGCCGCCGATGCCCGGCCCGAGGAACTCTATATCTCCAACCACGACCAGGGACAACCCAAGCGCGTGGGCATTTTGATCGACGGATGGCATGACGGCCTCACCCTCGAGGGGCGCGGCGCACGCATCATCTGCCATGGGCGCATGCTCCCGCTGGCCGTGACGCAGAGCGACGGGGTGCGCCTCGAACACTTCGCCATCGACTTCGAAGATCCGCAGATCACGCAGGTGCAGGTGCTCAAAAACGACCCGTCGGAGGGCATTACCTTTGAGGTTGCTCCCTGGTCGCAGTGGCGCCCCGCCGCCGACGGACGCTTCGAGGCCGTGGGCGAAGGCTGGGCGCTCAAGCCTGCGGCGGGCATTGCCTTCGACCCTCAGACACGCCACATTCTCTACAACACGGCCGACCTCCCCGTCGACACGCGCGGCATCATCGATCTGGGCGGCGGGCACGCCCGCGCCCCACAGTGGCGCGACAGCCGCCTCAAGCCGGGCACCATTGTGGCGCTGCGCACTTGGGAGCGGCCCGCGCCGGGCATTTTCCTCAACGAGTGCACCGACACGCGCCTGACCAACGTCAACGTCCACTACGCCGAGGGGATGGGGCTGCTCGCCCAGCGCTGCACCGACATCGACCTGCGAGGCTTCCGCGTGTGTCTCGACGGGGGTGACGACGCACCGCGCTACTTCACCACCCAGGCCGATGCCACCCACTTCTCGCAGTGCCGCGGACGCATCATCTCGCGCCACGGACTCTACGAGGGAATGATGGACGACGCCATCAACATCCACGGCATCTACCTCCGCGTCACGGAGCGCCTCGACGACCACACGCTGCGCTGCACCTTCGGCCACGACCAGGCCTGGGGCTTCAGCTGGGGCGATCCGGGTGACACGGTCTCCTTCGTCCGTGCCGACGCCATGCAGACCTTCCCCCACCTCAACACGATCCGCTCCATCCGCCCCGACGGCCAGGCTGACGTCAAGGGCTGCCGTGGATTCATCATCACCCTCGACAAGGTCCTGCCCGCCGAAATCACGGGGGGCAATGCCTACGGCATCGAGGACCTCACCTGGACGCCCGAGGTGACCTTCGCCCGCAACATCGTGCGCAACAACCGCGCCCGCGGCGCCCTCTTCAGTTCGCCCCGCTGCACCGTCTGCCGCGACAACCTCTTCGACCACACGTCGGGCGCAGCCATCCTCCTCTGCGGCGACTGCAACGGGTGGTTTGAGAGCGGGGCGGTGCGCGACCTGGTGATCAAGGGCAACACCTTCCGCAACGCCCTCACCTCGCTTTACCAGTTTACTGAGGCGGTGATCTCGATCTGCCCCGAGATTCCCCGTCCCGAACGCACGGTGACGCCCTTCCACGGCGGCCCGGGCCGCAGCATCGTGATCGAGGGCAACAGCTTCGACACCTTCGACAACCCGCTTCTCTACGTTTCCTCGACGCGCGGCCTCATCTTCCGCCGCAACGCCCTGCGCCGCAACCACGACTTCCCACCCCTCTTCCATGGCCGCAAGGCCGTAACGCTCAAGGGGTCAACCGACTGCCGCATCGAGGGCATCGATGAGCAGTAACCTTTCCCCCTCTCCATCCATCCCTCTCCCGCATCGCCCCATGCTTCGTCTCTTCCTCACCCTCCTCGTTGCCCTACTCACGACCGCCCCCCTTAGCGCCCAGCTCGACAGTCTGGTCTTCGATGCCGGCACGCACGCCCTCACGCCCGAGACCCGCGGCGAGCTGCGCATCAACGTCGAGGGGATGACCTTCTTCTCCGATTCCGAACTCAAGACGCCGCTGATGAAAGGCTACACCCTCCCCGGCGCTTGGTTGCAACCGACCGTCTCCTACCAGCCTCTGCGCAACCTACGTCTCGAGGCGGGCGCCTATATGCTCCACTTCTGGGGATCCGACAGCTACCCCGCGACCTACTACGACGGACTGGTCGACACGCAGGGCAGCGGCCGCAGCCAGCGGGTCTTCCACGCCGTCCCCGTCGTCAGGGCGCAACTGCAGCTGTCGCCCACGGTGACAATGACCTTCGGTACGCTCTACGGCAAAGCCTCGCACGGCCTCGTCGAACCGCTTTACAACAAGGAACTCAACTACATCGGCGACCCCGAGGCGGGCCTGCAGGTGCGTTGGGAGACACGCCCCGTCAGCCTCGACGCCTGGGTCGACTGGCAGTCGTTCATCTACCACGGCGATGACACGCAGGAGGCCTTCACCTTCGGCCTCTCCACCCGCCTGCGCCCCTCGCGCCGCACAGCCGGGGTGCAATGGTCGCTGCCCATCCAGGTGCTTTTCCACCACCAAGGGGGAGAGATCAACACCGAGGCTCCCGACCGTCAGGTGAAGACGTGGCTCAACGCCGCCGCCGGAGCGCAGATCGACGTGCCGCTCCGCGCGACCTTCCCCGCCCGCCTCACCTTTGAGGCCTTCGCCACCTATTACAGCCAACAGGCCGGCACGGCCCTCCCCTTACAGAGCGGCTACGGCACCTATGCCCGCACCTGGGCCCAGCTTGCGCACTTCGGCCTGGCCCTCGCCTGGTGGCGCGCCCATCAGTTCATCCCCATCATGGGCAGCCCCCTCTACGGCACGCGCTCGACAAGCCAGACGGGCCTCACCTACGACGATCCGCAGATGGTCAACTTCCACGGCGAGTATGCCTGCCCCCTGGGCAAGGGTTTCGCCTGGGGCGTCGAGGCCGACGTCTACCAGCATCTCTCCGCCACGGAGCGCGACGCCGCCACCGGCCTCACCCGCCGCACGGGGGGCGGCACGAGCTTCACCGCAGGGGCCTTCCTGAGAATCTGCCCATCCTTTCTCATCAAGCGCTTCTGAGGCGGCACTTGGCACAGCAAAAAGATTTTCGTACTTTCGCACTCCACAAACCCATCACATCAAGTATAACCTGACATGACCACTAATAATCCTACGGCCGAGCGACTCATGGCCCGGGGCATGACAAACATCTACGACGAGGTCAGCACTTCGACCGCCACGGCCATCAAACAAGATCTCATGGCGCACTTCGGCAAGGGACTTTACTACCACCTCAAGAACGGGGAAAAGGACATCACCCCCGAGCAGCAGGCCTTCATCGCCGAGACCTTCGTAAAGCACGGCGTCGACACGCCCCCCGCCTATGACACGATGGTGAAGGCCTGAGGCCCCGCCACCCACAGCATATAATCCCCACACGACACGACCCTACGACTCGCCGCCGACGGACGCACCACGCTCCGCCGGCGGCGAGCCGTAAGTGTAGGGAGGGACGGGATGGCGGCGGTGGATTCTCCAAGGTATACCTTGAAGGATTCGCAGGATTGTGCAGATTCTCCAAGGTATACCTTGAAGGATTCACATGGGCGAACAGATGCTATGTTCCTACCTAAGTGGAAGGGCAGGATAAACGTTCAAGGAGAGCCCTGAAGGGGCACGGTAACGGAGCCCAGGGCGTAAGCCCTGGGTCCCCCGACATCCACACCTTTAGCCCTGAAGGGGCGTCGCAATATGCGTCTGCCGGCTACATGCCCGTAATTCGATGTGCAATATTGACGGGCCAGCCCGTGTGAATTCGGTGGACGCATATTGTCACGCTCCTCGCACAGGGGCGACTGCGGTGCGGCCTCTCCTGCGAAGCGCACCGACCTCACCGCCAATTAACTGGTGAGAGAGAAGAGAGGGAATCCTTAAACAAGCCCCTATACGGTAAATTTCCGATTTTTGCCTACACCCTGCCACCATCCCGCCTGAAGCGATTGAATGCCAAGCATAAAGTGGTGTAGGCAAGTGCCCTTCCGCTGCCACCTTGCTGCCACCTCGCTGCCACCGACCAACGCGCCGGCAACCCGCTATCGGGTGGCAGCATGGTGGCAGCGTGGTGTAGGCAACCGCAGGGGTGTCTACACCACGAAATGGCTGAAATACAGGAGGAATGGAGCGGTTGGTGGCAGGGTGTAGGCAAAAATCGGAAATTCACCGTAACGCGTATACGAAGGGCTGTAAATGCCTCCCAAAACGGTCCGACGACCGAAAAAAACGATTTGCCCCCCGCCCAATGCGACCGGGCCGCCACGAAAAACGGACATCCCTAGAAAAACGACATACCGCCCCCACCAAAGCAGCTTGCCGCCCCAAGGAAACGAGACACCTTTCCCGAAAAACGACAGGCCTTCCGGCATCAACGACATGGCATCTACGCACGACGGCATGGGGACTTGCCGCAGCCGCCCGCGGAGCCATGCGATGTGCCCACCCATGCGAGCACCACAAAGACGGGCCCGGGCCGGGGGCCATGCCAGAAAAACACCGTTTAAACGGCACACACCATACCTGCATCCGCTTGTCTATCCCTACATGGCAATCCGAGCGTCTGCGTCCTGCACCCTCTCCTCAAATGATCCTGCGGCATGCCTCATCTGCCCCATAACGCCCTCTGTCGCCATAAGATTACGCATCATTCCAACAAATCCACCTTTCATTCAATATATTCAATCATTAATTAAATAGATTATCACACATTTTACCCCCCCTGAATGATTTGTTAAGTGTTGACGGGTATCTTTGCTGTCGAAATCCGCGATGACGCCTTGAGCCTCCGTGCCCGGGGACGCCTTACTACACAGACACAAACTTAACCCGAGATGAGTCCCGCCAGCGCCACCGCGCCGATTCCCCACGATTGCACATAAACTATCTATATTACACACAATCCATCTATGAAGAAAGTTTACATGCTTCTCTCCGCCCTCATGCTCGGTGCAGGGGGCGTGACGACGGCGCAGGCTCAGGCCGTACAGATCGACGGCGTGAGCTATGTGACCAAGACCGCAAAGACGCAGACCAGTGTTCAGTATCAGGGCATCACCGTCTCCTCTCAGGTGACCGAGCTTAGCGATCTCACGGACGGCGGCACTTATCTGCTCTACAACGCCGGCCGCAAGACCTTCCTCAACGAAAAAAACGGCGGCGCACTCTGGCTTAATAAACCCGCAAGCCTGGGGCTCGATGCCAGCGTGGAGGACATTGCCAACGCCTTCAGTAACAACGTGGCCGAGGCCAACTACGGCAACTATACCTCCTTCAAGGTCACGCTGAAGAAGGTAGAAGGAAAGGACGACACCTACAAGTTCCAGCTTGTTTCAGGCAAATTTGTCCCGACGCTCCCCAAAGGCGGCGGCGCTACCAGCAGCGAGACGGCCGGTGAGTTCGAGGCAGCTACAGGCACTGACGGTACATTCACCTTCCGTGACCTTTCAGGTGACGGTACGTTATATTTCAACGGCAATGGCGAGTCCGCTGGTTCCGCAGGCACTTTCACTGGCTGGAATGCCACTGGTGGCAACTCACTCTACAAGATCTATAAGGTAGATGGTGACGCCGAGACCAAGACCGGCACCACGACACATATCTATGCAGCCCTTGAGCCCGGTAAGTATTACAACATCCTCGCCAGCCGTGGCGACGCAGCCAACGTAGGTAACTATTCTGACGCTCAGAAGCGCTGGATCTCCTCTGAGAGTATCGTTGCCAATGCTGAGGGTACGGTAGAGGCAAATTCCAGCCGCGTAATCAGGCGCACCGGCCGCACGGGCAACCCCGCCTCTATGCTCTGGTCGTTTGAGCAGAATGCAGACGGCACCTACAAGATCCGCAATGCCAACACGGGCTTGCTCTTCGGTGAATGGGTTGCTAACGACACAGGCATCGAAATGCCCATCAACAATACCAATGGCGGCAACTACGACCTGACGCCCGTCACGGAGTCTGAGACCAACGACCAGTTCTTCCTCAAGCAGAACGGCCACATGATCAACGCCTACGGTGGTCTCGGCAATAATGACATCCTTGCCGACTACAACGGTAACAATACTGGTGACGGCGGTAACTTCTGGAGCTTCGTAGAGGCAACGACCGTTCCCCTCAAGATCTACCACGACACGAAGTGGGCCAGCGCAAACTATCCCTTCGCCGTGACCCTCCCCGAGGGCCTCAAGGCCTACACCGTAAGCAGCGTGGCTGACGGCAAGGCTGAGCTCGCCGAGCTCGGCACCGAGGTACCTGCCAACACCGCCGTGCTCATCGCCGACGAGCGTCAGGGCGGTGAGGAGACTGGCGACTACGAGACCTTTGACCTCACGATCAACTACGGCGCTACCGCAGCCGCCACTGAGGGCACCCTCCTCGAGGGTACGACCGCAGCCCGTCAGGGCTTCGAGGCCAACGCCAGCTACGTGCTCGCTGCCGGTCCCTCCCTCAAGCTCACCGGCGACGTGACGACCATCCCCGCCAACAAGGCTTATCTCCCCGCCACCGCAGCAGGCACGACGGCTCAGGCCCTCGCACTCCACTTCGGTGAGGCTACGGGCATCGACCACGCTACGGTAGCCCCCCAGGCCAACCAGCAGTGGTATGACCTCCAAGGCCGCCGCGTGCTCTACCCCGCCAAGGGCATCTTCGTAGGCCAGAACGGCAAGAAGGTTCTCTTCAAGTAAGCACACGCACACCACCACCTAAGAGAACCAGGAGGGGGACGCACTGCAAGTCCCTTTCTCATGCGATAACTCTTCGATGAAGGTGTCTGTCGAGACACCGCTTCATCCTTTAAGGCACTTGTCGCGTCACCCTACTGTTTTTACTTTATCCGCTATCACACAACCCCAGACAATCCACACACAGATTATGAAGAAGACATACATGGCCCCCACGGCCACCAAGTTTGCCCTCGCTACCGAGTCAATGCTCGCCGAGTCTAAGACGATCGGGATCGGCGGCACGATCACCGATTCTTCCGAGATCCGTTCCACCGGCAAGGGCTGGAGCAGCGAAGGCTGGACCGAAGAGGACTAAGACCTCGGCTCAGGCCTACCACCCCACGGGCGGCGAAGCACCTGCGCACACACTGCGCGCGGTGCCTCGCCGCCCGTTTTGCGTGAAAGGGTTGCGTCATCGCACATTTAGCCCCTTCACTGTATCATCCTCGCAACTTTTCCCTACATTTGCAAGCACGCGCCGTCCTTCACAGTTTCGTCACCGCATCGTCATGCGGCCGTAACGCTTCGGGCGGACGGCAGGCCCTAACTTTGCAGGAGATAGTAACTATGGCAAAATCAAGCAAAATGAAGAAGATCACCGAGTACAAAGACTACGTACCCCGCGACGTAAGCTGGATGTACTTCAACCGCCGTATCCTGCAAGAAGCCGAGAAGACGACCATCCCCCTGCTCGAGCGCATGAGTTTTCTGGGCATCTACTCCAATAACCTTGATGAGTTCTTCCGCGTGCGCGTCGCCCTGCTCGGCCGCATCGCCGAGTGTGACGACAAAGACACGCGAGACGACCGCCAAGAGGCACTGCAGACCCTCAAGACGATCAACAAGCTCAACACGAAGTATGCCAAAGAGTTTGAGACCGCCGTACACAACGTGGTCGAAGACCTGGCGAAAGAGAACATCCTCATCACCCGCGACACCGACCTCGACGAGGAGCAGACCCACTTCGTCAAGAGCTACTACTACCAGCGCCTCGACGGCTTCATCGCCCCCGTGTGGTTCTCGGCCGTCAAGGACCTCAACAACGAGCCCGACGACAGCATCTACCTCGCTGTCAAAATGCGCAAGGAGAGCGACCTGACCCACCCGGAGTATGCCCTACTGCAGCTCCCCGTGAGCAAACTCGGCCGCTTCGTGCAGCTGCCCGAGAAGGACGGCAAGCAATATATCATGTATCTCGACGACGTCGTGCGCGTCAGCCTGCCCCTCATCTTCGCCGGCCTCAACTACAACGTCTTTGAGGCCTACTCCTTTAAGTTTACGAAGGACGCCGAGATGGAGATCGACAACGACCTGCGCACGGGCCTCATGCAGAAGATCTCAAAGGGCGTCAAGAGCCGTAAGAAGGGCCAGGCGCTGCGCGTGATCTACGATGCGGAGATGCCCCGCGACGTGTTGAAGCGCGTCTTGGGCAAACTCAACGTCGACAAGCTCGACACCATTCTCTCCGCCGGCCGCTACCACAACCACCGCGACTTCATGGGCTTCCCCGACTGCGGGCGCAAAGACCTGAAATACCCGAAGTGGACGCCCCTGATCAAGCCCGAACTGCTGAGCGAAGGCTCCATCCTCGAGGCCGTAAGGCGACAGGACCGCTTCATCCACGTGCCCTACCACGACTTCGCAGCCTACATCCGCCTGCTCCAGGAGGCGGCCATCCACAAGGAGGTGCGCACCATCAAGACCACCCTCTACCGCCTGGCGCGGGAGTCGAAGGTCGTCAAGGCGCTCATCAACGCTGCCCAGAACGGCAAACAGGTGACCGTCGTCATCGAGCTGCTGGCCCGTTTTGACGAGGCCTCGAACATCAGCTGGTCGAAGAAGATGCAGGATGTGGGCATCCACGTAATCTTCGGCGTCGAGGGCCTCAAGGTGCACTCGAAGATCACCCACATCGGCATGCGCAAGGGTGCAGACATCGCAGCCGTAAGTACCGGCAACTTCCACGAAGGAAACGCCCGCACCTACACCGACTACATCCTCATGACGGCCAACCGCAACATCGTGCGCGATGTAGAGCAGGTGTTCAACTTCATCGAGCACCCCTACCTCCCCGTTAAGTATAAGGAACTCCTCGTGTCGCCCAACGAGATGCGCAACAAATTCGTGCGCCTCATCAACGAGGAGATCAAGAACCACAACGTGGGCAAGCCGGCCTACATTCGCATCAAGATCAACCACATCACCGACCCGCTGATGGTCAAGAAACTCTATGAGGCCTCGGCCAACGGCGTGCCCATCGATCTGGTAGTGCGCGGCAACTGCTCGCTCGTCACGGGCATCGCCGGCAAGAGCGACACGATGCGCATCGTCGGCATCATCGACCGCTACCTAGAGCATGCACGCATCTTCCAGTTCTGCGCCGGCGGCGAAGACAAGATCTTCATCGGTTCGGCCGACTGGATGCCGCGCAACCTCAATACGCGTGTCGAGGTGGTCACGCCGGTCTATGACCCGACGATAAAGGCCGACCTCAAGCGCGTCATCGACTACGCCCTGCGCGACACGATGCAGGGACGCACGGTCGACGGCACGGGGCGCAACCTCCCCTGGCTGCCCGAACCCGACGCAGCCACCTTCCGCTCGCAGGAAGCGCTCTACGACACCTACCGCCAGGAGCTGGAGCAGGAGGAGCATTAAACCTCCGACGCCCCGCACCAAGGCCACTGCCGCCTGACAACCGCCTCCGCCTCCATCCGCGATAACATACCTTCTCTTATGGCAAGAAACACCTACGCAGCAATCGACATCGGCTCTAACGCCGCACGTCTCCTGATCAAGAGCATCGACAAGGATGCCAACGACAAAGACCTTTTCAAGAAAGAGATGCTCCTGCGCGTGCCGCTGCGTCTGGGTTTTGACATCTTCAAAGACGGCTCGCTCTCTGACAAGCGCGCCGAAAAGCTGCGCCGCCTGATGAAGGCCTACCGACAGCTCATGAAGATCTACGACGTAGACGACTACCGCGCCTGCGCCACCTCTGCCATGCGCGATGCCGCCAACGGTCCCGAAGTGATACGCCGCATCCTCAAGGATACGAACATCAACATCGAGATCATCAACGGCAAGGAGGAGGCCCGCATCGTCTATAGCAACCACATGGAGTGTATGGCCGACCGCACGGGCGCCTACATCTACGTTGACGTGGGCGGTGGCTCGACGGAGGTAAACTTCCTCACCGAGGGCAAGCTCCACTGGTCGGCCTCTTACAACATCGGTACCGTCCGTACGCTCACCGGCAAGGTGCGCGACGACGAGTGGGTGCGCCTCGAGGAAGACATGGAACGCATCGCCACCGGCATTCCCCACATCAACATCATCGGTTCGGGCGGTAACATCAACAAGATCTACCGCATGACGCCCTACAAAGATCCGGCCACAGAACGCATGCCCATCTCCTCGGTGCAGGCTATCTATGACCAGCTGCAGCCCCTGACGGTCGAGCAGCGTATGGAGCAATTCTCCCTCAAGCCCGACCGCGCCGACGTCATCATACCGGCAGCACAGATCTTCCTGCGCATCGCCAAGATCGTCAAGGCGGAGTACATCCACGTGCCCGTCATCGGTTTGGCAGACGGTATCATCGACGAGCTCTACGAGAACCGCGCTACGCGCACCCCGCAGCAAGTGATCTAACGGAC
This sequence comes from Alloprevotella sp., assembly GCA_052272595.1. Lineage (GTDB taxonomy): Bacteria > Bacteroidota > Bacteroidia > Bacteroidales > Bacteroidaceae > Alloprevotella. Next base: position 18,686 of record DAVZJV010000016.1, read on the forward strand.
CCGCCACCACCGCGACACCCGCACGGCACGGCACCGTCACCGGTCTGACTGATGCGAAAGTCTCCACAGGCGACACAAACTCAGATGCCTACGACCTCAGCGGACGCCGCATCAACGACAAAGCCAAACGCCCTGCAGACGTCTATATCGTCAACGGTAAGAAGGTTATCAAGTAAGCTGCCCCAACGCCCCCTTAAGGGCGTGACCCCGTTGGGACTCGTACCACACATATGAAGCCCTGCGATGCATGAGAAGTGCGTCGCAGGGCTTATGCTTTTTAGGCGCCTGAGGGAAGACACTACCCCAGCGCCGTAAAACAGAGAGCGGCGAGGGGCATATGGTTTGTACTCCCGGCGGGCGCCTATGCGCTATAAGGCTTAGACTTCTCGCCTGTGGCGTGTTCCTTGCCCTCACGGGCCCCGCATAGAGGCATAAAATACCGGAGCCAGAGGTCATATAGACTTCCGGCTCCGGTGCTGAATGTATGAAAGAGAGAATATTAACCTTTCTAGGAGCGTAAGCTACCTGTAGCAGCTTACTTCAAGTTGGCGTTGATCTCGCCCCACTTATCGATAGCGGGCACAATGCCGAGGGTTACGAGCTCGTCGCGCATCTTGCAGAGGTGAGCGTAAGAAGCGTCGAGGCTAGCCAGCTCATCGGGCGTGCCGACGGGCTCCGTGTAGTGGCAGCCGGTGGTATCGAGCTTCGTGTTCATGGCCATCATGATGTGGTTGTACTTAGCGTCGTTGACGTAGGTACCAGCGGGGAAACGGAAGGTCTCACCACCCATCACGCTGCGGATCATCTCAACAGAGAGATAGGCAGGGCTCTGGAAGGAAGAGCGGCGACGGAGCTCGATGATCTTGGCACCGCCCTGGATCACGTCGTGCTTCATCTGTGCCCACTCCTCATCGGTGAACTCGGGCGTGCCGATCAGGTCGGTCAGCTTGCGGCCGTCGATGGTTACCTGGCTGCCGAATACAGCCATCTGCTCGCCGTGGCCACCATAGGTAGCGCAACCCTTAACCTCGCTCTGCATTACGCCGAACTTCTTGGCAAGAGCGCTCTGCAGACGGGTTGAGTCAAGTGCAGCGAGGGTCGTTACCTGAGAGGGTTTCAGACCGGAGTAGAGAAGCGTTACGAGGCCGGTGAGGTCAGCGGGGTTGAAGATGATGACCACGTGCTTTACATCGGGGCAGTAGGTCTTGATGTTCTTACCGAGCTGCTCGGCGATCTCGCAGTTGCCCTTGAGGAGGTCCTCACGGGTCATGCCCTCCTTACGGGGAGCACCGCCGGAGGAGATGATATACTTGGCATCTTTGAAGGCCTCAGCCACATCGGTGGTAGCGACAATGTTGACATCACCGAAGCCGCTCTGACGCATTTCCTCTGCCACGCCCTCGGGAGAGAAGACATCATAGAGGCAGATGTTGTTGGTAAGACCCATCATGAGGGCCGTCTGTACCATGTTGGAGCCGATCATACCGGCAGCACCGACGATAACGAGCTTGTCGTTTGTTAAGAATGCCATTGTTGTAGTGTGATTAAAGTATTGAGTTTGTGGATTGTCAGCGTATCGAATCATTGCCTTCGAGAGGCACGGCAAAAGTACAAATCTATCTCTTATAGACTGCTACGAAATGACTAAATAATCTCAAACGCCGCCGACACCGCCTTATAGACCACTCCCCTGAAGCGTCAGGCCACACACGAGGGGAGGGAGACCACTTCAGGGGAGTGAAACAAAAGGCGAAACGCCCGCCCCGGCAACAAGCGGCAAAGCCTGCGCCGGGAGCGCTGTCAGAAGTTGAACTTCGTGCCGACCGTCAGACGGGCGCTGATCTCGAAGGGGTGAGCATAATCCGAATCAGCGACCTTATTGGAGTAGAGGTAGAACTGCGGACGGGCGTAGAGCTCCATGTGATCATTGATGGCAAAGGAGGGCTGAAGGGCCAAATGGAGGGCGGGAACGATCTTGCTGCCACCCGTTGGCGATGTGCGCAAAGCTCCTGCGACGCCCGCCAAGCCCGTGAGACGGAATTTCTTATTATCCGTATCAACGCCCGTAATCGCACTGCGCAGGTTGAGCATATAGTCAGCCTGGAGCGAGAGGATGTGGCTCTTCATGAACCGCCCATCTTGGCTGCCGGGGGCAAAAAGATAAGAGAGGCCTACCTCGACACCATGCAAGCCCGTAAACCACTGACCATAGGCACCCTCGAAGGTAAGATTGAACTTGCGCAGGGAAGGCGTCACGTTAGCCAAGGTATAAGAGTAAAGGCCGGAGCCGAGACCGACGCTGACATAGCGGCTGAGGTCGGGTTTGGTCGTGGCCGACTCACTGCGTTTGTTGCGCTGGAGGGCATAGTCCAATCCGACGAGCAGCTGCGGAGCGAGGCGTGCGGCGTGAGAATATTCGTTGCCGCCCTTCAGACGACTGGCAAGGCGGTAAGCAGCCTGCCCCTCCACGTGGGCCCGGAGCTTGTCGGTCAGGCGCAGCGAGAATTGCATACCTGCGTGGAGATCGGGGTTGAAGTAAATCTTCCGCTGTGCATAGTCGGCACCGATGCCGACACCGACATAGGGGAGCACCGAGAGCACACGGTCAGGATCATAGCCATAGGCATGGGCCGTGAGGTCGGTCATGTAGTCGAAGCCGACCGTACCCGTCATGAAACGGTGCGTAATGTTTCTGTAGCCGGCATAGGCCCCCAAGCTGGTGCGCCAAGCCGAGAGGGCTGTAAACCAGTGGGTGAAGCCTAGACGGAAGGAGGGGCCATACTTAAAGTCGCCCTGATCAGGATCGCCGGGCACGACCATACCGCCCGAGATAGAAACATAGTTGCGCAGGCCGCCGGCCGCATCGATCGCCGCAAGGGAGGCCTCGCGATCATAGGCCCGCAAGTTAAAGGTCATACCAGCCATGACGCTACCGATCAGGTCGAAGGGTAGATCCGAGCGATCATACTTGAAGGCGCCTTCACGATAAGCCTGCAGGCGGGGCTCTATATAGAGGCGTGTCAGGTCGCTTACGCGCCAGCTGCCGCGGAGCGAACCGCTGACGCCCGGCTTTACCATTCCGGCACCAGTAGCGGTCATCGCACTGATACCCGCACCGGCTATGATCTCAAAGGTCTTGTGCGGGCGATAGCCTCCCGCCAAGTGCGTGAGGTTAAGCAAGTAGTCTGCGCCCACCATGCCGTAATTATAAGTGTCGACTCCGCTCTCGTAAGACTCGATGCGCCCGGCCTGCCCCCACAGCCTCAGACCATGTGCGGGCTTAAACCATTTACCGATGCCGACATAGGCAGTGGGCTGGAGATGGCTAGGAGCATCACTCATCTTAGATGTCCTCACGAGCAGCCCCAACCCGGCACCGCCCTCGATGAAGACGTTGTCGTGCCAATAGTTGCGGGTGAAATCCTCGACCGGCGCATCCTTGAGGTCGCGGTTGCGGTGGTCATACTGGTAGGTAAGGCCGAGCAGTGCCGAAGGGGCAAACTCGAAAGAGCTTATCGTATTGACAGGCGAGAATACATCTTTATAGACGTCCATTCGCGGCTCGATGAAGAGGCTGAAGCCGGGGGCCAGGCGGAGGTTACCTTGCAGGCCCAGACCGGCGCCGACAGTCTTCTCTCTCCGCTGCGTGCCCGACTCATCAAACCGTGAGTGCATAAAGCTAACGCCGAGCAGTCCGTTGACAGACCAGCGACGACTATAGTCTACCCCACAGAAGATGTTGTGAAGGTTGACCATATACTCCACCTGACCACCGACGGCCTTGAAGGTCTCGTTGCCGGCAGGTACGGGTTGGGTATAGTTGGCGGAGATGCGGAGACCGTGCTTGGGGGTAAACCACTTACCGAAGCCTAGCATCACGCGCGGTCCGAGGCCGCTCACCTCATGGCTTGAGTTACGGTCGATAAAGCCCTGCAAGCCGCCGCCCGCCGTCAGGAAAGTGCCGTCTACAAAGTGGTAACGGCCGCAATCGCTCTCGCGACTGCTATCATGGTCTTTGAGGTCGGCCGCCGTGCGCCAGGGTGCCAAACGATAGCCCAGACCGGCAGAGACCGAGGCCATGTGACGCACATCGTCCCACGCCTTATAATAGCCCAGCCCGTCAGTCTCATAAGAGAGCATCGGTTCGACGAAGAAGTAGGTCGTCGGGCCGGTGGCCACCTGACCACGCAGGCCGAGGTGTATGCCGACGCCCTTGCGGCTAGCGCCTCCGATGCTGGAGGCACCGACCTCTATACCGGCCACGCCATAAAACTCTAAAGGCTTAGGCTGCTTATAGTTGCGATGGGCAACGGCCGTAATATTCAGGAGATAGTCCAGCGAAGCGCTGACGATCTTAGGATTGGGCATGTCGCCCTTAAAGCCGTAGCGTCCCTGTTCGATTCTGAGGCGCAAACCGTGCTCGGGCGTCAGCCAGTCACCGATCGCCCCACCATAGCTGAAGCCCGAGGCGAGACGATCCTTGATCTGAAAGTTTGACTCCAAACCACCTTCGATGAAAAGATGGTCGCCAAAGCGCTTGTGATCAAAATGTTTTGTCACAGGCACACGTTGGAGCGTATGTTCGAGTGCACCGCCAGGCTCCTGAGCCTGCACTCCCGCCGCCGAAGCGAGTGCGAGGAAGGTCAGTACCAGACAGCGCGAAAACTTTGATTTATTCATCGTATTGTGCTTATTACAGCATCTGTGATTCATACTGGAGAGAGAGCTTTGATCCTTCATCGACAGTCAGCTTATCATTGCTTACCCTCAGTGGCCGGTTCTGCAGCAGGTCGAGGCTTGGCCGTCAGATGCTGCTCGGCTTCCTTCTTCGTTTCGGGAATAAGCAAGTTGACGTCGGCATCGAGCTTGGCGATGCGTTCGAGCGAGGGATCCATCTTAAATGCCTTCTTGAGCTCCTCATAAGCATCGATGGCGTTGTCCAGACGGTTGAGGCAGACCGCGCGGAGGTAGTGGGTCGTAGCCAGACTATCGGGCAGCCGTTTAGACTCCGCAAAGGCTTCCTTGTTTTTCTTCATAGCCAGGAGCATGGCCACCTTGTTAAGAGGCGACATGTTTGCCACGACGTCGAAACCCTTGTCAACACGTCCGTTGAAGACGTCGCAGACACCGCGTATCAGCTTCGTCTCCTCCGTATCAGGGAGGTAGGGCATCAGCGTATCGGCGGCCGTATATTCGCCTTCGATGAGGAGGGCGGCCGCTTGGTTGAGATTGACCGTAACCGGTGCATTCTTACCGGCGAAGCGGACAAGCAGATCGGGATCAGGCTGCTTGCGTGCAAGCAGCATCACCTGCAGGTCGTTGGCGGCCACCATAAAGGAGGGATAGATCTCAAGGGCCTGGCGCAACTCCTTCTCACGGGCAGCCGTATCGGTCTCCGCGCGGTAGAGGCGGAAGAACTCATAGCGCGAGAGCTGGCGGTAATCTTTCTTATAGAGCTCACGGATCTCATCGTCGTGCAGCTGGCGGAAGATGGAGTAATTCATCGTATAGCTCACGTTACGCAACCTGGGAAGATACTTAGGTTTGATAACCGTCTGATAGAAGGGCAGTCGGATGATCTTCTTTCCTTGGGCATCAATTCCACGGGTACTATTGACGATGGCCATCACGCGGTCAGCCTCGTCGAAGAGGCTGTCGGCCCGCATCAGCTTGGCCACATCGTCCCACCCGGCCACGGAAGCCTCGGACTTAAACTTCATATTCCGGCGCAACTCATCGGGCACCTGGGCTCGCATGTAGTCCAGGGCATAGCCCATACGCTGACGCGCCAGGAGGAGGTTGTTCTTATAAATGCCCTCAGGAGACGAGGTGCCGCTGATGGTGAGCGCTTGGAGCGTGGCGTCGCGGGTAGCCCGGATTTCATCGACTTGGCGGCGCATCTTATCGATCTCAACGACGTTGTGTGGATCGTTGGGGTCAAAGGCCGACTTCGCCACGGGGAAGCGCAGGTCGACATTGCCCTTGGCATCGCGCAGCTGCACCTCGGCCTTGGGATAGAGCGCTTCGTCCGTGATCTCATGGGCAGAGAGCGAGAAGTCGAGCCAGCGGAGCGGGTTCACCGTACCCTGGGCTACGGAAGTCGTGTCACGGTAGAGGATGCGGTTGTAGTTCTCAAGCGTAGTATAGGTGTCGACCAGGAGCTGCGCCCTGCGGGGATTTTTGATATAAGCGCTATCCGCCACGGTGATAAAGAGCGTGTTGCGCCCCTTCTCACGGAAGGAGTCAGCCTCGACTACGATATTGCGCGCCAGGGGATCGCCCTCGGGGCCGTCGATATCGAAGTCGTACATGCGCTGCTGCGTGCGGTTATACTCCTTGCTGTCGAGCACGATGGGACGCATGAGGAAGGTCTCGTTAGTCGCTGCATTGAGCATTACGGGTTGGGCGATGGCGCGGACGTTGTGGGCGAACATCTCGCGGGGCACGCGGAGCTTGTTGTGGAAGATGGCGTAATTGCCTTTGATCTCGATCTCCGTATGTTCGGGTTCGAGCTTGTTGACGATGCGCTTGGCCACGACGCTGGCCTCGCCGAGAAACATGTCTTCCATCTCCATCTCTACTTCGAGGACGTTGCGTCCCTTAACCTTGACCGATATTTTCTTCGCACCGATCATCGAGAAGACGAGGGTCGTATTGCTGCGCACGTCGATGGCAAAGCGGCCGTCGGGATCAGTCTGCGCCAAGACGCGCTTGGTATCGGTATCATAGACATTGACACCGTAAAGGGGGCGTGCGGCAGGAGCCTTGTCGTCTGCCGTAGGATGGGCGGACTGCGCTTCGGGCTTTGCCACGACCTTACCCGTCACACGGATGATCTCCTGTGCGCTGAGCGTTGTACAGCAGCACGACAAGATTGTCAGCAAGACAGTAATGATACGTTGCATGGTGTGTTTTTACTTTATATAAAATGGGGAAAGGGGGAAACCTTACGACTGATCTGCAGCACGGCGGCGGCAAAGCCACCTTGCCGCCCACGGCGGAAATGTTCAGACGATAAAGTACGCTGCTTACTTGATGATGTATACGAAGTTTAGCCCCAGTTTGAGCGGAACGATACGCCACTCCTTATGGTTAGGCTCTTCAACCATCGTGCCGCGGGGATACTTGCCGTAGCGGCAATAACCCAGACCGGCGCCGACCGTTGCCTCCATGCTCCAACGACGCCCGAGCACCATGGAGTAGCCATAGGTGGGGCCGACGGCATAAGTCGTACCGTTGACGGTCGTGTTGGCGTTAGACAGCTTGTAGGATGCCACCTGCCCCATGACGCCCACGAAGTGGCCGACCTGCGGACGGGCGCTAAACCAATAGCGTGCCTCGGGAGAGAAGGAGCCCATGCGCGTGTTATAGTCAGAGAGTTTCATCCTGTGAAACACGCCCTCGAGGTTGAGCGTCGTGTGGCGGCTCAGACGAAACTCCGCACCAACGTTAGGCGAGGCCGCCATCCAGTAGAGTGCATTAGTCTTGACCGACACCCGCTGTGCCTGCACACCGATGGCTACCATGCACCCTGTTACCAACAGGCCCCATGATCTGAGCGATGCTTGAAAGACTTTCATCTATAGATAAGTAAAACGTGTTATAAACATAATAAAAGGGCTCCCTTTGTCATGACCGTAGCAGCACTGTCACAATGGCGCCCTAGAGGCATCCCAACATGACCGAAAGTTCTGAAAAACAGTCACACTATCCCAGGACTAAACTCCTCGAACATAGGCGCCTCTGCTATTTGACCGCAAAAGTAGGATAAATCCCCTTAAGACAAGAAGTCTAGGGCTTAAAAAGTTGAGCAAGAGGTATCCCGCATCGCCGAAGCCCGCGGCCTGACTATCACGGTTATCACTCCTCACTGTAACTTGGTGGGCGCTTTCGCACCGTCCGCGTCTCACAATGCCCCGCATAGCCCCGCCGGGGCTCCGGACCACATCGAGATCGACAGACTGCCGACGGCAGAAACTGTCAATATTATAAAGAGGAATCAAGTCCGCCAGAATCCTCCAAGAGCAGAAAATGATAAAAAAATCCGCCAAACATTTGGTCAGTTCGACCATACGCCCTACTTTTGCACTCGCAAAATCACCCGAGACGCCATCCAGTCGATGACAGATCGCCGTGAGCGTAGCAAGCAACATCCCCTGCGGAAATAGCTCAGTTGGTAGAGCACAACCTTGCCAAGGTTGGGGTCGCGAGTTCGAGTCTCGTTTTCCGCTCTTACATAGTCAGATTACCGGAGAGGTGGCGGAATTGGTAGACGCGCTACTTTGAGGTGGTAGTGTCATTGCGACGTGGGAGTTCGAGTCTCCTCCTCTTCACAATCAGACTAGCTATAGGCCACAGCGTCGTGAGCGCAAGCTTCGCAGCGCTTGGCCTTTTTTCTTTATCCGAGGTTTCCATCCCTCATCCCCTGCGGAAATAGCTCAGTTGGTAGAGCACAACCTTGCCAAGGTTGGGGTCGCGAGTTCGAGTCTCGTTTTCCGCTCTCTTATCCCTCTCGCCCTCTCCGAGGGCCCCGCTCGAATGGTGGAATGGTAGACACGAGGGACTTAAAATCCCTTGGCCAGGAATGGCCGTGCGGGTTCGAGTCCCGCTTCGAGCACACACGAATCACACACGCCAAGCCCCCTGCCCACTTCCGCCGCGCAGAGGGCTTTTGTCGTATCATGGGCTTACGCCCACCCTACTTTTACATCAAACTCGCTCACTCTATGGGCCTTCTCGAATTTAGCAAACTCCCTATCAACACGCTCGTCGGCGCAGATTGGCCGACCTTTAAGAAGCTCACCGCCGATCGTGAGATCGACGGGCCTTGGCGCAAGAAATATCTGCTCACCAAGAGCGTCTGCCGCCTGCTCTCCACCCTCGCACCGATCCAAGACGCACGCTACAACAAGCGTCTGGCCGACAAGCCCCTCCAGCACGATCCGCTCTTCATCCTCGGCCATTGGCGCTCGGGCACAACGTTTGTCCACAATGTCTTTTCGCGCGACAAGCGCTTCGGCTACTGCACGACCTATCAGACGGTCTTTCCCCACCTGATGCTCTTCGGACAGCCCTTCTTTAAGAAGACGATGGGCTGGCTCATGCCCGACCATCGCCCGACCGACAACATGGAGCTGGCCCCCGACCTGCCCCAGGAGGAGGAGTTCGCCCTCTCCAACATGTGCCCCTACACGTTTTACAACTTCTGGTTCTTCCCGAAATACATCCACGAGTATTGCGACAAGTATCTCACCTTTGAGAAGATCACGCCCGAGGAACTGGCCGTGTGGGAGGAGACGTTTAAGAAGCTCGTCAAGATCTCACTCTACAACACGGGCGGCGAACAGTTCCTCTCGAAGAACCCGCCCCACACGGGCCGCGTGCGCGAACTGGTCAAGATGTTCCCCAACGCCAAGTTCATCTACCTCATGCGCAATCCCTATACCGTCTTCGAGAGCACACGCTCCTTCTTCACCAACACGATCCAGCCCCTCAAGCTCGAGGAGTACGGCAACGAGCGCATCGAGAGCGACATCCTCTCCATCTACGAGAAGCTCTACCACCGCTACAAGGCCGACCGCGACTGCATACCCGAGGGCAACTTGGTGGAGATCAAGTTTGAAGACTTCGAGGCCGATGCCTTGGGCATGACCGAAGACATCTACCGCCGACTCTCCCTGCCCGGCTGGGAGGAGGCTCGCCCCGCCATCGAGGCCTATGTAGGCTCAAAGCGCGGATATAAGAAAAACAAGTATGCCTATGCCGACCGCACGCGCCACCTCGTAGAGAAGCACTGGAGCGACGCGCTGGCCGACTGGGGCTATACACTCTAAGAGGCCCTGCCGCACAACGCTCCCTGCCTGCCTATGGCAGGAGCACATCTAGAAAAAACGAGCAGCCTTCCCGGCGATACGGGAAGGCTGCTCGTTTTTTCTGCACACCTACTCGACTGAGCGAGGTCGGCGGAACGATCCCAGAGTAGAGATACGCGCTGAAGACAGAGTTGCGACATAACCATTCGAGAGCCTGTAGGCCTCACATTTTATTTATAATTATTCTTAATAAATTAGGAAAAGGAGGGGGATATTTGTAGGTTTGCGGCAGGTTAGATTTAAGACTGATTACAACACAGGCGGCAAAACATGCCAACACCTGACACTTTACGCTTAAAGACCTTTGCAAACAGCACCCATTCTGCAAGCCGGCACAAGCTTACTGCCACGGCCCGATGAAATAGGAAAGTATAACAATCTAAACAGCACAGAATTATGAAACATTGGAAGTATTATGCCGCACTAGCCGCAACGACACTCGTCACATTGGGCGGATTTACGGCCTGCGGCGACGACGAAACATCAGATCAGACCCCACCCCCTCCCGGCGGTACCATCGACACCCCTGCCCTCTCGGTGACCGACCAGAAAAAACGCATTAAGTCCGTAGCCAGCGAGCTCATGGCAAAGGTCAACTCTGATGACTACAAGAACCTCAACGACATCTACCAGGTAATCTACGATACAGATGACGGACAGGGCGAAGATGTAGACGAATGGGCCCAGGCTGCCGTAGAAGCGTGCAAACAGCCCGGTTCGACCAACACCAACCTCAAATATCTCTACACGGCCGCCAACTTCACCGGCCGCTTTGTGCTTTCGCATGGTGTATGGGTAAAGACCGACGACAAGATTGACTATCTTGAGTTCACCGGTAAGGACGAGGCTGGCAAAACCTTTGCGCTCACGCTCAAAACAAGCGGTAAGCAAACGCCCATTCATCACGATTCGTTCGACGACGATGACGTAGATTACATTTGGAATGAGAGCGAGTATGAATACGACCGTGTCGAAACGTACACGCGCAATGCCTTTACGTTACCCCAAAACATTAGCCTTACGCTCACCCAAGACGGCAAGAAGGTGGCTGGTGCAGAAGTGGTGAGCAACGTAACGATAGCATCAGGTGAAGAGGTTGATCTCACGCGCGACAAGGTTGACGTGAGCGCCACCGCCATGGTCAACGATATCACCGTAAAGGTTGAAAAGGCGGCCTTCAATGCAGGCACCAACGCTTCGACCAAAGTGACCGTAACCAAGGGCAGCGAAACATTGGTCGCTGCACAGGCGCAGGCGGAAGGCGAGGTAACCGAGAGCGATGCCACGATTGCTAAAGGGAATTTCGTGATTAACGTGCTCAGCAAAATACGTATTGAGGGCAAAACGGACAACGGTGCGGAGCTCGATCGCTACCTAAACCTAGCTGACGAGAACTATGAAGACGAGCGCCTGTTCAAGAAATATGTGGCCAAGGCCAACGAGCAGCTTGACGTCAAGGTCTTTTTCGACGACAGCAAGAATAGCAGCGCCTCTATCGTGCTCTATCCTTTGGAAGAGGACGATTACTATGGCAGCTATTGGTACTACGAGCCCTACTTCGCTTTCAACGACGGCACGAAATACAGCTTTGAGGAATACTTTGAAGAAGGTACGTTCAAGAGCGTCGTTACCCAATTCAATAATCTGTTGGAAAGCTTTGAAGACCTCTTCCAGACAGACTAAGTCTACGAAGACTACGTGCACAACGGCAGCTATGCCCCTCATCGTTAATACTTGCGCAAGCTAGTCACATTCTTGGCGCTCTTCTTGAGTAGCGCCTTCTCTTCAGTCAGCGTGTCGGCTCAAGATGTCGATACGCTGACTTTTCGCACCCTTCAGCAAGCGCACGTCAGCGCCCGACGCGACCGCCGAGCCTTGCGCACCGACGGCGAGGCAAATGTCATGCGCATGGACCTCATGCAAGAGCTGCCCCGCATCATGGGCAATGCCGACCCGCTACGCTACTCCTCACTCTTACCCGGCATTCAGACCAACAGCGAATACGATGCCGGCGTCCACATAGAAGGGTGCGACAACGGACACAACGCCGTACGCATTGACGGCGTAACCATCTACAATCCTGCACACATGCTGGGCTTCTTCTCCGTCTTCAACGCCCCCCATTTCTCCGAAATGTCGCTCAGCAAACATCCTGTCTCGGCCACACAGCCCAACCGCTTAGGCGGCGTGATCGATATGCTCCCATCTCATCGTACGGGCACGAAGATAGGGGGCGAACTGGCGGTGGGCCCCATGTCGTCGCAAGGCACCCTACGCCTGCCGCTGGGGGCACGCACACGCCTCACCCTCTCCGCTCGCGAGGCATATCTCAACCTGCTCTACGGCCCTTGGCTGAAGACGGAAGATGAAAATGTCAAATACTCCTTCGGAGACTACAACCTTTCCCTCGTCTCACAGCCCGACAGCGCCAACACCCTTTCACTGGAGGCCTATGCAGGCCACGACAACGTAGGGCTCGACGAAGGGTGCTACCAGATCAACACCTCCATGAAGTGGGGCAATATGATGGCGGCCGCCACATGGAGCCACGTCTCGCCACACGGCTGGCAGATGCGGCACAAGCTCTTCACCTCGGGCTATCAGATGCGCTTTGGGTTGGAACAAACGAACATGGCCGTCACCCTCAACGCCTCGGTGCTCGATTTCGGCCTGCAAAGCCTCTTCAGCAGCGGCGGGTGGACAGCCGGTCTCGACGTGACACACCACACGCTGCAGCCTCAGCGCCCGACCGTTAGCGGAGCACTGAATGTAGATAATACGCCCGTGCCCCGTCAGCGTGCACTCGAAGGGAGCCTATTCTCCTGCTATCAGCAGCAACTCTCTCCCCGCTGGCAGGGTGAAGCCTCGCTACGCGCCACGCTCTTTCAGCAACCAGGCGACACCCGCTACGCTGCCCTCGACCCGGGGCTTACGTTGCGCTATGCCCTACTCCCCTCCACCACCCTCTCCGCCAGCCTGGGGCTGAAACATCAATATCTACACCTGACGGGCATCTCCGACATGGGGTTACCCATCGAATTTTGGTTTGCGGCAGGAGGGCGCAACAAACCGCAATATGCCTTTGTGGGCGGACTCTCAGCCGAAACCTTTCTGGCAGACGGGCGCTACCGCCTCGTGGTTGAAGGTTATTACCGCCGCCTCTATCACCAAACAGAATATGTGGGCAATGCCTTCGACTTTCTCTATGGCACCTACTCCCTTGACGGCAGCCTCATCCACGGCCACGGCACCAATTACGGGGCAAGCGTCATGCTCGAAAAACGCCGCGGCCCTCTCACGGGCTGGGTGGGCTATGCCTACGGACGCGCGCGCCGCCGCTTTGACGCACAAGAATATGACGGCACCTTTTCCGCCGCGCACGAGCGTCAACACGAGTTCAATGCCGTAGCGACCTACCGCATCAAACGCTGGAGACTGGGCGGCACACTGGTAATGGCGGGCGGCACACCCTTCACAAAAATTGAGAGTTTCTACCTACTCAGCAACCATGTCATGGCGGCTTACGGTCGACACAACGGCGCGCGCCTCACGCCCTACGTGCGACTAGACCTCTCCGCCTGCTACGACTTCAAGCCTCTTCGCCGAGGTGGCACACACGGCATCAACCTGTCCGTCTACAACGTCACCATGCACCGCAATACATTGTTCTACAGGTTTAAAATCATTTCAGACAAATTCTCCTACAGCCCGCTCACCTTCGCCGTGCGCATGCTCCCTTCCATCAATTATTACGTCTCTTTCTGAACATCCACACACGCTTTCGCCCATGCTCCAGCGTTCGCTGCAACTCCTGCTCTTCCTCGCTTCGCTGTGCGCTACCCTGTGCACAGGCATCGCCTGCACCGACGACATCAACGCCGACGGCCCCTCGCTCCTGGTGGTGGAGGGTTGGATTGAAGACGGCAGATTTCCCATTGTCAAAGTGAGCCGCACCATGCAAATGGGACAAGACCCCATCTCGGCCGACAGCCTGCGCAACTACATCGACACCTGGGCGCGCGTCACCGTGAGTGACGGCACAAAAGAAGTGGTGCTGGTAGGGCACGCCGACAACAAGTATTTTCCATCCTTCGTCTATACCACCAGCGAACTACGCGGTCAGGCAGGACACACCTACAAGCTGCGCGTGGAGGGCTCAGACGGACAAGTGGCCGAGGCAGAGACTACGATCCCCGCTCCAGCTTACATAGACTCCTTCCGAGTGGAAAGCATTGGCGGCGAGTTAGATGAAGACTTCGGCTACAGCCCGGCCATGCCACGTTGCCAGCTCTACGGCTACACACACGACCGCCGTCCCGCCAAACTTTTCACCATGGTCTACGGTTTCGACACCGAATGTCTCTCCGCCTACTTGGGCATCTACAACGCAGACAATCTACCCGCAGACGGACAGCTGACGATATACCGCGGACGCAAGAACATCGAAAGTATCTTACGTCACAACAACACTACCGACGAACAGCTGAAGGTGAGAGAGTTTAGCCCTTATTTCGGCCAAGGCGATGCCGTGCTGGTGAAATATGCCGCCATCAGCTCCGACGCCTATACCTTTTGGCGCGAGTTTGAAGACCTCGTCACCCTCTCCAGAAACCCGCTCTTTCCCTACATCAAAAACTTGCCCTCCAACTTACGCGGCGCCTTAGGTTATTGGCAGGGCTACGGCTCCACCTACTACCGCCTGAAAATCATACCAGGAAGCATCAAGGCAACGCCTCTGTAAAGCAACAACACAAACGTGCGTTACATCTCTCAAAACAGCCAACGCACCCTGCCACAAACTCTTGTAAGAAGTTTGCGGCAGGGTGCGTTGATGGGGTGAAAGGAAGCCATGCACAAGGGCTTCCTAATAAATAGGATGTGTGTGCGTAGGTGGAGGCGGCCTTTACACGATCAGCACGGTGACGTCGCGAGCACCGTGGGCGCCGATGACGAGGGCCTGCTCGATGTCCGCCGTCTTGGAGGGTCCGGAGATGAAGCAGGCGAAGGGCACCTTCGGGTCATTGGGCAACCGGCAGTAGGCTTCGTGCATCGTGTCGACAAGGGCGTCGCGGTGCAAGACGATGACCAGGGCTTCGGAGATAAACTCTACCGCGCGGTGGCCGCCGTGTTGCTCGATCCAGCAACAGCCGTTTTCGCATACGCCGATACGCGCCTCGATGATCGCAAGGTCGGTGCCGTTGAGTTGGGCGGCATC
Organism: Alloprevotella sp.; assembly: GCA_052272595.1. GTDB lineage: Bacteria > Bacteroidota > Bacteroidia > Bacteroidales > Bacteroidaceae > Alloprevotella. Next base: position 33,773 of record DAVZJV010000016.1, read on the forward strand.
GGGCAGGGCTGCGGGGTCAAACACTTCGCCGGGCAGCGCCTCCGCACCCTCGAGCGAAGCCACGGCGCAAGCCGTGCGACGGGCTTCGGGGTAGAGGCGGCCAATGGCGGCACCGGGCGTTTCACCCTCGGCGAGCACCACGGCACGACCGCCGACCTCGGCAAGCACCTTTTCCATCTGCGCCACGGGGTCGGCGAAGTGGAGGGCATGGGCCTCAAGCTCCGTCAGGTCGGGACGGGGGAAGACCTCCTTGGTATTTTGTCGCAGGGCCTCGAGGATGGCGGCCTTGTCGGCTGCATCGTCATGCGCCTCAGCTGCGGGAGTATGGTGAGTGGTCATTCTTGAAAACTTTAGCGTATGCTCACGACTGCAAGTGAGCCGGGATGGATAAATGGCGAGGCAACCTACATCGGGCTGCCGCCGTGTCTCTGCGCTTGCCGCCCTTTACTGCCGCTCTTCGTCTTTGCCGTGCGTTTTGCGGTAAAGCTGTTCGAAGGTGTGGCGGGCGAAGTGGGGCATCTCGCGCTCGGCGCCCCAAGGGTTGAGCGCCGTCTCGACCAAGGTGTGGGGGATGTGGTTGGCCAAGGGGGCCATCTCCAGCGCAGCGTGGTAGAGGGCGGGATGCTCCATGACAAACTGCATGGAGTGAGAGATCAGGTGCTTGGAGGCACTCTCGAGATGGAGGTCGAAGAGTTGCTGACGCCAACGATAGATCTGATCGGCAAGATCGATCTTGGCGGGACAGACGTTCTGGCACGAATAGCAGAGGGAGCAGGCGGAGACATTGTCTTTATAGCGCCGTGCGTCGCGCAACATGCCGAGGTTGATGCCCACGGGGCCGGGGATGAAGTAGGTGTAGCTGTAACCGCCCGAACGCCGGTAGACGGGGCAGGTATTCATGCAGGCGCCGCAGCGCAGGCAGTTGAGCATCATGCGGTGGGCCGGGTCGCCCAAGATGGTGCTGCGCCCATTGTCGACGATGATGATGTGGAGCTCGCCCCCTTCGCGCGGACTGCGGTAGTGGGAGGTGTATGCTGTCGTGGGCTGCCCCGTAGCCGAACGGGCCAGCAGGCGGGTGAAGACGCCGAGCGCCTCGCGGTCGGGCACGATCTTCTCCAGGCCGAAAGCGGTGATCTGCAACTTCTTGCGGCAGAGCGACGTGCCCATATCGGCATTGCCCTCGTTGGTGCAGACAACACACTCGCCCGTTTCGGCCACGGCGAAGTTGGCCCCGGTCATGGCAGCCTCGGCGTGGAGAAACTTCTCGCGGAGGTTGCGGCGGGCCACGTGGGTGAGATAAGTCTGGTCGCAATTGCCGGGCTCGGCCCCCATCTCCTTGACGAAGAGTTCGCTGATGCGCTCCTTCTTGACATGGATAGCCGGCAGCACGATGTGGACGGGCTTGAGCTTCATCAGCTGAAGGATGCGTTCGCCCAGATCGCTCTCTACGACCTCGATGCCGCGGCTCTCAAGGAAGGGATTGAGCTCACACTCCTCGGCGAGCATGCTCTTAGACTTGATGAAGTGCTTGACGTCGTGGCTCTCGAGGATGTCGGCCACGATCTGGCGGTAGGCGGCAGCGTCTTTGGCCCAATGGACGATGGCCCCGTTGGCCCGTGCGTTGCGCTCGAAGGTCTCGAGGAGTTCGGGCAGGTGGGAGTTGCTGTAAAGCTTGATGTCTGACGCGGCCTGGCGGAGCTGTTCCCACTCGGGCACGGCCTTGGCATGGGCGTCGCGCTTGGCGCGAACCATCCAAAGCGTCTCGTCGTGCCAGACGGCTTGTTTCTTGTCGCGCAGGAAGATGCCTGCGGCTTTGGCGTGCTTAGACATATTCCTTTATGAGATTTGACCTGACAGTATTTGTGCAATGTGGAGCGTCTGGATATCATACCCTTCGCGCTCTATGATACCGCGCTGATGCATGAGGCAGGAGCAGTCGGCCCCGACAATGTATTCAGCCCCCGTCTCCACATGGCGGCGCACCTTGTCGCGCCCCATAGCGCCAGAGACGGCGTGCTCTTCGACGGCAAACATGCCACCGAAGCCGCAGCACTCGTCGGGACGCTCGGGCTCGACGATGTCGATGTCGCGCACGAGGGAGAGGAGGTCGCGGAGCTTGTTGTAATAAGGCACGTTGAGCTCGCTCGGCGAGGAAAGGTGGAGCAGGCGCACGCCGTGGCAGCTGTTTTGGATGCTCACGCGGTGGGGGAAGCTCACGTCGAGGCTCGTCGGACGGATGATGTCGTGGACAAACTCGCATATCTCCCACACATGGCCCGAAGAGGGGCACTCGTGGCCGCTGAGGTGGTTGTAGTGGTCACGCACGAAACTCACGCACGAGGCCGAAGGGCCGACGATGTAGTCGTAGCCGGCAAAGACCTCGTCGAAGTGCTCCGCCAGGTGGCGGGCCTCATGCTCGAAGCCAGCATTGCCCATCGGCTGGCCGCAGCAGGTCTGGCGTGCAGGGTAGTCGACCGTCACGCCCAATTGCTCGAGCAGGCGCAGCGAGGCCATGCCCACCTCGGGGTAGACGGCATTGATGTAACAGGGGATAAATAAGGCGACACGCATCTTGCTTGTCTGTGTGATCTGTGAGTTGAGTAGTAGAGAGTAAGCCGCCTCATCGGGGCGGCATGCGAAATTACGCCAAATCGCGCGCACACGCTTAACAGGCGCCTTTTTTTCCTGCAACAAGCCTCCGGCAGTCCGACAAACGGAACAATTCATCTCCCAAATCTCCGAGTCGGGACAAGCCGCGCCCCCTCAGAGCCAACCGCCTCATTGTCACGGAGAAATCATTTAGAAAGTCTAAAAACCTTGCCGCGCAGGGCGGCAGTTCGCCCCCCATGCACTACCTTTGCATAAGATAGGCATAACCTGTCCCCCACACAACTCTCTTATCCAACCCTATGGGCAAAATCATTGCACTGGCCAACCAGAAGGGCGGTGTAGGCAAGACTACCACCTCGATGAATCTGGCGGCCTCGCTGGCAACGCTGGAGAAACGCGTACTGCTCATCGACGCCGATTCGCAGGCCAACGCCTCCTCGGGACTCGGCGTTGATCTCAGCCAGGTGGACTGCTCGATCTATGAATGTCTCATCGGCGGACGCGACGTGCACGAAGCCATTTACACGACCGACATCGAGCGGCTTGACATCATCCCCTCAAACATCAATCTCGTCGGGGCGGAGGTAGAGATGCTCTCCTTCGAGGGACGCGAGTTTATCCTCAAACGCCTCCTCGAGCCTCTGGCCGGTGATTACGACTACATCCTCATAGACTGTTCGCCCTCGCTGGGACTCATCACGGTCAACGCGCTCACGGCGGCCAACTCGGTGATTATCCCCGTGCAGTGCGAATATTTCGCGCTAGAGGGTATCTCCAAACTCCTCAACACGATCAAGATCGTCAAGAAGAAGCTCAACCCCGCACTGGAGATCGAAGGCTTCCTGCTGACGATGTACGACAGCCGCCTCAGACTGGCCAACCAGATCTACGACGAGGTGAAGCGCCACTTCCAGGAACTTGTGTTCAAGACGGTCATCCAGCGCAACGTGAAGCTCTCCGAGGCGCCTAGCCACGGGCTGCCTGCCATCCTCTACGATGCCGACTCGACGGGAGCGAAGAATCACCTGGCGCTGGCCCGCGAGATCATTAACAAGAACGAGGGCAAGAATAAGAAGTAGCGCACCGCGCGCCTTCGCCCCATCCTTTCTCTCCCCCACACACAACCACCGCTCATCATATCTTCCACATAAATCAATGGCAGCTCATAAGAAGTTTCCGGCACTCGGCCGAGGGCTCGACGCCCTCATCTCGACCGAGGACGAACTGCACACCAGCGGCTCGTCAAGCATCAACGAGGTGCCGGTCTTTAAGATCAAAGCCAACCCCAACCAGCCCCGACGGGAGTTTGCACCCGAAGCGCTGCAAGAGCTGGCTGAGAGCATACGCCAGATAGGCATCATACAGCCCATCACCCTCAGGCTGATGGACGACGGCACGTATCAGATCATCGCCGGCGAACGCAGATGGCGCGCATCGCAGATGGCCGGACTGACGACCATTCCCGCCTATATCCGCACGGCAGACGATGAGAACATGATGCAGATGGCCCTCGTGGAGAACATACAGCGCGAGGACCTCAACGCTATCGAGATCGCCCTGGCCTACCAAAACCTCATCGAGCAATATCAGCTCACCCAAGACCAGCTCTCGGAGAAGGTGGGCAAAAACCGCGCTACCATCGCCAACTACCTCAGACTGCTCAAACTGCCGGCACAGGTGCAGGTCGCGCTGCAGAATAAAGAGGTTGACCAGGGACACGCACGAGCCCTCCTGGGACTCGACAAGCCTTCGCTACAGGTCAAGCTCTACAACGAGATCAAGGAGAAAGGCTACTCCGTGCGCCAGGTCGAGGAGATGGTCAAGGCGCTCAACAACGGCGAAACGCTCAAAAGCGGACGACACACGCTCAAGGGCACGGGCAAGAAGCGCCTGCCGGAGGAGTATGGCGAACTGCGAAGCCGACTCTCCGACCTCTTCCGCACCAAAGTGCAGATGACCTGCTCTGACAAGGGGAAGGGGAAGATCACCATCCCCTTCGACAACGAAGAAGACCTCGAGCGCCTCATCACCCTCTTTGACAAGATGCAGTAAGGATCCGCACCGCCTCACCCACCGAGGCGTGGACACTGCAACCACCGCATACCCTCTCACTGACGGCATGACCCATTTCATCTTAGTCCTCCGGCGCCTCCCGGCATGGGCGTTGCTGGCAACGATCGTTTGCCTCACGACCTGCGGCACGGCCCGAGCTGATACGAATGACACACGAGTCGGAACGTCCCTCGCGGACCTTCCGGCTTTGCCCGTTTTAGTGAGCCAACCCGCACCGGCCGACACGATCGGCCCCGACAGCACGGCCCGCACCGCGGCGGTCGCCGTCAACGATCGCGCAACACCGGCCGACAGCGCCGCCCTACGCCGCGCGACAGACTCCATCGCCCGCAAGGTGGGAGCGCCGCAACTGCCCCGGAAGCAGTTCGTCTCCTCACCCACCCGCGCCCTGTGGCTGGCACTGGCCTTCCCCGGAGCGGGACAGATCTACAACCGCAAGCTCTGGAAGCTGCCCATCTTCTACGGTGGCTTTGTGGGCTGCGCCTACGCCCTGATGTGGAACCAGCAGATGTATCGCGACTACTCGCAGGCTTACCTCGACATCATGGACAACGACCCTAACACGCACTCCTACCTCGACATGTTACCCCCGCGCTATGACATCACGGGAAAGGAGGACCAGTTTAAGGCCGTCTTCAAACGCAAGAAGGACTATTATCGCCGCTACCGAGACCTGAGCGCCTTCTGCTTCGTCGGAGTCTACCTCCTCTCGGTGATCGACGCCTACGTCGACGCCCAGCTGTCGGTCTTCGACATCTCGCCCGACCTCTCTATGAGCGTGTCTCCGGCCGTGCTCCAGGGCGAAAGTGGCACCCTTGCCCCCCACACGCCGACGGCCTACGGCATCGGCTGCAGCCTGCGCTTCTGAGGCGCCGCCCCTAACTCTCAATTACCCACCCTTTTATCACTTGATGCAACGACTTCGCAATATATGCCTCGCCTTCGGCGCCGCCCTGATGCTGACAACGCACAGCGCACTGGCACAAACTGACGACATTACGCCGCAAGAAAAAATCACCGTACACGACGACCGCAGCGGCAAGAACCGCACCATCGACCTGCCCGAAGGCATGACCCTGCCTTTTGACACGCTGATCAACAAATGGATGGCCAAGAAGTATCTCTATCCAGACACGACTTGCGTCGATCCTGACGTCAACCCGACCTACACCCCCGAGGAGTATACCGCACGGCTGCGCCAGCTACCCGTAGTGATGGACATGCCCTATAACAGCATCGTGCAGGAGTTTATCGACCAATACACCGGCCGCCTGCGCCGCTCGGTATCGTATATGCTCGGTGCGGGAAACTTCTACATTCCCCTCTTCGAGGAGGCGCTCGACGCCTACGGTCTGCCGCTCGAACTGAAATATCTCCCCGTCATCGAGAGCGCCCTCGACCCCAAGGCACGCAGCCACGCCGGCGCCGTAGGGCTATGGCAGATGATGCTCGCCACGGGCAAACGCTACGACCTCACCGTCAACAGCCTCATCGACGAGCGTCAGGACCCGCGCAAGTCGACCTGGGCAGCCGCACGCTATCTGCGTGACCTCTACAAGATCTTCGGAGACTGGAACCTCGTCATCGCCGCCTACAACTGCGGACCCTCGACGGTCAACAAGGCCATACACCGCGCCCGGGGGGCACGCGACTACTGGACGATCTATCCCTACCTCCCGAAGGAGACTCAGGGCTACGTGCCGGCATTCATCGCGGCGAACTATGTAATGAACTACTACTGCGAGCACAACATCTGTCCGCTCAAGACAAAGTATCCCATCACGACCGACACGGTGACGGTCAACCGCGACCTGCACTTCCAGCAGATCGCCGACCTCTGCCACATCGATCTCGACGCCATCCGCGCCCTCAACCCGCAGTATCGCACAGACCTCGTACCGGGCTCGACGGGCCCCATGGTCGTCTGCCTGCCGACGGATCATCTCAACGCCCTCATCGATCTGGGCGACTCGATCTACAACTACCGCGCAGACGAGCTCCTGACACGCCGCGCCACAGCCACAGTCAACACATCGCGCTCCACAGCACGCAACCGCCAGAGCACGACCAACCGCGACCAGACAGCTGAAGACGCTGACGCCACAAAGGCCAAGAGCAACAAATCGACCGCAAGTTCGCGCAAGACCAAGACAAAGGCAAGCAAGAAGACCACAAAGAAGAGCAAGAAGAAGGAGCGCACCAAGACTGCAACCGTACGCCAAGGCGACACGCTCAGCGAGATCGCGGCACGTCACGGCACCACGGTCAAGAAGCTCCGCCAGCTCAACAAGATCAAGGGCAACCTCATCAACACGGGCAAGAAGATCCGCGTGAAGTAGACAGCCCCTAGACACCGCGAACACCGCCGATGCGCCGCCCTCATCCGGAGGACAGGCGTATCGTCTCCGCCCCCTAAAATAAGCCATCTCTCAATCCTTACCACCATGCCCGACATTACTACTCCCAAGCCCAACGGTAGTCTCTCCCCTCAGGAGCAAAAGGATGAAGAGACGATACAGGCTGCCTTTCAGCACCTGCTTGACACTTACCTCGCCTCGCCCCACCGCCGCAAGGTAGAGATCATCACCAAGGCCTTCCACTTCGCCAAGGAAGCCCACAAGGGCGTGCGCCGCCGTTCGGGGGAGCCCTACATTCTCCACCCGATCGCCGTGGCACAGATCGCCTGCGGCGAGATCGGCCTCGGCTCGACCTCCATCTGTGCTGCCCTGCTCCACGATGTTGAGGAAGACACGGATTACACCAACGAAGACCTGAGCAACCTCTTCGGCCCCAAGGTGGCCAACATCGTCGAGGGCGTCACGAAGATCTCGGGCGGATTTTTCGGCGACCGCGCCTCACTCCAGGCGGAAACTTTTAAGAAGCTGTTGCTGATGATGAGCGACGACATCCGCGTTGTGCTCATCAAGATCTCCGACCGCCTCCACAACATGCGCACCCTCTCGTCGATGCCGCCCTCAAGGCAGTATAAGATCGCCGGCGAGACGACTTACATCTATGCTCCCATTGCTGACCGCCTCGGTCTGAACAAGATCAAGACGGAACTGGAAGACCTGAGCTTCCGCTACGAGCATCCGGAGGAGTATCAGTCGGTGATGCGACACCTCGAGGAGTCACGCGTAGAGCGTGAAGACTTCTTCGCAAAGTTTACCCCGCCCATCTGCAAGAAGCTCGATGAGATGGGCATACACTACACGATCAAAGGACGCGTCAAGAGCCCCTACTCTATCTGGAAGAAGATGGAGACGAAGCACATCCCCTTCGAAGAGGTGTTTGACATCTTGGCCATCCGCATTGTCTTCGTGCCCGACGACCGCAAGAAGGAAAAGGACGAGTGTTTCCGCATCTACTCCGCCCTGACGGAGATCTACGATCCCCACCCCACCCGATTCCGCGACTGGGTCTCTCACCCCAAGAGCAACGGATACCAGGCACTGCACAATACCTTCATGTCGAAGCAGGGCAAATGGATCGAGGTGCAGATACGCTCCGACCGCATGGACGACATCGCGGAGAACGGATTTGCCGCCCACTGGAAGTATAAGGACAAGGACGCAGACTACGATGAGAACGAGCTCAACCGCTGGCTCGATAGCATCAAAGAGATTCTCGACGACCCGCAGCCCGATACGCTCGACCTGCTCGACAACATCAAGCTCAACCTCTACGCCTCGGAGATCATGGTCTTCACGCCCAAGGGCGAACTCAAGACGATGCCCAAGGGGGCAACGGCGCTTGACTTCGCCTTTGCCATCCACTCCTTCTTGGGCGCCCACTGCTTTGGGGCGAAGGTCAACCACCGCCTCGTGCCGCTGAGCTATGTGCTCAAGAGCGGCGACCAGATCGAGGTGCTCACCTCACGCAACCAGCACATCGAGCCTGAGTGGCTAGGCTTCGCAACCACAGCCAAGGCACGCGGCAAAATACAAGCTTACCTGCGCCGCGAGGCACGCGACAAGCAGCGTAAGGGCGAGGAGATGCTCCGCACCTTCCTGCAGCAAAACGGCTGCACGGCCGATGCCGCTACGATGGACAAGATCAGGAAATCGCTGAGCCTACCCTCAACGGGCGAACTTTTCTACAACATCGGCGACGGCCTGCAGCCGCTTGACCAGTCGATCGTAGACGCCGTGAGGGGCAACAAGGAGGGCGACAAGGGCTGGCTCCGCTTCATCCCCTTCGTGGGCGGCGGCAACAAGTCCGCTACCAGCAAACAGCAGTCCGAGACCGTCGACACCTCACAGCCGGGCTGGGCACTCCAGCTCAACCGCAAACAGGTGCTCACCCTCAACGAGGCCACGCTCTCGAAGTGCGAACTCTGCCCGCACTGCAAACCCATACCGGGCGACGACGTGATGGGCTACGTCACCGACGACGGCGGTCTGGAGCTGCACAAGCGCACCTGTGAGGAGGCCGTAAAGCTCAAGACACGCTACGGCAACAACATTGTGGCCTGTAAGTGGGACATGCACAAGCAGCGCCTCTTCGACGTCAAGATCGTCATCCGGGGCGTGGACTCGCATGGTGTGCTTTATGCCATTGCCGACGTGCTGCACCGCCTGACCCACTTCACGGTCAAGCGCATCATGCTCGACACGGACGACGGCATCTTTGAGGGCTACCTCATCATCTCCGTCTATGACACGGCCGATGTCGCTTCTATCTGCAACCACCTGCAGAGCATCGAAAACGTAACAGACGCCACGAGGGTATAATAAACTCAACGCCGGCAGCACATTTGCCCTACAGCTATCAGCAAATGCAATCAGCCCGCTTTCGCCATAGCGAAAGCGGGCTGATATTTTATCGGACGATGGTTCCGAAGCTTAGAGAGCGGCGTTGAGCTCGGCGCCGGCCTTAAACTTCACGACCTTCTTGGCCTCGATCTGGATCTTCTCCTTCGTGCGGGGATTGATACCCTCACGGGCGGGACGCTCGTTGATGGCGAAAGTACCGAAGCCGATGAGAGAAACCTTGTCACCCTGCTTCAGGGCGTCGGCGATGGCGTTGAGCGTAGCTTCGAGCGCAGCCTTAGCCTCCTTCTTCTCGAGGTTGGCACCAGCGGCAATGGCGTTGATGAGATCAGTCTTGTTCATATGGAAAGGGTATTAAATGAATAATCCTTGGAGTGTGTTCAGACGCCGGGATGTCAGTAAATAAACGGGTTTCCAAGCGTTGTACAGCGCAAATATAGAGTGCCGGGCGGACTGCGGCCAAATGTTTGGGGGCTTTTTTGGCTATTGCCACGTAAAAAGGCGCTTTTGGACCCGTCTGGGGCCCCAAAGCGCCTTTTCTTCCTAAGATTTCAGCCGGTTGACGTCAGATGACGACGACCTTGCCGATGATGCTTTTCTTGCCGTCTGCCGTCGTCATCATCAGATAATATACGCCGGGAGCCACACGGCGGCCGGAGGCCTGCGAAGTGAGGTCCCATTGGCAGGTGCCGCCGATCGAGGTGAGCGTTGCCACGAGTTGTGAGCCGGCCGTTACGACCTTGACCTCGGCGCTCTGCGTGAGGCCGGTGATGGTGAGCGGACCGTTGAACTCCGGCCGCACGGGGTTGGGGAAGATCTTGGTATTGCTCTTGACCAGTTCCTTGAGTCCGCTGGTGATGTAGGTGCGATAGCTGCACATGCCCTTGTCCGTGCCGATCATGAGGTTGCCCGTCTGGTTGTCAAGCGCCAGAGAGAGGATGTTGTCGGATAACAGCGGACTGTCTTCGGCCGTGATATGCTGGATGACCTTGGAGCCGTCCTCGTTGACGAGGTAAAGTCCGGACCCCTCCGTGCCGAGCCACTTGCGGTTGCCGCCGTCTACGGCAATGGCCGTCACGGGGATGCCGGTGAGGAGGTAGTCGGCGTAGTTGGTACCATCGTTGCGCGGCACCTTGGGCTGGTAGACTGTCCATGAAGCGTCGAACCACTCACTGGGCCTAGTCACGGCAAACACGCCTGCATCGCAGCCGAACCACAGCTGGCCGTTGTTGTCCAAGGCCATCGTGTGCACTGCGTCAAGATTGCAGGAAGTGCCGTCCTCATTGTTTGCCGTGCTTCGGAAGAGGCTCTTGTCGTCACTCTGATCGGCGGGCGTGCCGTTATAGTCGAGGCAATAAAGGCCGGAAGGGGCTACGTTAGACGAGCGCCGCACACTGACCCAGAGATGTCCCTGATTGTCAATAAGGGTCTTGTCGGGCGTGCTGATGTTGGTAAACTCAGAGTCGGTAAGGCTTGCCCACGTGCCGTCTTTGAGAAGCACCTTTAGCACGGCGGGCGTTTCGTAATTGGTCATCCACAGATTGCCGTCGGCGTCAAAAACCAGGCCGTCGACAATGTTGTAGTTAGGATTATTGCCGCCGCCGGCAGCGATGGCCAGCGGGGAGTTGGTGGCGTTGTAGTGCTTGACGAACTGGAAGTCGCGGAACTCCAGCAAGCCCGAGGTGCAGCTGATGAAGTGATGGGAGGGGTCGGCGGGATCCTGGGCGATCGAAGTCACGTTCTGAAACTTTTCTCCGCTATTGAGTTTGAAGCCTGTTGTGGGGAAGGCCGACCAGTTAGGTTTCTCATAGACCATGGCCGTGGGGAGGAAGTTTTTGCCTCCCTCATAATCCATGCGGCCGCCGGCTACGAGGAGCCGATCGCCGACATACTGCATCTTATAGCACAGGTCGCGCCGCGGACCGAAATTTCCCACCTGCACATCGGTGCACTCCGTAGTAAGCGCTCCCGAAGCATCGGTGACGGGGCGGAGATTATAGAGCGTATCGGCGGCAGAGGTCACACCCCAGTAAGTGCCGTCTGTGGTAAGGCAGGGGCGGGGAAGCGAAACGGCGAGCGAGCGCACTTCTGCCACAGTGAGCGGATCTTCGGGTTTGACCGTAAATGCCTTCTTGTAGGAGCTGAAGAGGGCACTGCCGTCGGCAGTTAAGGTGCCATAGCCCATCCACTGATCACTCACCCGCGTCAGCACATTGAGTGAATTGATGTCGGTCGACGGGGAGACATAAGTGAGACCGGCATATTTCGAGGGCACGCTTGAGACGAATTCGGGTAGGATGAAGAGGCCCTTGCCCATTGCAAGGAGGAAATATCCGGGGGGGAAGGCTACGGCCTGATGCCATTGTGTGGGGTCATAAAGATTGTCAATGATGCGCCCCTTAAGCAGTCCCGTACTCACCGCAGCATAGATAATGTTGTCGTCGGTGACTGCTGCATAGTTTACGCGCTTGCCCAGTTGATAAAAGCCCCTGATCTCCTCACGGCTAAGATCCACCAAGACCACGCCCTGCGTGGTCGAGATCGTTGCCCACGTGCCGCTAACAGAGAGAGCCACGGGGGTGATGACATCTTCGGAGTAGTTTTTGATCTGCGGCAGATTGGTCACCGTACCGTCTTCCGCTAGCAGGTCAAGGTCATTGTCCGTATAGAGGATCACAAGCTCCTTGAGACTTTGACACCAGGCTATCTGCGAGATACCCTTCGACGAGAGTCCCGAGAGCTTGTCATAGGTCTGCACGCTCTGATCCGCCGTGTCGTAAGAGATCAAGTTGCCGTTCATCACGGCATAGACCTTCGAGCCAGCCGCCACCGTCTGCGTTGCATCGTGATAGGCCAGCTGGAGGGTCCACAGCCGGTTGTCATCATCTGCAGCCCGTGCCGTAGAGATACCTAAAAACAGAGAAGCAGCAAGCAGGCAAGCGGTGAGCATGCCCCCCCGCCTCAGCAGCGACAGGGGAAGAGAGGTTATGAGAGAGAGTTTTTTCATTCTTGAACGTGTAAACATGAAACAAACGGCTTATCGCCCCGGCCGAAGGGTCTGCCGCATCAGGGAGCCAGCGACCCGGTTGAGCCCCCAGGCAAAGCCTGTAGTCGCGAGCACAGACAAAGCGAAGAGGCCGGCAAAAGGCAGGGGATCTGGCCGCGAGAGGCTGATCAGGGCCTGGATAAGGGGGAAATGGAGCAAATAGATCTCATAAGAGAAATTGCCACGGTTGAGCCGCCCCAATCGCGCCATCGGCGGAGCAGTGAACAAGGCGATGACGGCCAACGAGACACTCATCGGCAGGAATACCAGCGAGAGCGACTCGCCGCTAAAACTTTTCAGAGCATAACACCAAAGCCCCACGCCGGCCGCTACGGACAAAAGCCGATGCCCGGCAAGGGTGTCATAGCTCCACTGCACGGCACAACCGGCCAAGAAGTAGAGATAGTAATGGAGATAGACCGTTGCCTTGCCGGCTAGGGTCGGATCGGAGAGGTCGCTGCCGCCGGCGAATGAAAGCAGCGCGACGCTCGCCAGAAGATAGAGCACAAGGATGATCCGTAGCAAGCTGCGCCCCGTAGCGACCACCCGCGACAGCGATGCGGTCCACCGCGCCACGGCTACCATCAGGGGGACGGTCAGGGCAAAGAGGAGGTCGATCTTGACAAACCAGAGCGAACCGTTGACGACGCTGATCGCTTGATGCGCAAAGACGCCCGGCAGGTCGGGAGCCAAGAAGTTGAGGAAGGCGAGATTGGCCGCCAGATATTGCCACAGGCCCGGAGCCGAAAGGTACTGGAGCGGCCCATAAGCGGAGAGGGGCATCAGGCAGAAGGCGGAGAGAATGACCGTCAACCAATAAGCCGGCAGCAGGCGCCGGAGGCGGTGGAGCATATAGGCCACCGCACCGCGCGAAAGCTGCCCGTTCCAAGCGAAGAAGCCGCTCAGCGCGAAAAAGAGGCCGACAGCCGGCACATCGGAGAACCATGTCTGGCCGTCACCGCGCAACACACCGACGTGATGCCCAACGATCAACAGGGCCAAGACATAGCGCAGAAGGCCGATGCCGTTGCGCTGGCTGTCATCGTAGCGGAGGTAGGGTGATAGCATAACATATGATTAGAGATGGCCTACGCCATTACTCCCCCCCCAAGAAGGCCGCCAACTTTGCTACGGCGCGCGCCCGATGGGAAATGGCATTTTTCGCCGTCACGCCCATCTGGGCGAAGGTGAGTCGGTCGGGGTTGGTCTCATCGAGCGGAATGAAGACCGGATCGTAACCAAATCCCCCCGTGCCGCGCTTCTCGGGAGCGATCAGTCCGTCTACGCGCCCTTCGAAGAGATGCTCCTTCCCGTCACGGATGAGCGCGATAACGGTGCGAAAGGCCGCCGAACGGTCGTCCGCTTTGCGCAGGGCGTCGAGTAACTTGGCCGTATTGGCTTCGGGGTCGTGGCGGTCGGGGTAGGCATAACGGGCGGTGTGAACGCCCGGAGCACCGCCGAGGGCCGTCACCTCGAGCCCCGTATCGTCGGCGAAGCAGTCGAGCCCGTAGTGCGCTTTGACATAGCGAGCCTTGATGAGGGCATTGCCCTCAAGCGTGTCGGCTGTCTCGGGTATGTCGTCGTGACAGCCGATCTCACTCAGGCTGACGATCTCGAAGCGGGGGGAGAGGATCTGGCGTATCTCCTCGAGTTTGTGAGCGTTATTGGTAGCGAAGACGAGTTGTGTCATGCGTCGGTTGGGAGGCTGTGTGTTGTATTAAAGATGAGCGGTGACGGTGCACATGGCACAGCGAGGCAGCATCGACCGTCTCTTGCGGCATGGGCACCGGCTCCACGGTTGTTATTCGCTGCAGGAAACGACAGTTCAGCGCTTTCCGGCGCGGGCATTCTCGGCAGCAAAACGCTTCTGGTCACGGCGTGCCTTCTCGAGGTCGCCCTTGACCTTGATGCGGTCAAAGCCCTCGCCGAAGACACCGATGACCTTGGCCTGCGAGACGAAGGCACCCGGGTCGATGAGCTGGATCATGCGGAAAATGTTGGTGCTCTCACGCTTCTTGGCCAACACGACGAGCACCTTGCGGTCTTGCTTCGTATACCAGCCCTGGCCGTTGAGCACCGTCACGCCGCGGTGGGTGGCGCTAATGGCCTCGGCGATCTCTTCATACTTGCGCGAGAAAATGAGGAACTGCACCGACTGGCGGCCACGGTCTACCACATAGTCGAGCATGAGGTTGGTAATGATCAGCGTGCAGTAGCCATAGAGCAGTTTGTCGATCGAACCGGTGGGCAGGAAGATCGACGACGTGATGATCACCACGTCGCAGAGCATCATCATCTGCCCCAGCGTCACGTCGCGGTATTTGTTGATAATGGCGGCAATGATGTCGGTGCCGCCCGTCGATCCGTTGTTGAGGAAGACGAGGCCGATACCGATACCCTCCATTGCCGCACCGATGATGCAGGAGAGGAAAATATTGTTGTTCACCACCTGGGGCAAGTGGCTGCGTTCGTTGATCACCGCAAACCACTCGGGGTGGAGTGCACCCAGCTCGCGCATCACCTCCTGAACGGTGGCGAGGAGGAAAGTCAGCATAAAGACGGCATAGATTGTCTTGACGCAAAAGCGCCAGCCCAACACCTTGACGGCAATGGAGAGGAGGATGATGTTGGAGAGGAAGAAGGTGTATTGCACCGGGAAGCCGACGGCGTAGTAGATTACGGCGCCCGCACCGGCCAGACCGCCGGTGGTGATCTCATAGGGAAGCTGGAAACAGGTAAAACCTACGGCGTAGAATATCAGACCGATCGTGATGACGATGTAGTCACGCAGGTCTTGCATCTTCGTCAGCTTGAAGTTTGCAGCAATAGGCTTGGCCATAAGGCAGATCGTGTGAGTCTGTGAGTTTTGTTCTGAGCGTACGTGGGCACGCTCGCGGTGAAGCGAAGCGTCCCACGCTATAAGGTTATAACGATTGCGGCGTTACTTTATTACAATATTGACGATGCGGCCGGGCACGACGATGACCTTGACGATGGTCTTGCCCTCGAGATACTTCGCAGCCTGAGGCGAAGCGAGGGCAGCCTCCTGGATGGCCTCCTTGGTGGCGTCGGCGGGGAAGTCGAGGGTGAAGCGCGTCTTGCCGTTAAACGACACGGCGAGCGTCACGCTGTCTTCCTTGAGATAGCGCTCGTCGCAGGCAGGCCAGGGGGCATCGCAGACGGTGCCTTCGTGGCCGAGCTGGTGCCAGAGCTCCTCGCTCAGGTGGGGGGTGAAGGGGGCAAGCAGGATGCACAGCTTCTCGAGCACCTCGCGTGCCTGGCAGCCCTGCTTTGTCAGTTCGCCGACGGAGACCATGAAGGCGGGGATCGCCGTGTTGTAAGAGAAGGTCTCGATGTCGTCGGTCACCTTCCTGATCAGCTTGTGGAGCGTCTTGAGGCTCTCGCGCGAGGGGGCCTCATCGCTCACGCAGAGGTCACCGCCCTTGGGGAAGTAGAGGCCCCACGTCTTCTTGAGGAAGCGGAAGCAGCCGTCGATGCCGTTGCTGTCCCAGGGCTTGCTCTGGTTGATCGGGCCGAGGAACATTTCGTAGAGGCGCAACGTGTCAGCACCGTAACGCTCGACGATGAGGTCGGGGTTGACGACGTTATACATCGACTTCGACATCTTCTCCACGGCCCAGCCGCAGACATACTTGCCGTCCTCGAGGACAAACTCCGCGTCGTGATACTCGGGACGCCACTGCTTGAAGGCTTCGACATCGAGCACATCGCCCGAGCCGACGATATTGACATCGACATGGATGGGCGTCACGTCATACTGGTCCTTCAGGCCGAGGCTGACGAAGGTGTTGGTGTCTTTGATGCGGTAGACGAAGTTGGAGCGTCCCTGGATCATGCCCTGATTGACGAGTTTCCGGAAGGGCTCTTCGCGGCACGACACGCCGAGATCGTAGAGGAACTTGTTCCAATAGCGGCTATAGATAAGGTGTCCCGTGGCATGCTCCGCGCCGCCGATGTAGAGGTCAACGTTTTGCCAATACTGGTCGGCTTCGGGCGATACGAGGGCCTTATCGTTGTGGGGGTCCATGTAGCGCAGGTAGTAGGCTGACGATCCGGCAAAGCCCGGCATGGTGGAGAGCTCGAGGGGGAAGACCGTCTTGTGATCGATGCGGCTGTTGTCGGTCACGCAGCGTGCCGTCTCGTCCCAAGCCCAGCGGGTGGCGTTGCCGAGTGGCGGCTCACCGGTTGCGGTAGGCTTGAAGTCGGTCACCTCGGGCAGCTCCAGGGGCAGGCAGTCGGCGGGGATCATCTGCGGCATTCCATCCTTATAATATACGGGGAAGGGTTCACCCCAGTAGCGCTGACGAGAGAAGATGGCATCGCGCAGGCGGTAGTTGACCTTCACGCGGCCCAGGTGGTGCTCGGTGACGAATTTCTTCGTGGCGGCAATGGCCTCCTTCACCGTCAGGCCGTTGAGCATGAAGCCGTCAAGCGTGGTGTGGCCGGCGGCGGGGGAGTTCATCACCGTGCCTTCCTTGGCATCAAAGCTCTCTTCGCTCACGTCAGCCCCCTCGATGAGGGGAATGATGGGCAGGTCGAAGTGGCGGGCAAAGGCATAGTCGCGTGAGTCGTGGGCGGGCACGGCCATGATGGCGCCCGTGCCGTAGCCGGCCAGCACATAGTCACTCACCCACACGGGGATCGACTCACCCGTGAAGGGGTTGACGGCATACGAACCGGTGAATACGCCGCTCACCCGGCGGTCGGCAATGCGCTCGAGCTCCGTACGCTTCTTCGTAGCCTCGAGATAGGCGTTGACCGCAGCCTGCTGGGCGGGCGTGGTGAGCTGGGCCACGAGGTCGCTCTCAGGAGCCAGCACCATGAAGGTCACGCCGAAGATCGTATCGGCGCGGGTGGTGAAGATGGTAAACTTCACGTCGCTGTCTTTGACGGCGAACTCCATCTCCGTGCCTTCCGAGCGGCCGATCCAGTTGCGCTGGGTCTCCTTGATGGAGTCGCTCCAGTCGATGGTCTCCAGCCCGTCGAGCAGCCGCTGGGCATAGGCGCTCACGCGGAGACACCACTGCTTCATCTTCTTCTGCACCACGGGATAGCCGCCACGCTCCGACACGCCGTCTACCACCTCGTCGTTGGCCAGCACGGTACCGAGCTTGGGACACCAGTTGACCATCGTCTCGCCGAGGTAAGCCAGGCGGTAGTTCATCAGCACCTCCTGGCGGCGCTTGTCGTCCATCGCCTGCCATTCGGCGGCGGTGAAGCTCAGCGGCTCGCTCTGGGCCACGTCGAGCCCCTCCGTGCCCTGTGCCTCAAAGTGGGCGACGAGCTTGCTGATGGGCTGGGCCTTGTGGCAGGTGTTGCAATAGAAGGAGCCAAACATCTGCTCAAAGGCCCACTGCGTCCAGTGATAATAATGGGGGTCGCAGGTCTGCACCTCGCGGTCCCAGTCAAAGGAGAAGCCGATCTTGTCGAGCTGCTCGCGGTAACGCTTGATGTTTTGCGCCGTCGTCACGGCCGGATGCTGGCCGGTCTGGATGGCATACTGCTCGGCGGGCAGTCCGTAGGCGTCATAGCCCATGGGGTTGAGCACGTTAAAGCCCTTGGCGCGCTTGTAGCGGGCATAGATGTCAGAGGCGATGTAGCCCAGCGGATGCCCCACGTGGAGGCCGGCCCCTGAGGGGTAGGGAAACATGTTGAGCACGTAATACTTGGGCTTCTCGCCGCCCGTCGTCACGTGATACGTCTTCTCTTCCGCCCACGTGCGTTGCCAGCGGGCCTCTATCTCTCTGAATTTGTAGTCCATCGGTTGTCTATTTGTTTACTTGCCTGCAAAGGTAGTGCAAAGGGGAGGCAATAGGGCAAAGTTGCCTGTACATATTACGATCAAACGCCCCCACGGCAGTCCTTCCGCCCTTCGGCATTCCCGCCCAAGCGCCGTCACCCGCCACCGGCAAGCGCCTTTCTCCCCGTCCGCCTCCCCACGTCAGCGCGTTTACCGCAAAAGTACCGACCGAAATACCCCAAAAACACCGATTGAGGTTGTTTCGGGGGTTAACAAATCGACATTTTTCAATTGATTCTCATTACAATAGGCACATCGCCACAGACTCCCCACCCCAAAATAGGATTTTCCATCCCGAAAAGGCCGCAAGAAACCCTTTGAGATGCACGCTCTCGCGCCCGATTGCCCGATGTGCCTTGAAGTGCACGGCAGTATTCACGCCAGCGGCCCCGGAACGTTTAAGCCAGACTCAATTAGGTGCATATTACATTTGCGGGACTTAGCCGCCAACGTTTCCGCATAGTGATGCGCGGGGCGGCTATGTACCTACAGTTATCCCTACCTTTGCAGTCCCAACACACACATGACGAAACGATAACTCCCAACCCCTATGTCGAAAGTAAGAATAGCCTTCTTTGACGCGAAGCCCTATGACGAGGCATCCTTTGATGCCGTCAACCGTGACTTCGGCTTTGAGATAGAATATTACAGCGAACGTCTCAGCATCAAGACCGTTCCCCTAGCCAAGGGTGCCGATGCCGTCTGCATCTTCGTCAATGCCGAGTGCGACGCCCGCGTCGTAGAGCGCCTTCAGGAAATGGGCGTCAAGCTCATCGCCCTGCGCTGCGCCGGCTTCAACAACGTCGACCTCACCGCCACCCAGCGTTGCGGCATCCGCGTGGTCCACGTGCCGGCCTACTCTCCCCACGGCGTGGCCGAATACGCCGCAACTCTCATGCTCTGCCTCAACCGCAAGACCTACCGCGCCGTGAGCCGCACCCGCGAGGGTAACTTCTCCCTCAACGGCCTCCTCGGCTTCGACATGTATGAGAAGACGGCGGGCATCATCGGCACCGGCCGCATCGCCAAGGAGCTGATCAAGATTCTCAGAGGCTTCGGAGTCAACGTGCTGGCCTATGACCTCTATCCCGACCACGACTTCGCCGAGAAACACGACGTCACCTACGTTGGCCTCGACGAGCTCTATGCCGAGAGCGACATCATCTCCCTCCACTGCCCCCTGACCGATGCGACCAAGCACATCATCAACAGTGAGAGCATCGCCAAGATGAAGCCCGGCGTCATGATCATCAACACGGGCCGAGGCAAACTCATCCACACCGCCGACCTCATCGAAGGCCTCAAAAACAAGCACGTGGGCAGCGCCGCCCTCGACGTCTATGAGGAAGAGGCCGACTACTTCTACGAAGACCGCAGCAACAAGCTCATCGACGACGACACGCTGGCACGCCTCCTGATGATGCCCAACGTCATCGTCACCTCCCACCAGGCCTTCTTCACCCGCGAAGCACTCCACAACATCGCCACCACCACCCTCGACAACGTACGCGCCTTCTCCAACGGAGAAGCGCTGCTCAACGAGGTGAAGTAATCTCCCGCTTCCGACACTCCATCCCCGGCCGCTGGGCCGGTCCCGACTTCCCGCCCCCGGGCGCTGTCCGCACCACATCGTGCGCAGTGCCTGGGGGCGGACGTTCTTCTGACCTCGACACTTGCCGATCGTACCGGATTCGGCGATTTACGCGTGCGCTACGGGTAAATTCCGATTTTTGCCTACACCCTGCCACTACACCTTCTGAAGGCCCTGTAATCCAACCTGATAGAGGTGTAGGCAAAGGTTTGTTTGCCTACACCTTGCCTACACCTCGCTGCCACCAGATTTGCACCGCAGAGAGGCGGATCTGCCGCCGGTCGGTGGCAGCCTGGTGGCAGCTAAGTGTAGGCAAACTCAGGTTTGCCTACACCATTTAATCATTGATTTACAATCACTCCAAACAGACTAGTGGCAGGGTGTAGGCAAAAATCGGAAATTACCTGTAGCGCACGCTTACGACATGGCTTCTCCGCCAGACGGGACGGCATGTAGTTTTCCCGACTTACGGACTTTTCGCATCACACCAATCGGGAGGGGAGAGGGACATCACTTACTGATAACCGGGTACGAAGTGCCCGGTTTCGAGGTCTCCCTAAATGGCAGCCCGAAGGGATGCGCACTTATTAGGAAGCCTAAGCAGTTGCTGTAAGTGCGCATCCCGTCGGGCTGCTCTGATTTTGCCATGGGAACCGGGCACTCCGCTTCGCTACGTACCCGGTTATCAGTAAGTGTG